>NZ_JAVXRL010000090.1:0-4486 GCF_036643715.1 Clostridium sp. | reverse complement strand
TACAATTAAGCAAGTAGAATCAACAGTAAATAGCTACAAAGAAAGCACAAAATAATATTCTAACACACAAAAATAACTACCAAATAGACATTATATATCTACTTGGTAGTTATTCTTTTTTTAAAAAAGTATATCATATATTTTAGTATTATCCTTATATTATAAAATTATTTTTTTTGTGATTCCATTTTAACTTCTGATTCCATTTGCTTTTCTAATTCATGAGTGAATTCTTTTTCAGAATGTTCTTCTTCCTTATATTCCTTATCGAATTCTTCATTCATTTTCTTTCCTAGCTTATCAGCAGCTTTTTCATCTTCTTTATAACATTTACTATTTTCATCAGTAACGTGAAGATCTACTTTAGCTTTTTCTTCAATCTTATTTTTTAAATTTTCAACTTTTTCTGAATGATGTTTTTCATTCTTTTCTAGCTTCTTAGCTTCCTTGTCTAACTTAACTTCTTTTTCTACTTTTTTGATTTCATTTTCTACTTTGCTCATATTACAAAACCCTCCTAAAATAGAAATTCAAAAAGGAATTTCTAATGTATTTTATATAAATATTATAACAACTCATTTCGCAAAAAAACGGACTTTCAAAGAACTTTAATGTATTATATTCTAATTATTTACAAAGTAATAGAATTATTCATTTATTAACATAAATACACAATTATAGAGAATTGTTAAAAGAATATGGCAAAGAAATAGATAAAAAGATATAATAAAATAAGTTTAAAAATAATTTAATACAAGGGGTTGTACAAAATGAACAATAGAAATGAAATAAAAGCAGCAAAGAGAATAGTAATAAAGGTAGGAACATCTACGCTAACTTATGAGAACGGAAATATTAATTTAACTAGAATTGAAAAGTTAGCTAGAGTTATTTCAGATTTAATGAACTCAGGCAAGGAAATTGTACTTGTAACATCAGGAGCTATCGGTGTTGGAAGTAGCAAGTTAAAGCTTAAAGAAAAACCCCAAAGTATTAGAGAAAAACAAGCGGTTGCTGCAATAGGGCAGTGTGAACTCATGCATATATATAGTAAATTCTTTGGTGAGTACAGTCATACTGTAGGCCAAGTACTTTTAACTAGAGATGTTGTTGAAGATGACCATATAAGAAATAATGTATGCAATACATTCAACACATTACTTGAAATGGGCGTAGTTCCAATAGTAAATGAAAATGATACAGTATCAATTGACGAAATAGAGAATATAGTAAAGTTTGGAGATAATGACAATCTATCTGCAATAGTATCATGGCTTAGTAGTGCAGATCTTCTTATTATACTTTCTGATATAGATGGATTTTATAATAAAGATCCAAGAGAGAACGATGATGCAAAATTATTATCAGAAGTTTGTGAAATAACAGAAGAACTAGAGCAAGCAGCTGGTGGTGCTGGATCAAGCTTTGGAACAGGTGGAATGATTACAAAGCTTACAGCGGCAAAAACAGCAAATAAGTATGGAGTTAATATGGTACTAGCAAATGGAAAAGAGCCAAGTATACTACTAAATATAATAAATGGGGAAGAAATAGGTACATTATTTATAAAAGATGAAAAGGGGAATTAAATATGAGTGAGTTAATATTAAAAGGTCAAAAAGCTAAGGAAGCATCATATATTTTAGGTAATTTAAGCACAACTGAAAAAGATAAAGCTTTAGAATGTATGGCAAAAAAGCTTATAGAAAAAAATGATTATATAATAAAAGAAAATGAGAAAGACTTACAAGAAGCAGTTAAAAAGGGAACAAGTAAAGCTATGCTTGATAGACTACTATTAGATAAAGAAAGAATAGAAGGAATGGCAGCAGGACTTAGAGAAGTAATTAATCTTCAAGATCCAGTTGGAGAAGTAATTGGAATGTGGAATAGACCAAATGGACTTCAAATAGGTAAGAAAAGAGTTCCAATGGGTGTGATAGGAATAATATATGAAGCAAGACCAAATGTAACTTGTGATGCGGCAGGACTTTGCTTAAAGACTGGAAATGCAGTAATACTAAGAGGTGGAAAGGAAGCTATAAATTCAAATATAGCTATAATTGAAACTTTAAGAGAAGGCCTTAAAGAAGCAAATCTTCCAGAAGATGCAGTTCAACTAGTTTATGATACAAGCAGGGAAGTTGCAACAGAGATGATGAAATTAAATGATTATATAGATGTATTAATTCCAAGAGGTGGTGCTGGCCTTATTAAGGCAGTAGTTAAAAATGCTACAGTTCCAGTAATAGAGACTGGTACAGGAAATTGCCATATATATATTGATTCAGACTGTGATATTAATATGGCAAAAGATATTGTAGTAAATGCGAAGACATCAAGACCAGCAGTATGTAATGCAGCTGAAAGTCTAGTTATACATGAAGATATAGCAAAGGAAGCACTTCCTGTAATAGTTGCTGCTTTAAGAGAAAAGGGAGTTCTTTTAAAAGGTGATGATAAAGCTTTAGAAATAATAAAAGATATGGATAAAGCTACAGAGGAAGATTTCTATACAGAATTTTTAGATTATATAATGAGTATTAAAATAGTTAAAAATATTGATGAAGCAATAAGTCATATTAATAAATATAATACAGGGCACTCAGAAGCTATAGTTACAAAAAGTTATGAGAACTCACAAAAGTTTATGCAAAGAATTGATGCAGCAGCAGTTTACGTAAATGCATCAACTAGATTTACTGATGGTTCAGAATTTGGATTTGGAGCAGAAATTGGTATAAGTACTCAAAAGCTTCATGCAAGAGGACCTATGGGACTTAAGGAGCTTACAACAATTAAATATATAATATATGGAAATGGACAAATACGATAAAGATAAAGGTGGGGAATATATGAGATTAACAATAAAGAAATTCAATGAGCTTACTACAAAGGAGTTATACACAATTTCTAGAGAAAGATTTGAAGTTTTCGTATGTGAGCAGAAGATAACATGTGAAAATGAGTTTGATAATAGAGATGAAAAAAGTATTCACCTTTATGTAGAAGAAGGGGAAAAATTTGTAGGGTATCTTAGAATATTACCTAAAGGATTAGAGTATGATGATGCACCTGCAATAGGAAGAGTGCTTATAACTAAAGAGTTCAGAAGAAAAGGTATAGCACAAATTATGTTAAGGGCAGCTATAAAATATGTTAAAGAAAACTTTGATGATGACATATTGAAGTTATCAGCACAACAATATGTAAAGAGCCTTTATGAAGAAGTTGGATTTACAGTATGTTCAGAGCCTTATGAGGAAGCTGGAATTCCTCATGTTGAGATGATTTGTAAAATTAAATAATATTGAAAAAAGCCTTAAGGCTCATTGATGAGTCTAAGGCTTTCTTAACAAATATTGGAATAGTAAGCGGAGGTCAGTTCTAAAAAGCTAGTAACTGCCTGCTACTATAAATTATCTGAATATTCAAATAAATTATACTATAAATTAGAAATAAAATCAAATTATATATATATTATTATATTATGATAAATGGAAGAATATGTTATAATAAATTTGGGGTTTATTATAAAAAAATAGATAGGGAGAGTGCGTGGGACATGTTAAGTAAGAAGAAAAGAAGAATGATAGCTTCAGCACTTGTAGTTGGAACATTTTTTACTACTTTATTAGTTGGATGTAGTAAAGAAAAGAAGGTAGATACAAAGCCAGAAGCTAAAGGTTTTCAATGGGAAGTAAAGAAAGATGATAAATCAATGTATCTAATAGGGACGATGCATCCAATAAATACAGATTATGAGTATTTTTCATCAGTAGTAAATAATATTGTGGAAAATACTGATGTATTAGCAGTAGAAATAAATCCATCACAAGATGAAATATTGAAGGCGAATGCTGATGGAGTTTATACTGGTACTAAATCAGTTGAGGACGAGCTTAGTGACAAACAAATAGAAAGTTTAAAGTCAATATGCAAGGAAATTGAAGTAGATTATGAGAAGCTTAAAGTTTTAAAGTCTCATATAATAGTAAATAATTTACAAGCTGTATTATATAGTAAAGCAGATTTAACAATGGAAACTTTTGATGATATGTTAATTGAAAAAAGCTTAAAGGATACAAAGAAAGTTATTCAATTAGAGACAATGGATTTCCAAATGGATTTATTAGATAAGGTAAATGGAATAAATGCATTAAAGCAATTATTAGATGAACATAAGGAAGGTAAGTTCATTGAAAGTGGAAAAGATATTATAGATTACTCGAAAGGACTTATGGAAGGTTATGCAAAAGGTGACACTACAGTTATGGAAGAGGCTATAAAGACTCAAAAAACTAATCCAGAAAGTTATGATCTTATGATTAAAGATAGAAATGAGAACATGGTTAAGAAGATGGAAGAGTATTTTAAGGAAGATAAAACTTATACTATAGCAGTTGGAGCCCTTCACTTCTTTGGGGATGATGGAATAGTTAAGATGATGGAAGATAAGGGATATACAGTTAGTAAAATGGAATAA
>NZ_JAVXRL010000089.1:0-5325 GCF_036643715.1 Clostridium sp. | reverse complement strand
TCTACACCATCAAATCCTGATTTTTTAACTCTTAATGCTGCATCAGCATATGCTTTAACTAAAGTTTTAATCTCATCTTTTGTTATTTCTCTTGCCCATGTTTTTGTAACTTCATTCTCCATAGTCGATGGTCCAAATATTACCCGTTCTCCTACATTAAAATCTGTCATAAATCCACCATAAACTATTTGCATAATTATATTAGTATTATATTTATGAATAGTATTAGTGAATTTTTTATATTCTTCTATAAATGAGTCATTATATATACCCATCATCCCAGGATTTGGCTGTTCATCTTCAGTTACAAAAGCATATCCAGTTATAAGGGTGGAAGCTCCACCTCTTGCTAATTCTTTATAAATTAAGGCTAACTCCTTAGTCATATGACCTTTTTCATCTGCTAAAGCTTCCCATAAGGCTCCTCTAATAAATCTATTTTTCATATCCATAGTTGAAAGTTTTGTTTTATCAAAAAGTGTTTTCATTTTTTTATTCCTCCTAAATATATTTCCTAAATCCCTTGTAACTTAGTATATATTCTATTCAAATAAATAAAAAGTACGCACTTTTTAGTAAGTTAAGTTACTTTTAAGTAACCTTTAAAATAAAAAAAGCCACTTAATACAGCGACTTTTGTTTACTTCTAATATTTTCTTTGAAGAAGTTTTTTAGTTACTTCCATAAGAATATATTTATACTCATTATTAGGTAACTTTTCAATATCTCTAAATGCTTTTTTAGAATACTTCTCTGCAATCTTTATTGAAGATTCTATCCCATCATTTTCTTTTACTAGATTTATTATATTATTTGTATCAGCTTCTCCATATTTATCTTTATTAAGAAGAATATTAAATCTTTCAGGATCATTCTTCATTGCAAGTATCAAAGGTAAAGTATATATACCATCTTTTAAATCATTACCTGATTTCTTACCTATTTCTTCATCTGTTCCAATATAATCTAATACATCATCTATTATTTGAAATGCCATCCCTATATTATGTCCAATCTCCCAAAATAATCTACATGTTTTTTTGTCACATGAGCTTTCTGCAGCACCAATATAAAGACTTAATGAAAATAATTCAGCGGTCTTCCCAGATATTCTTTTTAAATACTCTTTAACTGAAACATCTTTTTTAAATCTTGAGTTTAACTGTTCTACTTCTCCAAGACATATTCTTGACATAACCTTAGTATCAACATCAACCCCTCTTTCTATAGAAGATGTTGTAGCTAATGTTCTAAAACATAAACAAAAAAGATAATCACCTATGTAAACTGCATAATTTTTACCGTACTTAGCTTGTACAGTTTCTTTTCCACGCCTAAGTTCAGCATCATCAATAACATCATCATGAACTAAAGTTGCCATATGGAACATTTCGACTACAGCTGCTAAAGCTGTTACTCTTTCCTCATTATATTCTCCAAATTTTGAAGCTATAACAGTAAATGCTGGTCTTAACATCTTTCCACCAGAATTTAATAATTCTAAAATGCTCTTTTCTATAATCTTATCTTTACATTTAGCATTTTTACTTATTTGTAATTTTACTTTTTCAATTTCTTTATCAATTATAGGGTAATTGCTCCAAAATTTACTCATATTCATCCCCTCGTTTCCATCTTTAGATAGTTAAAGGGATGTATCAAAAGTAATTTGATACATTCCCTTTTATTTTTAGTTTTATTTATTTCCACCATGTATTTCATATATAGGTTCTCTTTTTCCCATCCAGAAATTATGTGTAATCTTATTAATCCAAGGCATTACATAATAGTCTAGACCAAAAGTTCTTCCAGCTCCACACATTAATGCAATACTCCCAAATGTAAACCATAAGATTTCAAATCCCGCCATTGCTGAGAATATGAAGTTAACTGTCATAAATGCTGATGCAGCTGATGCTAAGAATGTAAATAATCCAGCTATTAAGCATAAGCCAATTGCTATTTCAGTTAATACAACTATTCTTTGGAACCAAACTGCTATTTCAGGATTTGGCATAAAAATTTCCATTATTGATTCATAAAATTTAGGCATACTTTCAAATATAGGAGTTGGCATGTTAGTTGCTGCTCCTTCTGCTGCCTGTGAAGCTCCTGAAACAGTATCTTGAAGCCATGTAAATGGCATTTTAACATTTCCCATCTTCATCCAGCTATCCCAACCAACTGTTAAGTTGCTACTTAATCCATCTACATATGCACCAATACTTCCACCTGCTGCATCTGAAGCTTTTGAAGCTGAATCAAAGGCGTTAGCCCATGTTTCTTCTCCAACTAATTTCTTAAGTCCTTCTATAAGCCATAAAAAACCTATATATACTCTTAGGGGAACAAGCCATAATCTATTTCCTCTAGATGATAAATGACCTCTCATTATACATCTTCTTTCTTTCATAGCAAAGAATTCATGTTGAAGGTAATTATATACAGCATGTACATCGTTAACACTAAATAAATAAACCATATTTATAAGGTGTTTCATAACCATTGCAAAAAATCCTGATAATTTCATTCCCATTAAATTAGCTACTGCATATCTTCCACCGATAGATACCATGAATCCATGATAGTTTGACTTAAATTCAACCTTTTCTTTATTTTCCATTGAAGCTATTATATTCTTTACTGCTGTTACTGCTGTTTGTTCTGCTGCTTCAACTATTTGTGGATTACCCTTTCCTTGTTCTTCTTCAACATAAGAAATATCTCCAACAACATATATATTTTCTTTTCCGTCTGCTTGCATATACTTATTAGCAGTATATCTTCCAGCTCTTCCTTTTTCAAGTCCAATTTCATTTAAATCTTGATTAGCTTGTACTCCACAAGTCCAAATTAAAGTTTCTGTAGGAATTACTTTACCACTCTTTAATTTTATAGTGTTTTTTGTTACTTCTACAATTGGAGAATCTTTTAAAATTTCAACTCCATGTTTTTTCATATACTTTTCAGCTTTATCAGCTTGTTTTCTATCTAGCATATTTAATATTGTTGACATTGCTTCAACTACTAATATATTAATTTCTTTTTCATCTACTCTATACTCTCTTGCTAAAGTAGTCTTCCATTCAAGTAACTCTCCAGCCATTTCAATACCGGTAAATCCAGATCCTGCAACTACAAATGTAAGCATTCTCTTTCTTATTTCAGCATTTCTCTCATATGATGCTTCTTTAACTCTGTCTTTTATGTGAGCTTTAATTTTAAGTGCATCTTCAAGTGACCATAAAGTGAATCCATTTTCCTTTACTCCTGGAACTCCAAAGAATGCTGGCTCACTTCCTGTTCCAATAATTAAATAATCATATTGAAACTCACCTTGTTTTGTCTTAACTACATTATTTTCACTGTCTACATTTTCTATATAGTCGACAACAACATTAACCTTTGTTCTGTGAAATATTCTTGAAAGTTCAATTTTTACTGATTCTTCTGGAACTCTTCCCCCAGCCACTTCATGTAACTCAGTCATTAAAGTATGGTAAGGATTCTTATCAATTAAAGTAATCTCTACCTCATCATTTTTTTTATACTTTTTTGATAACTTTTTTGCTGCATGTACACCTGCATAGCCAGCACCTAAAATAACTATTTTAGTCGTCATATAATTACCTCATTTCATTTATTTTGCATGTTTATTCTATAGTTAATAATTATAACTGTCTACTATGTTTTATTACTTAATTTCAATAGTTTTGATAATAAAATTAATTCTTCGTATGTTCTATATCCCTTTATTTAAGCCATTTACACTATTCTTTTTCAAAAACTAAATACTACTTAGTCATAATTTTTTCGAATTCATTATAAAAATTTTATATAACTATACTTATGTTAATATAGTCCCTATAATTATAGTAACTACATATACAAAACTACTTAATGCAAAATTTTTTACGGAAAGAACAAATGTCTCAGACTTTATTTGTTTTTCTTCAAATAATTTAATATTTTTGTTCAATATAATCAAAGTTAAAAGTGATAACAATGCAGTTACTGGTAATATTTTAATTATTACCCCTGTTATAATTGCTAAATATCCTATATAGTACAATAATTTATATAATATAATAGCTCTTCTTTTACCTATATAATATGGAAGTGTAAACCTCTTAACTTCTATATCATCCTCTAAATCACATATATTATTTGATAGCATTATATTAGATATACCTGTTATAAGCGGTATTGAAATAATAAATATACTTATTCCTTCAACTATATTAAAGTTCCCCACAATATTTGGTCCATCTAAATATATTCCAAAAAAATTATAATCAATAATATTAACATATATAGTTAAAAATGTAATGAATAATCCCATAAAAACTCCTGAAAAAGCTTCTCCAAGAGGCATCCTAGAAATGGGTATTGGGCCAAATGTATAAAATATTCCTACAAAGAAACATATAGCACCTATTAAAAGTACAAGAATGTTTGTCCTTAAAGTTAATACTATTCCTAGTAAAGTTGCTGTACTTAGCAATACACCTATAGTAACTAAAGCTATTTTTTTAGAAATCCCATATTGAAACATAGGATTTTTACCTTTATAATCACCACTTAAATGTTCTAATTCATTTTTATAATCACAATAATTATTAATTGCAGTAGTTGCCATATCGAATGTTATCATTGAAGTAAACATCAGAATCATATTTATTAAATTTAATTCTCCATATCTGTATAAGCTATATGTAACCCCAATAATAAATGGTATTACACTTGCTATTTTTGTAAGTAATTCAACAAAACTTACATATGCCTTTAAATTCATAAATCCCCCTTTTATATTACAAGTTTAAATCCTTCTTTATTTAAAATTCTTTCTAATTCCTTTTTAAATAAGTTAACCTTTTTCTTTAAAGGATTCTCTATATTTTTTTTATGAGTAATAAAAAGATCATAGGACTTTTCATATTCCTTACATCCTAAATCAAATAGAGTTCCTTTCTCTAAATCTTTTCTAACAGCAATCATTGGTACTATTGCTGCTGTGTTTGAATTCATTAAATATTCTCTTATTGTACTTAATGAATTAGTTTTTAATGATATTTTAGATTGATCTAATTTCTCAATCTCTTTTGAACAAGGAGTTAGCTTATCATTTAAAAATGCAATAGATAAACTATCTATTTTAGTGTCTTTAGCCTCCTCAGTTCCCACAAGTATAAGCTTGTCTCTACCTATATAATTTGATGATAAATCTACATCATGTATTATATTGCATCCTACTATAACATCACATTTATTATGAAGTAATAATGATTGCTCATTACCTTCTATATGGTTATTTATATTTATGTT
>NZ_JAVXRL010000088.1:0-5590 GCF_036643715.1 Clostridium sp. | reverse complement strand
GAAGATAAAATAAAATAAAAATGAGGGAATTTATATTGTGAAACTTTTAAACAATATCCCTCATTTCCATTTATCTTATACGTGTTTTTTACCTTTTCAATTGTTTTAACTTCTACTCCATATTCTCTTTCTATATCTATTTTTATTTTTTCTTTATCCATATATTACTCCCACAGCAATTGTTTATTTTTATTATATGAATTTTTTTAATTTAATGTGATTTCATTCACAAAAAATGCTTTATATAATATTTTATAATATAGAGTGTGATTTGAGGTGTTATAATGAAAATCTGCATAGATGCTAGAAGTGTAAACTTGCACGAAGGTACAGGAATAGGTACTTATACTAAAAATCTTATTTCAGAAATGATAAACATAAATAAAGAAGATGTTTTTAATCTAATTTGGAC
This sequence comes from Clostridium sp., assembly GCF_036643715.1. Lineage (GTDB taxonomy): Bacteria > Bacillota > Clostridia > Clostridiales > Clostridiaceae > Clostridium. The sequence goes on along the minus strand of NZ_JAVXRL010000088.1, from coordinate 5,178 downwards.
CGGTAAATGTAAAGAACAATTTTTAAAAGATAATACGAATCTAACTTTATGTTCTGGCAGACATGGTAGTTTTTTTGAAAATCACTATATTCCAAATTTAATTAAAGAAAAAGAAATCGAGTTATATCATATTCCTCAAAATGGTATCGGATTCCCCTTTGATTATGATGTAAATACAGTAGTTACCATTCACGACTTAATACCTTATATAATGCCTGAAACTGTTGGACCTGGTTATTTAAAAAGATTTTTAAGAGATATGCCAAATATAATAGATAAGTCAAAAGGAATTCTTACTGTTTCAGAATATTCAAAGAGAGATATTTTAAGATTTTTCAAAGGATATCCAGAAGATAAAATTTTCGTAACTCCACTTTCTGCAAATTATGAATTCAAGCCAATGGATAAGAATATTTGTAGAGATGTAATTAATAAAAGATTTAACTTTGATTGTCCTTATATTTTATATATAGGAGGCTTCAGTTCTAGAAAGAATGTTAAAGGAATAATTGATGCTTTTTCTAAAGTTTATAAAAGTTTAAATAAAGACTACAAACTTTTACTTGGTGGTTCATTAAAAGATGAGGGAATAAGTTTAAAACAATATGTTGAAAAACTTAATTTAGAAGATAAAGTTATTTTTACTGGCTTTTTAGATAACAGCGACTTACCTATACTTTATAATGGTGCTGATGTATTTGTATATCCTTCATACTACGAGGGCTTTGGACTCCCTCCATTAGAAGCTATGAGCTGTAGAACTTGCGTTATAACATCTAATGTTACATCTATACCTGAAGTGACTAAAGATTCAGCAATTTTAATAAATCCAAATATTGAAGGTGAATTAAGTAATTCATTATATGAAGTTTTAAGCAATGATTCTTTAAGAGAAGAATTAAGTGAATATGGATATAAAAGAAGCCTCCAATTTTCATGGAGGCAAACTGCACAAAATACCTTAGACGCTTATAAAAGCATTTTAGATACCACTCTTTAATAGATCTTCCTTAATCTTTATATAATCATCATACTGTTCAATTTCAGGAGCTTTCTTGTATATGTTACTCATAACAACAAGAGGGCTCTTTCCTTCGAAATTTTTAACTTCTTTTTCTATTTCTGTGCTCTTATATGTGTAAAGATAGCTTGGGAAGAATTCACCTTCCTTAGCATATTTTAATGCTAAATCAGTATTATTTGTTACAGATTCTAAAAATGTATTTATTAGTTTTATATTGCTTCCATCACTATTTAATACTGCAAAATTCTCACCTTCTGAAACATAAAACCTATTGCCACCAATTTTGCTTGCTGGGGCATTATTAGCAGTCCATGCACACTTTACATCAAGGCTCATAAATTGTTTCATACCATTAATTGATGAAATAGCACCAAAGTATCCATCATTTGATGTTTTAGTTAATACATTTTCATCTCTAAGTTTCTTTATATTATCTTTTACAGCATCCTCTGTCTTATCTTTACTAGTTCCATATTCCATGTTTTGCATTATAAGTAATGATTCTAAATCATTAAGATCCTTACCTACAGCACTTAATCCTTTATACTTGCCTTTACTTTTCTTATATATATCTTTAGATACCTTTATCAAATCATCCCAAGTATTTATATCAGAATTTGTATATCCATATTCCTTCAGTACATCTTCTCTTAAATACAACACTAAAGGATTACTAGTAGCTGGTATTGCAACTATTTGATCATCTATAGTTACTTCTTTAATTCTACTTTCTGGGAAATTCATTTTATAAGTGTTAACTAAACTTCCTTCATTAGCCACCTGTATAGTATGTTTATCGATAACTTTAGTTAAATCATTACTATTTAATTGAACTATATTAGGTAAATCTTTTTTATTAGTATTAATTAATTTATCGAAATAATCTTTACTACTTACATTTACTACTTCAATATTAACTTTTTTATTAGATTCTTCAAATTTCTCTGCTGCTTCTTTTATATAAGAGTATGTATATTCATCTCCCCATATAGTTATATTTCCACTTACAACCTTATTTCTATCTTGACCAAAATGATTTATAGCTAGTATTGATAAAAATACTACAACTACAAATATAATTATCGCTTTAAAATTCCACTTCATCTAATCAGTCCTCTTCGCTTTAATTAATACTTTGTTTTTTCTCTTTATATAAATTATACCTATTATTACTGCTAAAAATCCACATATTAATTTTGTTGTAATATATATTAATGTTATCTCTTTCGATTCACTAGCTACAAAACCAAGCTGACCACCAAGAACATAAGCACCTCCAACCGAAAATGCTGTACATAATATTTTACCTTTACTATCTAATTCTTCAAAAGTTGAAAATACAACTATTGCAGATGCTAAGCTTCCAATAAATGCTACTATTGAATTTTCACTTATATCAAATTTTTTACTAATCCCTTTAAGCTTACTTTTTAATATTCTCTTTATTACTTCAAGTAATACGTAAGCTCCGCCTAAGAATATTGCTATTCTTCCAACTATATTTAAAGTTTCATCTAACGGCATTAAATTGTCCATTATAACTATTCCACTAATTGATTGGAATCCTTGAATTGCAATTCCTATAATGCTTATAATTACTATTCCTTTTCCAAATACATTTAATATACTTATTGTAATATTACTTGAATAAAAAATACCAAAGCTTAATATTAGTGCAATTATAATTATAGGCAATAAATTAATTATAATTAACTTCGCAGGTATTTTAAGCATCAATCCACCAAAAAATAATCCTATTGGCAACGTTATAATTCCAAATACAATTCCAGTAAATAGCTCTTTTCTACTATCCTTTCTCACTATTCCAAGTGCTAAAGGAAGAGTAAAGCTAAGTGTACACCCAAGAGTGGATGCCATTAATACACCCGCAAAGTGTACCATACTATCATTAACTGCAATATTTTGAGATACATTAAAAGCTCCCATATCAATTGCTATAATACTTGATATAAATATAGATGGATCTATACCAATACTTTTAGATAAAGGAACTAGAAATAATTCTAGTCCCTCTGTAATAACTGGTGTTAATGATATTATCCCAACCATTGATATTGCAAGTGGTCCCATTGTTTTTATTCCACTTTCAAAGTAATTTCCTAAATTAAGTTTATTTCCTATTATATAATCTACTGCCCCAATAATAAAAAATATAGATATAATATATAATATTAAATTTTCCATAACCCCTCTATTCCCCCATAACTTATGCTACTAAGTTCTTTATCCACTTATTTGATCTCATTCTTTTAAAGCATGCAACTGCTTTTGTTATTTCTTCAAAAGTACATAGTGCATAAACTAAGTACACTGGAAGATTAAATACAAAGGCACCAACTAGTGCTAAAGGAACTCCAATACACCACATTGTTATACCTTCTATTAAGAAAGATACTTTAACATCTCCCCCACCTCTTAAAACTCCAACAATTGCTATTATGTTATACACTCTAACTATCATTACAAGTGAAGTTACATAAAGTATTAACTTAGACCACACTTTAACTTGCTCTGATACATCATATATTGATACTACTGCATTTGCTGAAAGTGATAGTGAAACTGCAATAATAATTCCGATAACAGTTCCAATAACAAGGAAGTTTTTACCGTATTCCTTTGCCTTATCATATTCACCTTTTCCAACTTTAGCTCCAACCATTACAAGTGCTGCGTTACCTATACCAAATATAACAACCATAAATAAGTTATTAATAGTTGTTGCTATCTGTACTGATGCAATCGCTTGAGTTCCTATTCTTCCGTAAATAACGTTATACATTACAGAGCCTAGTCCCCAACATGCCTCATTTAATAATACAGGTAATATCGTAATCCATATTCTCTTTGCAAAAGAAAAGTCAAAAGAAAATAATTCTTTTACATTAGCTGCAAGCATGTTTTTGCTATAATAAACGTATCCAACCATTATTATAAATTCTATAACTCTTGCTATTAAAGTTGCAATTGCCGCTCCTTCAACACCAAGTTTTGGCATTCCGAAGTTACCAAATATAAGACAGTAATTTAAAACAGTATTTGTAAGTAGTGCAATTGAACTTGCAACCATTGGTACTGCTGTCTTTTCAATGCATCTTGATGCAATACCATAATTAAATGTTATTGCAGTAAATATATAACTTATCGAAACTATAACTAAATATTCTGCTCCTAATTTTATAACCTGTCCATCTTTATTGAAAATACTTATTATACCTTCTGGTGCTACTTGTGCTATTAATGTAAATATACCTCCAACTACAATGGCAGCTATAAGTCCTATCCCAACTAATTTTTTTATATTTTTATCATCTTTTTTACCAAAATATTGAGATATAAATATTCCTATACCGCTAAATAATCCCATTATCAAAATATTTAAAAGAAAGAAATATTGATTTGCAATACCAACTGCTGCAATTTCATTCTCTCCAAGTTTTCCAATCATCATTGTATCTACAATATTAAGTGATGATGTAATAAAGTTTTGTATTACTATTGGTAATGCTATTACTAATGCTTTTTTATAAAAAGCTTTGTCCATTTTAAAAATTCTCGTCATTATTCCCTCACTTATGTTTAATTTTTAGTATAATATGCAATTCCTATACTTCCCGGACCTACATGAAGTCCTATTATAGGTCCTATTGACTCTAATAATATTTCAGTTTCAATACCCTCTTCATTAAGTCTTTTTTTCAATTCTTCTCTTAAAATTTTTCCTTCTTTTTCACAATTAATATGATGAACAGTTATTCCTAACACACCATTACTTTTAATATCTGAAATTACTGAATCAATAATAGTATTTATCGCTTTTCTTCTTGTTCTAACTTTATTAAAGACTGTTGTTTTTCCATCTTCAACTGTAAGTATTGGAACAATTTTTAACATACTTCCAAAAAGTGCAGCTGCACTTCCAATTCTTCCGCCCTTTTTTAAATATTTTAAAGTTTCTGGCATGAATAAAAATTTACTATTCTCTATTACATTATTTACTCTATTTAAAACGTCTTCTATACAAAGAGATTCCTTTGCAGCTTTTGCAGCCTCAATAACTGCATATCCTGTCTGCATGCAATTACTTCTTGAATCTATTATATATATTTCACTATTTTCAAATTCTTCTAATA
>NZ_JAVXRL010000087.1:0-5919 GCF_036643715.1 Clostridium sp. | reverse complement strand
ATATGAACAATAATCAAGTTTTTTTTATTATAAACTTTAATAAAATTATTAATAAAATTATTAATAAGATTTTAACTTAAATTATATATAAACGTATTTTTTACAAAATTAAAAGGATGTAGTTTACACTACATCCTTTATTTAAAAGAAACTACTATCTGTTGTTTCTTTCTTGCTTTCTTGCTCTTCTGCAATCTGGGCATCTTACTGGTTCGTTATCGAATCCTTTTTCTTTGTAGAAAGCTTGTTCTCCTTCTGAGAAGATGAATTCCTTACCGCAATCTTTACATACTAATGTTTTATCCATTCTAATTCCTCCTGTTTAAAGACTTAATTCAAGTTATAAATTCTCTAAAAGGAGAAAGTTATAATCTAATTATCTTTAATCAATTTATTTTTTTGTATTGCTACAATATCTATAGTAACAGGTATTACTCTAATAAGCAAGTTTTTTCTAGAAATTTTTAGAATTTTTTTCATTTTTTTAAAATACTTTAATTAAAATTCTTTCCAAACTCCTGTTTCTATGAAGTCTTCAGCTAGTTTCTCAGCTCTTTTTACTATATCATTTTCATAACCTATTATTTCAAGTATTTTTATAGCATTTCTAGTTTCTGATCTTCCTTTATAAATTTTGTAATCAAATTTTATGTCATCACTTTCAATTTCTTCTTGGAAATGATAATTATCAAAACACTTTTCTAATATATGAGTAAGTTCAATATCATGTGTTGCTGCAATACAAATACAGTTATTACTTGTTGAGAAATAGTTTAATACTTCTGAAGAAGCTGCAATTCTTTCTACAGTATTTGTTCCACGCAATATTTCATCTACAAAACAAAGTACTTTAAATTTTCCTTCAATAGAGTCAATTATTCGTTTTAATGATTTTATCTCTACCATATAATAACTTTCCTTAGTAAATATACTATCTTTAAGTGCCATTGAGCTATACACTCTAAAAAAATCACTTTCGTACTCTTTAGCGAAAACAGTATAAATACTTTGTGCTGTTATTGCATTTAATGCTACAGTCTTTAAAAAAGTTGATTTGCCTGATGCATTAGATCCAGTTATAAGGATAGACCTTTTAATATCACAATCATTAGTTATAGGATCATTTATAAATGGATGGTAAATTTCAGTAAACTTAAATTTATTATCTTTTACAAATGTTGGTATGCAGCAATCTAAAACAGCCTCTCTATATGAAGCTACTGCAATCATAGAATCTATTAACCCTATGTATTTAAAAATCTCTTCGAAATCTTTTGGATGATTCATTACTACTTTGCAAATCTTTTCATATTTAATTACATCTTTAAGTAAAAACATATTCATATACTCAGAAAGGATACCAGTCTCTCCCCTAGTTTCCATTGGTGAATTATCAATAAAAGTATTTTTTACATGTTTTATATTATGTAAATTTTCTTTTATATTTGGAAATTTCGAATTAATTTCATTTAAGTTAAGTGAATATATTTTTCTAGCTACATTAGTCATTCCAAGTAAATACATGTAATCATCAACTTCATAGCCTTTATATTTTTTAAGTCTTGAGTGTATCCACATATTAAATCCTAAACATATAAGCGCTACTAAAGCTAATGGTGGTAATAAAAAAGCTGCAAACATAAATATAAATGGTATTATTTGAAGAAATCTTAGTAATACTATTCTACTTTTAGGAACTTCTTTTGGATTTTTAAAATAAAAAGATACATTTGCACTTTCATTTTTACCATATTTAGCTAATATCAATTGAATCTTAAATCTATCTTCACAATTCCCTCTAAAGAATTCAATTAAACTGTCTCTAATTTTAAGCTCACTCACTTCAAAGCATAAGTTTCTAAAAATTGAATAAAGAAATTCATCACCGATAGATGTCCTTGTATTATTTATAGATAAGAAAAACTCATCCATGCTAAGATCATTCCACGTAATATCATCAACATAATAGTCCATATCATCTTTATAGTTTTTAAAATAATTTGAAGCATATTTAGTATCAGTTTTATTTTTCTTTATGTTTACCTTTTTCCCATAAGACTCTTTAATATTCTCTTTCATCTTTTTTACTTTTTTAAAATATTCATAAATATAACTAATAACAATCAAAATTATTCCAACAATTATGTATAAATATATCATTAATCAAACTCCTCCTTTTAAAATATCATACCATTTAATGGAACTTTTTTGAATATGTATATTCATTGACATTCAGATTTAATGTATGTTAACATAAACCTGAATATTTACAAATTAATATAAATAAGAAATAGGTTCAGATATATATTGACTATATATTTTGATTAAAAGGGAAGTAATGGGTGAAATCCCCACACGGTCCCGCCGCTGTAATAGAGTAGTTTTTTAAAAGTTGTGCCACTATATTAATATGGGAAGGTTTTTAAAAAATGTTGATACTTAAGTCAGAAGACCTGCCTATTTTTTCTAGAAGTATCTCTACGGAGCATAGAGAGATGTCATTTTTTATACTTAAACTTTTATATGTATATTTATGACTCTTTAACTACTAGTAGTTAAAGAGTCTTTTTTATTTTAAATTTATAATCGAAAGGATGAAAACATATGAAAAATAAAGGATTCAAAAAATTAATATTAGTACTTATAGCTTTAACTTTAACAATGTCACTAGTTGCTTGTGGAGGAAATAATAAAAATGATCAAGCAAAAGAAGATACTAATACTTCAGACAGTAAAGATAATGGGAATTCTCATTATCCAGTTACAATAACAACTTATAACAATGAAGGAAAAGAAATAAAAGAAACATTCAAAAAAGCACCTGAAAGAGTAGTAACTACAAATCAAACAGCTACTGAACTTATGCTTGATTTAGGATTAGGTGATAAACTAGTTGGTACTTGCTATCTTGATAACCCAATTTTAGATAGATTAAAAGACCAATATAGCAAAGTAAAGGTTTTATCAGATAAATATCCAACTAAAGAACAAGTTTTAGAAATGAAACCTGACTTAATATTCGGATGGAAAAGTGTTTTTGCACCTAAAGTTTTAGGAGATGTAAATGAATGGCATAATAGAGGTATTAATACTCTTGTTCAAAGAAACACAGTAAAGACTGTTGGTAATTACACTGTAGATAATTTATATAAAGATATAAATGATATAGGGACAATCTTTAATATACAAGATAAAACAAACGAGTATGTAAATAATATAAAAACTAGACTAAATACTATAGAAGATAAAACTTCTAAATTAAAAGAAAAGAAAAAAGTTTTAATATTAGAAGAAAGTAAAGATGGTCAATTTAGAGTATATGGAAAGAATGATTTAGTTAGTAATATGGTAGAAAAAGCTGGGGCAATAAATATTGAAGAAAAATCCGGCACTATGAGTACAGAAGGAATAGTCGCAGCTAATCCAGATGCTATTATATATATTCACTCTGGTGATGGAAAAGAAAGTAATACTAAAGACTTATCAAAAGTATTTACTGATAATAAAGCACTTAAAAATGTAACTGCAGTTAAGAATAATAATATTATTGTAACCGGCCTTGCAGAAACATGGGCAGGTGGTGTACGTGTAATTGATGCTGTAGAACAATATTCTAAAGAATTATACCCTGAGCTTTACAAATAACTAAGTGAGAGATGATTTAAATGAATTTATTTAGAAAAAATTTTGTTATTGTCATTGGTTTAATTATACTACTCCTCGTAAGTATAATATTGGCAGTTTCTATTGGCGCTGTTAAAATACCAGCTTATGATGTATATACAATAATTACTCATAAAGCCCTTGGGATTTCAGGTATTGAAAATAATATAGATCCATCCTTTATTGATATTGTATGGCAAATTAGATTTCCAAGAGTTCTACTTGCTTCAATAGTTGGTATGGGACTTGCATTAGGTGGAGTTATTATGCAAGGAACTGTGCAAAACCCATTAGCTGATCCATATATATTAGGTATATCATCTGGTGGAACATTAGGTGCAACCTTTGCAATGCTTATGGCACCTAGTATTGTCTCAATATCAAGTAATTATTTTTCAGTATCATTTTGTGCTTTTTTAGGAGCTTTAATTGCATCTATGATGGTATTTAGACTTTCAAGTATAGGTGGAAGAATAACGCCTGTTAAGTTAATTTTATCTGGTATTGTTGTCAATCTAATATGTTCAGCATTTTCTAGTTTATTAATATATATGACTAATGATAACGGTCAAGCTCGTATTGCAGCTGACTGGACTATGGGAAGCTTAGTTTCTGGCACATGGGAAACTTTATTAGTACCATTTATAACAGTAACTATTGCTACATTATTTTTTGTAACACAATTTAGAGTATTAAATGCAATGTTACTTGGTGATGAATCTGCAATAACACTTGGAATAGACCTCCATAAATATAGAAAGATTTATTTAATTATAGTATCAATACTTACAGGTGTATTAGTTGCTAGCTGTGGTATCATTGGTTTTATCGGACTTGTAATACCACACATTACAAGAAGTTTAGTTGGAACTGACCATAAAATAAATTTACCTGTGTCTATGTTAATTGGATCAATATTTTTAATATGGGCAGACGTTCTAGCCCGTATAATTTTAAAGAACATGGAAATGCCTATTGGTATAATAACAGCCATAATAGGTGCACCCTTCTTTATGTATATAATGATAAAGCGTACTTATACTTTTGGAGAGAGGTAATATTGATGAAGCTAAATGCAGAAAAGTTAAATGTTGAATTAGATGGAAAACCTATAGTTAAAGATGTATCTATTAATATAGGGAAAAATGAATTTGTTGGAATTATAGGCCCTAACGGAAGTGGAAAATCCACTCTTTTAAAAACTATATATAGAATATATAAACCAAAGTCTGGTGTTATGTATCTTAACGGTAAAGATTTATTAAGTATGTCTCCTAAAAATGTAGCAAAAGAACTTGGAGTACTTGGCCAATTTAATAATATATCATTTGATATAAAGGTTAAAGATATAGTTCTTATGGGACGAACTCCTCACAAAAGTTTCTTGGAAGGTGATTCACTTGACGATTATAAAATTGTTCAAGATTCATTAGAAAAAGTAAATATGTTAGAATACTACGATAGAAGTTTTTCAACATTATCAGGTGGTGAGAAACAAAGAGTTCTTTTAGCACGTGTACTAGCACAAAAAGTAGATTTACTTATATTAGATGAACCAACTAATCATTTAGATATAAAACATCAACTACAAATATTAAACGTAGTAAAGTCACTAGATATAACTGTTGTTTTAGCACTTCACGATTTAAATTTAGCTACAGCTTACTGTGATAAGCTATATGTTATGCATAATGGCAATATTGTAAGTTCCGGAAAACCCGAGGAAATTCTTACAAAAGAACTAATAAAAGATGTTTATGAAGTAGATTCAATTATACATAAAGATACGACTCCTATGTATATAACTTTTAAAATAAATTAATAAAAAGGAATGATAATATGGCTATAGCTATAATGGCTTGTAGAAAACTTATGAATAAATGTTCAGGAACAGGCTGCTTTAAAGCTTACAATAACTCTACAGATGCATTTAAAATATATGGAGATAATAAAGAAGATTTAAGTAGCTTCTTTTATTGTTCTGGTTGTTATGATACTATGACAACTTCTGAAAATTGGAAACATAAAATAGCTCAACTTAAAAAAAATAACGTTAAAACTATCCACATATCAAAATGTATAGATGTAGAATGTGATAATTATGATAAGCATGAAATCATATTAAGAAAAGAAGGCTTCAATATAATTCACGGAAGTCATAAATAATCAAAAAAGACTCATAGCAATTGCTATGAGTCTTTATATTTCTTCTTAAGCGAAGTATCTGTCTAATAATCCTTTGAAAGCTCTTCCGTG
>NZ_JAVXRL010000086.1:0-6011 GCF_036643715.1 Clostridium sp. | reverse complement strand
TTATTTTTTCTACTCCAGCAGTTAACATTGGTAATAAAGTTTCACCAATTGCTATCCCAGCACCCTCTAAAGAACTCTTAAATATAGTAAATTTACCTTTTAGATTATCCCCCATTATTTCAGCCATCTTTTCAGCTGACCCTGCACTATTGTCAATAGCTCCTGATAACTTATCAAAATCAGTTTGTGATGCATTTACTATAGCAAGTAATCCACTCATTCCAACTTTTCCAGCTATACTTTCTGCATTTTGAGCCTTTTGAGCATCGGTCATATCTGCAAAGCCTTCTCTAAGATCCACAAGAACACTTCTAAAATCTCTCATAGTTCCATCGCTATTTTCGACTTCAATTCTCCAAGCATTCGTACTTTTTGTTGTTAATTCTACTCCACCTTGCAATCCCATCATTATTTGTCTTAATGATGTACCTGCTTGACTGGCCTTAATTCCTGAATTAGCCATTAATCCAATTGCTATAGCAGTATCTTCAATACTATATTTCATTGCACCAGCAACTGGAGCTACATATTTAAATGTTTCTCCCATCATTCCGACATTAGTATTCGCATTACTACTAGCCGAGGCTAATACATCTGCAAATCTACCTGATTCTTCTGCACTTAATCCAAACGCTGTCATTGCATCAGTAACTATATCACTTGTAGTTGCTAAATCTTCACCTGAAGCAGCTGCTAAATTCATAATTCCAGGAAGTCCACTTAACATTTGATCTGTTTTCCATCCAGCCATTCCCATGTACGATAGAGCTTCAGCACTTTCAGTAGCACTAAATTTAGTTGTACTTCCCATTTCTTTAGCTTTAGCGCTTAATAATTCCATATCATGACCTGTTGCTCCTGATATAGCTTGTACTTTTGACATACCTTCTTCAAAATTAGCTGCAGTAACTACGGATAGTGCGCCAACTCCAGCTAAAGGAATACTCACCCCTTTAGTGAGCATTCCTCCAAATGCAGTCATAGAATTTGCTAATCCATTTATTCTACTTTCACTACTCTTAGTAGTATCCATGAAATTATTTAAATCTTGGCCAGCAGATTTCAACCCAGCTGAAAAAGGATTTTTATCAAGGGTTAAATATCCAACTGCTTGACCTACATTTACACTCATTGTTTATCACCCCCTATTCAAATTTCTTTAATTCAGCTTGCATTTCTGAAATTAAATCAGAATTATTATTGTTCTTTTTAACTTCTTCATCTATCCACTTAGGTTTTATTGACCAAATTTCTTTACCTTTTCCATTTTTGTCATACTCAACACTTCTAAATGACTCAATATAATCACATGCTTCATCAAAACAAAAAGCGAGATATGTGTTATCAATACCCACAATCTCGCTTGGTCTTTGTTTATATTTATTGCTTATTTTCAGTATTCTTAATATCTTTTTGCTTTTTATGAAATGATTCTAATGCTCGTACACCAACTTGTGTGTATTGGAATATTTCGATTAATTGTTCATCTGTCAATTCTAATCCAGCTTCTTCTATTTGTTCTAAAGTAGGTTCAACTAATGCTTCTTTTGCAACAATTCTATATAATTGATTAGATTCATCCATTGACACTACATCTTTACTTGTTTTAGCGCCAAAGAATACAGTGTGAGATGCTAATAACAATGTATTTGGTATCTTTGAGTTTGTAACCATATTTAATAAACTTGGCCTTCTTAGCCTAGCTACAAAAGTTTCTGTTCCAAATCCTTTTAATTCAACAATTTCACCCTTGGCCATTGCTTTTAATTCATCTATGCTAGTAACTTTCATTATTCTTCACCTCTCACGCTTTTAGTAATTGTAGGTAACGCTTTAACAAATGTTAAATCAAATGGTTTTGCACCTTTTGCAGGTCTCGAAACCATTGTGTACTCTGGAGTCATATATTCTCCATCTTTAAAACTAAACTTAGCTGGTTTTCCTTTACATGAAGGATAACTGAACTTAGCATATTGTAGCACTTCTCCACTTGTATCTTTTTCACTCGTATAAATATTTATAGTACAAGGTATTCTATTAACTACACCACCAACTGCTGGAGCTGAATATCCAGTTACTTTATTTTCTGTTTTAGTTACAGTTCCACCATCTACTATAGCTAGTACTTCTGGTTGGAATGCAGTATCTTTAAATGTTAAAGATGATCCATATTGGATATCCTCTGTTTTATTAGTAGATACTATTCTATTTTTAACTCTTAGTATATTTTCCTTTCCTTCACTTATATCTGGTGAATACGTTGCTTCATCAGCAGTATCAAACATAAAAGTTTTTGGTGATGTCTCTTCAGTTACTATCTCCACCAACTCTATATTGCAAATAACTTTATCTTCCATTGTTTATCCCTCCAATTTCTTTTGAACTTCATATAAAACACTGAACGTAAGAGCTTTCTTATCATTATCAGTTTCTATACCTGTCTCTTGACCTGAATATCTAATCTTTCCAAACTCTTTTACTAAGCCTTTAACCTGTTTTTTAAATGATTCACACTTAGTAAATTGATTTTGGGGTATAAAAAAAAGAAGGTCTATATAGCCCTTCCCAACTTTATTATTTAATCCAATTATTCCATCATCTTTTAATACAACATAATTACTTTTACACTCCCCTTGGCGTTGACCAATGAAAAATGTATCAATTCCTTTACTTTTTAAAAATTCATATAATTTAACTATCACTTAATCACTTCCAAATCACCTTAGCCCATCCTTTTATAACAGTTGCTGCGTTCTTTTGAATTGTTGGCCAAAGTATAGCATTTTTCTTTTCATGACAAAGTTCCAAATATTTAAAATGAGGTGTATTGCCTCTTAACTGTATTTGAACTTTATTAGGTAATTTAACTACATTAGTATCCATTGTTTGTCTTGAATTACCTGTCCTATCTATCCACTTTGCATTTCTCTTAGCCTCACCAATCATCGTTTGAGCAGCGGTTTCTGCGTATAAGTTAGAAGCTCTAGTTACTTTTTCATCCATTTCTGATAAACCTTTTACCAGGTTGCTAAAATCAAACTTCAAACCACTCATGTTCTTCCACCACCATTTCGAAGAATACTTCAAAATCTTCACCTAAGGAATTAACTTTATAACATTTATTTTTATAAAATAAATAATCACCCTTCTTAACTTTTACAGATTTATCATTAAAATCAACTAAAAACTTCTTAGTCTCTTCTTCAGATATTTCTCCATTGTTAGCTAAAGAGGTATTATTTTTACTATAATTATTAGATTTATATAAAACCCCTGTTAAATCCGTTACTTTTTCATATCCATTAACTTCTTTATAATCATCTAATACAGCTCTATAAATACTAACATCATAAGGCATTTTTTCAATTCCTTGAATAACCTTCTTTCTTAGATATTCTTTATCTAAACTCATTGACCATCAGCTCTTTTCATTGTACTTTTATAGCCACCAGAACTAACCACAGTATCTTTTGTAATAAATTTACTATAATCATTAGATAGATTAATCCAATAATCAGAACCTGGTCCTTCTATTTCAATAGGTCCTACCTTAACTTTTTTATCTCCATCTGCTTTCATTAAACAAAGCTTAGATGCAGTAAGATACACATCTTCTTTATAAGTTATAAATAAAGCATCTAACTCATCATCTTCAAAATAAGGATATTTCTTTTCTTGCAATAATAATTTTAATAACTCTAATGGATCCATTAATATAAATACCTCCTCTAAATAAAAAGAGAAGGATTAAATCCCTCTCATACTAATAAACTTTAGCAAAGAATACTTCATCTGCTCTTTCAAAACTAGGTAATACTAATTGTGATACCTTTGTATCAACTGCTACCGGATCTTCTTTAACCATAGTTGTTACTGCAATAGCTAAATCAACTATAGATGTATCTAGTTTACTTGAACCATAAACCTTATCAAACTCTTCTGGTGTAGTTCCATACACTGTACTACCTAAAGTTGCACCACTCATATATGTTACTGTACCATCTTCATAATAAGATTGTGAAGCTTCACCTTCTGCTGGAATAAATGTTGAATTTTCTAAGAATCCTATATTAACTCCTAATCTCTCTTTAGTAAAATTAATATAATCTTGTTGGCTAAGTATCATATTTTTTGTTGATTCTCCAGCTTTTAAATGATTTGTTATTGCTGTGTTTATTAAAAATGTATCACAGAATGTTTTTTCAGTCATTAATAAAGTTGTTGGTTTTGTATATCCATCATTTGTAATAGCTTTTTGATGTCTATCTATATCTCCAACAATGTCAGCAGTAGCTACATTCCATTTCTTAGCAGCAGTTGTTATAGTTTCTTTATGATTACTAGGAACTCCATAATCAACTACTATGTCACCATCTTCAGTAGTAAGATTTATTTCTCCTTTTTGGATTAATGATGTTCTCATTCTTTTAGCTTGTATATGAGCACCTTCAACTAGTACCGCATAATTTTCAAAAACTTGAGCTATTACAGCCTTTACTAAATTTTCATTATTTGATCCTATTGCATTTATTAAATCTCTTCTGGTAGTTTCATTAACTCCCATTGATTCCTTGAAGAAAGGCAATTCTTTCTTTTCTACATTAATTGAAGCGCTTAAAGCTCTTACTTTAGCTGCTACATCAAAAGTACTCATTCTTAATGCTACTGCCTTTTTCTTTGCACCTTTTGCGAATTGTAATTCAGTTCCTAATTGCTTTTTACTAGGGAATAGAGCTTTGTCTATACTTTGTTCTTGTGGTAATTCCTTTAAATATAATGCTATGTTAGCTGAGTTTAAAAATTCTTTTAAATCCATTGTTTTTTCCTCCCTTAATTATAAAAATTTAATCATGTTTAATGCTGCTATATCTTCTGCCGTTACATCAACACCTGTATATTCTTTTATCTTTTTCTTAGATAAAAATCCGTGTATGCATACCGGTAATATTTCTGTGCCTTTTGTACCATTAAAATCCACATCAGCAAATGTAACTCCAAATGCTGTTGCTCCCGTTACCGGCGCTCCTACTGAAGAAACTATAGTTCCAGCTGGTAATATGCCATTCTTAAGTTTTGCATTTACCGAAGTTTTAGCTACTTTAATATTTGTATTAACATAATGATCTCCCGCTAATGCTCTAATATCTTTTTGTTGTGCTCCAATTGAATATGAACTTTGTTTCATTTATTTCATTCCTCCTATTTTATAAAATCTGCAATTCCTTTTGCTTGAATTTGTTCCGCTTTTTGCTTGCCTAATTGAGTTGCAAAACTTTCCTTTTGGTCTGATTCTTTTCCGCCAGCTCCACCAGTTTCAAATGAACCCGTTCCGCCTATTTCTTTTTCAAATAGATAATCATGATCTTTTTTTATAGCTTCAATCTGTTCTTTAAGACCTATTACAGTTCCATCAACAAC
This sequence comes from Clostridium sp., assembly GCF_036643715.1. Lineage (GTDB taxonomy): Bacteria > Bacillota > Clostridia > Clostridiales > Clostridiaceae > Clostridium. Next base: position 593 of record NZ_JAVXRL010000086.1, on the reverse strand, counting down.
TTTCAACTTATCATTTTCTAATAACGACTTAACTAATTTAGCCTTAGAATCAGATACTTTATAATCACCAAAAGCTTTATCAATAGCATAATTAAAATCTTTAGCTTCTAATTCTTTTTTATAAGTCTCATTAGTAGCTTCATATGTAGCTATATCACCTTTTAGCTTTTCATTATCAGTTTCATACTGCTTTAAATTAGTTATAGTTGTATTAGCAGTGTTTAATTGCTTTTCTAAATCCTTTTTATCATCAGTAGCCTTTTGATACCTTACGTCTGCATTTTCTACTTTAGTGGTATAAATCTTTTTAGTAGTCATAGCACCAGTAATAGTTGCAATTTGTTCATCCGTAAAGCCCTGTTCTTTTAATAGTTCTTCCATTTTGATATTCCTCCTATAATTACGCCTTTTACGTGAGTTGCTCCACGCTATATATAGTTCTTAGATTTCTTCTTTAACGTCTTAAATCTAAGTAAGAAAGACATAATAAAAACGCCATATTTCCTAATAAACTCTCAAGTATTAACTTAAGGCTTCGGATTTACAGCGTAATTTTATTACCATTTACTCTTTTTAAACTTTAAAGTTCTTCT
>NZ_JAVXRL010000085.1:0-6024 GCF_036643715.1 Clostridium sp. | reverse complement strand
ATCAAACTTTTCTCTATCTTCTGCCATATCTATTTGATCTGCTGTTGTTCCTAAAGTCTTTATATTCTTTTCCTTTAAGAAATTAGCAAGCTTTATAGCTGTCTGTCCACCAAACTGAAGTATAACCCCATCTGGATTTTCCTTTTCTATTATATTTAAAACATCTTCCTCTGTTAATGGTTCAAAATATAACTTATCTGATATATCAAAATCTGTACTTACTGTTTCTGGATTGTTGTTTATTATTATTGTTTCTATATCCATGCTCTTTAGTGCCTTTACACAATGAACTGAAGCATAATCAAATTCTATTCCTTGTCCTATTCTTATTGGCCCAGAACCTATAACAATTACTTTCTTTCTATCTTTAGTTATAGTAACTTCGTCATACTGGTCATATGTTGAGTAATAATATGGTGATAAAGCTTCAAATTCTCCTGCACATGTATCAACCATCTTGTATGAAGGTTTAATGTTCCATATATCTCTTAATCTATTTACGTCCTCTGGACATATTTTTAAGAAGTCTGCTATAGCCTTATCTGAGAATCCTTTTTTCTTTAAATTTAATAGCCATTCTTTATCTAAATCTTCTACTTTACTAAGCTTTAATCTTTGCTCTTCATCAACTATCCATTTTATTTTTTCTACAAAGAATTCATCTATTCCTGTTGTTCTTGATACTTTATCTACTCTATAATCTCTTCTAAGCATTTCTGCTAAAGCAAATATTCTCTCATCATCAGGAGTTACAACTCTTTCTTTTAATTCTTGCATGCTTAAGTCTCTAAACTTCTTAAAGTCTAATGAATATCTTCCTATTTCTAAACTTCTTATTCCTTTTAAGAATGCTTGCTCAAAGTTAGATCCTATAGCCATTATTTCTCCAGTTGCCATCATCTTTGTTCCAAGAGCTCTATCTGCTCCAAAGAACTTATCAAAAGGCCACTTTGGAATTTTACATACTACGTAATCTAAACTTGGTTCAAAACATGCATATGTTTTTTGAGTTACAGCATTTTTAATTTCATCTAATCCATATCCTAATGAAATTTTAGCTGCAAGTTTTGCAATTGGATATCCTGTTGCCTTTGAAGCTAATGCTGATGATCTTGAAACTCTTGGATTTATCTCAATTACTGCATACTCAAAACTTTCAGGATTAAGTGCAAATTGTACGTTACATCCGCCTTCTATTCCTACTGCGTTTATTATATTTATTGATGCTGTTCTAAGCATTTGATATTCTTTATCTGATAATGTTTGTGACGGTGCTACAACTATACTATCACCTGTATGTATTCCAACTGGGTCTATGTTCTCCATATTACATACTGTTATACAGTTTCCGTATGAATCTCTCATTACTTCATACTCTACTTCTTTCCAACCTTTAACTGATTTTTCTAAAAGTACCTGTCCTATTGTACTTAACTGAAGACCTGATTTTAATATTTCACTAAGTTCTTCTTCAGTTTCAGCTATTCCTCCACCTGTTCCACCTAAAGTGTATGCAGGTCTTACTATAACTGGGTATCCTATTTTATTTGCAAAGTCCATACCAGCTTTAAAGTCTGTTACTATTTCACTTTGTATTACTGGTTCACTTATTCTATTCATCATATTTCTAAATAGCTCTCTATCTTCTCCTTCTTTTATGGATTCAATAGATGTTCCTATTACTTTTACATCATATTTTTCTAAAACACCACTATCATAAAGTTCTACTGCAAGGTTTAATCCTGTTTGACCACCCATTCCAGCAAGTAAGCTATCTGGTCTTTCCTTAGCTATTACTTTCTCTACAAATTCTAATGTTAATGGTTCTAAGTAAACTTTATCTGCAACTTCTTTATCTGTCATTATTGTTGCTGGATTTGAGTTTATTAATACAACTTCTAACCCTTCTTCTTTAAGCGCTTCACAAGCTTGTGTTCCTGAGTAATCAAATTCTGCTGCTTGTCCTATTATGATTGGTCCTGATCCTATAACTAAAACTCTTTTTATATCTTTATTTAATGGCATATCTTAATCCTCCTAATATCTTATAGTGCGTAATTTAAAAATCTATCAAATATATATTCTGAATCTTTTGGTCCAGCTGATGCTTCTGGATGGAATTGAACTGAATATACTGGCATTTTTTTATGCTTTAATCCTTCAACTGTTCCATCATTAATATTTAAATGTGTTACTTCAACATCTTCTGGTATTTCATCAACAACGTATCCGTGATTTTGTGATGTTATATGAACTCTTCCAGTTTCTAAATCTTTTACTGGGTGGTTACATCCTCTATGTCCAAATTTTAATTTAGTTGTGTTTCCACCTAAGCTTAATGCTAAAAGCTGATGTCCTAAACAAATTCCAACTATAGGTTTCTTTCCAATGATCTTCTTTATATTTTCTATTTCTCTTTCTAAATCTTGTGGATCTCCAGGTCCATTTGATAAGAATACTAAGTCTGGATTTACTTTAAGTACTTCTTCTGCTAATACGTCTGATGGGAATACTGTTATTTTGCATCCTCTCTTCTTGAAGCATCTTAAAATATTATTCTTTATTCCGTAATCTATTATTGCTACGTGCTTTCCATCTCCATCTATTTGATATGCCTTATTAGTCGTTACTATTTTTACTGCATCTTTGTTAGAAAATGCATCTAATTCTTTTTTCACTTCTGAAAGTTCTGAATGGTCTAATGTTATTACACCTTTCATTGTTCCATTATTTCTTAATATTTTTGTTAATGCTCTTGTATCTATTCCTTCGATACCAACAACTTTGTTTTGCTTTAAGTAATCATCTAAATTCATTTCACATCTGAAATTATTTGGTATATTGCATTTCTCTCTAACGATGAACCCTTTAACTTGTGGCTTGCTTGATTCCATATCATCAAAATTTATTCCGTAATTCCCTATTAAAGGATATGTCATTGTTACTATTTGACCGTGGTATGAAGGGTCTGTTAAAACCTCTTGATATCCTGTCATTCCTGTTGTAAATACTACTTCTCCAACGCTTTCACCTGCGTATCCAAAGGATTTTCCCTCGAAAATAATACCATTTTCTAATATAAGCTTTGCTTTCATGCCTAGCCCTCCTCAAAACTTTTTAACTTTTTACGTTTGATGCTAAAAATACACTTTAAAAGATAAATTTTTATAAAAAAAAGGATAATAAAGAGACCACAATACTTTAAATTGCTCTCTTAATCATCCTCGTATGTTCATTATTATTTAAATTTATCTCTAAAGACAAAGCTATGATTCTTCTATTACTTATAGATAACATAGTTGCATACTCCTTTCTGGCCTCACAGGACCAATTTAAAGTGTATATTAACTTTAAAATTTATTCTTTTTTAATATTGTATTGTACTCTCCATTTTCTGTCAAGGCATTTTTATTTTTCGTTCTGGTTACTTTTTAAAATACATATAATTACCATATAAAAAGTTCTTTAATACTATTTACAAATTTTATCTAAAATGTTATTATTTTATTATTATTCGCTTTTTGGTAATATATTACATGTAGAGTAATTAGGGATACTCTTCTTAATAATTATTTATTATTAAAAATTTGAAATAATATAAGAAGAAAGTAATAAGGGGGATATTATGTTAGAAATTAAAAACTTAACAAAGAAATTTAAAAAAGCTACTGTTGTTAGTGACGTATCTTTTAAAGTTAATCCTGGCGAAATAGTTGGACTTCTTGGTGAAAATGGTGCAGGTAAGACTACTACTCTTAGAATGATCTCAACAATGCTTAATATTACTTCAGGAGAAGCTATAGTTAATGGTTTTTCCGCATCTAAAGATTCAATAAAAGTAAGAAATGAAATCGGAATTTTATTTGGAGGGGATGTGGGTCTTTATGATAGGCTAACAGCTAGAGAAAACATTAAATATTTTGCTAACCTTTATGGAATTTCTGATAAAGATGCTGATATTAGAATTAATGAATTATCTAAAAAGTTTGATATGGATGACTATATTGATAAAAAAGTTTCTAAGTTCTCTAGAGGTATGAAACAAAAGGTTTCTATAGCACGTTCAATAGTCCATAGCCCGAGTGTTATGCTTTTTGATGAACCTAGTACAGGCCTTGATGTAACTGCTGCACGAACTATTCAAGATTTTATTCTTGATTGTAAAAAAGAAAAAAAGACAATTCTCTTTTCTAGTCACTCTATGAGAGAAGTTGAGAAGCTTTGCGATAGAGTTGTTATTATAAACAAAGGAAAACTTATTGAGGATTCTTCAATAGATACCCTTAAGGAAAAATATAATAATAATGATCTTGAAGAAGTATTTATTTCTTTAATTGGAGGTGGCAGTCATGAGTAATTTTTTAATTGTTTTTAAGAAGGAACTTAAAGATATTTTCCGTGATAGGAAGACTATTATTTTCTCTATTTTACTTCCTATATTAGTTTTCCCAATAATTTTTAATGTAATGTTTAAAGGTATGGAGGACTCATCTAAAAAGGCTACTGAAAATATAAACATTGCTCTTAAAGGTGATTTAAACTCCAGCGTTACTAATATTTTAAAATCTCAAGAAAATATAAATATAAAAGATGTAAGTGACCCTACAAAGGCATTAAAAGATGGTGACATTCAACTTATCGTTGATGTACCAAATGATTTTGATAAAAAGATTGCTAAAGGTGAAAAGGCTGATCTTCAAGTTTTAATTGATGAAAACTCAAACAACTCATCAATTGCAGCAAATTTAGTTGAACATCTATTTAGTGGTCTTTCAGATAAAATTGTATCTGATAAGTTAGTTTCTGAAAATATTGATCCTGCAATACTTAAACCTTTCGATGTTTCTGTTAAGTCAGGTATAAGTGAGGCCGCTATTAATCCTATGGCTAGTAGCTTTATGGGTATGATACCTTCTCTTATAATTATTCTTATGATTTCACCAACTCTTGCAATTGCTGCTGACCTTGGTGCTGGTGAAAAAGAGAGAAATACTTTAGAACCATTGCTTTCAACTGCTTGTAATAGGAATGCTCTTCTTTGGGGTAAAATAGTTTCTATGAGTGTTGTGTCTGCTTTAGCTTTAATTTTAAGTTTAGGTTCTATGTATTTTGCAATGCAAAACTTACCGGGGCTTGAAGATGGTTTCTCACTTTCTTTAACTCCAACTAGTATAGTATTTATTCTTATAATATCATTGCTATTATTAATTGCTATATGTTCACTTGAAACATGCGTAAGTCTTTATGCCAAATCTGTAAAGGAAGCTGGAACTTATCTATCTGGATTAGTTATGCCATTTATGATTCTTTCATATGTTCCTGTATTTATGGATGCAAAGAGTGTATCTATGCTTATATTTAATATACCAGTTGCAAATTCTGTTGCTTTAATGAAGGAAGTTATGGCAGGTGTATTTAATGAAACCCATATACTTATAGTATTTGGATGGCACATAGCTTATGTTGTTTTAGCTGTATTATTTGCTAAATATATGTTCTCTAGAGAAGAAGTTATATTTAGAGCTTAATTTAAAGAGAGTGTCGACTTCTTAGTCGACACTCTTTAACTTTATATTAAATATTAAAAGTTATCCATTTTTCCAGTGAAAAATGGTACTAAGTAAATTAATGTTGATATCAAAATATTTATTATGAAAAATATTTTATATATAAATTTACTTTTAATTTTTTCCTGAAATTTATTCAAAGTTAGCATATATGCTGGTATTATAGATATACTCATTGCTGTTATAAATATAATAAAACATATAATTACGTTTACTATTAAAGGTACTTCGAATGGAAATATTCTATCACTTAGAAAATCTCCATTTAGTAATGTTATAAAAGCATACAATGGAATACTTACTATATAACAAACTATATAATACATAACGTACGTTAAGTTTCTTTTTAAATTCCCTTCCCCCATACTATATAAGTCTCCCCCTTTACTTATTTGTAGTTAATATTATTTTTCTAATCAGACTTCTTGGAAGTATTTTAGTACTAAAAACCATAACT
>NZ_JAVXRL010000084.1:0-6457 GCF_036643715.1 Clostridium sp. | reverse complement strand
TGAAATAAACTGTTTAAACTTGTGTGCTGCATCAGCGACGTGTTTTATAATATCACAGTTTATACCCATCCATATACTAAATTGCTTCATAATATAATATTATACTTATAATACTCCAATTTAATACAAATAACTACATTATGATACTATCGACACTCTAGGTAGAGTTTAAAGGTTTAATTAATACAAATCACACGGTTTCAAAGAAAATACGCTACTTAAATATATAACTTCCTATATTTAAACCATATGAATATATTTATTAAAATATAAAAATGGAGTTATACTAAACAAACTCAAATAAGTTTTTAGTATAACTCCATCAATTAATTTTAATATTTATATTGCTCTTCTCTTCTGAATAGTTACTGGATAATTATCCGTACCACTAATATTTTGATTTTCATTTACTACAGTACCCTTATCTGCAATAACTTTACTCATCTCAACATTATCTCCAATAATACTATTTTGCATAATAACACAATTATTAAGCACTGTTCCTTTTCCAACATATACTCTTCTACCTATAATACAATTCTTAACAGTCCCTTCAATATATGATCCATTTGCAACTATAGAGTTAACTACATTACTAACTTCAGTATATTGAGTTGGTGCTTCATCCTGTGATTTTGTATATATAGGCTTGTTATCATAAAATAATTCTTTATTAACATCTTGATTTAATAAATCTATATTAACATCAAAATATGATTTAATAGAATTAACACAAGCTAAATATCCATCAAACTCAAATGCTCCTACTTTGAAGTCATTTAAATTTCTACTTATATATTCTTTTATCTTTCTATATACGCCGCTCTTTATACATTCATAAACTATATCTATGAATAAATCAGTTCTCATTATATACATTTCCATATTAATACTTGCTTTATTTTCTTTGCCTATATTTTCACCAATACTTATAACTCTATAAGCTTCATTAATATTTAGAACTTCACAGTCTATAAAACTTTCACTTGCGTTATCCACATTTTTATAAACAACTGTTATATCATTTTTCTTTTCAACATGTTCTTTTATTAAACTATTATAATCAATGTTACATACCATATATGAAGGTGCTAATAGTATATACTCTTTTCTACTACTTTTTATAAACTCAATATTCTCAGCAAAATTATGCACATCATCATATATTGGATCATGATCACTAAAATTAAATACTCTAAGACCATCTTTCTTTCTATGAAGATCCCATGGCCTACCATTAGTTAAATGGTTTATTAATGATCTTGATTTATTTTTTGTAAATATCCCTATGCCCTCAATTCCTGAGTTAGCCATATTTGATAATACAAAATCTACAACTCTATATCTGCCTGAAATTGGTACTGAAGCTAATGTTCTATACCTTACAAGCTCACCCATTCTACTTTCATTCTCATCTAAATTAATTATTCCCAAACAATTATTCATGAATACTACCCCTTTATCACTAGCTAATTATCTATTATTTTAATAACAATTTTCTTCTACAAAAATATCTCTTGGTCCGATATCTAATTTACTATCATCGCAAACTATTCTTGTTTCTAAATTTTCATTTGCAGCTACTACTGAAACTTCTATACCATTACCAACTCTGCAACCTTTTCCTATAACAGCCTCAGATCCAACTATAGCTTTTTCTATAATTACATCATCCTCTATATGAACATTTGGCATTATAACAGAATCTTTAATTACAACATTTTTACCGATTGTAACACCTTGTGATAATATTGAATTTTCAATATTTCCATACACTAGGCAACCTTCCGTAATTAAAGAATTTCTAACTTTCGCCTCTTCACCTATATATTGAGCAGGTCTTACAGGATTTCTTGAATATATCTTCCAATCAACATCATTTAAAACTAGCTCATTTTCATTTCTAAGTAAATCCATATTAGCTTCCCATAAACTATCTATAGTACCAACATCTTTCCAATACCCTTTAAAAGGATATGCAACCATTCTTCTATTATCACCAAGCATTTTTGGAATTATATTTTTACCAAAATCATTACTTGAAAAATTGTCTAATTCATCTTCTTTTAAATACTTCTTAAGCACTTTCCAATTAAATATATATACTCCCATTGAAGCTTTATTACTCTTTGGATTTTCTGGCTTCTCTTCAAACTCATATATAGATAAGTCTTCTCTAGTATTCATTATTCCAAATCTAGTTGCCTCTTCCATAGTAACTTCTATAACCGCTATAGTCACATCAGAATTTTTCTTTTTATGGAATTCTAGCATTTTATCATAATCCATTTTATAAATATGATCTCCTGATAGTATAAGTACATACTCTGGATTATATCTATCAATATATTCTATGTTTTGATAAATCGCATTAGCTGTTCCTTTATACCAGTCTCCACCTTTTTCCTCTTGGTATGGAGGTAATATAGCAACTCCTCCATCTCTTCTATCTAAATCCCAAACATCACCTATACCAATATGTGAATTAAGCTCTAACGGCTTATATTGTGTTAATACCCCTACTGTATATATTCCTGAATTTGCACAATTACTTAATGGAAAATCAATTATTCTATATTTTCCTCCAAAAGGAACTGCAGGCTTAGCTAAATTTTTAGTTAGCACTCCTAATCTAGAACCTTGTCCACCCGCTAAAACCATTGCTACTATTTCTTTATTGACCATACACTTTAAATCCCCTTCCCACATCTATCTTTTTATAAACCCATCTTATTATTTTCATACCATAAAATTAATACTAACCTATTAATTCTTCATACATCTTCTTATACTTATTAGCTGACTTTATCCAACTATTATCTGAAGTCATAGCTTGCACAACTAACTTATCCCACTCATTTTTATCCTCATATACATCTAATGCATACTCTACAATTTTCTTAAGTTCCTCATAATTATAGTTTTTAAATCCAAAACCATTTCCTTCTCCTGAAATTTCATTATATGGTATAACAGTATCTTTAAGTCCTCCAGTTTCTCTAACTATAGGAACTGCTCCATATCTCAATGCTATTAATTGTCCAAGTCCACAAGGCTCAAAAAGTGATGGCATTAAAAACATATCTGATGCAGCATATATTTCATGGGCAAAGGCATTATCAAAAGTTATACTTGCAGATAGTTTTTGTGGGTATTTATTTTGAAAATATTTAAAACTATCTTCATACATGTAATCTCCAGTTCCTAAAACAACAACTTGAACTTCCTTTTGTAATAATCCTTCTATCATATTTGTTATTAAATCGCATCCTTTTTGATGTGTTAACCTGCTTACCATACCTATCATAGGAATATCTTTATCAACCTTTAGCCCTAACTTCTTTTGAAGGTATTCTTTGTTTTCATCTTTATATACAAGTGTCTTTACAGAATAATTTTTGAATATGTTTTTATCAGTTTCAGGATTATATTCTTCATAGTCAATTCCATTAACTATTCCCTTAAGAGATTCCCCTCTATATCTTAATAAACCCTCTAGCTTTTCACCATATTCAGGTGTTTTAATTTCTTCAGCATATGCTTCACTAACAGTAGTTACTTTATCTGAATAATTTATTGCACCCTTTAAAAAACTTGCTCCACCATGTAATTCTATACTTCCATTATTAAATAACTCATAATCATATCCAAATAATTCTGGAAGTATTTCTTTAGAAAAAGTTCCTTGGAAAAATAAATTGTGAATTGATATTATAGTTTTAATGTTTTTATAAAAATCATCTTTAATATATTCAACTTTATGAAGAACAGGAATCATACCAGTTTGCCAATCATTGCAATGTATAACATCTGGCTTCCATTCTATCTCTTTTATAAAATCAAGTACTGCTCTATCAAAAAAAGCAAATTTTTCTCCATCATCATAGTAACCATATAATCCATCTCTTTTAAAATAATACTCATTATCTAAAAGATAGTATGTTACTCCCTTATACTCATACTCAAATATTCCACAGTATTGGTCTCTCCAACTTACTCTCACAACAAATTCTTTAATAAATTTAAGCTTATCTTTAATTTCCTTTTTTATATCTCTATAATTAGGTATAACAACTCTAACATCCATGCCTAAATTCTTTAGTGCTTGAGGTAATGCTCCAATAACATCTCCAAGACCACCTGTTTTAATAAACGGATGTGCCTCTGATGCTGCAATCAAAACCTTCATTTTTTAGTTCACCCCTTATTTATTTTTCTAAAATTGTTTTATTACTTATAGTTAATTCATTAAATTTTTCAATACCAATTACAGATACTCCCATAGGTGGTACTTTAATATTTATTGAGTACGGCATATTATGACACTCGCTATTTTCTGCAACTAATACTTCCTCCATAACTTGACCTGAACCACCATATTCCTTATTATCTGTATTTAATACTTCTTTATAATCTGCTAAATATGGTACACCTATTTTAAAATCATAGTAAACTACAGGAGTAAAGTTACATATAAAAATTAATGTATCCTTCTCATTTTTACCTTTTCTCATAAATAGCAGGATGCTTTGCTCATTATTATCTGCATCTATCCATTGGAAACCTTCATTACTATAATCAAGTTCCCATAATGCTCTACTTTCCTTATAAAACCTATTTAAATTTTTACAATATTCATTAGTCAATTTATGCATCTCATATCCATCTATAAGCTTCCATTCAAGCTGCTCATATTCTCTCCACTCAATAAACTGACCAAATTCTGATCCCATGAAAAGAAGTTTCTTGCCTGGATGTCCCATCATATACGCTAAGTACATTCTAAGTCCTGAGAATTTATTGAAATAATCTCCCCACATTTTATCAACTAATGATTTTTTACCATGAACTACTTCATCATGGGAAATAGGTAATATGAAATTTTCTGAGTAGTTGTACATCATTGAAAAAGTTAAATTATTATGATTATGCTTTCTGTATATAGGATCAACCTCTATATACTTTAATGTGTCATTCATCCAACCCATATTCCATTTAAAGTTGAATCCAAGTCCACCATCTTCTATAGACTTACATACATTAGGCCATGATGTTGATTCTTCTGCTATCATTAACAAATTACTAAATTCTGATGCTATCGTAGAATTTAATTCTTTTAAAAATTCAATTCCTTCTAAACATTCATTTCCACCATACTTATTAGGCATCCATTCGCCTTCATTTCGACCATAATTTAAATAGAGCATATTAGAGACAGCATCAACTCTTATTCCATCAATATGGAATTCTCTTATCCAATATAGAGCATTTGATATTAGAAAGCTTTTAACTTCTTGTTTCCCAAGGTCAAAATTAAATGTTCCCCATCCTTTATTATCAGCTTTCCATCCCTCTTCATACTCATATGTTGGACCACCATCAAACATATATAATCCATGCTCATCTTTACAAAAATGTCCTGGAACCCAATCTAAAATTACTCCTATATCATTTCTATGAAGACAATTTATTAATTCCTTAAGTCCATCACTATCTCCATATCTACTAGTAGGTGAATAATAGCTTGTCCCTTGATATCCCCAAGAAGCATCTAGTGGATGTTCCACAAGTGGCATTATTTCTACATGTGTATATCCCATTTCTACTACATAATTAGTTAATTTCTCTGAAAGTTCTCTATATGTTAAAAACTTACCGTTTTCAGTTTTCCATGATCCTAAATGTACTTCATATATATTTATTGCACTTTCATATATGTTAGTTCTATTTCTCTTATTTATCCATTTTCTATCAGCCCATTTAAATTTAATATCATCCTTAACAATAGATGCACTATTTGGTCTTAATTCTGAAATTTCTGCGTATGGATCAGCTTTATATACCCCGTTTGTTCCCCATTGATTTACTATATAATACTTATATTTAACTCCAGGTTTTAAATCTTTAATAAATAAACTCCATATACCTTTTTCAGTTAGCCTTTCCATCTTATACTCTTCTAATGGCTTAAAATCTGAAAAATCCCCCACAACATAAATAGCACTTGCATTTGGTGCCCAAACTGTAAATCTTATTCCTCTTTTTCTTTTTTCTATAACACTATGAGCCCCCATAAATCGATAGCTATTATAATTTTTTCCTTCATGGAATAAATAATTATCAAAATCTGTAATTTGACCCTTTTTTATAACAGTCTTCTTCTTCGTTGCTTGTGTCATCTTACCCCCTCCTTATCACTTGCTTTCCTTTTTCATTACATTACTTTACAATTATAACATTTAATGCTTATTTTCTCTATTTTTTTCTTATTATAAATTACTACAAATTAAAATATGTTTCTTCATTTTTTTAATATATTTTTTAGTTATAATTAATAAAACCCGAAACTACGACAAAATATAACTTTATCTAAGATTAAACCTTATAAATATTTTTGTGCACAAAAAAAAGAGATAGTAAAATTACTATCTCTTAGTTCACACCTGGCAACGTCTTA
>NZ_JAVXRL010000083.1:0-6548 GCF_036643715.1 Clostridium sp. | reverse complement strand
GTTTTAGACTTAATATTTTCATAAGAAGATGTACTGAATTTTTTTAATAGTTCTTTAGGAAATAAATTTTTGGAATCAGAAGATTCAGTAGGAAAGTCATGTGAAACAACTTTGTATTCACCACTATCTTTATTTAAATAAACAATGCCTGTAAAATCACCGCCAGAGCTTGCGTAAGCTTTATTATTATCAACTTTATATTCTTGTACGAAAGACTGTATGTAAGCATATATAGTGTTATGTTTAAGCTCTGTACCTATTAAATTGTGTGATTCAAATACCTTTGAATTAGAAGTAAGGGATAGTCCTATACTAGTTTCTAAATATTTCGAAATTAATGAGTTTAGCTTTTCAAAGGAAATCAAATCATTAGTAGTTACAAGACTGTTATCATCAGATGAAGAAATAGTTTTATTAGCATCATTACAGCTTACAAATGAGAAGGTGAAAATAATGCATAGTATAAATAGAACTCTTTTCATTAGTAAATCCCCCTTTTAAAGTAGTTTATATATATTTTACAAGATAATTAAGTAATAAAAGTTAAAATATAGGAACTTATAATTACAAAGAGATTACGGTGTTATAATATAAATAAATAATTTATAAAAAGGAGACAATTATTATGCAAAAGACAAATGCAATGAGAATTTTAGATAAGAATAAAATAGAATACAATTCATTAACTTATGATGGATCAGATGGGCATATAGATGGAGCGGCAGTTGCAAAAAAGACTGGACAGGATCCAAAGACTGTATATAAAACGTTAGTTACAACTAGTAATTCAAAAAATATGTATGTATTTGTTATTCCGGTTTTAGAAGAACTTGATTTAAAAAAATGTGCAAAAGTTTCAGGTGAAAAGAAAGTTGAAATGATTCATGTTAAAGATATAAATAAAATTACAGGTTACATAAGAGGCGGTTGTTCACCTTTAGGAATGAAGAAACAGTATAAAACTTTCTTTCAAAAAGAAGCACTTGATTTAGAAAGGATAGTATTTAGTGGAGGTAAGATAGGTATTCAAATAGAAATGAACTCTAAAGATTTAGAGAAAGTTATACCTGTAGCCTTTGAGGATGTTATTAAGTAAGTATGTAGTAGGATAAAGGATATTTCTTTAGGATAAACTAACTCTATATTAAAAAGGAGCGTTTATCTATGAATAATAAGAAGGCTATATCCTATTTATTAATAGGGAATTTAACATTAATATTTTTATTTTTACTAAATAAATTTAAAATAGTGCATGAATTTGCAGATGTTTTTGTACTTGTAATATTTACACCGATTATATTCTCTATATTCCTATTTTATATACTTAGACCATTAAATGAAGTATTCATAAGAAAAGGGATGAAGAAGAATTTAGCGTCCCTTTTAACTTTGATTATATTTATAGTTGCTATTATCGGTTTTACTAGTTATTTTAGTGAGTATTTTTTAGAACAGATTTTTAAACTTAAGGAATATATAAATTCAACAATAAGAGATAACCAAATAGGACAATTATCGTTAGATAATATGAAGACAGAAGATATAAAGGGATTCTTTAATAATTTTTCTGATAAAATAATGGGTTATTTAGTTAGTTTATTCTCTAATGTTAAAAACATATTTAATAAAGGTATGATGATATTCTCAGATTTAATATTAGTATTTTTAATAACATTTTTCTTATTAAAGGATGGTCATATATTTAAGGAGACTGTATTAAAGTTTTCTAAAGAAAAATATAAAGCTGTTACAAGTAAGATATTAAGTGAAGGTGATAAAGTTCTATCAACATACATTATAGGGCAGGCAACAGTCGCATTATCACTATCATTAATGGTTCTTGTAGGATATTTAATAATAGGTATGCCTAGTGCTTGCTTTTTAGCATTTACAACGTTTATATTAGCATTTATACCTTTCCTTGGCTTCTTTATATCAATGATAGTTCCATATGTAATAGCTATAGCAATGGGATTTGATATGGTTTTAAAATTATCACTTTTATTTTTAATTGCTCAAACTTTAAAAGGGAGAGTCGTAGTTCCGTTTATTATGGGAAGAGCTATGAAGATACATCCAATAACAGATATATTTTTAGTTGTTTGTGGTGCTGCAATTGGAGGACCAATTGTGGCATTTTGCATAGTCCCAATATATTCTTTGCTTAAAGTTGTATTTAAGAATCTTAAAAAAGATGGGATTATAAAAATAAATATTAAATAAAATAATAAAAACCCCACACTTTACATTTAAGCCAAAGTGTGGGGTTTTATATTAAAGCACATAAAAGAATACTGCGATAAAGTGGCATAGAGTTCCAAGCAATATAAATACATGGAATATTTCATGAGTTCCAAATGAACCTAGTTTAAAGGTATCATCTTTAAAGGCATATATAACACCGCCGATTGTGTACATAATTCCTCCAAGAACTAGTAAAAATAAAGCCATAGGATTAAGTACTTGAGATAGTGGGTATATTGCAAAGATAGCAAACCAACCAATAGCAATGTACATAACACTTGATACCCATTTAGGACATGTTACCCAAAACATTTTAAATGTTATCCCAAGAACAGCAGAAATAAATACTGCAGAGAAAAGAATCCATCCAGCTTTATTATTAAGGGCAATTAAACAAAATGGTGCGTATGAACCAGTAATAAGTACAAAAATCATTGAGTGATCTAATTTTTTTAATCTATAAATAACTTTTTCAGTTGAAATTACTGAGTGATAAGTTGTGGAAGCTGTGTAGAGCAAAATCATACTTACTCCAAACAAAATAACTGAAAGTATAGCAATAAATGAACTGTGAATTACAATAGCTTTTGTAACAAGGGCAATTAATCCTATTAAAGATAGAACTGCACCAATAAGATGTGTTAATCCGTTTAAGGGTTCTCTAAAATACTTTTCCATAATTAAACCTCCAATAAATTCCACGTAGTTTCAATAACTACTTACTATAATATCATTATACGAGTATACTATATATATGGTCAAAGTTATTATTGGCTCAAATTCCGGTGAAAATACGTATTTTTATGTAAAAATATTGAATTATCTTCGAAATACTATTATTATTGAAATATAGATATTTTATCATGTAGTTTTTAAAACTAGATAAGGAAGTGTTGTTTATGGAAAGACAGGAAATGGCTACTTTAGTAAAAGAGTTAGCATTAGACAAAAATATTAAGCTAGAAGAGATACCAGAAATAGACTTATATATGGATCAAGTAATTCAATTATTTGAAAACAAATATAGCGAAGCTAAAAGAAATGACGATGATAAAGTACTTACAAAAACAATGATAAATAATTATGCAAAAGGTAAGCTATTAATGCCAATACAAAATAAAAAGTATTCAAAAGAGCATTTAATACTTATGAGCTTTATATATAACTTAAAAGGGTCATTATCAATTAGTGATATAAAAGACTCCTTAAATCATATAGTAAAAAAATACGAAAAAGGAGAAGATTATCCTTTAAGACAAATATATGAGGATTTCTTGCAGCAGTCAAAAACTGATTTAGATCTATTTGAAAAAGAAGTTCTAAATAAGACTGCATCAATAGAAGAAAAGGTTAAAGAAGATGAAGATAAAGAGTTTGAAGATAAATTTCTTCTATTATGTTCTATGATAAATATGAGCAATATGTACAGAAGAATGGGTGAAAAGATTGTTGATGAGTTTTTTATAAAAGATGATAAGGAGAAATAATATGAGAGATTTAAACTACTTAAGAAAAGAAATTGATTCTATAGATGGAAGAGGATATAAGGCATATAAGTCTTTAGAAGGAGAGTATGATTTTAAAGATTATACTTTACATATTGACCATGTACAAGGTGATCCTTTTGCTGCACCTTCAAGATTAAGGGTTACTATGAAGAGTAACTTTAATAATATTCCTAAAGAATTATTTGATGAGAATCATAAAAAAATAGCAGTACAAGATTTTATAACTAGAGCATTTTATCAAAATATAAATAAATATGGTGATAGAGTAATGGGTTCAGGAAAGAGTGGGATTATAAATATAAGTAAGTGTCCACAAGAAATATTAGATAGAACTTCAATTGTAATTAATGAAGATAAAATTGAAGCTAGATTTGAAGTTGGATTCCCTGCAAGAGGAAGAAGTGTTTTAGGAAGAGAACTTCAAAAGATATTATATGATTTCTTACCTAATATAGTTAATAATAGCTTAAAGTATGAAAACTTAGATAAAACAAAGCTTAAAAATAGAGTTTTACTAGTTTGTGATCAGCAATTTATAAGAGAAGAACTTAAAAGAAGAGATTTAGTTGCTTTTGTAGGAAATGGAGCTATTCTTCCAAGAGAAAGTGGAGTATCAACAAGACCACTAAGAGATGGTAAGAAATTCATTTCTCCAAAAGAGTTAGAAGTAGAGATAAATGTTCCAAATAAAGGTTTAATTAAAGGAATGGGAATAAGAAAAGGAATAACACTAATCGTTGGTGGTGGATATCACGGTAAATCAACTCTTTTAAATGCTTTAGAAGTAGGAGTTTATAACCACATTGAAGGTGATGGAAGAGAATATGTAATATCAGATAATACTTCAATGAAAGTAAGAGCAGAAGATGGGAGATCAATTATAAAGGATGATATATCATTATTTATAAATAATCTTCCAAATGGAAAAGATACAAAGAAATTTACAAGTGAAAATGCAAGTGGAAGTACATCACAGGCAGCTAATATAGTGGAAGCTATGGAAGCAAATTCAAATCTTCTACTTATTGATGAAGATACATCAGCTACAAATTTTATGATAAGAGATGATGTTATGCAAAGTTTAGTTTCAAGTGAAGATGAGCCCATAACACCATTTATAGAACTTGTTAGAGGAATATATGAAGAAAAGAATATTTCAACAATTATAGTTGTTGGTAGTTCAGGAGATTATTTTGATATTGCAGATACTGTAATTCAAATGGATGCTTACGAGCCTAAAGATGTAACTTTAAGAGCTAAACAATTAGCTAAAGGATTAATATTAAATAGAATAAAAAATAAAAATATAAACGTTAATATTGATTTTAATAGAAAGCTACGTAAAGGCTCTATAGAAAAAGGTCCTAAAGGAATTAAAATTAAAACTTTAGGGATAGATGGACTTATTATAAATAGAGATGAGATTAATTTAAGAAGTGTAGAGCAAATAGTAGATAGAGAACAAGTTACATCAATAGGAAATATGATGAAGCTTGCAGAAGATAAAATAATTAATAATAATCTTACTTTAACAGAAGTGGCGGACATAATATTAGATGAAATTAATTCAAAAGGGTTATTATCAATTAGTGGAACTAAAGGTGGTAGTGGAAACTTAGCATTACCTAGAAAACAAGAGATAATGGCTGCTTTTAATAGATACAGAAAACTTAGAATTAACTAGTAGTACACAAATTTATGCTAGCATAAACTATATGAATTGAATAAATAGGAGGAATTAGAATGATATTTTGGATATGTATATTAGTTCTAATGTTCATAATAGTTTTGCTAGGATATGTAGGAAATTACTTTTATAACTTAGCTATAAACTCACATACATCTAAGGATGTTTTATTTAAAAATGAATTTGGAAATGATAAAGAAAAGGTTTCTCAAGATGAGACTAGTGGAGAAAATAAAAAGGCAGATATAGAGTGGCTTTTAAATGAATCGGATTATAAAGATGAGTATATAACATCTTTTGATAAACTAAAGCTTCATGGATATAAAATAGTGAATGCTAATAAAACAAACAAATGGATTATAGCAGTTCATGGATATACAAGTGAAGGTAAGCTTATGAGTACTTTTGCAAGACACTTTTATAATATGGGATACAATGTACTTATTCCAGACCTTAGGGGACAAGGATTAAGTAAATGTGATTATATAGGAATGGGATATGATGACAGACTAGACATTGTAGAATGGATTAATTTTTTAATCAAAGAGGATAATAATTCAAATATTATCCTTTTTGGCATTTCAATGGGTGCAGCCACTGTAATGCTTGTATCAGGAGAAACTTTACCGAGTAATGTTAAAGGAATAATAGAAGACTGTGGTTATACATCAGTATGGGATGAATTTGCGTATCAGTTGAAAGCTATATTTAAACTGCCCACATTTCCTGTTATGAATTTAGCAAGTTTTGTATGTAAAATACGTGCAGGGTACTGGCTTTGCGATGGATCTGCTTTAAAAGCAGTAGAGAGAGCGAAAGTGCCAATGTTATTTATACATGGTGATGATGATAGATTTGTACCGTATTATATGCTTGATGAACTTTATAGTGCTGCAACATGTTCTAAAGAAAAGCTAATAATAAAGGATGCTGGACATGCTAAGGCAGAGTCAGTAAATCCTAAGTTATATTGGTCTACTGTAGATAAATTTATAGATAATATTTTTTAGTTACTTATTTAGAATGACTATCATATTATAATTTTGAAATTAATTATAGGGTTAGGTAAGTAATGAAAAATAATGAATGGATACTTATAAATAGTAGAG
>NZ_JAVXRL010000082.1:0-7106 GCF_036643715.1 Clostridium sp. | reverse complement strand
GTAGATACTAAGATTTTAATTAACTACGTTTTAAAAGTATATTTTAAAAAACTATATCTAGAGAAGGATATAAGTAAATGTAATATTTATTTTTCGAGTAAAGGGGATATTAACAATTTAGGAAACTGTGTTATATCTGTTTTAAAAGAATACCGAAATTTAAGTGTCCAAAAGGAATTGATTATAAATATAATTAGTGGAGAGCGGTTATATTTAGATACATTAGCTTATATAACGGATCCTATATTAGAATATACTGCTATTGATTCTAAAGTTACGATTAATAATATTGTTCAGGACGATTTGAAAAATAATTTTATAATAAATATATTAGGAGCTTTTTAAAGCTTCTAATTTTTTTGCTTAATATTGATTAAAAATTAACAATAAAATGGTTATTTAATTTAATTAACCTATGAAAAGTATAAGGTTTTACTTAATTAAGTTAAATAACTCTTTAGAAATTTAAAAATAATTGTTTGATAATCGTTAATGATATAACATAAATGTGAAAGAAATAACAAAAGAATAAAAACAGTAAACGGAGGAATTATAAGTGGATATTTTAAGTATTTTATTAAAAACAATAACAGACAACGCTATTATTGGTGCAATATTTTCATCAATAGCAATTATTTTCTTAGGATTTTATTTAAGAAAGAAAAACATAATTAATGATGGAGCATCACAAATATTAACTAAAGTTGTTTTATCAGTTGCAATTCCAGCACTTGCTTTAAAATCTTTCTTAGTTGATATAGACAAAGAAAGTATGCAAGAAGGAATTAACCTTTTAATATGGGGATTTGTAATATACATACTTCTTATTTTTGTAACTAAATTAATGTACTCAAAGTACAAGGGAGACAAGCAAGATACTCTTAGAGTTTTAACTGTGTTTGGATCAACTACTTTCTTTGGAACACCAATCGTACAAGCTGTTTATGGAGCAGTAGGAGTTATGTATGCATCAATATTTAACATAGCATATAGAGTATTCCTTTATTCATACGGATACATAAAGATGTCTGGCGTAAAAATGGACAAGACTAATTTTAAGAAAAATGTAAAAGAAATGTTCTTAAACCCAATTATAATTGCAACATTTGTAGGATTATTCATATGGTTATTCCAAGATTCACTACCACAAGTTGCTGTACATACTAAAGAAGGCGTAAAAGAGTATGCATTCTTAAGAATAGATCAAACATTACCATGGTTATTTAAACCATTAACTTACTTAAGTTCATTATGTTCACCACTTGCATGGCTTGCAATTGGAGCTAAACTTGCAACAATTCCATTTAAGGATGCAATGTCATCAAAAGATTCATGGATATATAGTATACAAAAAGTAATCTTAGTTCCATTTATAAATATAGTAATACTATACGTATTAAATGTAACTGGTATATTACCAATTTCATATATAGGACTAGCTACAGTTGTAATAATGATGGCTACACCAACTGCAACAGTTGCAGCAGCTTATGCAATAAGCTTTGACAAAGAATCATTATTATCATCAAATTGTTCATTACTATCAACTATAGTTGCAGTAGTAGCTATGCCATGTTGGATAGTTATATTAGAAGTAATTAAAAACTTAGGCTTATTTGTATAAGTAATAGGAAAAAAGGAGATGGCTAAATTATGTCAATTAAATTAGTTTGCTTTGGAGTAAGAGAAACAGAAGTTGAATTTTTCAATAAATTAAATAAATATGGTTATGATTTAAAACTTGTAGAAAAAGGATTAAATCATGAAAATGTTAAAGAGGCTATAGGGGCAGAAGCTATAATGGTTAGAGGTAACTGTATGGCAGATAGACAAAACTTAGAATTATTAAGTTCACATGGACTAAAATATGTTTTAACAAGAACAGTTGGATTTAATCATGTTGATTTAGAAGCTGTAAAAGAACTTGGATTACAATCAGCAAGAGTTCCTGGATATTCACCAAATGCTATAGGAGAACTTGCAGTTACTTTAGGAATGATGTTACTTAGACATACAGCATACACTCTTAATAGAACAACAAAGAGAGATTTTACAATAGATGCTACAATGTTTAGTAAAGAAGTTAGAAACTGTACAGTTGGAATAATTGGAGCAGGTAAAATAGGACTTACAACAGCTAAGCTTTTCAAAGGATTAGGAGCTAGAGTTATAGCTTATGATGTATTCCAAAGTGATGCAGCAAAAGAAGTAGTTGAGTTTGTAAGTGAAGAAGAATTATTAAATAGTTCAGATATAATATCAGTTCACATGCCATACATCCAAGGCGTAAATTACCATTTCATAAATGATGATTTCGTATCAAAAATGAAAGATGGTGCAATTCTTCTAAATACTGCAAGAGGAGAACTACAAGATATCGATGCAATAGTTAGAGGACTTGAAAGCGGAAAAATCGGAGGCTTTGGTGCAGATGTTCTTGAATATGAAAGTAAATACTTCTTCAAGAATATAAGCGGTGAAGAAATTGAAGATAAAAATGTTGAAAAACTTATGAACATGTATCCAAGAGTATTATTAACACCTCATATTGGCTCATATACAGATGAAGCTTTAACAAATATGATTAGTATTTCTTATGATAATATGAATGAATACTTAACAAAGAATGAATGTAAAAATGCAATAGCATAATATACTTTAATAGTCCCACAAAGTTTTTACAATAAACTTTGTGGGATTATTTTGGTCTATGCAGTTTTTTGAATTATAAAAATATAATTGTAGAAAATATTATTTAAGATATAATATATATTTACGGAGGGATTAATATGAGTTTTAAAAGAAGGATAAGAAAGAGAAGTATGCTCATAGCTACCATTCCATTAATATTATTTTGTGCATTTTTTCTAAAGCTTAGAATTGAAGATATAAATAGTGTAATAGAAACTGATTTAAAAGAAACAGCGTTTGTTGTATCGAGTACACCTACAGTACAAGATAAACTTAGTGAGCATAAAAATGATTTTTCGATCCAAAATTATGTTAAAAAATATATGGATAAATTTGAAAATGTTGATATTATAGTTGTTGGCGATATGACTGGTGAAAAGTATTCACATCTTGATACAGCTCAAATAGGTAAAAAGTATGTTAATAATGATAATGAAAGAGTACTAAAATTTGGGGAAAGCTATTATTCAACAATGAAAGGTTCTATGGGAGTTACTTTAAGATATTTTGAACCTGTATTTCATAATGGGAAACAAGTTGGATTCGTAATGGTTGGGAAATATTTAAGTGATGTTAAAGCTTTGACAAATAGAGTTATAGGAATTGGTATATTTGTATTTATAGTAGTATTAATAATTACGATGTTTTTATCAGAAACATTTGCAAGGAAGATAAAAAAAGAAATGCTTGGTATGGAGCCAGATGAAATAGCAAGACTTTATAATGAAAAGAAAGTAATATTAAATTCAATTTCAGAAGGAATAATAGCAATAGATAAAAATAATAAAATATTAGAAATAAATGATAATTGCTTAAAAATATTCGAAAATTTAAATATAGATGAACTAATAGAGAAAATAGATCCATATATAGAAATGAATGAAGAGATAGTTATGAAAGAGTTTAATATATGTGGAGAAAAAACTTTTATAAATCTTGGATTCATAAAAGATAATAATAGAGAGTTAGGTGCGTTAATAACATTAGTTAGAGGAGAAGATATAAATAGAGTAGCAAGAGAAATAACAGGAATAGATGAAGTTCTTAAAAATATAAGAGCTAATGTTCATGAATTTAAAAATAAGCTTCATGTAATACTAGGGCTTATAAATATTGAGGAATATGAAGAAGCTAAGAAGTACATAGCGGAATGCCAAGATGAGGTGTTAAAGCAATCAACTAGAGTAGCGAATATAAACGATAATTTTATAAGCGCTATGTTAATTAGTAAAAGGTTTATCGCAGATGAAAAAAATATATTAATGAGAGTAAATGATAAATCGTATATGAAAGAGAGTCATGGAAATATATCATCTGTAGATTTAATTACTATACTTGGAAATTTAATAGAAAATGCGTTTGATGCTTGTTTAGAAAAAGAAGGTAGTGGATTAGTAGAAGTATATCTTTATGAGGATGAAGAAAATGTAATAATTGAAGTAAGTGATAATGGTAAAAAGATAGAAATTGATATAAAAGATAGACTATTCAAAAATGGTGTTAGTTCAAAAGGTGTTGATAGAGGAATTGGATTATCTACTGTAAAAGGAAGAGTTGACTTATATGGAGGAAATATTGAGATAAAAGAGTATAGAAAGCTAAAGAAGTTTAAAATTACATTGAAAAGGAGAGGTTAACTTATGAAGAATGTTGTTATTGTTGAAGATGATCCTATGGTAGCTTTGATAAACAAAAGATATGTGGAGATGATTAATGGATTTAAAGTTATAGGAACAGTTGCAAATAAAGAAGGTTTAATACAATTCTTAAATAAGGAAGATGTAGCACTTATATTAATGGATGTATATCTTCCGAAGGAAAACGGGATAGATATTTTAAGAAGTGTTAGAGAACTTGGATATGTAACTGAAGTTATAATGATGACTGCTGCAGATTCGTCAGATGATATTAGAAAAGCTTTTGCATATGGTGCTGTTGATTATTTAATAAAGCCATTTGAATTTGAACGGTTCAAGGAAGCAATAGAAAAGTATAATAAGAAATTAGAACTATTTGAAACAAAAAAAATTGTTCAAAAAGACTTAGATAAATTATATTCTCAAGAGGAAGTAATAAAAAGCAATGGAGAAAGTTTACCTAAAGGGATAAACAAAAAAACTTTAAATAAGATTTATGAAATAATTGAAGAAGAAAAAAGAGAGTATTGGACAATAAGGCAAATTTCAGAAAAAACTGGTGTAAGTAATGTTACTATAAAAAAGTACGTTGATTACTTAGAAAGTATAGATAAAGCTGTAGTAACAATAGATTATGGGAATATAGGTAGACCAGAATATAAGTATACATTTAATTAAAATTTGCAAAAATAACAAAAAAGCCCTAAATTTATATATAATATAAGTATATATAAATTTAGGAGGTTATTTTATGGATTATCACAAATATAAATATATAGGATTATTAGGATTGTTATCACTTATAGGCTTGAAAGGATTTACGGCTAGCGAACCAATTTATTATATATTCTTTATAAATGTACTATGGTTTGCTTATTTTTATGAAAACAGTATAGTATATAAAAAAATAAAAAATATGTAGAAATTTAGGGTTTGTAAATTTACTTTAAGATAAATTTGTGTAATAATAATATTTATTGCAAAAATAAATAGTTTAATAGATAAAGGAGTAGTTATGAAAGTAGGATTTGATCACAAAAAGTATTTAGAAGAACAATCTAAGTATATATTAGAAAGAGTAAATAATTATGATAAGTTATATTTAGAATTTGGAGGTAAATTACTTCAAGACCTTCATGCTAAAAGAGTATTACCAGGCTTTGATGAAAATGCTAAAATAAAATTATTACATAAACTAAAAGAAAAAGTAGAAATGGTAATATGTGTTTATTCAGGTGATATAGAAAGAAATAAAATAAGAGGTGACTTTGGTATAACATATGATCTAGATGTTTTAAGATTAATAGATGAACTAAGAGCTTATGATTTAGATGTAAATAGTGTTGTTATAACAAGATATGATGATCAACCAGCTACAAATATATTTATAAACAAACTTGAAAGAAGAGGAATTAAGGTTTATAAGCATAGAGCTACAAAAGGATATCCAACAGATGTTGATACTATAGTTAGTGATGAAGGATATGGTAAGAACCCATATATCGAAACTTCAAAACCAATAGTTGTAGTTACTGCACCAGGACCAGGAAGTGGAAAGCTTGCTACATGTTTAAGTCAACTTTATCATGAATTTAGAAATGGAAGAGTTGCTGGGTATTCAAAATTTGAAACTTTCCCAGTTTGGAATGTTCCACTTAAGCATCCACTTAACATAGCTTATGAAGCAGCAACAGTAGATCTTAGAGATGTAAATATGATAGATTCATTCCATTTTGATGCTTATAATAAAGTTGCTGTAAATTACAATAGAGATATTGAAAGTTTTCCAGTTCTTAAAAGAATAATAGAAAAGATAACAGGAGAAGAATCAGTTTATAAATCACCAACTGATATGGGGGTTAATAGAGTAGGATTTGGAATTACTGATGATGAAGTAGTTAAAGAAGCTTCAAGACAAGAAATTATAAGAAGATACTTTAAGACTGCAGTAGAATACAAAAAAGGATATGTTGATAAAGAGACATTCCAAAGAGTAAGTCTTATAATGAGTGAATTAAACCTTGAAGAAAAAGATAGAAAGGTTGTTATTAAAGCAAGAGAGAAATCAGAAATGCTTAAAACTGAAAAAGATGAAAATGAAATATGCTCAGCAGTAGCTATTGAATTAGAAGATGGAACAATTCTTACAGGTAAAACTTCTAACTTAATGAACGGAACAGCTGCAGTTGTTATTAATGCAATTAAACATTTTGCTAATATTTCAGATGAAATTCATTTAATTTCTCCAGTAATATTAGAACCAATTATAAACTTAAAGGAACAAACACTTGCGTCTAAAAGACCAGCTCTTAATTCAGAAGAGGTTCTTATGGCACTTAGCATATGTGCTGCAACGAACCCAATGGCTCAAGTTGCATTAGAGAAGTTACCAATGCTTAAAGGAGCTCAAGCACATTCTACTACAATAATAAGTAATAATGATGAGCAAACATTTAGAAAACTTGGAATAGATGTAACATCTGATGCTGAGTATCCAACACAAAATTTATACTACTAATATATAAACGAAGAAGAGTAAAATTATTTTACTCTTCTTTTTTTTATGATTTATTTTGAATGTCATAAAAAAAAAATCGAAAAATAGAAAAAAAGTGTTTACAACGGATAATTATTATTATATAATAATAAATGTAGAAAGAAGCAAAACAAAAAGAAAACAAACAAGATAAATTAGAAAATATTTAAATGAATAAAAATGTGTATATAAATTAGGAGGAATTAATTATGAAGAAATTTGTATGTGGAGTATGTGGATAT
>NZ_JAVXRL010000081.1:0-7630 GCF_036643715.1 Clostridium sp. | reverse complement strand
CTGTCTATTATTATACCACTATTATATGTTAATTCCATACTTTCTTTAAATCTCTCATATGGTTTAATGAACCTTTATTTTTTATCAAAAGTATTTCACTTATAATTCCTAAAGCAATTTCTTCTGGTAATCTTGATGCAATAGCTAACCCCATTGGTGCATATACTTTCATTAATCTTTCTTTAGAAATTTCTTCATTTATAAGTTCACTCATTATATGTTTTATCTTTCTTTCACTACCTATCATTCCAATATAGGCTGAATCTTTATTTATCATAATTTTCAAGGCTTTTTTATCTATTTCATGACTATTACTGACTATTACTATATTATCATCTTTATTTACAGTATAATCTATTAAGGTTTCTTCTATATTACCTACTATAAGCTCATCTGCATATTCAAACCTCTCCTTAGTTGCATACTCTGTCCGTTCATCAAATATAACAGTATGCATCCCTAATACCTTTGCTAGCTTATTTAACTTTTCTCCTATATGGCCAGCTCCTATTATAATTAGCTTTACTTTTGGAGAAAAAACCTTAATAAATCCTCTTACTTCTCCACCACATTCCATTCCTAGCTCAGCTTCATTTAATTTATAATGGAAATTAGCACTTTCAGATTTTTCCATGCATTCCATAGCTTTATTTATCGCTACGCCTTCTACTTTTCCTCCCCCAATAGATCCATAAATTTTTCTATTGTTACATACTGCCATTATAGATCCACTTTTTCTTGGTGTAGATCCACTTTCCTCTGTTATAGTAACTAATGCAGCAGCTTCCCCGCTATTTATACTCTCATATATTTTCTTCAATATAATATCTTCCACTTTCCCCATCTCCCCCGAGCTCTCTAGTCATTAAGTTATCAATAATCTATCTGTAGATTTACTTTAATTCTAATTAATAATTACAATCAATGTTTATATATAATCACTTAAATTAATTTGTTTATACCTATAATCTTACGATACCTTATTACAGCAATTTTCTATTTTTCATAATTAATATGGCTTCTAATACACCACCCCCAATACTTCTTGCTTTGTCTGAAATAGTGTTATAGTTTTCTAGCTCCTTTAATCGTGGATCTATATCTGCTATTTTCAATCCTTTATTTACATAACTTCCATTTTTAATAATTCCTCTTAAAATCCCACTAATAGTTGCTAAAACTTGTACTCCATCTATAAATGCTATAACTTCACCAGCTTGCACTATATCTCCTAGCGCTTTAATGTTTTTTATTATGCCATTATCAGCACTATATATTACTCTGTCTTTTGTATAACCTTTTATTTCTCCTGGTATGCCTGTATTTTTCATAGCTTGCCCTTCAAATATTAATCTTCCTAAATTATGGCCTCTCATAGTTTCAACAACAATATCTACATCTACTCCTGCCTCAAATCCTGGCCCTAAAGCTACTGTAATAGGTGCCATTTTTTTATGTGTTCCTATATTTCTTTTTGCAAGTATTGCATCAATAACTACATTAGGTTTAATTCTATTTATAAATTCTCCAGTACTATCTACTACAATAGGTATAACTCTATTTTCAAAACAATTATTTATTTCTTCTTTATTTTTAGCTAAAACACCCTTTATTCCTTCAACTTCAGTATTACCATTATATACAGCATCACTAAATGCAACATTTCTTCTTATTGCTGTAGGTTTATCAATTTCTAAAACTAAAACTTTAAACCCACTTCTATGAAGTTTCTGAATTGTGCCAGTTGCTATATCTCCGCCGCCTCTTACAACTACTATATCTTTACTCATATAAAGTCACCTCTTTTTAATATTAAACTTAAATAGCAAATTATCTTCTTCTATTTATTTTATAATTAATCATTTATTTCAAATTCTAAGTAATTTTTCATAATCTGCTTTAGTATCGATATCCCAAAGAATAAATTCATTTTCTACATTAATAAACCTTGTATAAGAAGGATTTTCATTTATAATAACTCGTCCACCTACATCTCCTTCTAATTCTAAAAGGTTTTCTTTAAACTTATCTGAAAATATTACTGGAGTACCTCTTTTCCCATTATAATTTGGTACAATAATATATTCTTTATTATTGTTAAACTCATTTAATAGTAAATTTATAGTTTCAACATTAATTAAAGGTTGATCTGCCGTAAAAAAAGCATATCCTTCAGATTTTGGAGAATTCTTTATGCCAATTTTAATCGACTCACTTTGACCTTTTTTTCATTCACTATTATAAATAGTGCTAATATTTCTATCACTACATATTTTAATTATTTCTTCATTATTACAAACAACTAAAATATTATTAAAATCACAGCTACTTACTTTATCTAATACATATTCTATTATTTTCTTCCCTTTATATTCTAGTAAAAGCTTATTTTCACCCATTCTTTTACTTTCCCCAGATGCCATTATTATTGCACTTACCACTTTTTATCTCCTTATAAATTCTATTTTTTAAGCTTCCATATATAATTTTATTTATAATCTTACTCTTTTTATTATTTTCTTTAATGGATTCTAATAAAGCTAAAGAATCTCTATAATCTTCATAAGTATCAATTTTATTAATAAATAATATATTTTCTCCTTTAGACTTTTTAAATAATCCATCTTTATGGAATACTATATTAATTATATTTTCCACAGTAATTATATCTCCTACTTTAGCTTTGGTAATTATATTAAATTCATTTACTCTATGAACATTATTTTCATTTACTTCTTTTCCTAAAATATCTATACTAACTATTCCTATAGTTTTGTTAGTTTTATTACAAATTATAGGCTCACTATCTTTCCAGCCCTTTATTGATTTTCTATTAGAACCATCCGCTTCAATAATAATATAATCAAAATAAATAAATTCCTTTTCTAAAAGTTCTGGATTAACTCCTATTAATTTATTATCTTCATTAATAAAACTTCCATAGCCGTAAATTCCATTTATATTAGATGATTTAATAACATCAAGACTTTCATTTCCTACTGTCAAAAAATCAACTTCATTACTTGTTGGCTTATATATTTTAGTTGTTGTTGTTATTAACACTTTATTTTCAACTTTAAGTTCTTTTCCTAATAAATACATTAAAGTTGTTTTTCCACCAGCTCCTATTATAGAAATTACTGATTCCTTGTTTAACTCTAAAATCTTATTTAAACTCATAAAACACCAACTTATTTTCTATAATTTTATTCTTCCAGGGATTTCTTAGTTGCATTAAATATTTTTTGATATCCTGTGCAACGACATAAATGACCTGAAATTTCTCTTTTTATTTCCTCGTCAGTATATTTTTTCCCACTATTTACAAGAGCTGTAGATGTTAATACTAATCCTGGTGTGCAAAAACCACATTGTATAGCTCCTTCATTAATAAATGCTTTTTGAACTTTTGATAATTTTCCATCTTTCTTAACACCTTCAATAGTTAAAATATCTTTCCCATCTGCCCAAACAGCCATATATATACATGAATCTATTGGTGTTCCATTAACTAGTACAGTGCAAGCTCCACATTCTCCAACACAACAACCACACTTTACCCCTGTGAGATGTAATTTATTTCTTAAAACATCAAGTAAAGATTCTCTTATATCAACTTCAACAGTATATGATTTTTCATTTACTATCATGGATATTTTTCTCATTATTACATTACTCATGGTCCTCTTCACCTGCTCTCTTTATTATTTTTTCTATTGCTCTTTTTGTTAATTCTTTAATTAAATAATTTCTAAAATCCTTAGATCCACGCCATGAGTTTCTTGCTTTTGATGATTTTACTGCCAAAGATGCAATTTCATCAATATTTTCTTCAGTTATATCTAGTCCTTTAGCATAATCTTCAGCATCCTTACATCTTATTGGAGTTGGTGCTGCTACTCCTAGTGCAATTCTTAAATCACTAAATTTATTATTTTCAATTGAAGCTACAACGCATACACTGACCATTGCAATATCCATAGCTTTTCTGTTACTAAACTTTGTATAATTTCCAATTAAGCTTTCATAGTCTTTTTTCTCTATTATTAAACTAATTAATATTTCATCACTTTTTATATCTACTCTTCCTGGCCCTAAATAAAATTCCTCTATTGGTATAATTCTTTCTTTACTTTTACTTACTAACCTTACTTTGCTATTTAGAGAAAATAAAGCAGGTGCACTATCTGCTGAAACAGCTCCATTACAAACATTACCACCAATAGTAGCCATATTTCTAATTTGAGGCCCTCCCATAGAAACTGCCGCTTCTGATAAAACTTTAATATGCTTTTCTACAATAGTGTCTCTAAATATTTGTCCAAAGGATACCATTGCACCTATTTCTATTGATCCATCTTCTAACATAGTAATTTTATCAAGATTACTTATTTTCCTAAGACTTAATAACTCTACATCTTTAATACTCTTATGATTTAATTTTATTAAAACATCCGTACCACCTGCTATTATTTTAAGCTCTGGATTTTCTACAAGTAACTGTAATGCATCATTTATAGTTTCAGGTTCTAATATATTCTTAATATCAAACATTTTTACCCCTCCTTATATTAATCCAACTTCTTTAAACTTCTCAAAAACAACTTGTGGTGTCATAGGTATTTTGTTAAAAGCTACCCCAGTAGCATCTAAAACTGCATTACGAATTGCTGGTGCTGGTGAAACAGTTGTGTTTTCTCCAAGAGATTTTTGACCAAACCCTGATGCTGGTTCATATTTCTCTATAAAAGCTGAATTAATAGTTGGTGTATCCATTATTGTTTGTAATTTATAATCTAAAAGATTATTATTTAATGGCTTACCTGTTTTCTCATCAAATAACATTTGTTCTGACAGTACATATCCAAGAGCCATACTTACGCCTCCATCTACTTGTCCTTCTGCAAGCATTGGGTTCATAATAATTCCTGAATCATGTATATTATAAATTTCTAAAACTTCTATTTTTCCAGTTTTAATATCTACTTCTACCTCTGTAAATGTAGTCCCATAAGCTATTGCATTAACTCTAACATTAACAGAGGTATCACTAGTTATTGGACAACATTTAATCCTATCATAATAAGATTCCATAGCAATTTCTTCAAGTGAACATACTACTCTACCTAATTTCTTTTCTACAATTTCACAATTTACAATATCTAATTCATCTTTTTCTAATCCACATTTACATATTGCAAGCTCTAATACTTTATCTTTAATTTCTAATGCACACTTCTTAACTGCCGCTCCACTTACAAAAGTTTGTCTTGATGCATAAGAACCTGTATCAAAAGGAGTTATATCAGTATCTTGGGTAGATATTACATGTACCATATCTATAGATAACCCTAGTACCTCTGCTACCATTTGTCCAAAAACAGTATCACTTCCTTGTCCTATTTCCGTTGCTCCAATTTGCAATTGAACTGATCCATCTTGATTCATTACTATTCTTGCACCGGCTGGTTCTAAAGCTACAGGATGCGTTCCACTAAAGTAACTGAAACAAGCCATTCCTACCCCTCTTCTTTTATCTCCAGTTTTATTTTCTAAACGCTTCTTTTTCTCATCCCATTTAATTAATTCTTTTCCTTTTTCAATACACTCTGGTAATCCAAAAGCACGAACTATATTTTTACTTAAAGGTTCAACATATCCTTCAGAAACAAAATTTTTAACTCTAAATTCTATAGGGTCCACATTAAGTTCCTTGCAAATATCATCTATATGGCTTTCTAAGGCAAAACACATTTGTGGTGCTCCATAACCTCTCATTGCACCTGCTGCTGGCAAGTTTGTATATACAGTTACAGGACTATATTTTATTGAATTAAAATCATATACCCCTCTAAATTTTCCACCTGCACTCATAGTAACTGAATGTCCATGTGATGCATAAGCTCCATTATTTACAAGGTTTTTTATATCAAGTCCTGTTAGCTTTTCATCCTTTGATATTCCTGTTTTAAATTTAATTTTCATTGCATGTCTTGTTCTTGTATCAATAAAACATTCTTCTCTATTTAATGTATATCTCACAGGCCTACCATTAACCGCAAGAGACATCGCAACAGTTAATGGCTCAATAACTACATCTTGCTTATTTCCAAAACCACCGCCAATATACGGTTTAATTACTTTTATTTTACCCCAACTAATACCTAATGATTGTCCTACAATTCTTCTTACAATATGAGGTATTTGAGTTGAAGAAACTACTATAATTCTATCTTCACTATCTACATAAGCATAAGCACTATGATTCTCCATATGACAATGTTGAACCATACTTGTTTCGAACTCACCTTTAAATACTTTTTCAGATTTTTTTAAATCCTCTTCTACATTTCCAATTTCTGACCCAAAAGAGCTTAAAATATTATTTGCTCTATCATTATGAATTATTGGTGCATCTTCCTTTATAGCATCTTCAGTTTTTAATATATGTTTAAGAACCTCATACTCAACTTCAATAAGTTCTAAAGCTTTTTCTGCAACTATTTCATCAACTGCTATAACAGCTGCAATTGTATCTCCAACAAAACGAGCTTTATCTGTAAGAATTAATCTATCTTCTATATCTCTATGGCTAGGATCTAATGACCAAGGATGACCAGCTGTAGCAAATTTAATTTCTGGTAAATCTTTATAAGTAATTACAGCTTCTACCCCTTCTAATGATTTAGCCTTACTAGTATCTATATTTTTGACTATAGCATGAGCATAAGGACTTCTTAAAACTTTACCTATAAGCATATCATTAACAAAAAAATCATCTACATACTTTGCTTTTCCAGTAACTTTAGCTACAGCATCAAATCTAATTACACTATTTCCTATTATATTATTTGTCACACTACACCTCCACTAAATTGGAATATATATTTACATTTTACTATATATGGAAATATATAGCATTATAACTTTAACTATTTTTATTATATTTATATGTAGCATAGTTCATGCCAAAGTTATGTATATAATGCTTGTATTTATTGTTAAAGTTTATTCTATATGTCCAATAAATTTAATAATATTATAATAGTTAGTATTTAATAAATAGTAACTTAAATGACTAATTTTTATATGTTATTTATGAATACCTAATAATGTTATGGGGGATGTTATAATGCAAAATAAAGAAATAATGGATTTATGTGTTGATAAATGTAAAGAAGGCATGAAAAATTTGCAAGGGGGTCCCTTTGGTGCTGCTATTGTAAAAGATGGAAAAGTTATAGCACTTGCTAGTAATACAGTAGTTGGTACTAATGACCCTACTGCTCATGGTGAAATTAATGCAATAAGAGAAGCTTGCAAAGTACTATCTACTTTTGATTTAACCGGATGTGAATTATATACAACATCAGAACCATGTCCAATGTGTATGTCAGCAATAATATGGGCTAATATATCAAAAGTTTATTATGGATGTAGCGTTCAAGATGCTGCAAATATCGGATTTAGAGATAATCATATATTAAAATTTTTAAATGGTGGTTGCAAAAATAAAGATATTTTAGACTTAGAGTCAGTAGATAAATCAAATTGTATAACAGCCTTTCAAATGTGGACAAATAGTCAAGATAAAACTGGGTATTAAAGCACAAAAACCTCAACAATGCAT
>NZ_JAVXRL010000080.1:0-7774 GCF_036643715.1 Clostridium sp. | reverse complement strand
CATTTTTAGTTTTATAATAGTTAAGTATAAAAATTTAATTTGTAAAGTATTGACATTTCTAAAATTTGGTAGTATATTTATAACTGTAGTATTTAATAGTAAATTTTGTAGTTTAATAAAACTTAATATTTTTGTTGTTGACTTTAAATTACAATTTTGGTAAGATAACATAGTAAAATGTCGAATATTGCGAAATATTGATAAAATACAATTAATGTATAATTGAGGAGGAAACTTTTATGAAATCAACAGGTGTAGTTAGAAGAGTAGACGAATTAGGAAGAATTGTTATTCCTATAGAGTTAAGAAGAACTCTAGACATAGCAGAGAAAGATGCTTTAGAAATATATGTGGACGGTGAGCAAATCATCCTTAAGAAATATGAGCCAGCTTGTATTTTCTGTGGAGATGCTAGAGATGTTGTAAACTATAAAGGAAAGAACATCTGCAAAAACTGTTTAGCTGAATTAAAAAGATAATTTAACTGAAAGTATTATAAGTATATTCCCCTAAAATATACTTATATGTTTGCTATAGAAAAAGCACTATGATTACTTTGTAATCATAGTGCTTTTTGAGTTATATAATTTTATAAATCAGTTGAAAATTTATATATTTCATTTTTAGGAACTTTTCTATCCTTAGCTACTTTCTTAATAGCGTCTTTTTTATTCATTCCATCTTCTATATATTTAACAATATGCTCTTCTATAGAAAGATCTTCCCATTCTGATCTCATTTCTTTTTCTATTTCTTCTTCACTTAACCCTTCTATTACAAGTACAAACTCTCCTCTAGGAGCTTTATTTGTAAAATGTTCTATTACTTCTGATATTTTACCTCTAGCTATCTCTTCATGAAGCTTAGTAAGCTCTCTACAGGCAGACATACTTCTATCACCTAAGTTATTAAGTAAAAAATCTAATGTATTTAGAAGCCTATGTGGAGCCTCATATAGTATTATAGTTTCTTTATGATTCTTAATTTCTTCTATTACAGCTTTTTTAGATTTATTATCTTTTGGAATAAATCCTCTAAAAGTAAATGCTGTACTATCGAGTCCTGAATATATAAGTGCAGTTGCAAAAGCTGTTGCGCCTGGCAACACTTCAAAATCTAAATTCTCTTCTATACACCTTTTAACTATTACACTACCTGGATCTGAAATTCCTGGCATACCGGCATCACTAACTAATGCAATATTTTCACCATTTCTTAATCTATCTAATATTTCTCCACTTTTACCTTGTTCATTATGCATATGATAACTAATTAATGTTTTCTTTAAATCAAAATGATTTAATAATTTTATTGTTTGTCTTGTATCTTCCGCCGCTACAACATCAGCATTTTGTAATACTTCTAATGCTCTTAATGTTATATCCTTTAAGTTTCCTATAGGTGTTGGAACTAAATATAGTTTACCGTTACTCATTATTTTTAACGCTCCTATCTCTTCCATAAATTGATTCTATTTGATCTGAATAACTTCCGTCTTCATTGTAAACATAAATTGGCGAATCCCACTTTAAGAATGCCCCACCATCTCTTTGACCTTCTACTAATACAATATTTGGAGCCTTATTCTTATTTGGATGTACCATCCTTATTCTTTTTGGCTCTATTTTATATTTTCTCATAAGAGTAATTATATCAGCTAATCTTTCTGGTCTATGTACCATAAATAATCTTCCGTTATCTTTAAGTAAAACCCTTGATGCTGCTATAACATCTTCTAAGTTGCACATAACTTCATGTCTCGCTATTGAAAGCTTATCTGATGGATTAACTATACCTGCATTATTAAGCTTATATGGAGGATTTACAGTTACTACATCAGCTTTCTCTACAGTCTTTAAAAATTTAATATCTTTTAAATCTCTATTTATAAATTGTATATTAGAAATATTATTAAGAAGTACACTTCTATTTGCCATCTCTACCATATCATCTTGAATTTCAATTCCAATGATATTCTTTGGATTATATTTACCATAAGCCAAAAATGGTATTATACCTGTACCAGTACATAAATCTATTAAAGTATGCTTCTTTTTAACATTAGCAAAGTCTGAAAGAAGCACTGCATCAACTCCAAACTTAAATCCATCCGCCTTCTGTATTAACATTAATCCATTTAATTGTAAATCATCTACATTTTCATTAGATTTTATTTCAATATTATTATTCATCGTCATACGTTCTTTCCTCTACATTCAAATTTCTGTTTTAATTATACATTATAAAAAAAGCCTTAACAACTTTGAATATTTAATCATTTGAAATAAAAAAAGACTTTAGATTAATCTAAAGTCTTTTTAATGTATTTAAAAGTTATCCTATAATATTCTTCTTGCTGCCATGAAGTTCCATATTGGTGAAACCTTAACTACATCACCTGTTTGAGGTGCATGAATTATTTGTCCATTTCCAACATAAATTCCAACGTGACCTGAGTTAGGGAATACTAAATCTCCTGGTTGAAGCTCTGATCTAGATACAGCTCTACCTGCTCCTATTTGATCATAAGTTGTTCTACCAATGTATATTCCTGTAGCTTTGCTATATACATAGCTTGTAAGACCTGAACAGTCAAATGTATTTGGACCAGTAGCTCCGTATACATATTTCTTACCTAGGTGCTTGTACGCTTCATTAACAACTGCTTGAGCACTTGCTGATGTTTGTCCACCACCATTATTTGATGATCCACCATTGTTTGATGATCCACCGTTATTTGATGATCCACCATTATTGTTTGATGATCCACCATTATTTACTGAACCACCTCTGTTAGGAGCACTATTTTGAGCTCTTTGCTCTGCTTCTTTCTTTGAGATAGCATCTTTTCCTTTTGAGATTGCAGATTCTACTTTACTAATAACTGTTGGACTCTTAAGTTGGTTGTCCTTTAAGCTTACTAATTGTGAAACTGCGCTCTTTAATGAATCTAAAGAACTATTTGAATTATTAATTGTCGCAATTTGACCTGCTACTATTTCTCCTTCTACTTGTGAAAGATACTTAGAGTCAAATTCTTTTTGAGCTTCTTTTGCTTCAGCAACATATTTTTCTTGTTCTTTTCTTAATTGTTCGAATTTACTTAATTCTTGTTCTGTTTCTTTATTTAAATCCTCAAGCTTCTTGCTCTTATCTTGAAGTGATGTCATTTTATCATTTAAGCTATTTTGGTTCTGAACAAGCTCGTCCACAACATTTTTATCTAATTCTACTAATCTATTAGCTGAATCTAATCTACCAATTAAATCTGATAAACTTTCTGCTCCAAAGATTAATGATAAGTAACTAGTTTGTCCACCTGATTTATAAAGTTCTCTAAGTCTTCCTCCTAGAACCTCTTCTTGACCAACCATTTTTTCTTTAGTCTGTTCTATTTCTTTTTGAGTGTTGTCCATTTCCTTTTTAGTAGTAGCCATTTCGTTTTTATTGCTCTCTACCTTTTGTGCTAATGGTTCTATTTTAACATTTAAGTCATCTACTTTATTTTGAGTGTCCGCTAATTTTTTACCTAATTCTGCATATTGATCTCTAGCTTGGTTTACTTCTTGATTAGTTGGAGTTGCATATGCTGGGATAGCAGATGTTACAACTAATATACCTGCAATAAGTGCAGCAACGATTTTCTTTTTCATGAGTTTGTCGGTTCCTAAGAACCTCCCCCCTTTCAATTTGTCTGACTTTTTATCAGAAATACACCATATATTATATCATCTCATCTTTTATGGCACAACCGTAAATTATTACATATTCATTACAGTCAACCATTTTTATAATAAATTTTATTTAAATTATTATAAAACTTGGAATTGTTTACATAAGATATCCGTAAAATTTACTTACATAATGAGTATAATTTGGTCAATTTCTAAGTACAAGTCACGTCTTAATATTAATTTATATTTTTCTACTTTTAATCACTTTAATCATGTTTATTTATGCCTTAGCAATACCTTAAAAAGATTGTCATCAACTTTAGAATTTGCCTTTATCAAGTACATCTTTATAAACATCATATTACTATAATATCACAACTATTACAAAATTGTAATAGTTTTTTGAAGTTTTTGTGAATATTGTTGACTTTTAAATTAGTTAGTCGTATAATTAACTAGTATTTCGGGGTGTGGCGCAGATGGTAGCGCGCATGGTTTGGGACCATGAGGTCGCAGGTTCGAGACCTGTCACCCCGACCACTTCAAAAAGACTATTACTTTAAGTAATAGTCTTTTTTTTCTGTAATTTATAAAATTTAATCTTCATTGTATTCATCTTCGTTATATTCTCTATCTGAACTAGCTGCCTTGCATAATGCTAAAGTTACTATAGCAACTATAAGATACCCTAATATGAACCATATCATATGTAAATTCCTCTCTTTTTTTTAATCTTTTTCCCCTATAGGTATTATTATTGCCATAAATATAAATAATATATATATATATTCACTTTTAGGAGGAAATTTTATGAATAAAAAATACCAAAAAATATTAGATCAATTAGTTTCATCTTATTATAATAATACTTTTGATGATGAAGTCAATAAATTAATTTCATCTGGTGAGTATTCTAAAGATGAAATTAAAACTATAATATCATCTTTGTGTGGCGTTAGTGTTACGGATGATAATAATTATATTTACAATTTAAAGAAAGCTATTACAGATTATTCAGTTAATAATAAATTAGTTGAAAAAATCTCTAAATGCTCATCATCATGTTCAACAGATATTGATGGTAAAACAGCATGCCAAAAGTCATGCCCTTTCGATGCCATATTAAAAGATCCAATTTCTAATAACACATACATAAATAATGACTTATGTTCTGACTGTGGAACATGTGTTACTGCCTGTGAAAGTGGAAACTATTTAGAAAAGATTGAATTAATCCCTTTATTAGACCTTCTTAAAAGCAATAAAAAGGTAGTTGCAACAGTTGCACCAGCCATAATGGGGCAATTTGGTCCTGACGTTACAATGGATCAATTAAGAAGTGCTTTTATAAAAATGGGCTTTACTGACATGGTTGAAGTTGCCTTTGCTGCAGATATGCTTACTATTAAAGAAGCTTTAGAATTTAATCATCACGTATGTAATAAACATGATTTACTTATAACATCTTGCTGCTGCCCTATGTGGATTGGAATGGTAAAGAAAGTATATAAAGATTTAGTTAAGTACGTTACCCCTTCAGTATCACCAATGATTGCTGCTGCAAGAGTTATAAAAGTACTTGCTCCTGATGTTAAAGTTGTATTTATAGGACCTTGTATAGCTAAAAAAGCTGAGGCACGTGAGAAAGATTTAATAAACGATGTAGATTTAGTTCTTACATTTGAAGAGTTACAAGGCTTATTTAATACACTTAATATAGATCCTAGTTTACTACCTGAAACTGTATCTGCTGAATATACATCTAGAGGTGGTAGATTATATGCAAGAGCTGATGGTGTAAGCACCGCAATTTATGAGGCAATCAGTGAACTCTTCCCTAAGAAAAAAGAATTATTTAATCAAAAAAGTGCAAGTGGTGTTAAAGAATGTAAATCATTATTAGAGGAAGTTATAAATAAGCAGGCAAGTTTTAATTTCATTGAAGGAATGGGTTGTGTTGGTGGCTGTGTTGGTGGTCCTAAAAAATTAATCAAAACTGAAGATGGTAAAAAAGCTGTTGATGATTTTGCCTACTCATCACCAATTAAAGTTGCAACACATAGTGATGTTTTAACTGAACTTTTCCATCATCTTAATATAAATTCATTAGAAGATTTATTAGATAAAGATAAGACTAAAATATTCCATAGAGATCTTTAACTATTAAAATTTGTAGGATAAGTAGTTTTATGATACTATTTATCCTATATTTATTTTCTAAAGGGGGAACTTACATAATGTTTAATAATATAAAAGCAGCTATATTTGATTTAGATGGTACATTAATAGATTCAATGTCACTTTGGGATCAAATAGACATTGATTACTTAGGCTCAAAAAATATTGCTGTTCCTAGCAACTTAAATGATGAAATCAGCCACTTAAGTTTTAATCAAGTAGCACTATATTTTAAGGAAACTTTCAACTTAGAAGATTCATTAGATGAAATTAAAGATACTTGGAATAGTATGGCACATACTCATTATTCATCTAATATAGGACTTAAAAAAGGCGTTTTGCAATTTTTACAATTTTTGAAAGAATCAAATATTAAAATTGGACTAGCTACCAGTAATTCAACAGAATTATTAGAAGCATCACTAAAGTTCAATAATATTTATGATTACTTTGATGAAATTACAATTACTGATGAAGTTGGTATTGGTAAACATGAACCTGACGTTTACTTACTTGCTGCTAAAAAGCTTAAAGTTAAGCCTGAAAACTGTATTGTTTTTGAAGATATATTACCAGCAGTTAAAGGTGCTAAAAAGGCTGGAATGAAGGTAATTGCTGTTGAAGATGAACGTAGCATTTTAGATCAAGCTGAGATTATAAAAAATGCTGACAATTATATAAATGATTTTACTACACTTATTACTACTAATGATGTAGCTATTTAATAAAAAAAGGATGTATCAATACGATACATCCTTTTTACTATTTAAAAACTACTTTCTGTTAACTGGGAACTTGTTTTCTAAGTCCTTTAAAACGTCTAAGTACTTTCTTTGTTGTCTTTCTTGGATTAATTGTTGAACAACGCCATCTTTAACTTCTTCGAATGTTTTAACTTTTCCTTCGTTCTTTTCATCGATTAAGATTAAGTGGAATCCAAATTGAGTTTGAACTGGTGCTGTTAATTTTCCGATTTCTGCAGCGAATGCAGCTTCTTCAAATTCAGGAACCATCATTCCTCTACCGAATGCTCCAAGACTTCCGCCTTGTTCTTTTGATGGACAGCTTGAATATTTTGTAGCAGCTTCTTCAAAAGTCATAGTTCCGTTTTCTATTTCTTCTTTTATTTTAGCAGCTTCTTCTTCACTTTCAACTAATATATGCTTAGCTGATACTGTTGCTTGCTCTGCAAATTGATCTTTGTGAGCTTCATAGTATTCTTTAGCTTCTTCATCAGTTACTGTGATATCTCCTAATATTTTACTTATTGTTACTTGAGTTAATATCTCTTTTGATAAACGCTCAACTGTTTCTTTATATTCGTTAGTTTCATCTAACTTTAATTCTTTTCCAAATTGGTTTAATAATTCAAATTGAATCATTTGTTCTAATAATTGTTTCTTACCTTGTTCGCCTTCAAACATCATTTTTCTATCTGCTGGATATTTTGAAATTATTTCGTTTAATTCCTTTTCAGTTATTTCGTTTGAGCCAACTGTTGCTAATACTTTATTTTCCATTTTAAAATCTCCTTTTCGCTTGTAGTTTATATCTCTATTCTATCAATATATATATATAATAACAATCTATATAATACAATTTAAACAATAATTGTATTACTGCTAACTTTATTTTAAATTTATCCACATTTTTTATTATTTTTGTGAGTTTAATCCACATAAGAATATCGGAACTGTGGATTATTTTTTAGAAAGGCATATATTTTATGTACTTTTTGCTATTTATTGAACATTAAAAAAAGATGTCCTAATGAACATCTTTAAATTGGTGGAGATAAAGAGATTCGAACTCTTGACCCCCTGCGTGCAAGGCAGGTGCTCTCCCAACTGAGCTATACCCCCATATAATGGTGGCTCGAGTAGGAATCGAACCTACGACACGCGGATCTTCAATCCGCTGCT
>NZ_JAVXRL010000079.1:0-8172 GCF_036643715.1 Clostridium sp. | reverse complement strand
ACATGACTAGTATGAGGGAACATATCAACTGGTTGAACTTCTTTAACTTCATACCCGTCACTAGCAAGCACCTTAAGGTCTCTAGCTAGAGTACTTGGATCACATGATACATATACTACCCTTTCAGGTTTAACCTCTAAAATAGCTTCAAGAAGCTTCACATCGCAACCCTTTCTTGGTGGGTCAACAACAATAACATCAGCCTTAATGCCATCTTCAATAAATTTTGGAATAACTTCCTCAGACTTACCAACAAAAAACTCAGCATTAGTAACATTATTAATTTTAGCATTTTCCTTGGCATTAATAATTGCAGGTTCAATAATTTCAACTCCGTAAACCTTCTTAGCATTCTTAGATAAGAAAAGAGTTATAGTTCCAGTACCACAGTAAGCATCAAATACAGTTTCATTTCCAGTAAGATTTGCATACTCTAATGCTTTTCCGTATAAAATCTCTGTTTGAACAGGATTAACTTGGAAGAAAGAAAGTGGTGATATATCAAACTTAAATTCACCAATATAATCTTTAATAGTATCGTTACCCCATAAAGTAATACATTCTTCACCTAATATTACGTTAGTATCCTTAGAGTTAACATTAAGAACTATACTTTCAATTCCATTAACTTCATTTCTAATTGCTTCTATGTACTCTTCAATATGTGGTATATCCTTCTTAGTTGCAACTAATACAACCATAACTCCACCAGTCTTGAAGCCTTTTCTAATCATTACATGTCTTAATAAACCTTTTTTATTAAACTTTCCATTAACAAATGCAGGTTCTATGTTGAACTTTAAAGCCCACTCCTTAGTTATCTTAGAAACTTTATCTCCATCTTCATCTTGGATTAAACATTCATCGATATCAACAATATCGTGACTTCTTGGTGCGTAGAATCCTATTGATAACTTTCCATTAACCATTCCTATAGGAAGTTGAACTTTATTTCTATATCTATAAGGATGCTCTTCCATTCCAATTGGATACTTAACTATATCTTCTGATAAGCCAGCAATTTTCTTCATGCAATCTTTAACTCTTGCATACTTAAAATCAAGTTGAGTTTTATAATCCATATGTTGAATCTTACATCCACCACATCTTTTAAAATTACTGCATTTAGGTTCAACTCTTCCTTCTGAAGCTTCAATAACTTCAATTAGTCTTCCATATGCAAAATTCTTATTAGCCTTAACTATAACAACTTTAACCTTTTCACCTTTTAAGGCTCCTTGTATGAAAATAGGATATCCTGAAATCTTTGCTACCCCTTCACCTTCATACCCTTCATTAATTATATCTAAAATGTATTCTTCATTCTTTTTTACCATTATAATTCACCTTTTTCTTCACTTTTGTAATATTGATTATAACATAAACTTATAATTGTAGTGAAAATTTTATTTATGAAAATTGCTAAATATTATAATTAAAAATAGACTGCATCAAAATAAACTTTAATAAGTTACTCGATGCAGTCTTTTTGACGTAAAATATTTGGTCATATTACGCTTTTTTAAGTTTTGATTTAAAAAGTATTAAACTTCCAATACCTATAAGTACAGTGGCTGCACTTACGCCTACAATTGTGGCATTCCTTAACCTTTCCTTGCAAACTAAAGCAGTTATTTCTTTCATACTAATACACCTCATATTCTATAAAATTTTGTTTATTTTATTTATGGGCTTAATCTATATTATGATTCTTCCCCTTTATAAGTTAACTAAACTATAAAATAAAAAAATATTTAATTAGTATGATTCTATAAATGTCTCACACTGTGTTTCAGTGTTATCCCTTGGTGCATTGCCAACAATAATTAAGTTTCTAGCTTCGCATTTATTGTCAGCATTATAAAAGCATTTAGTTGCACTGCAAGAAACTAATGGGCTGATTTTTATTTCATCCTTTGAACTAACCATTTGAACAATTTCACCAATAAAGTCTGTATTAGTTACAGCTTTTATTGCATTGCCTATCGTTTCAACTCTAAAGTTACTGCAGTAAGTTTGGCTTGATGTGTATGCTTCGTCTCCTTCTATTAAAATGTACTCAGCACCACACATCCCACCTTCATTATTTACACAGTTGTGTGCTGTACATCCTAGCGTAGTATTCATAAAATCACACTCCTCTTAAATGTTCTTATTTGTTATTATTAAACAAAGAGTGCTTATTTATTCAACTAACTATTCAGCTGCTCTATTATGAACGTTCCAAGTAAATGAGAAGAATACTATTGCAAGTATACATGAAGCCATAAGTAACATAAATCCACCATTCCAGCTAAATTTATCTACAACAGCTCCCATTGCTACTTCTGCAAATACTTGTCCACCCATATATCCAAACAATCCAGTGAAACCTGCTGCAGTTCCAGCTGCTTTCTTTGGTACTAAGTCCAGAGCACTCACCCCTATGAGCATTACAGGACCGTATATAAGAGCACCTATTGATGCTAATGCACAGTTTATAGCAATTGGACTACTACTCTTCCAGTATACGTATATAGCTATGAATACCCCAATCATACAGAAGATTCCAAGTGGAGCTCTTCTACCATGGAAAACCTTATCACTAAGCCATCCAATTATAATTGTTCCAGGTATTGCTGCATATTCGAATAATGCAAAGGCAACTGATGACTGATGCATACTAAACCCTCTTACTTCCTCTAAGTATGTAGGAACCCAGTTTATTACACCATATCTTACAAGATATACAAATATATTCGCCATTGCGATGAACCATAAATATTTATTATTAAATACATATTTAAATAATATTTCTTTACCAGTTAATTCTCTTTCTCTATCATCC
This sequence comes from Clostridium sp., assembly GCF_036643715.1. Classification (GTDB taxonomy): domain Bacteria; phylum Bacillota; class Clostridia; order Clostridiales; family Clostridiaceae; genus Clostridium. Next base: position 5,345 of record NZ_JAVXRL010000079.1, on the reverse strand, counting down.
ACATTAACATCTGGATAATCATCTTTATACTCTTCAATTGGAGGTAATCCAACAGATTGAGGAGTATCTTTTGCAAATATCATATAAAGTACACCAACTATTATTGCAATTATAGCTGGTAAGTAAAATATACCTTTCCAACCATGGAATAATGAAACACCTATTATAGCTACTGTTGCGATTAATCCACCACCAACATTATGAGCTGTATTCCATATTGACATCTTAACTCCACGCTCTTTATCAGAGAACCAGTGAGTTATAGTTCTTCCACATGGTGGCCATCCCATTCCTTGGAACCAACCATTTAGTAACATTAAAATAAACATTAATGTAACACTACTTGTTAATGGGAAGAATAAATTAACAACTCCGGAGGCTATTAATCCTATTCCTAAGAAAAACCTTGGATTGGATCTATCTGATATGTTTCCCATTACGAATTTACTTATTCCATAAGCTATCCCAAGTGCTGATGCTACGAACCCTAATTGAAATTTACTAAATCCTTGGTCTACTAAGTATGCTTTTGCAAGTGAGAAATTACTTCTTACAAAATAATATGTTAAGTAACCTATATAAATACTTATGAATACTTGTATCCTATATCTTTTATATGTAGGATCAATTTTGTCTTTTGGTAATCTAGGTATCGGCTTAGCCGGTTTTAGAAAGTTTAGCATAGTAGTTCATCCCCCTAAGTTTTATCTTTCGTTTTAGAAAAAAAAGACCATAATAAAAACATAACTAATGCTATGTATTTATTGTGGTCTTTCTCTAAATCTCTATACCAGTTATTTAATTTTTGTAAAATAGCGCTATTTCCGTTCTTAATAATACCTTTTAAAGTAAACATTTACAATAACTTTTTTATAATTTCAAACATATTTCACTATTTGTTAACTGACTGTTCATCTTAATTTAAATTTGGGCAAAAAAAGTAGCACCACTAAGGGTGCAATAGAATCAGTTGCCAATATAATCCTTAAATTATAACATACATTTTATAATTTTAACATATATATCAAAAAATATACACCTAATTTATTTTTTTATAAAAAAAATAACTCTCAGAGAAAATCTCTAAGAGTTATTTATATTAAAGTTTAAAACTATTTTACAACAGTTACTTTCATTAAGTTAGTAGCTCCAACTTCTCCAACTGGTACTCCAGCAGCTATAACTACTGTATCTCCAGCTTCAACGAATCCGTTGTTCTTAGCTGTTTCTACTGATTTGTTCATCATTTCATCAGTTGATTCAACCTTATCTGCTACGATTGAGAATACTCCCCATGAGAATGCTAATTGCTTAGCTACTGTTTCACTTGGTGTTACAGCTATGATTGGGCATTCTGGTCTGCATTGTGATAATCTCTTTGCAGTTGCTCCTGATTGAGTTGATGAAACTATTGCTGATGCTTGTAATTCGCTAGCAGCGTTACAAGTAGCTCTGCTGATAACTCCAGCTATAGCAGGTACATGGTTAGTTGCATGTGATACAGCAACTTTGTACTTTAATTGCTTTTCAGTTTCTTCAGCTATCTTAGCCATTGTTTGAACAGCTTCTACTGGGTATGTTCCGTTCGCACTTTCACCTGATAACATGATTGCGTCTGTTCCGTCTAATATAGCGTTAGCTACGTCTGAAACTTCTGCTCTTGTTGGTCTTGGGTTTCTGATCATTGAATCTAACATTTGAGTTGCAGTAACAACTGGCTTACCAGCTTTATTACATTTTTCTATTATCATCTTTTGAACAGCAGGTACGTTTTCTATTGGAATTTCAACTCCTAGATCTCCTCTAGCAACCATGATTGCATCTGATTCTTCTAAGATTGAATCTATGTTATCAACACCTTCTTGGTTTTCGATCTTTGAACATATTAATATGTCGTGTCCGCCGTTATCGTCTAATACTTTTCTTATAGCCTTAACGTCTTTTGCTTTTCTTACGAATGAAGCAGCGATCATATTAACACCGATTTCACAACCGAATACTAAGTCTGATTCGTCTTTCTTTGTTAATGCTGGTAATTGTATAGCAACTCCAGGAACGTTAACACCCTTATGAGTTCCAACTAATCCTGTGTTCTTAACTTCACATACAACAGCATTTCCATTAACTGATTTAACTTCTAATCCAACTAAACCGTCATCTATTAATATAGTGTTTCCTGGTTTAACATCGTTAGCTAATCCATCATAAGTTACTGAACATTTAGTAGCATCTCCTACTAAATCTTGAGCTTCTGCTCCTACATATATAGTGAATTCTGAACCTTTTTGTAATTCTAACTTACTTGGTTCGAACTTACCAGTTCTTATTTCTGGTCCCTTTGTATCTAAAACTACAGCTATTTCTTTGTTATATTTCTTAGCTAGTTCTTTTACTTTTAATATTCTTCCTTTGTGTTCTTCGTGGTCTCCGTGTGAAAAGTTATGTCTTGAAGCATTCATGCCTGATTCTATTATCTTTGATAATATTTCGTCTGTTTCACTTGCTGGACCTATTGTACAAATCATTTTAGTCTTTTTCATGTAAATAACACTCCCTCTTATTTTCTGATTGAGCCAAAATCTATATATAAAATTTATTTATAGCGATATTATTTTGATAGTATTTCTGCTATTTCGTAAGTTTCTTCATCGAATTTTCTTTCGATTGCTAAAGCTTCGTCAATATCCATATCAACTATCTTGTTTTCTACTGAACCAATAACTCTTGAAGTTTTTCCTTCAAGTAGTACATTTACAGCTTTTGCTCCCATTTTTGAAGCTAATACTGTATCGAAAGCACTTGGGCTTCCACCTCTTTGAATATGACCTAAAACAGTAGCTCTTGTTTCAATTCCTGTAACTTCTTCTACTTCTTTAGCTAATTCAAATGCTCCGCCTACTCCTTCAGCTAATAGAACAAGATTGTGCATCTTTCCATTTTGCTTTCCTTCTAGAATAGTTTTGCATAAGTCGTTCTTATCGAATCCTTTTTCTGGTGTAATGATTGCTTCTGCTCCACCTGCTAAACCAGCGTATAAAGCTATATCTCCACAATTTCTTCCCATAACTTCAACTATTGATACTCTTTCATGTGATGTTGAAGTATCTCTAATCTTGTTTATTGCATCTAATACTGTGTTTAAAGCTGTATCAAATCCTATAGTGTAGTCTGTATAAGATAAATCATTATCTATTGTTCCTGGTAATCCTACAGTTTTAACTCCTAATTTAGAAAGAAGCTTAGCTCCCATAAATGATCCGTCTCCACCGATTACTACTAAAGCGTCTACGCCATAAGCTTTTAATATCTTAACTGCTTTTTTTCTTACTTCTTCTTGTTTAAACTCTGGACATCTAGCTGTTCTAAGTACTGTTCCACCTCTTTGGATGATATCAGACACAGATCTTCTATCCATAGTGAATAATTCTCCGTTTATTAATCCACTATATCCTCTTTGAACTCCCATTACTTCTAAGCCTGCTGATAAAGCAGTTCTAGTTACTGCTCTTATTGCAGCATTCATTCCTGGTGCATCTCCACCACTAGTTAAAATAGCTATCTTTTTCATGTTTACTCCTCCTTCTCTACTTTAGGGACACTGCTAGTCCCACCAGTAACAAAACTTCCCACGTTTATATGACCGATTATAATTGTACATAAATTGTTGGAATTTATCAATGTAATTTGAGTAACTTTTTAAATGTATCGTTATTATATTATAATTATTCTATTTAAAATATTATTTTATTATATTATTTTGTCGTAATATTCTTACATTCCTTATTATACCCTATCGATTTTAAAATTATATACAATTTTCTGATTTTTCACGAATTGATTTTTGTAAAAATTTTCATTTACATTTCTTTTAATTTTAAACCATATTATTAACTATCTATCATTATTCTGCCCATTTTATTACTTTTTTAATAACCAAACATTGCAGAAATTGCTCATTTATTACGTAATTATAGAAATTCATTTCAAATTTGCTCACTTTTACATTACAATTATCCCTTTAATTCTACAAAATATCAATAGTACAAATTAAATTAAACTTGTTCTTTTTATAGATATATAAAAAAAATGGATTATATCATAAGAAACTTATATAAAAATCTCTTTGAAATAACCCATCTTTTACTATTTTGAAATTACCTTAATATTGTCTTCTCCATACTTTTCCTTTAAAACGGATACTATGTCGCTATCTAAATTAACCCAAGATTCTCTTGCAAGTCTATAGCTTTTTTTGTCTTTTGCATTAAAAACATACACTGCTGAGTCTCCTTTATAATCTGTAAATTCAGTTTTAAAGTCAGTATTTACTTTTTTCATCTCTTCTTTATCATTTACTTTTATATAAACTTTGTTTGAATCAACTTTTTCTAATCCATCAACTTTTTCACATATAAGCTTTGGTGGTTCATCTTCTTTAAGGTTTATTCTTCCCTTTATTGTAACTAGCGCATCTTCTGCTATAGACTCTCTAACACGATCTAATGTTTTAGGGAATACTATTACTTCTATTTCTCCGCCTAAGTCCTCAAGCTTTAAGAATGCCATTATAGTATTGTTTCTAGTAACCTTTTGCTTTACTTCTGTAAGTATTCCACCAAGTATTACTTGCTCATTATCTTTAATTGGCATTTGATCTACTATTTCATCGATAGAAATACCTTTTGAAATATTATCTTCTAACGCTTTATGCACTTTGTTTATTGTTGATACTGATGTTGTTGTTTGCATTTCTAAACTCTTTTTATATTCATCTAATGGATGTCCTGATAAATATACGCCTGTCATTTCTTTCTCCATTGATAGTAAATGTTTCTTTATAAATTCTCTTATATTTGGATATGTTACTTCAGGCATTGTTACTTCTTCATCTATAGTGAATAAGCTTATTTGACCATCTATATTTCTCTTCTTTTCACCTGAAACTCCATCCATTAGTTTTTCATAAACTGCTAATTGCTTTGATCTAAATATGTGGAAGCAGTCAAGTGCTCCAGCTTTTATTAAACTTTCAACTGCTCTTTTATTTATTGCTCCAAGTTCTAGTTTGTTTATGAAATCCATTATTGAAGTGAATTCTCCTTTTTGTTCCCTAGCTTTTATTATTGCATCAACTACGTTGACTCCAACATTTCTTATTGCTGCAAGACCAAAAATTATTTTGTCTCCTTCAACTGTGAATTTTGAAAAACTTTTATTTATATCAGGGGATACTACTTGTATCCCTTGGCTCTCTGCAAATTTAATATATCCTGCAACTTTTTCGTTTACTCCCATAACGGAGTTAAGCATAGCTGCAATCATTTCGACTGGATAGTACCTCATTA
>NZ_JAVXRL010000078.1:0-8180 GCF_036643715.1 Clostridium sp. | reverse complement strand
CTATTTTTCTCATGTTTTTCTCCACCTTTACTCTTACTAATCCTTAATTAGAAAAATCTAGCTTTCTACATACTAGAAAGCTAGATTTGAACTCCATTTTAAATTGTCACTTTATTAAATCCATAATTAAAACATACTAACCATAAAATATTATAAATACTAATTAAAGCATATAATATTTATATTTCTGCCTTTATTATTTCCTAATACTAGTTTCAATTTTTAATTGCTCATTATCATAGTTTTCTTTCAAATTAGATTTCTCTTTTTTGTTAGATTATACTTATTAGATATTATCAAACAAATAATTAAGACTACTCTTTAAATATTTGAATAGTTAAATATCTCTTTATATATCTATTATATCATTTACAATTAAATTCCACCAATTTAAAAATTAATTAAGTTAATTGTCTTAAACAAGTTTTTAAATCATCTTCGGCATTGCTTATTGGTTTAATATCGAAAGTATCTACTAAATATTGTAATATATTAGGTGATATAAAGGCTGGTAATGTTGGGCCTAAGAATATGTCTTTTATGCCTAATGATAATAATGCTAAAAGATCTGCTACTGCTTTTTGTTCATACCATGACAATATAATCGATAATGGTAATCCATTTACATCTGTATCAAATGCATCTGCCAAAGCTGTAGCTATTTTTACAGCTGAATATGCATCATTGCATTGTCCTATATCTAGTAATCTTGGTACCCCTGCAACTTCTCCAAAATTTAATTTATTAAATCTATATTTACCACAAGCTAAAGTTAATATAATACAATCTTGAGGTACCATCTTTGCAAACTCTGTATAATAGTCTCTACCTGGTCTAGCTCCATCGCATCCACCAATTAAGAAAAAGTGCTTTATTTTTCCTTCTTTAACTGCTGTAACTATTTCATTTGCATAGGAAAGTGTAGCCTTATGTCCAAAACCTACTAATATTTCATGCTTTTCTTCATCTTTTTCAAATCCACCAAGTTCCAAAGCCTTATTTATAATTTCACTGAAATCTTTATATTCATCATTATCCTTTGAAATATATTTTATAGCATCCCAACCAACAACACTTGTTGTAAATATTCTATCTTTATAACTTGGTCTTGGCTTCATAAGACAATTTGTAGTCATTAATATACATCCTGGAATATTATCAAACTCTGTTTGTTGATCTTGCCAAGCTCCACCAAAATTCCCCACAAGATGTTTATATTTTTTAAGTTCTGGATATCCATGTGCTGGTATCATTTCTCCATGAGTATATATATTTATCCCTTTTCCTTCTGTTTGTTCTAAAAGCATTTCTAAATCTTTTAAATCATGACCTGAAACTATAATAAATGGCCCTTTTCTAACATTTACATTTACCATATGAGGAGTTGGATTTTTATAAATCGTAGTGTTCCCTTCATCTAGTAATCTCATTACTTCTACACTAATTTCACCAGTTCTCATTGTCATTCTAATTAATTCTTCTAATGTAAGATTATCATTAGTAGTTGCTTCAAGTCCTATAAAATAGAATTGGTCTACTTGCTCACTATTATACTTTATAACTCTTGCTTGATGACCATAAGCGGCAACACCTTTTAATCCATAAACTATTGTCTGTCTTAATGAACGTATATCAGCATCAACTTCTTGATCATACATAATCCCTGCTTTTTTTGCATCTTGTAACATTTCTTCTCTTGTATTACTTAACTTATATGTAGCTTGAACTGGATAGTTTTCTATATTTTCAACCTTTTTACTTATTTCTTCTTTAATTTTTTGAGACTCCTTTAAAAGCTCTACATGAATAGATGCATCAAAATTTACATTAGTTAAAGTCGTAAATAAAGAATTTTCAACAAACTCAACAATCTTCTTATCTATAATTTCACCTTTATCAATTAATGTTTTCGCATAACAACTAATACCTTTTAACTGATAAATAATCAAATCTTGAAGACCAGCAACTTCCGGAGTCTTTCCACATACCCCTAGCTTTGTACAACCCTTTCCCCCTGCTGTTTGTTCACATTGATAGCAAAACATCGGATTTTTCATAATTATAATCACTCCTTAATTTTTTCATATAACTATTGTATACCCTACGAACTTACATTATATTCTTTTAATTAAATTTAGAAATAATCCTTAATTTCTACTATAAATAATAATTGCCCATAGAAAAAGGTGGTTTCTATGTCAAACATATAAGCCACCTTTTATATACTTTATAATTCTAGTAATTATTTCTTTGTTCTTACATTAATAGATTTAGGTTTTGATATTTCTCCATTTGAATACTTAGCACATACCTTGAACCCATAATTTATATTTTTTCTTAACCCATCAATAACTATTTCCGCATTCGCAGATGGTATCTTAGCAAGTTCTTTTCCATCTTTATATACTACATACTCAGTTAATCCAACTATGCTACTTGGCGCATCCCATGTTAACTTAACTGTACTATTAGTTACTTCTGATGAAGTTAAATTATCTATTTTTGAAACAACTATAGTTTCATCTGGTATTTCTTCTAATCCATCAATTGCAGAGTTTATATACTCTTTCGCTTTTATTACTTCATCAGGGGTAGCATCAACTTTATCAATAATTTTTTTTGCGTTCTCTAAAGCTTTAACAAATATATTCCATGTAGAGTCAGTATACTTTCCTTGATCACGATTTGCATTTTTTTCATATAACTCTATTAATTCTATTTTGTCAGCTTTTAGATTATTTATTGCATTATTTAATTTGAATAGTTTAGCTTTAGCATCTGAAGTAGTCATCTCTCCATTTAAGAAAGCTTCCACATCTGCAATAACTCTTTGTAATTCTTCAAAACTTTCTGCTGTATATCCATTGTTTGATATAGATTTAGCTATCTCTAATCTCTCTCTTAATTCAGTAGTATCAACTTCATTTAGAACCAAACTATCTTTTGCATCTTTTAAGTTTCTAATTAAGTCTTTTACTTCTGCATTACAAGTATCATCTGAAGCCATAATATCATTTGCTTTTTCAAGAACTACTTTAAAATTATTAAAACTTTCTTTTGTAAAATCCTCTTCTTTTAAATCAACGCATAACTCAATAAGATTCCCTAATTCTGATTTATCAACAGCTAATTCTTCTTTATAATTAGTTGTAACTATTTCTTTAATTTCAACATATTGATTAGACGCAGATTCATTCTTACCAACATGTTCTATTTCCAATATATAATTACCTATCTCCAAATCATTCCAACTAATTAATTTTCTATTCCACTCACGTTCTGTTGAATAACAATCTATAGTCTCTTCTTTTTCAACTACTCCATCTTTTTTCAGTGTAAACTTACCCTTTCCATGATCAGAATACTTAACCCCTAATATTTCTACACCATTTCCAGTAAATTCATATGTCAATTTACTACCTTTAGTTGTTGAATAGTAATTACCTGAATTTTCACCACCTGATACTACATCCCAGTTCCCCTCTTGTTGTCCTTTTCCAAGAGGAAGTTTTTCTAATATTAAACTTTCTTCTAATAAATCCATACTTTCACGTAACTGTACAATCATTTTTTCTATATCAGGTTGTTTTGCATCTATACTACTAACTAATTCTTTTGCTTTAGCTAATAATTTATTTAAGTTATATACACTATCCTTAGTATATTCAGTTAAAGTTATTTTTTCTTCAGACTCAGCAATAACTGAAATCAATTCATTTTTATCAGCTTCTCCAAATCCTAAACGATTAAAATATCTTGTTAAATATAAAGCTCTTGAATCCATTACCGATTGTTTAGATTCAGTTACAGATTTAGCATTTTCTAATGAAAAATCAAACCCTTTTTTCATTACATCCTCTGCGTCTTTATATAACGGATCATCTTTATCAATTACAGAAGCTTTTTCAATAACACTATTTAACTCCTTAGCATTACCTATTTCATCAACATCAACAGTTGATAGGTTATACGCATCAATACTAAAGTACGATGGATTATTGCACCTTGTCATAGAAATAATAATAGAATTTGTCTTAACAGGTGTAAACTCAACAAATTTAGTTGAATAATATCCTGAACCTGGAGCCATAGTATCACTATCTTTTTGATCTATATCTCCTAACTTACTTCCTTCTAAAATAGTTACATATTCTCCATTTTCTAATGCCTTAATTTTATAAGTATCTGTCCAATTATTATTAGACACAAACTGTATGAACTTTAGTGAACTTACAACTTCCTCTTTATCAAATTTTAGTTCTATATCTACACTATTTGTATTATTATTAGTAGCCCAACGTGTAAATAAATCTGAATCAATTACTTTTTCTGATGAATATTCATCAATGTTATTATAATAATTATCACTTACTGCAGATTTAATATTAGTTTTTTTATTTGTGTACTTTCTTGTGAAAATATCACTTACTCTTTGATCACCTTTAAATAATGCTGCCCTAATAACATTATCATTTTCTATTGATAATTGAATAGCTTCTGCATACTCTTGTGATGTCTTAACTGGATCAGTACCATCTGTAGTATATCGTATAATATATTCATTTTCTTGTTTAGATAATGAAACACTTGGGTTGTTAATATCAACTCCTCCTGAATCTTTACTAAACGAAATATTATTTTTAATTAATTGTGTATTAAATTTAGATAATATAGTTTGAATACTACTCTTATCATCAATATATACACCAATATTTGAATTGTTTTCTATTGCTCTTCTCTTTATTTCATTTATATCTACGTAATATTGGTCTATCTGAGATTGGCTTAACTTTTTATCAGCACTAATCAAATAAACAGTCTCATCACATTCAATTATTTTAGGATACATATTGTTAACTATATTAGTTTTTTGCATACATGCGTTTAACTCTTTAATAACCCCTGCATTTAAATCCGCTTTTGCAGCTTCAATCAATACTTTTAATTCTTCTTTTAATTTTGATAAGTCTTCATGAATTTCTCCTAATACACTTTCTGCATTTTCTATTATTTTCTCGGAATTAACATTTGATAAATCAATTTTATAAACTTTACCTTTGTTTACTGTAAATGTTATTCTATCATTGCTTTCATCTTTTAAAACATTAATTTCTTTTCCATCTTCATATACTTTTGCATTTTTTATATTTTCATATTCACCAGTAAATTCACTATTTGCCTCTTCTCCATCATATTGAACAGTAAATTCTGTTGCAAATCTATTTTGCCATTCTTCTGAAATAATAAAGTTCCCTCTGGCTACTAACCCTGAAACTCTTCCATCACTCCATTCGCTAGGAATAGCTGGTAAAAATTGAATATACCCTAGTTGACTTTGAAGAAGCATTTCCGCTATACCTGATGTATATCCAAAGTTACCCTCTACTTGAAATGCAGGAGCATCTTCATGATCCTTCCCAAATCCATGTGAACCAAATAAGTTATCCATTATACCCGCATAATTAGTTGATAACATTGATTGAACAGTTTTATAAGCATTTTCTCCATCTAAAGTTCTTGCCCATAGATTAATTTTATGTCCTTTAGACCATCCAGTTGCTTTAAACCCCTTATCTAGCAAACTTATCTTTGCTGCTTCAATCTCTTTCTCATTATCTTTGTTTATTAATGTTCCTGGGAATAGACCAACTAAGTTTGAAATATGGCGATGTGATTCACCATCATAATCACGATTAAATGCAGGTATTGCAGATGATTTGCCCCCATTTAAATATTTACCTATTGTAGTTTCTTGGTACCATTCTTTTATTTGACCATCTTCTCCAATATTAATTGGATCTAATTTAGCTTGAGCATCTTGCCACTTAACAACATATTCTTTATCCGTATCCAATATATTTGCCGCGACTATTGCCTTATCAAATATTTCCCAAACTAAAGATTGATCATAGGTTGATCCAACAGTCATTGGTCCTTGCTCTGCTGAACTAGATGGTACAACAATCAATCTACTAACATCAGTTCCGTCAATTGTCTGTGATTTACTTTCTACTAATTGGTTTATCCACATATTAGCTACTTCTTTTACCATAGGATAAAGAGTTGACTCTAAATAATCTTTATCTTGTGTGAACTCATAATAATCAAAAGCATTTTGTAACGCCCATGTTCCACCATTAGGATTCCATCCATAATATTCTTCACCATTAGGTGATGTTTGTCCAAAAATATTATTTGCAGTGTGTACCATAAACCCATTACCTTCACCTATAGCTGTATTTTCAAAATCCTCTGTCTTAGCTCCTATACTCATCTCAGCCGACTTTCTACCTGGTATTACTAATGAATTCATATACTCTGAAAATACTTTCCCACACTCAGCTAAGTTTGTTGAAAATGCTGGCCAATAATTCATCTGAACATTTACGTTAAAATGATAATCACCTGCCCATAATGGTGACCCTATCGACCACAAACCTGCTAAATTACTTGGTAGAGATCCTTCTCTAGAAGATGCAATAGTTAAATATCTTCCGTATTGGAATACTAAAGCTTCTAGCGCTTTATTATAATTACCATTACGATAATTTTGCAGTATCTCATTAGTTGGAATATTAGGTAAGCTTTCATTTAAATCTAGCTCAACTCTATCAAAAAGCGACTTATAATCTTCTGTATGACTTTCTTTTAATTTATCATATCCTTTTTTACAAGCTTCATCAACTACTTGATCTACTCTACTTGTTACATCCTTAGAAGTTTCTCCAGTGCGATAACCTGGATATTCATTCTTATAATCCGTACCTGTTGATAAAATTAAAATTACCTCATCAGCATTATTAACTTGTAGTTTATTATTTTTTTCCTCTACTTTATTGCCATCCCCTTTTGCAATAACTTTTAATGATGATGTGTAATTCATTTTATTTCCATTTAATGTTCCTATTAATCTGATCATATTATCCTCATCATCAACTGAAACATTTGCATCTGATGATGATAAAGCAAATGATTTTTGGAGCTCTACATTAAAGTTTAACTTCTCTGAACCGTCTTTAGTAAAACGAGCAACCAATACATTATCTGGATAACTTAAAAAATACTCCCTTTTATAAGTTGTTCCTTTAAAGTCATACTCTACTCCTGCCGTTGCATCATTTAAATCTAAATCTCTTTCATAGTTACGAACATTATTTGCTGTAGATCCAATTCCGCTAAAATCAATGTAAATATCTCCAAAATCTTGCCATGACCCAAGATTACTACGATTTGAAAATAACGCATTACTTACTCCAGTATTATTACCTGTGGCTACTAACTCCCCCTCTGAATCAAATCTATTCACTATATTGTCATATGCTTCTTGACTAAATTCTCCTAATTTATTTCCCCCTTGATATGGAGTTCCATTATTCATTGTTCCATCTGGCTTATCTGGGCCACCTGTCCAAAGAGTCTTATCATTGAAGTGAATTCTTTCTTTTTCAACTCCTCCAAAAATACCTCCTCCAATAGTTCCATTTCCAAGTGGTAATAACTTACTTTCTAACACTCTGCTGTCTCCTTCAATAGGAGCTGGCTCAGTGTACCACAATCTCTTATTATTTACGTTGCTAGAAGTAGTTTCTATACTTGTATTATTCGCTAATGCATAAACAGGCATTTCAGAAATTATGATTGTACATAATATGCTACAACACAATGATTTTATTGTTCTTTTACTCTTTTTATTCATGTTATACTCACCGTTCCCTTCATAATAAATAATTTAAGGTAATTTCTATACAAATTCAGAAATTATCTTTTATATTTCTTCTAATTATTTTTTTGTTCTTACATTAATAGATTTAGATTTAGATTTTGATAATTCTCCATTCGAATACTTAGCACATACCTCGAATCCATAATTTGTGTTTTTTTCAACCCATCAATAACTATTTACTAATTCCTAGCCAGTATCTTAGCAAATTCTTTTCCATCTTTTAAACTTAATCTTTGATGTAGCTCCGGTTGTTGATATATATCCATTAATTTTTCTAATGATTTAACATTATTATTTTGACTTTCATGGTAATACCAGCCTTGTCTTATAGATACATCTGATTCACCAACTACCCAATCTTATCCATTTTCTTCTCCAGTATTTAAATAGTGTGGCTGATCTGGTAGTTTTCTCATTTCATCTCTACTGATAGTAGACCAACAAGTCTCTCCTGCAT
>NZ_JAVXRL010000077.1:0-8824 GCF_036643715.1 Clostridium sp. | reverse complement strand
GTGAAGTGGGGGAAAAGTTGGAGATAATTTCAAAGACTTACCTATCACTATAATATGATGAGGTTGGTGTTTGGTGGGAAATAGATAAGCAGTTAGCAGAGAAATCTGGAGTAAAGTGGAAAGGGAAAACTCCTGTAGATGATAGCGTATCTGTTGGATATTCATTAGGTTACGCAGTAGAAGATAGAATAAAAATGGTTGATACTTATATGAAAGATTTTAAAGAAATATTTGGATATTATCCTAAATCAGTTGGTTCATGGGTAATGGATATTACAACATTTAGATATTTTAAGGAAAAGTATGGAGTAGTTGCAGGAGTTTTATGTAGAGAACAAATAGGAACGGATGGGTTTACTTTATGGGGAGGATACTTTAATCAAGCGTATTATCCAAGTAAATTAAATGAGTATATGCCAGCTCAAAGTAAAGAAATGCAACTAGATTTACCAATATTTAAATTACTTGGACCAGACCCAATATATACTCTTGAGGATGGAGTACGAGAATCTGTAAAAGGAGTATATACTTTGGAGCCTGCTGCTGTAATTGCACAAAATGAAGAGTGGGTAAAATGGTTATTTGACAGATATACAGAGGAGCCAGTACTAGGATTTTCACATGTTCAAGTTGGACAAGAAAACACATTTTTATGGAGTACAATGCATAAGGGATATGAACTACAGATACCATATATAGCAAAGCTTGCTAAGGAAGGTAAAGTTAGAATTGAAACACTTGAGGAATCTGGAATTTGGTTTAAAAATAGATATGAATTAACGCCTCCAACAACATTGGCTGCATCAGAGGATTGGAATAAGGAGGATGATTTAAGAACTTTATGGTATAACAGTAGATTTTATAGGGTGAGCTTATTATGGGAAAAGAATAAATTATCAATAAGAGATCTACATTTGTTTGATGAAATGTATAAATCTAGATATTATGAAGATGTTTTAAATGAGAATGAAAGTATATTTGATGCATTGCCTATATTAAATGCTCATAGTTTACGAAATAAAAATATAAGGCCATCAATTGATATAGTTGGAATTGATAACAATAATAAAACTTATAATCTAACAGGGGGAGAGCCGGAATTTTCAAGTGAAGGAGAATCTACATATAATTTGAAATGGAATTGTGATAATAAAAGTGAGTTTTATATTATATGTAATGAGGATAATATAATTATAGAAAATAAAGGTAATAAACTTGGAGATGAAAATTGGGGGCTTTATATAAATAAATTACCATCTTTAAAAGAAGTTAGTAGCAATAAATTAATTTGTGAACATAATAATTTTGAATATAGTATGTCTTTAAAGGTCGGTGAATTTAAGGGGAATTATGATGATGGTATTTTAATATTTAGTAATAATAATAAAATAGAAATATCTCTGTCTAATGAGAAAAATTTAGATGGTAAAGATGAATTTCTTAAGAAAAGTTATTTAGATAATAAAAAAGAGGTGGATTCATATGTCCCTAAATATAAAAGAATTAAGAGTGAATCAAAAATAAAACCAAGGGCATTTAAGCCTAAAATAACTCCGGCAATTGTTCTTATGCAAAAGCCTATAAAAAGTATATTTACTATAGAAAATCCAAATGAAGCTGGAAATATACATTATACATTAGATGGAAGTAATCCAAATGAAAACTCACCAATATATAATGGAGAAATTTTAGTAGATGACATTTGTAAGATTAGAGCTATAGCAATTAATGATGGGTTTACTCCGAGTGAAATTGTTGAAGGGGTTGTTTATAGTACTTTACCTATAGTTAATATAACAAGTAATACAAGCCCTGTAGATGATCATAGATATAACAAAAAAGGGGTTCAAGGGCTTATAGATGGTGAAAAGGGAAGTAAATACTATACAGATGGTAAGTGGCTTGGATATTTTGAAGATTTAGATGTAACAGTTGATTTAGGTTGTGTTAAAGATATAAATAGTATAACAGTAGGATTCTTACAGGATACTAGGGCTTGGATTTATTACCCTAAATATGTAGAGTTTGAAATATCTGAAGATGGAAAAAACTTTGAAAGCTTAGGAATAATAAATTACAAAAATAGAGTTCCAAGGCAAGAGGTTGGAACAGAAAATATTACAATGGAAAACAAGATAATAACAAGGTATATAAGAGTATTTGCTAAAAATGAAGATGTATGTCCAGGTTGGAGTATTATGCCAAATGAAGGTCCAGCATTTATGTTTGTAGATCAAATAACAGTTAATTAGATAAATCTGTTTTAATAAACTATCCTATTGTTTTTTATAAATAATAAGCATTAGGGAGTATATTGAAACATGTATATATAATATAGGGGAGGAATTTATAATGGGAACTACGGCCAATAAAAATAAAAACAGAGGTATTAAAAAAAATAGGGTATTATCAAAATCAGTAGCATGTGCACTTACAGTTGCACTTTCAACATCAGCCTTTTCTGGGTACCCAGTAAAGGCAATTGAAAATACTAATTATTCACAGCAAGGACCTACTCAAGAGGTTGCTAGTAGCAATCATTCACTTCAACCAACTGGTAATGGGTATAGCATAAAAACTATGTTAGATTGGACGCCAGAAAGTGATCCAAATGCAAGATACAATCGAGCAAGTATAAAATTACAAGATAGATTTACTGGACAAGTGGTTAATGAGAATGCTAATCCAGAAGCTAAAATAATGAATTGTGCTTTAACAAACCCTCAATCAGATAATGCACCATCACAAGGTGGAGACACAGAGAATGCATATGCTTTTTCATACTGGCAATATGTTGATTCTTATGTTTACTGGGGTGGAACTAGTAAAGGAATATTCTTACCACCAACAGCTGATGTTATTGATTCAGGACATAAAAATGGAGTTCCAGTACTCGGTACTGTAGGATTTCCATGGGGAAGAGGAGAAGGTTATATTGAGCAAATAAGAGAATTTCTTGTAAAAGATGAAAATGGTAACTTCCCAGTAGCTGATAAAATGATTGAAATGGCTAATTTTTATGGTTTTGATGGTTGGTTTATAAATCAAGAAACATACGGTTGTTCAAAAGAAGATGCAAATCTTATGGTTGAGTTTTTCACATATATGAAAGAAAAAGCTCCTGATATAAGACTTGGATGGTATGATTCAATGACTACAGAAGGGCCAGTACAATATCAAGATTCATTAAATCCATTAAATGTTGGATTCTTCCAAAATGAAGGTAAAACAGTTATGGATGAGTTCTTCTTAAACTATAACTGGGATAGAGCATCAAATTCATTCCCAGAAATGAGTAAAGTTGATATGAGTGTTAAAACAGCTACAGAAGCAGGAAGAAGCCAATACGATGTATATGCAGGAGTTGAAGTTCAACAAAATGCATACAATGATAACTTCCCAGTAGAACATTTGTTAGATGAAGAAGGAAAACTAAAATTATCACTTGCAATGTATTGCCCGAATTCAACATTCTCAATGGCTAAAGATGTTGAAGACTTCTATAAACATGATCAAAAGTTCTGGGTAGGGCCAACAGGAGATCCTGCTAATACTGATACAAGTGAAAAGTGGGTTGGCTTAGCTAATTATGTGGCAGATAGATCAGCAATAAATAGCTTACCATTTGTTACTAACTTTAACTTAGGTCATGGTCAAGATTATTATATAGATGGTGAATTATCTAGAGATAAAGAGTGGAATAACAGATCAGTACAAGATTATTTACCAACATGGAGATGGATGGTAGAGTCAGATGGGTCAAAATTAACTCCAGACTTTGATAGAACAGATGCATATAATGGTGGAAGTTCATTAAAAGTTGAAGGTAATTTAGAAGACGAAAATCCAAATAATATTATGTTATATAGCACAAAGTTAAATATAGAAAAAGATACAACAGAATTAACAGTTGTGTATAAAACACCTTTAGAAGAAGATAATATGCAAATAGGATTATGTTTTAATGAAAATTATGAAAAAGAAAGCTTTGAATTTTTTGATATAGAAAATGGAACTCCAGGGGAATGGACTACAGCAACTATTTCATTAGCTGACCATGTTGGAAAAACAGTATCAGCAATATCATTAAAGTTTGATAGTTCAGAAGATATAAGTGATTTTAAAATTAATATAGGAAGTATATCAATAGAAGAGAGTGATAAAGATACTATATTACCAGCTACAAATAAAATTACTTTAGACCAATCATTACTTCATAATGCACAAAAGGCAGAAGCTAAAATTTATTGGGAAGATGTAGTAGATGCAGATTTCTATGAAATATATAGAGTTAAGCCAAATGGTACTAAAGAATATGTAGGCTCGACTTATAATGATTCTTATTATATATCACCATTTAATAGATATGAAAATGAAGAGTCGTTTAAATTTGAAGTAGTAGCAGTAGATAAAAATTACAATAGAGGAGAAGCTGCAAGCTTAGATTTTAAATGGGGAATTGGTGCAGATGATACAGAAGTACCAGAAAATTTAGAAATGATAAATGTTGCATTAAATAAACCTGTTAAAGCAAGTACAGAAAATTCAGGAGAACCTGCATATAAGGCTGTTGATGGAACAGTTGAAAATAACAGTAAGTGGTGTACAACTACTAATATGTATGGCGGATGGTTAGAAATAGATTTACTGGAAGAAAAAACAATACAAAGATGGGTAACTATGCATGGAGAAGCTGGTGGAGAAGCTAAAGATACAAATACTAAAGATTTTAGACTTCAAGTTTCTTATGATGAAGGTGAAACTTATGTAGATGTTGATACTGTAGTAAATAATGATAAAGGTGTTGTTGATAGAAATTTAGAAACACCTGTTACAGGAAGATACTTTAGAGTATTAATAGATCATCCAGGATTATCACCATGGGGAGCTATAAGATTATACGAGTTCCAATTATTTGAGGAAAAATATATTGCAAAGAGTGAAAATATTTCATTAGATGAAGTAAAAGCATTTAATAATGATGGTGCAACAGATAGAGTTATAGCAAGAAATATTCCAGAAGGGCAAAAAATATCTTTATATAGAAATATAAATGATACAGAAGCTTTAGTAAGTGAAGTAGCTGGCAAAAATGGAATAGTTAATTTTGAAAACTTAGACCTTGGAGAAGTAGATGGTAGAATATTCTTCTCTATTAAGGAAGATGGGAAAGAAGAAAGTATTAAATTAAGCGTAGCATATGAAAATGAAGGTTGGGATGTAACGCCTATTCCAAATAACTTTAAAGTTTCAGAATATAATGTTGCTCCAAGAGCACTTGTAAATGAGTACTATGCAGTTATTGAAAGTGGTAATTTAAAAGCTGGAGATGTAGTTAGTTACTATGAAAATGCAGAAGATGAATTCCCAACAAGAGTAAGTATTGCAGCTACAGAAGACAGTGTATTATTAGAAGGAATAGTATTAAATAAAGATGGTGGAGAAGTAATTCTTGAAGTAAGTAGACCAGGAATGAAAACTACTCCTAAATTTAAAATGGCATATACTAGTGAAAAAGAAGCATCAACAAAGGGAAATATAGAAATACAAGTTAAATCGAGTGAAAAAAATAGTAATGTTGAAGGTGCTATATATGAAATTAGAAATAATGATAAAATAGTACAAACAGTAGTTACTAATAATAAAGGAATTGCTTTAACTGAAGATTTAGACCCAGGAACTTATACAGTTAAATATACTGGAAACTTAGAAGGATTTAAAGTAGATGAAACTGAAAATGAAGTAGTAATAGCTAAGGCATTTGACAAAGAATCAATAGAATTAGTATTAGAAAAAAATGAAGAAGAAAATATTATTGTTTCAAAAGTTGAAAAGTTAAAATCATCTGAAATAACTAATAATACAGTTAAATTAAATTGGAATGCACCAAAGAATACAGTTGGATTAACTGAATATGTAGTTTATAAAGATGGAAAAGAGTTTACTAAAGTACCAGTAGGAACTACAGAGTTAGTTGTTGAGGGATTAAGAACAAATACTAATTATGGATTTAAGGTAACAGCTAAGTATTCAAATGGAGAAGAATCAAAACCAAAATCTATAAATGTTAGAACAAAAAAATAGTTAATAAACATTAAAAAATATAAGGTTTAAATTTACCATAATAGACTAAGAGTTTAAAAGTTCTTAGTCTATTATTAATTTTAAAAAATCAAATTGGAGATGAGAAATATGTATATAATACCAAATCCTAAAAGTTATAAAAAAGAAAAGGGAACTTTTAAAATTACAGTAGATACTGTAATTAATTTAGAATATAAATGTGATTTTCAAGATTTACAAGCAGCTATAGAGATACAAAAAGAATTAGAAAATATATTAGGATTTAAGTTATCAATAAATAAAAGCTTTGATAAACATAAAAATTCGATAAATATTATAAGAGATAATAGAGTTGGGGATGAAGCTTATAAGATAAGAATAGATAGTAATAGTATTGATATAATTGCAGAAAAGAGTGTAGGTATATTTTATGGTACTCAAACTTTAAAGCAAATAATAAGACAATGCGGTTCACTTGTACAAGCCGTAACAATTGAAGATGAACCATATTTTAAGAATCGTGGTTTTTATCATGATGTTACAAGGGGGAAGGTTCCTACATTAGATACATTAAAAGAATTAGTTGATAAGGCGGCATTTTATAAAATTAACCAAATTCAATTATATATAGAGCATAGCTTTGCATTTAAAGGAATGAGTGAAGTTTGGATTGATAAGGATCCACTAACAGCAGAAGAAATATTATTATTAGATGAGTATTGCATAAAGAAACATGTGGAACTTATACCATCATTATCTACTTTTGGTCACTTATACGAGGCTCTTCGTACAAGAACTTTTAGTGATTTATGTGAATTAGAGGGTAGGGATGAAGGTGAGTACTCATTTGTAGATAGAATGGCGCATCATACATTAGATGTTAGTAATGATAAATCTTTAGCATTTGTGGAGAATATGTTAAATCAATTTATTCCTTTATTTAGTTCAAATAAATTTAATATATGTTGTGATGAAACTTTTGACTTAGGAAAAGGAAAAAATAAGAGTAATGCAAGTAAAATAGGTGTTGGAAAATTATATACTAACTTTTTAAATAAGGTAATTAATCTTGTTAAGACACATAATAAGAAAGTGTTGTTTTGGGGGGATGTAATATTAAATCACCCAGATTCACTAGGAGATATACCAAATGATGCTATATGTTTAAATTGGAATTATTATTATTTAGCAAATGAGGATGGAACTAAGAAAATATCAGAAAGTGGAATAGAGCAATATGTTTGCCCTGGAGTTGCTGGGTGGAGCAGATTGAGCAATTTAATAGAAAATGGATTTATAAATATTAATAAAATGATATCCTACGGAGTTAAATATGGTGCAACAGGAGTTCTTAATACTGATTGGGGTGACTATGGTCATATAAACTTATTATCAAACTCTATGCCAGGAATGATTTATGGAGCTTCATTATCATGGAATCCTGAAACAGATAAAGAACTTAATGAAGCATATGAAGCTATATCCTTAGTAGAATATGGAGATGAATCACGTCAAATAGTAAAGCTATTAAAAGAATTAGGTGAAGCAGAAAAAATAGGCTGGTCAGAAATAGTAAGATGGAAAGAAAAATATGATACAGATGAAAATGTGAAAAAAGAATTTGTAGAGATAAATAAGTCTATAAAGATAGAAGAGCTTATAAGAGGTTATAATATAGCTTTAGATATGGAAGAAAAATTAACAGCTTTATTAAATAAGGTTAACAATAAAGAAGCTTTGCAAGAGTTTATAATATCAGCAAAAGGAATAAGTCTTACAAATGATTTTTTAATAACGCTAATGAAGAATGAATTTAATAATGAATATGCAAGGGCATTTAATGATCCATATGATTTAGCTGAAAAAATAGAGGTATGGTTCTATAAATATTCTAAGGCTTGGAGATTAAAAAATAAAGAAAGTGAACTATATAGAATAGGTGAAGTAGTGATGTATATGTGTGATTATTTAAGACGAAGTGTATAAGGCACAATCAAATAAATAAAAATACATTTATATATTTATAAGGGAAAAATAGAATAAAACTGAAAAAATGGTAAAATATAAATAATATATAATTTATACATTAAACCTAGAATTTATACTATATTAAAAATTAAAAATATAGTATAAAATGTAAATGTAAACGTAATCAAAAACTAAATGGTATAGGGGAGGATTTAATAATGAAGAAAGTTAAAAAGTTAATAGCATTAGCAGTATGCGCTGCCTTAGTAGGATCTACAGTATTAACTGGTTGTGGGAAATCAGATGGAGGGGAAGGTTCTAAAGGTGGTAAACCGGTTACATTAACATGGTACACAATTGGTGATGAACCAAAGGATCTTCAATTAGTTGAAGATGAAGCCAATAAATATTTAGAAGATAAGATAAATGCAAATATAGACATGAAGTTTATAGGATTTGGGGATTATAGCCAAAAAATGTCGGTTATAGCGAATTCAGGAGAACCGTTTGATTTAGCATTTACTTGCTCTTGGGCAGGAGATTATGTTGGGAACGCTAGAAAAGGTGCATTTTTAGAACTAGATTCATATATAGATGAATATGGTAGTGAAATGAAAAAGAGTATTGATCAAAGGTTCTGGGATGGAGCTAAAATTAATGGGAAAACATATGCAGTACCTACTCAAAAAGAATTAGGGGTTGCACCAATGTGGGTGTTTACTAAAGAATATGTAGATAAATACAACATACCATACCAAGATCTTCATACACTTGAAGACTTAGAACCTTGGTT
>NZ_JAVXRL010000076.1:0-8867 GCF_036643715.1 Clostridium sp. | reverse complement strand
AAGAAGAGAAAAGCTTATAGAAGTATATGATGAAAGAGATAGAGTTAAAGAGAGTATAAGAAAAACTTCTAAAACACGTATGAATGAATATTTTAAAGCGTGGAGGGGAATAAATTCAAGTGATGTATATAGAGGGTTCTATAATGATGAAGATATGTTCTCTATAGCGACAGATTCAAAAATACCTGAGCCTTTAGCAAAGTATATGAGAGAAGAGTTCAATAAAAGAGATGAGGCAGGCTATATAGATGAAGATGACTTAGCTGCTCTTTTATATATAAGAGTTTTACTTGAAGGAATTGATGATAAAGAAAAGTTTAAACATATAGTTGTAGATGAAGCACAAGACTATAGTCCTTTACAAATATATTTAGTAAATGAACTTGCAAGAGGTAATTCATTAACATTAGTTGGAGATTTAGCTCAAGGAATTTATTATTATAAAGGACTAAGAAACTGGGAAGAGATAACTGAAGGCTTATTTGAAGGTAAAGCAACATTTATAAGTTTAACTCAAAGTTATCGTTCAACAGTAGAAATAATTGATTTTGCAAAAGGTGCACTAGACGCCCAAAAATTAGGTCTTAAAGATGCAAAACCAGTATTAAGACATGGAGATAAGCCAACAATTATTAAACTAGAAGATGAAAGTAGACTTCAAAAAGTAATTGAAGAAATAGTTCTTAGAGTAAAAGATAGTGGCAAAAACAGTATTGCTATTATAACTAAAGATAGCACTGAAGCAGAAGTTCTTGAAAAAGCTCTAAAAAGAAAGTGCAAGCATAAATTCCAAAGGATTAAAGGTAAAGAAAAAGAGGTTAAAGGTGACCTTGTAATAATACCATCATACTTAACAAAAGGTTTAGAGTTTGACTGTAGTATTATATTTAATCCAAGTAAAGATATTTATAAAGAAGATAGTATATTAGATCAAAGGTTATTATATGTATCACTTACAAGAGCACTTCATACTGAGTATATAATTGAGGTGGATAATTTAACTTCTCTAATAAGAATAGATTAATGAAAAATTAATATTGAAAAATAAAAAAAATTAATATATAATTCTCTAGAGTTTAAGTTGAAAAGTTTTAAAAAAAGGCTTTGTTTAAAGATGTAATATATTTTACTTCTTTAAACATAAGCAATGTTATATAATAAATTATTAAATGAAATAGGAGGAATGAACAATGGAAGAAAGAGAAATAATGTCATTCAAAGATGAAGATGGAAATAAAGTAGATTTTGAAGCAGTTGCAAGAATATTTCTTGAAAAACAAGAATATCTATTATTAACACCAGTTGAAGAGGAAGCAGAAGATATATTCATATTTAGAATAGATAAAGTAGACGATAAAGAAGAACTTAATCTTGTAGAAGATGATAAAGAATTTATCGCAGTAAAAAAAGAATACAAGAAGCTTTTATACTAGAAGGAGAGAATAAGGGAAATGAATGTAGCCGATATAATAGAGATATTAGAAGAAAATGGATTGTCAGAAGTTGAAGAAATTGTGGCATCAAATGATAATGCTGTAATAGAATTTTTCTATGATTTTGATGGAGATGAAATTAAGGCTGCAAGAGCTTATGCAAACGAAGAAAGCGATGCAGAAGAAAATAGTGATGAATGGAATAGAGATTGGTTTATACCATATCTTTTAGAAATTGCTAAAGATAATGTTGAAGCTGTATTAGAAGATATAGCTGATGAACTTCAAGTAGAAGGTATCGTAAAAGAGTCAAAAATTGACGGTAACAATAATGATTACATAAAATTTATAGGTGCATTTTGTACAGAAAATTGCAAAGTGGAACTAGAAGATCTTTTAAACGATTACTTATAAGGAATAAAGAGGATTTATAAGTATTAATAAACACTTGAAATATAAAAAAAAAGTGATATAATAAAATCATAAAGTTCCTGAGATGTACGCCAAGCTTATCATGTTCAACCTACATATGAAAAACGGGATTTGCAACAATATAAAGGATGTCAGGCTCCAAGCATTTGCTTCATTTGTTTGACAGGAGAAGGCAGAGAGTTATATGAGTAAAACCCACCTGCGAGGCGCAGGTTTTGAATATATAGGCAAACGGCATGTTGGGAGATTATATTTGTAAGAATAATACCTCTTTTTTATAGAGAGGTATTTTTTTTATTTTAACTATAAATAAAATTAAGTGAAATAATAATAACTTCCTAAGTAACATGTACTACTAGCAATTAGGGAATAAAGCTATGAAAATTATTATTATTTACACTCTAAAATATTACAAAATAATTCAATTAAGTTTTAAGCAGCTAATCTGTCTATACGCCTTATAGTTTTAGATTTTTTAATATGAAGCTTGTACAAAATTAATTGATATCTACTTATGTCTTTATCTAAATTCTGAGATAACTTAACCATAATTTTATTAGTTGGTTTTAAAAACTTTAATAGCAAATTCATTACGAATTTTCTTTTTTTAATTTTTTTACGGATTTTTTTAGCTGTCATAATTCATACCTCACTTGTAAAAATATTAATTTTATAGTCATATTATAACATTTATGGAAGTTATGTAAATTATTTTCAATATACAAAAATTGACATTTTGTACAAAAAACTTCAAATTTATTCTGATTATTTGTCTATAAAACTTACTTAACTGTCAAATATAGGAATTATATGAAAAAAATAATTTTAAATAAAGTTGTTGAAAAGATAAAAGGATTGTGGATAAAAGTTGATTATGTATCTAATTATAGGTAAAATAGGTATAAGAAAATAAAAAAATAATACAATAAACGAACGAGGAGTAAAAAAATGGAAAACAAAGAATATAATATAGATAAAATGACGATAGAAGAAGTAACTGAGAAAATAAATGAACTATATAAGAAGAGTAAAGAAGAGAGCGGTCTTACAGAAGAAGAAAAGGATTTTCAACAAAAATTAAGAAAAAGATATATAGAGAATGTTAAGAAGAATTTTAAAGCTCAGCTTGGTTCAATAAAGAAGAAATAAAAATAAAAAAGGGTGATAGTATATGGCGGTAACTGTTGAAAAGTTAATTAAAGATTTTGACTTAGAAATATTAGTAGAAGGTACATTAGATGAAGAAATAAAAGTAAGTGATGTAAATAGACCTGGATTACAATTATCAGGATTTTACAATTACTTTACTCCGGAGAGAATACAAGTAATAGGTAAAGCTGAATGGAGCTTCTTAGATGATATGCAAGTTGAACTTAGAAGAAAGAGAATAAAAAAATATTTTAGCTTTGATATGAAATGTATAATTATAACAAGAGATCTTGAACCACACGAAGAATTTATTAAATATGCAAGAAGTAAAAATATATGGGTTTTAAGAAGTAATTTAGTTACAACTAAGTTTATTAGTAGACTTACTATGTATATGTCTGACAAGCTAGCACCGGAAACAAGGTTACATGGTGTATTGGTAGACGTTTACGGAATTGGTATTTTAATAACAGGTGAAAGTGGTATTGGGAAGAGTGAAGTTGCACTTGAACTTATTAAAAGAGGTCATAGATTAGTAACAGATGATGCAGTCGATATAAAAGAGATTGATGGAGAACTTATAGGATCATCACCTAGTATAACAATAGGTATGCTTGAAGTAAGAGGAATAGGTATTATTGATGTATCAGCCTTATACGGATTAAGTTCTGTACTGCAGCAGAAAGACATAAAGCTAGTTATGCATTTTGAACATTGGACAGATGACGGAGATTATGATAGATTAGGAACTAATTACGAATATATGGAGATATTAGGAACTAATGTTAGAAAATTAACTGTTCCAATTAGACCAGGAAGAAATATTGCTGTTATTATTGAAGCTGCAGCTGTAAACTTTAGATATTCACTTATGTCTAAAGAAACTCCTGTAGATATAATAGAAAGTAGAATAAGTAGTGTAAGTGATAATAATTAAGGTATTAATTTAAAATAATATAGCAAAATAACATGGTAGAGAAAAAAGAGGGAGGAAAATATATATGACAAAGAACGCTTGGGAAAAGTATGATGAAAAAGGTATTAAAGAGATATTTGACTTTAACGAAGGATATAAAAAATTTATGTCAAAATGTAAAACCGAAAGAGAATGCGTCAGTGAAAGCATACGTATAGCTAAAGAACATGGTTTTATAGA
Organism: Clostridium sp.; assembly: GCF_036643715.1. Taxonomy (GTDB): domain Bacteria; phylum Bacillota; class Clostridia; order Clostridiales; family Clostridiaceae; genus Clostridium. Next base: position 4,697 of record NZ_JAVXRL010000076.1, on the reverse strand, counting down.
TTTAAAAGAAGTTATAAATTCAAATAACAATTTAAAGCCTGGTGATAAAGTATATGTTGAAAATATGGGAAAAGCATTAGCTTTATTTATAATAGGAAATGAAAGCATTCAAAATGGACTTAAAATTTTAGGAGCTCACGTTGACTCACCAAGACTTGATTTAAAACAAAACCCATTATATGAAGATACTGATTTAGCACTATTAGATACTCACTATTATGGTGGAGTTAAAAAGTATCAATGGGTGACACTTCCACTTGCACTTCATGGGGTAGTTGTTAAAAAGGATGGAACAAAGATTGATGTAAATATCGGTGAATGTGAAAGTGATCCAGTTGTTGGAGTTTCAGATCTTTTAGTTCATCTTGCAGGAACTCAATTAGAAAAGAAGGGCAATAAAGTAGTTGAAGGTGAAGACCTTAACGTACTAGTTGGAAGTATGCCTTTAAAAGGAGAAGAAAAGGATGCTGTAAAGAAAAACGTTCTTAAGCTGTTAAAAGATAAGTATGATTTTGAAGAAGAAGATTTCTTATCAGCAGAAATTGAAGTTGTACCAGCTGGAAAAGCAAGAGATTACGGTTTAGATAGAAGTATGATAATGGCATATGGTCAAGATGACAGAGTATGTGCTTATACTTCATTGGTAGCATTAACTGAAATTGACAAATGTGATAAAACTTGTTGTTGCTTACTTGTTGATAAAGAAGAAGTTGGAAGTATTGGAGCAACAGGAATGCAATCAAGATTCTTTGAAAATATGGTTGCGGAAGTTATAGATAGAGTAGAAGGATATTCAGATATAAAACTTAGAAGAGCTTTAGCTAATTCAAAGATGTTATCATCAGATGTTAGTGCAGCTTTTGATCCTAACTACCCATCAGTAATGGAGAAGAAAAATTCTGCATTCTTTGGAAAAGGAATAGTATTTAATAAGTATACAGGTGCTCGTGGTAAGTCTGGATGTAATGATGCAAATGCAGAATACATGGCAGAACTTAGAAGAATAATGGAAAAACACGATGTATCATTCCAAACAGCTGAACTTGGTAAAGTTGATCAAGGTGGCGGTGGAACTATCGCTTATATTTTAGCTGAATATAATATGGAAGTAATAGATTGTGGAGTTGCACTACAAAATATGCATGCACCATGGGAAGTAGCTTCTAAAGTTGATATATATGAAACTAAAAAAGGTTATGTAGCATTTTTAAAAGAAGCATAGTTAAAGGAACAAGTGAATATATATAACATATAATGTATCACAAAGAGGTGATAGTATGTTTGATAAATCACGTTTAAAAAATTATGGACTATGGCTTTCTATAGCTGCTTTAATACCAATGGTGTTGCAAGGATTTGGACTTAAAATTTTACCGGAAAATTATCAAGAAATAATTAACGCTATACTTTCAATTTTAGTAATGGCAGGTATTTTAAATAACCCTACAACAGAAGCTAAATGGTTTGCTGATGATAAATCAGATAAAACTAAGAAAATAGAAGAATAACAAAATAGGCTATCTCAAAATTATTTTTGAGATAGCCTTATTTTTTAATTTTTTAATTTTTCTAACAGTAAGTTTAAATGCTTATCGTCTAGATTCATGTCACCGATATCACCGTGACGTTTATCGTTAATGAAGTCACCGTGACAATCAGAACCTGCAGAAACTAGTAGATTATGTTCATCTGCAAATTGTATTAATTTAGATTCTTGTTCTTTTGAATTTAAGAAATATACTCCTTCAATACCATCTAAATCAAATTCTAAGAAATCAGAAAGGGGAGTATTATTAATTAAAATTGGATGAGCTAAAAATACAAGTGCGTTATATTTATGAAGTAAATCAATACCTTCTTTAATTGTTATTTTATTTGTTGGTACATAAGCTGGTTGTCCTTTACCAATAAAATTATCAAATATATAATCTTGAGTATATGGATAACCTGCATCTATAATTGCTTTTGCAATATGTGGTCTTGCTACTACATTTTCTCCGTACTTTAATACATCATCAAAATTGATTTCTATATTGAAAATATCTTTAAGCTTTAAAACTATTTCTTTAGCACGATATACTCTTCTTTTCTTAACACTATCTAAAACCTCAAGAAAAGATTCTGATTTATAACTGTCGTCTTTAAAGAAGCCTAGAAGATGAATGCTTTCACCATTGTGATTACAAGAAAATTCAACACCTGGAATGAATTTAATATCTCTTCTGTCACATTCTGTTTTTGCATCAAGAAGACCGTTTACAGTATCGTGATCTGTTAGTGCGAGTATTGAAACACCATTGTTTGATGCTCTTATAACCATGTCCTTCGGACTTAATAGACCATCTGATAAATTTGTGTGAATATGAAAATCTACCTTTTTCATGGGCGTCAACTCCTTTCATTACTATTATATTTTTTAAAAGAAAAAGCTATGATATAATTTAATTTAAATATTAAATGTATTTTAGCACAAATGATAACAATTATAAAATAATAAATTAAAGAGGGGCTTTTTTTATGATGATAATGATAGATAATTATGATTCTTTCACATACAATCTAGTAAGATATTTAGAAGAATTAGATGAAGAAGTAGTTGTGTTTAGAAATGATAAAATAACAGAAAGTATAATAAAAGATTTTAATCCATATGGGATAGTAATATCACCAGGACCCAAAGCACCAAAAGATGCTAAGGAAGTTTTACATATAATTGATAAATTTAAAGGGGAGGTGCCTATACTTGGAATTTGCCTTGGGCATCAATGTATTGGAGAATATTTTGGTTGTGAAATAGTTAAAGGAAGTAGACCAATGCATGGCAAAATATCTAAAGTAATAAATAATGGACAAGGTATATTCAAAGGATTACCTAGTGAATTTAAAGTTACTAGATATCATTCCTTAATAATAAATAAGGAAACAATTAAAGAAGAATTAAATATTACAGCAGAAACAGAAGATGGAGTAGTAATGGGGATTGAACATAAAAATATGCCTATATATGGTGTACAGTACCATCCAGAAGCCGTTCTTACAGAAGAGGGGCATAGTATACTTAAAAACTTTATAAATATTTGTAGAGGCTTTAAAGGAGAGAAAGATGAATTTTAAAATAAAAGAAATAAAAACAGAACTATCTCCTTTTGATATATATAATATATTTAGCAATGAAGATAGTATTTTTTTAGATAGTTCAAAAGAAGATACATCATTATCTAAGTATTCTTTTATCGGAATAAATAAAATAGAAAAAATGGAATATGTTAATGGACATACATATATAAATTCTGAAGAAATCGAAGGCTTAGATTATTTTGAACAATTAGAGAAGAGAATAAATAAACATAGTATAAATGTGGAAAGCGAAATACCACTACTTGGTGGATATATTGGTTATATATCTTACGATACAGGAAGAAGATTAGAAGTTATTCCAAACACATCAATAGAAGACTTTGAAATACCAGATATGAGATTTATACTTTACAATAATATAATTGTATTTGATTTAGAAAATAAAAAAACATATATTACATCACTTAGTGAAGTAGAAAATGATTTTTATAATATAGAAAGAAAAATATGTGAAGGTAAAAGAGTAGAAGAAGTAACTTTAACGAATAGAGATGTTAAGTTTAATTCTAATTTTACGAAAGAAGAGTATATTGAAGCTGTAAGCAAGATGAAAAAATATATAGAAGAAGGAGACATATATATAGCAAATATGACTCAAAGATTTTACTCAGAATGTTATGACAATGCATTTTCTATATATTCAAAACTTAGACAAATTAATAAAGCTCCTTTTTCAGCTTATTTAAACTATAAAGATTTTCAAGTTATAAGTTCTTCACCTGAGAGGTTTATAAAAATTCAAGATGGGGCAGTTACAACTAGACCGATAAAAGGAACAAGACCTAGAGGAGAAAATGAAGAAGAAGATATATTTTATAAGAATGAATTGATAAACAGTGAAAAAGATAAATCAGAACTTCTTATGATTGTGGATTTAGAGAGAAATGATTTAAGTAAGGTTTGTAAAAAAAATTCTGTAAAAGTAACAGAATTATTTAAAATAGAAGAATATGCTACTGTATTCCATTTAGTTTCAACTATAGAAGGAAAATTAAAAAGCGGAAGTTCAGCAATTAACTGCATAAAGGAAGCTTTTCCTGGGGGATCAATTACTGGAGCACCAAAGATAAGAGCTATGGAAATAATTGAAGAGCTTGAAGGTGTTAAAAGAAATTTATATACAGGAGCAATTGGATATTTTGACTTTAGAGGCAATAGCGATTTTAACATTGTTATAAGGACTATAGTTAAGAAAGATAATAGAGCATACTTTGGAGTCGGTGGAGGAATAACATTTGAATCTGATGAGGAAGAGGAGTATTATGAAACCATTCAAAAGGCTAAAGCTTTAATGAAGGTGTTAAAATGAGAAAAATAATAAATAATGAAGGGAAATTAGATTTAGATAGTGGAATTTTCTTTGGTGCTGGAGTTTTTGAAACCATTTTAGTTAAAGAAGAAGCAAAATTTCTTGATTATCATTTTAGTAGGTTAGATAAGGGACTTATAAGGCTTGGTTTAAAACCATTATATGAAAAGGAAGAAGTTTTAAAATATATAGAAAGTTTAAATATAACTAATAAAGCTTTAAAGATAACTGTAACTGAAAAAAATATTAT
>NZ_JAVXRL010000075.1:0-10304 GCF_036643715.1 Clostridium sp. | reverse complement strand
ATAGCAGCTTTATGCTCTTCAGTTGAATCTTCTTTAGAGAATGCTTCTCTAAATACTTTGAATCCTTGAATTACAACTGTTGGTAAGAATGCTAATAGATAAACTAGTCCTATTTGAGTTCCTGTAAGAGGAGATACTTCAAATAGTGTTTGTAGTGGCTTAACAAATAGTACTAAGTTTAGAAGGACTGCGCCACCTAAAAATGCATATAATGAATATTTGTTACTTGTTAAACCAAGTTTAAATATTGAAGCTTTACCACGACAGTTAAATCCGTGGAATAATCTACCTAAGCAAAGAGTAGAGAATGCCATAGTACTTGCAACAGCAGCTCCACCAGCATTAAGACCTATGTGGAATGCAACTAAAGTGAATATAGCTATAATTAAACCTTCAACACCTACAGCAGTTATAAAATCTTTTGTTAAAATAGATTCTTTACTATCTCTAGGCTTTTCATTTAGAAGATCTTTTCTAGGCTTTTCCATACCAATTGCAATAGCAGGTAAACTATCAGTTAATAAATTAATAAATAGTAAGTGTACAGGCATAAATGGTACTGGAAGTGCAAATATTGAAGCATAAAGTACAGCAAGTATTCCAGAAGTATTACCTGAAAGTAGGAATCTAATTGAGTTCTTTATGTTTGCATAAACATTTCTTCCGTTAGTAATTGCTTTTACTATTGTTGCAAAGTTATCATCAGTAAGTATCATAGATGCGGCATCTTTAGAAACTTCTGTTCCTGTAATACCCATAGCAATTCCTATATTAGCTTGTTTAAGAGCCGGAGCATCATTAACACCGTCACCAGTCATAGCAACAATTTTTTCTTTGTTTTGCCAAGCTTTTACGATTCTTATTTTATGCTCAGGAGAAACTCTTGCATAAACAGATATATGATCTAGTTTTTTCATTAGTTCTTCTTCGCTCATTTTATTAAGTTCTAAACCACTAATTGCCATATCCCCATCTTGAAGTATTCCAATTTGTCTAGCAATAGCAGAAGCAGTAATCTTATGGTCACCTGTAATCATTATTGGTTTAATACCAGCTGTTATACAATCACGAACAGCTTCAGCAGATTCAACTCTTGGTGGATCGATCATTGATATTAATCCTAAGAAAGTATAATTATCTTCATCTTCTAAAGTTAAATCACGTACACCATCTAGCTCTTTATAAGCAAAAGCTAAAACTCTTAAACCATTTTGAGAAAGTTCCATATTTGTATCTATAATATTTTGTTTATCTTCTTCTGTAATATTACGAACGCCATCTTTTGTTTTAATAGAAGTAACTCTATTTAAAAGAACATCGAAAGCACCTTTTGTGAACATTATTGTTTTATTATCAATAGTATGAACAGTACTCATAAGCTTTCTATCTGAATCAAAAGGAATTTCTTTTAATCTTTTAAATTCATTTCTAATAACAAGTTCCTTTAATCCATAAATATGAGCAAGATTTACTAAAGCAACTTCAGTTGGATCACCAAGTTCTTTTCCATCAACAGAAGTTGAGTCATTACATAAAACAGCAGCTTTTAATAAGTAGTCCTCAACTGGATTTAATAAATCTATACTTTCAGATTTTATTAAAGCATTATCAACGTATATTTCTTTAGTTGTCATCTTATTTTGAGTAAGAGTACCAGTTTTATCAGAACATATTATTGAAACAGAACCAAGTCCCTCAACAGCTTTTAATGACTTGATAATAGCATGTTCTTTTGCCATCTTTTGTGTTCCAAGTGCAAGAACTATTGTAACTATTGAACTTAATGCTTCTGGAATAGCAGCAACTGCAAGTGCAACAGCAAACATTAATGAATCAAGTATTGGAGTATTTCTATAAACACTTAATCCAAATACGATAGCACAAATAATTAATATAGCGATGGCAAGCTTCTTAGAGAAGTCATCCATACTTATTTGTAATGGAGTTTTCTTTTCTTGAGTTTGCTCCATTAAAGTAGCAATTTTACCAAGCTCTGTGTTCATACCAGTTGTAGTAACAACAACTAAAGCACGTCCATAAGTAACAAGAGAACTAGAGAATACCATATTCTTTTGGTCTCCTAAAGCAACGTCTTCTGAGTTAATAAGTTCGGAAGTTTTAGTTACACTTTCTGATTCACCAGTTAGTGAACTTTCATTTACTTGAAGTGAGAAGTTTTCTATAACTCTACCATCTGCAACAACTAAGTCACCAGCTTCAAGAACAAGTATGTCCCCAGGAACTATATCCTTTGAAGGAACTTCCACCTTTACACCATCTCTAAATACTTTAGCATTTGGTGCAGAGAGTGCTTTTAAACTATTTAAAGATTGTTCAGCCTTAACATGCTGTACTGTTCCAAGAATTGCATTTAATATAATAACTGCAAATATAACAATTGTACTTTCTACATTTCCTGTAGCAATTGATATAATACCTGCAATTACTAGGATTACAACTAATAAATCTTTAAATTGCTCAAAAAATACACCTATCGTACTTTTTTTCTTTTTTTCATTTAAGGCATTTTCACCATATTTTTCTCTATGGTCTTTTACTTGTTTATTTGTTAATCCATCTTTTGATGTTCCTAAATCAGTTAAGACATCTTTGATTGATTCATTAAAATAAGTTTTCATAAATCCTTCTCCTTCCAAAATTCAATTTTTTTAAAATATAAAAAAAGAGACTTTTAATATAAATTTCGAAATAAAATATTTCGTAACTTATATTAAAAGTCTCGTAACCACGCGGGTATATAACACCAGGCACAACATATCATACCGAGAATGTTGATGTTATATTTAAAACTACTCCCTTTTAAACTATTAAGTTTATTACATTAAGAATAAATCTACTAAGGTGAAAAGTCAATAGTATAGAATAAGATTTAACATAGATTATACATTCAGTATAGTACATTATATGTTTGAAAGTGAATAGATATTAAAAAACAATATTAATATATTGAGTATATAGTTGATTAATAGATTTTATTGCACAATGTTTTAATAGTTAACATAGAATACACTATAGTATTACATGGAGTTGAAAATGTGTGATATACGGGCTTATTTTAGCTGGAGGTAAGGGTAGTAGGTTATATCCTTTATCTAGATCCGAAAAACCAAAGCAATTTTTAAAAGTTTTTAATGATAAAAGTTTTTTGGTTAATACTGTTGAAAGGATCACTCCTTTAATAGATAAGAAAAATATATACGTAGTTACTAATCAAGACTATAGAGAAAAAATAGAAGAGGAACTTAAGGACTTAGAAAAAGATAATATTATTACAGAGCCTATGAATAAGGAAACTGCTTAGTTTATGATTAAGGTAGTTCTTTTTAAATTTAAAATTAAGAATTAAAAATTTAGCATTTTAAAGTTTTAAAACCCCACATTTTAGATTAAAAAACCTTAATTAAACAATAAAAATATATCGAATAACAATAAAAATATATTGACTTTCATTAAAACAGGTGTTAAATTATAATTAAATTAATTGATGGAGGTAATACGATGAAAAAAAATATTTTAAATTTAATACCATTTATGATTACAATAGGATGCATAATAGCTTTTAATATTATAGGTAGTAAAGTTCTAAGTGATGGAACACTTGTTGAACCTTTTTATTTAATACCAATTGGATACTTGTTCTTTTTTATTGGTATAATAGGCTTATGTATAAGAATGTTTTTCTCTTTCAAAAATAAAAGAACAAAGATAGAATACTAAATTTAATTTGAATATATTATATGTTAGAGATTGGAGGTAATATTTATGAAGTGCTTTAATTCAAAAGTTTTAAATAATATTGTACTAATCGGTATTATTTTAACTATATTGGCACTCTTAGCAATGCCAGTCGTATTAACAGATATATTAAAGATGGATTTTGGAATTAGTGAAAGCAGCGTAGCAATTAAATTATCAATAGGGATATATATATGTGCAATACCATATGTAATATCATTATTTTCATTAAAAAAACTATGTAAACAAATATCAATACAAAATCCATTTTCAAGAAATGTACCAAAATATTTAAAGCAAATATCAATATGTGCATTTAGTGAGATTTTAATATTTAATGTAGTACAACTAGTATTGTCTTACTTTTTTAATATATACTCATATGGAATAACGAGTATATCAGTAATAATAGTTTCATTTGTTTCTTTAGGGATAGGAATTTTTAGTATAGTATTAGGAAAGCTTTTTGAAATGGCTATCGAAATAAAAGAGGAAAATGATAAAACTATATAAGGAGAGTAATATGGCTATTATAGTGAATTTAGATGTAGTAATGGCAAAGCGAAAAATGAGTTCTACAGAGTTATCAAAAAAACTAGGTATTACAATGGCTAATCTTTCTATACTAAAAAATAATAAGGCTAAAGCGGTTAGGTTTTCTACTTTAAATGAGATATGTAAAGTGTTAGAATGTCAGCCAGGTGAAATTTTAGAGTATGTTGAAGAGGAAGAATGTTGTTGCAATATAGAATAACATAAAAGTAAAATATAGATAATATTAAAATAGAGCTTATAAAATGGACAAATGTGAAAAAAGTCTAATTATATAAGTTCTTTTTTTATAATAAAATTATTGAGTGAATAATAAGGAGAGGAAATATGAAAATAACAGACACGATATATGGAGAATTTAATATTGAACCGATTATTGAACAGCTTATTAATACTAAAGAAGTACAAAGGTTAAAAAATATCCATCAAGGTGGGGCAAGTTATTTAATTAATCCTAAGTGGAATGTTACAAGGTACGAACATTCAGTAGGTGCAATGTTGTTAGTAAAGTTAATGGGTGGATCAATAGAAGAGCAAATTGCAGCACTTCTGCATGATATTTCGCATACCGCATTTTCGCATGTTGTGGATTTTGCATTAGATAATAATGATGAAGATTATCATGAAAAAATATATGATGAAATTATAGAAGCATCTAATATTACTGAAATATTATTAAATAATGGATATGCTTATAAAGACATACTTTTTAATGAGTCAAAGTGGACAATACTTGAGAAAGCTGCCCCTAAGTTATGTGCAGATAGAGTAGATTACACTTTAAGAGATATGTATCATTATGGATTTATAACAGAAGAGGAAATTCAAAGGTTTTTAAACAATTTAATTATAGTAGATGGCGAAATGGTTATTACATCTATAGAAGTTTCAGAGTGGTTTACAGAAACATATTATAAAGAAGTAATAGGCTTTTTTATGAATCCACTAAATGTATATGCAAATGATAGATTGGTAAGAGCTTTAAAGATAGCATTGGAGTTAAAGGAAATTAGCTTAGATGATTTAAGAAAAGATGATACATTTGTGTATAAACTTCTTAAGAATTCTAATTCAAAAGAGATACAACATTTATTAAACTCAATAAATAAAAATGTAAAGTTAGTTGAAGATAGAGAAGACTATGATATATGTCAAAGGAATAAGCTTAGAATAATTGATCCAAGCATTGTTATTGATAATAAAGTTTTCAAAACATCAGATAAATCAGAGTTGGCAAAACAATTGACGGAAAAGGCATTACATAAAAATAAACAAGGGTTATTTATAAAAATAGTTTAATAACTTACGTAAAGAGCAATTTATATTGCTCTTTTTATTTATAAACTTAAGGTTTCGTAAGAATTTCTTATAAGTATTGTAAACTCTATTTCTTAAAATAAAAATATGTTATTTTAAAGGAGTAGAAGAAATGAAGAAAATGATTAAAAGAGTTATTATACTAATGATAATTGGTGGTGGTTTTATATATATGTTTGATTGTATAAAAGCTGATTCAGCAACAGTACAAGGAAAAGTATATAAACAAAATAGTAATACAGACTTAATGTTAGTAAATAAAAATCATAGGGTAGATAATGAATATAAACCTGAAAAGTTAATAGTACCAGATATCAAATTTAATGATGAATCTAATCTAGAAGAAAAACATGTATCAGATAAAATAGTAAAACCTTTAGAAAACTTAGTAAACAATGCTAAAAAAGAGGGCATAATTCTTATTGGAAACTCAGGATATAGATCATATAATTCTCAAAGAAAAACTTATAATAATAGAGTCAAATCACAAGGGAAAGAAATTGCAGATGAGTATGTAGCAAAACCAGGATTTAGTGAGCATCAGACAGGATTATGTATTGATATAACTAATGAAAGTAAATACTTTGTAAAAGGAACAAAAGAAGCAGATTGGCTTGCAGAGAATTGTTATAAATATGGCTTTATAATAAGGTATCCAGAAGGAAAAGATACTATAACAGGGATAGCACATGAGCCGTGGCATATTAGATATGTTGGGAAAAAGGTTGCTAAAGAAATATATGATAAAGATATAACATTAGAAGAATACCTTAATGTATAATATAAGAGAACAATATTAATATAGGGCTTAATTGTGGAGGGTTATATGAATAATAATATTCTTGTAGTAGATGATGAAAAAGAGATAAGAGAATTGTTAGAAATAAACTTAAAAAATGAGGGGTATAATGTTTTTAAAGCAGAAGGCGGAGAAGAAGCTTTAGAAATTTTGAATAAAGAAAAGATACATTTAATGGTATTAGATGTTATGATGCCTGATATGAATGGATTAGAAGTTTGTCAAAGGGCTAGAGAAAAGTATAATATACCAATTTTAATGTTAAGTGCTAAAGTGGAAGATATGGATAGAATACAAGGAATAATGACTGGTGCAGATGACTATGTATGTAAACCATTTAATCATTTAGAATTAACAGTTAGAATTAGAGCACTACTTAGAAGAGCATATTATTTAAATACTAGAATTCAAAACTCTGAAAATAGTATAAGTATTGAATCTATGATAATTGATAAAAATAAACATAAAGTAACGATAGAAAATAATGAAGTTAATTTAACTGCAAGAGAGTTTGAAATATTATATTTATTAGCAACAAATAGAGGTCAAGTTTTTAGTGGAGAAGAAATATTTGAAAAAGTATGGAAAGAAAGATATTATCAATCCAACAATACTGTTATGGTTCATATGAGTAGATTAAGAGATAAATTAGAACAATATATGGAAGGAAATAAAATAATTCATACTGTATGGGGAGTAGGTTATAAGATTGAAAAATAAAAAGGTTTATAAATATTGGCTTTCTTCAGTAATGGATATTGCTATTTCTGTAATTTTAACTTTTATTACTATTGGAGCAGTTGGCGAAATAATAAAATTTTTATATAGATACACTAAAATACAAATAGTAAATTATATTTGGAGATGGTTTAACATTCTTAGATATGATATTTTAGGACCTGATGTGTATTTATTTATTATAGTACCAGTATTTTTAATAATTTATCTTCTTGTTACATTCAAGAAAAATAAAAATTTAGTTCATATTATAAATGAAACAGAAATAATGTCAAAGGGTGATTTAGATAGGTTAATTGAGGTTAGGTCAAAAGGAGATATTGGGAAGTTAGCATATAATATAAATAGTATATCAAAGCAACTTAAAGAAAGAACTGTAGAAGAGAGAAAAGCACAGAAAACTAAAAATGATTTAATAACGAATGTATCTCATGATTTAAGAACGCCTCTAACTTCAATAATTGGATATTTAGAAATTATTGAATCTGATAAATATAAGGATGAAGTAGAACTAAGGTATTATACAGATATTGCATATCAAAAGGCAAAGAGTTTAAATTTACTTATAAATGATTTGTTTGAATTAACTAAAATGCAAAATAACGTAATTAATTTACAAAAATCAGAAATAAATTTAGTAGAGTTATTAGGGCAAGTAGTGGCATATTTCTCATGTCAATTTAAAAAAGTTAATATGGAATCAAGAGTTAATTTTTCAGAAGACAAATTAATAATAAGTGCGGATTCAGAAAAGTTAGTTAGAGCTTTTGAAAATTTATTATCTAATGCAATTAAATATGGTAAAGAAGGGTATTATGTTGATATTGCAACGAAATTTGAGGAGAATATGGCAGTAATACAAGTTATAAATTACGGTCAGTCTATTCCGGAAATAGATTTACCATATATATTTGATAGGTTTTATAGAGTAGAAAAATCAAGAAATAGTAATATAGGTGGATCAGGGCTTGGACTTGCAATAACTAAAAATATTATTGAATTACATGAAGGCAGTATAAGGGCTTATAGTGATATAAATAAGACTATATTCGAAATAAAATTGCCAGTTAAGATTGATGTGTAGATATGGAGTAAAAAATAATTATAGTAGAAAACTCTAGTTGCTATTAAATAGTGATTAGAGTTTTTATATTTAATGATAATTACTCCATTTATATAGTGTAAAAGTGAGAATAAACACTAAGCACTATCAATATAGTTAAATATAGAGTGTTTAATAGCAATAAAATGGGGGCAGATCAATGTGATTAATATATTTAATTATATTACTAAAGAGGAATATAACAATGCTTGTGATGATTTAAATAATGGGGTTATAAAAAATATATACAATGAAGATGGAATTGAGATAGATTTAAGAAAAGTTGGGAAAAAAGTATATAAGTTTATTGCTATATATGGGGAAGAGGATGCTAGTAGATGTATAGAGGATATGTATCATAGAAGGACAAGTTAAATTGTAGATATAAATAAGTATGTCATTTAGACATACTTATTTTAATAAAGAGGTGAATTAAATGGTCAGGGTTGCCTGTTTAGCGAGGGTAAGTACAATGGAACAACACTCATCTATAGATAACCAAAAAGAATTATTTGATAACTGGATTAAAAAAAATGAAGGATGCAAAATAGAGAAAGTTTATATTGATGAAGGTATAAGTGGAGCTAAAGGATATAAAAGAAAGCAGTGGCTTAAAATGTTAGAAGACGGAAAAAGTAGACAGTTTGATGTATTATTAGCAAAATCTTATTCAAGATTCGGAAGGAATCAAAGAGAAACTTTAGAGGCAATATCAATGCTTAGAGAAAATAATATAAGAATAATTTTTCTAGAAGATAACTTAGACAGTAAAATAGACTCTAATAAATTTGGATTATTTGCATGGCTTGCAGAGCAAGAAGCACAGAAAACATCAGAGAGAATTAAGATGGTTTGGGATTCTTATAATGAAGAGGGGAAAGTTCATGTATGTCTAGCACCTTATGGCTACGATTATGATGTTAATAAAAAGAATTTTGTTGTGAATGTAGAAGAAGCGATTGTTATAAAAAAGATATTTAATTTATATATTCAAGGTAATGGATTTAATAAAATAGCAAAAGTACTTCATGAAGAAGATGTTAGAACTAAACGAGGTGGAAAATGGTCAGCCCAAACTATCCGAATGATATTAACTAATACATTTTATTTAGGAATATTAACACAAGGGAAAACAAGAACATTAGATGTTACAATGGATGCTCAAATGAGAATAAAAGAAGAGGATTGGTATAAACATCTTAATAACCATGAAGCAATTATATGTGAAGAAATTTTTAGCAAAGCTCAGGAAGAGATTAAAAAGAGAAGTAATAAAAAAAAGAGATGTAGATATAGTAATAAAGCTTTATTTAGTAATATTATTAAGTGTGGTGAATGTGGTTCAAGTATGACTATAAAGAGAAAGAAGTCATTTAAAAATTTCAAACCATATTATCAATGCATTAAGTATGATATGTATGGAAAAGTTAGGTGTAATCATACTTCAAATTTCATATGGGAAGACATGTTGATTGAATATATAAAAAGTAAACTTGATATATTAGTTAAAAATAATTATAAAATTTTAAAAGAAAAATTAAAGTACCAAGGGAATATAAGCAACAAGGATATGCTATTAGAAGAATTAAGGAATGTAAAGAAGCAAATAGATAGAAATGTTATTGTCTCAAATAAATTATTAGAAAATTATACTGAAAGTATAATAAACGAAAATCAGTATATATTGCAAAATAAGTCTATAGCCAACAATTTAGATAATTTACTTAAAAGAAAAGAAGAATTAGAGAGTAAGGTTATAAGTTTTAAAGATTCTAAAGAAGGTGAAGTAGAGCTTATAGGAGGAATTGAGGATTTATTAGAAACTTCAGTTGAAAAGTGGAATAACGCAATGATTATGGCTGTTATTAATAAGATAAATATATATGTAGATGGCACTATTTGTGTGGAGTTTAAATATATAAAGAATGTATAGAAAAAAGTTAACAATGTTTAGAGTCAAAAATCTTTTTTTATAAATGATATTCAGTAAATTAAATAAGTAAATAATATTTTAGATAAAATAAGTTAATAAATAAGATA
>NZ_JAVXRL010000074.1:0-10612 GCF_036643715.1 Clostridium sp. | reverse complement strand
CGTTCTTTAAATTATCTTCTTCAATAAAATCATCTTCTGAAAGTGAGTACTTCTTCATATAATCAAAAATAATTTCTTTATTATTATTCTTTAAAAACTTTCCTAGTTGATCATATTTTACTAAGAAACCCGTTATATATTTACCATTTTTTTCAACATATGATATAATTAGTTTGTATTATGTTATGGGAGGTTATCAATGAAAAAGATAAAAAATTTGGAATTAACATTGACTTTACTAATTGTATCAATAGCTCCTTTTATTATTCCTGCAAACGTTATCCAAACTTCTAGTAATAGCTTTCAATTTGGTTTTCCATTCAACTATTTAACTATTTATCAACCTCATGTTGAAAGTAGTCATTTATTTTACAATCTATTTGCTGGCAATAATGGAATACATCTTAACCCCTTACAACTATTATTAGATTGCGTTATTATTTATTTTATACTTGTACTAATTTTTAAATACTCAAAAAAATTCGCAAAATAAAAATAGCCACCAAATATTTTTGGTGGCTACATTATACTTACGTATAAAATATTAATCTGCACATTAATATTTTATTGTTGTAATTTAGCAAGATATACTTCTTTTCATACTATGTTATTTTGAATAAAATTCTACGATTAGTTTATCATTTATAACTATAGGAATTTCTTCCCTTAATGGTTTTCTAGCAAATATTGCTTTAAAATTTTCTATATCCTTATTAATATAAGGAATTGTACTTATACTATTATTTTCAAATGTATTCTTAAATAATTCCGTCTTTCTTGATTTTTCTTTTAAAGTAACTTCATCACCTATAGATAATCTATATGATGGTATATCTACTTTTGTACCATTAACTAGAAAATGACCATGATTAACCATTTGTCTAGCTGCTCTTATTGAAGATGCGAATCCCATTCTGTAGACCATATTATCTAATCTTGATTCTAACATTTGTATTAAAGTCTCACCTGGAAGTTCTTTAGATTTAAAAGCCTTTTTCACATAAATTGAAAACTGTTTTTCAAGAACGCCATAGTATGCTCTAAGCCTCTGTTTCTCCAATAATCTTATTCCATACTCTGATAACTTCTTATCAGCTCTACTACTACCTTTGGTTGCACGCTCCATTGCTTTTGGATGACCTGTAACATTCAATCCTAGCCTTCTGCACATCTTAAACCTCGGGCCCATCATTTTTGCCATTGCAAACCTCCTATTAAAATAATTTTATGAACTCATATTATCATAAAACTTCTTTAATTGAAAATGATTATCATTCCATTTAAACTCTTTTATCTAACTTATCATACTCATGCTCCTAAATTCATTATAATTCTAACTAAATTACAAAAATGCCTACAAGCTAACTAATAGCTTATAAGCATTTTCCATTTAATCTTAACCGATAATTCATTTCCATTCTTCTCAGCCCATATTTCATGACCTTGCTTTTCAACTAAAATCTTAGTAATTGCAAGACCAAGTCCTGTGTTTTGCCCAGTTCTCATTTTATCCGCTGTAAAAAATCTTTCAAATATTCTAGTTACATCAATTTCATTAATGTTAATAGTGTCATTAGAAAACTCAGTAATAATCGAATTTCCCTCTTCATATAACTTAACATTAACATTTCCCTTTGCATATTTTAATATATTCTGAATTAAGTTCGTAAATATCCTATTAATTGCTTTAATATCGCCATTTATTATATAATTTGAATCTCTTATATCAATTATAGGCTGAAGACCCTTAGCTTCAATATCATCATAAAATGCAGCCATAATTTCACAAAGAACTGAACTAATATTAACTTTATCAAATTCTAAGTCATACTCATTAGCCTGAAGTCTAGATAAATCATAAAAGCTTCCAATTAATCTACGTAATACTATTGATCTTCTCTCTATAATGTCCACATACTCTGTTCTATCTTCCATACTTAAATTATTATCATTAAGAAGCTGTACATATCCAATTATTGAAGTGAGTGGGGTTCTTAAATCATGAGATATATTAGCTATCGCTTGCCTAAGTTCTAAGTCACTTCCTCTATATTTCTCCTCAACTTCTCTTTTAGATGTAATACCTTTATTAATCTCACAAACTAACTGTTCAACATGTTTACTTGGATACTTAACTTTAAGCATTTCATTAGTATCTTTATTATTCAATTCACTAATATCATCTTTTAAATTATCTATGTTTTTAAGTAATAATCTATACATTATAAAGGAAATGCAAAGTATTCCTAATAGAACAATTACTACTATTTCAAATATTAAGTTTTGCATTTCCAAAATCATCCCTTACTATTTAATTTCTTGCGTGCTAAATACTGTTACTCCTATAACTAAGAATATTGTAGTATAAATTATCCCACTTACTACAGCAATAAATAAATATTTAGAAGTAGCACCTGCTACTTGAATATTACTTAATATGCTGCTCATAAGTACTACTCTTATGCACTTTAATTTATCCCAAAATACAGTTTCTGCAATCCCAATAATATTTGGAAGAGCGGTAAGTATCAAATAATAAATTATGTATACAGCGCCTCTTTTAATTATTATTACTAATAAGTCAATTAAGGCTATTCCTGCAAAGTACATAGGAATTGAGTATAAAAATCTTTCAACAGTTTCTCTAACAATTCCATCCATTGTACCATTACTTTTAATAAACATTAATGATATAATAACTGCTATTGTACATATTACCATCGTTGTACATGCTAATATTACTTGAGTTATATATTTACCTAAATATATATCCCTTTTAGATAAATTTGATACTATAATATTCTTGTATGTACCTTCTCTAAAATCATCTAGAAATACAGTCGCAAATACCATAACTAAAATCAATATAAAATTAAAGCTCATACCAAGACCACTAATTATATATTCTCTATAAACACCATCTACATTCAATAAATATAAACTAAACGGTACCGCCATTATACATAGCACAAGTATTATATTTAATTTATATATAAATGGTTTTTTAGAATATTTAAATAATTCCGCTTTTATTAAATTAAACATTTATGTTACCTCCTACTAACTGTATAAAGTAATCTTCTAAATTACTACCGACTGTTTGTAGTGAGTATACTTTAATATTCCCTTTAACTAATGCCTCATTGACTTTGTAAGATTCGTTTATGTACTCATAAACTCTTATATTATGCTCATCTAAAACATCATAAGATGTACATCCCATTTTTTCTAATAAAACTGCTGACGTTTCTACATCATCAACTTTTATTGCAATGTGGTGCCTGCACTTAGAATCCAATTCTTCTCCTGATAATTCTTCGATAAGTTCACCATTATTTATGAATCCATAACATGTTGCAAGCTGTGAAAGTTCTCCTAATATATGACTTGAAATAAGTATTGTAGTCTTCTTAACTTTATTTAGCTTAGTTAAAATATCTCTTATTTCTTTTATACCCATAGGATCTAATCCATTAATAGGTTCATCTAAAATAAGAAAATCTGGACTTCCTAGTATTGCAAGTGCAAGCCCTAACCTTTGCTTCATTCCAAGAGAAAAGTCTTTAAACTTTTTATTTTCAACTTCTGTAAGTCCAACAATATTTAAAACATTATCTACTGCATTAGATTCAACAACCCCTTTTTGAATTCTATAATATTCCAGGTTATCTTTAGCTGTCATCTTTGGAAAGAAGGCTGGTGTCTCGATTATTGCACCTATTCTTGAATGTTCTTTTATTCTTTCATTTTTCGTTGTCTTTCCAAATAGTTCAATTTCGCCTGAAGTTTCATCTATTAAGGAAGTTATCATTTTCATTAGAGTAGTTTTACCTGCTCCATTTCTTCCAACTAATCCGTAAATATCCCCTTCTTTAATGGTCATATTAACACCATGTACAGCAAATTTATTACTATATTTTTTAGTCACATTTCTTGTAGTAACTATATTTTTCATTAAACTATATCATCCTTTCTTTTGTTTAATAATTTAATTTTAGAATATATTTTAAAAGATATCTTAAATTAAACCTTAAGAAAGCATTAAGTTAATCAAGTTTGAATCCAATTCCCCATATAGTTTTTATATATTCATTTTCTTTATCCACTTTATTTATTTTTGATCTTATATTACTCATATGTACGTTTATTGTATTATCATCACCTAAAAAGTTTTCTTTCCATACTGATTCAAAAAGATTTGCTTTAGTAAAAACCTTTGTAGGATTACTCATTAAAAGTTTTAGTATTGTTAT
Organism: Clostridium sp.; assembly: GCF_036643715.1. Lineage (GTDB taxonomy): Bacteria > Bacillota > Clostridia > Clostridiales > Clostridiaceae > Clostridium. The sequence goes on along the minus strand of NZ_JAVXRL010000074.1, from coordinate 6,359 downwards.
TTCTTTAGCTGTTAAAGATATCTTTTCCCCATTAACTTTAACTTCTAGTTTTTCTAAATCTAATTGTAAGTCCTTATATCTTAGTATATTATCATCTTTAGTCTTTTCTGATGGAAACTCTTTGTATCTTCTAAGTTGAGCATACACCCTAGCTAATAGCTCTCCTACGTCAAAAGGCTTTGTTATAAAATCATCTGCACCAATTTTTAAAGCATTGACTTTATCTATTTGAGCAGTCTTTGCTGATATAACTATTATAGGCATATATTTAGTAGTTCTAACTTTTTCTATTATTTCTTCACCGCTCATACCTGGTAACATCAAATCTATAAGAATAATATCAAAATTATAAAACTCTATACACATTCTTCCTTCACTACCTGAAAAAGCTTGAATTACTTCAAATCCTTCTTTTTTAAGAATGTTATATATAAGATTGTTTATATCTTGGTCATCTTCCACTATAAGAATTCTTTCTTTCTCCATAAAAATCCCCTCTTTATTATTTTTATATTTATGATACCACAATTATAATTTTACAAAAAGTTTTAGCATTTATTGTAATTATAGTCTTTGAATTTATACGTAAAAAAATACTTAAATATTAAAACTAAGTTTAATATTTAAGTATTAATTATCTTTCTATAAATAATTGTACATCATCTTTTGTTACAATAGTATGGTCCTCTCTTATATACTTTCTATTTAAAATTTTCTTTTCTCCATCTGTCCCCTCTAATGTAGTCTGCATATAAGCTATATCAAAAATATCTTTAGCTTGTTTGTAAGCATCACTTAAAACCGTACCAGTTAAACTTCCCTCTTCAATAGCTTTAAGAGCTTCATCAACACCATCAATTCCAACTACTACTGGTATATCATTTTTATATTTTGAATCTTTATACGCATCTATTGCACCTAATGCCATTTCATCATTGTTACTAAATACAACTTCTATTTTATCTCCGTATTCATCAATCCACTTATCCATCTTATAAGCTGCTTCATCTCTATTCCAATTTGCTATATCATTACCAAGTTTCTCAAGCTTAACCCCAGACTCCTCTAATCTTTTAATGCTATATTCAGTTCTAATTAAAGCATCTTGATGCTCCTCTTCCCCTTCAAGCATTACATATTGCAATATAAAATCATTATTTTTATCTACATTCTTCTTATTACTTTTATAAGCATCAAGAACAATATCCGCTTGTAATATTCCTGATTGCTCAGCTTTTGCTCCTATATAATGAACCTTATCCCATATATTCATATCTTCTTCAACAGGCTCACGATTAAAAAATACTACTGGGATATTTGCATTTTTCCCTTTATCAATAATAAATGCAGCTGATCTTCTATCCACCAGATTAATGCACATAACATCATAATCTTGAGATACAAATTTATCTACTTGCTCATTTTGATTATATTGTTTTCCCTTTGAATCCTCCACTGTTAATGTGATTTTATACTTACCTTCTAATTCCTTTTCTTTTACAAACTTCTCTAAGTGTTCTATAATACTTGAAATAAAAATATCAGATTTTTCATAAACACTAACCCCTATTTTAAGTTCATCTAAAGGTTTAGAATTATTTGAATTATCTTCTTTGCAACCAACAAAAATATTAGAAATAAACATTAAGGATAATGTTACAGATAGAGTTTTTACCCACATTTTCAAAGTCCCCACCACCTATGAATAACTTTATTATTTAACAAAAGGAAAAAGTAATTTTTGATTTTTTTCTGAATACATATTTCTTTTATTTACTATTGAATAATCAATTTCCTTTTCATAAACCTTTTCTTTTTTCAATTTCTTTATTGCAGTCTCAACCCCTAAATACCCTACATTAAATTCATTGTAAACTACAATTCCATTTATTATATCTTCCTCTATATAAGATAAGATTTTATTATTTTTTAAGGCACCATATACTTCAAAATTATTATCAACCTTCAAATCCTTCTTAACCTTTGCAATTACTTCAAGTATATTAATATCAAAAGTCACCATTACATCAATATTTTCTTCTTTTACAAACTTTACTAATTGATTATAATAACTATCTTTACTTCCTTCTAATGTTAAATTTGATAATGTATTTTTAGTACTTCTAAGCTCATAACAAAAACCCGCATCCATCTCTTTTAAACTACTACAATTATTATCTTCTTCAACTATAGCTATTTTTTTTCTAGTATTTCCTCTTTGAATTACTTCCTCAGCAAGACTTCTTCCAAGCTCATAATTATTACATGATATATAATCAAACTTTTCATTAGATTTTATTTTAGAATCCATTAATATAACCGGAATTTTATAATTAACTTTCTCAATTATATTTGACAATTTCTCATAATCTACTGGTGATATTAATATACAATCAACTTTATTTTCCACTGCTTCATTTAGCAACTTAATTTGATTTTCAACATTATCCCCTTTTGATAAAGTGTACACAGTTACTTCTGCATTTAAATCCTTTGCTGCTTGCTTAATACCTTCAGTTATGAATCTTAAATTATCTTCTTTTTCACTTTTACTAATATAAGCTATTTTATAAACTACATTATCACTCTCATCAAATTTCAAATAATTAATTATTACTATTGAAAAGAGAATACATAAAATAAAAAGAGCTATTAAAATTATCTTTTTTCTTTTTAACTTCATTTATTATTCTCCCTTCAAATTTCATACTCAACGTATTCCACTGATTTCATATGAATTCTAATAGTAGTTCCTTCATCTGGCTCACTTATTACTTCAAGTCCATATTCATTTCCAAAGTATAGCTTAATCCTTTCATTAACATTCTTAAGACCTACTCCAGATCCTTTAGTTTTTCTTTTCTTATCATATTTTAATAGTGAACTTACAACCTCTTCTGGCATTCCAAGTCCATTGTCAATTACATCAATAAATAAGTCTTCGCCTTTCTTATAAGCTTTTATATTTATTTCTCCATCTCCATCCATAAATTCCATTCCGTAATATATAGCATTTTCAACTAATGGCTGAACTACAAGTTTTATAGTTGATAAATTTAAAACATCCTCTTTTGCATCTATAGTATAATTGAATTTATTTTTATAACGTATATTTTGTATTGTTAAGTAATTACGGACATGCTCTAACTCATCTTTTACTGTTATAACGTTCTTTCCTTTACTTAAACTTATTCTAAAAAGTCTAGCAAGGGCTGTAACCATAATTATTGCGCCATCATACTTTTCACTTTCCACCATCCATATAATTGAATCTAGAGTATTATATAAAAAATGTGGATTAATTTGTGCTTGAAGTGCATCAAGTTCACTTTTCCTCTTAAGTTCTTGTTCTGTCACAATATTATCCATTAAAACATTCATCTGAGATACCATAGAATTTATTGCTTTCCCTAGATGTTGAACTTCATAAGACCCATCTTTAATTAAAAAGTTAATATTTAAAGCTCCCTCTTCAAATTTTTTCACTTTATTTTCTAACTCTTTTATTGGGTTTGCAATCCTTGATGAAACTATTATATTTATTGTTGTTAAAATTAAAACTCCAAAAAATAATATAAATACTATAAATATTCTCATATGACTATAACTACTTGTAATATCATCAATCGGTGTAACAGCAACAATTTTCCACCCAGTGTATCCAACTGTTTTAACTGTAACTAGCCTTTTCTCATCTCCAAATTTCTCTATTAACGTTCCATCATCATATTCTTTTGCTATACTATTGTTTTCTTCCATTAAATCTGAATATATAAGTTGCTGCCTTGGGTGATATATTATCTCTCCCTTTCCGTCCATTAAATATATATATCCTGACTTACTAATGTCTGTATTCTTAAATATTCTCTCTATTTCACTAAAGTTCATATCAACCAAAAGTACCCCTTGACTTATTTGACCATCAAAAGTAAGCGGAGCTACTCTACTAAGGGATACAACCCATTTGTAACTATATCTTGGATCTTTAAATAAGTTTTGTACATGTGGCGTTGAAAAATGCAAGTTCTCCTTTTTGGAAACAGCGTTAAAGAACCATTCATTTTCTCTAGGATCTATAGATGGTTTTAGTTCTTTTAGGGGATACCCTTCTACAACTTCCCCATAGTTCGAAAATAAGGTAATACTTGCAAGGAAATCTTTATTTGTTTCATATATAAGTTTGATTTCTTTATTAATATCATCAGTTTCTAGATCAGATTTCTTTACAACGTTATAATATATTCCATCTGATATTTTCATTACATTTCTTAAGTAACTATCTAAATTTATATTAACTTGATTAACTATAGCTTCGTTATTTTTAGATGTAAGATTTTCATTAATTTTTATAAACTTAACATATAAAACTTGTCCAAATGCAACCATTCCAACAACTGCAATTATAGTAAAGGAAATTGATATAATATATTGAATACTTCTGTTTTTATATTTGTTTTTTAAATTGAACTTTGAAAACTTCATAATCCCTCCCAAAGCATTTAATTAGTTCTATATTTTGATGGAGATACTCCAAATCTCTTTTTAAATACATAACTAAAATAGTTTGGTTCTGGGTACCCAACATTTTGAGCTATTATATATGATTTGTAATCAGTTGTGTTTAATAAATTAACTGCCGCATCAAGCCTTACTGTAGTTAGGTAATTTATGAAATTTTCGCCAGTTTCTCTCTTAAATATTGTTGAAAAATAAGTAGGACTAACATGAAGATGACCGCACAGCTTTTCAACTGATATTTCACTATCACTGTAGTTTGAATCCACGTATTCTTTTGCTTTTTCAACAAGTAATTTAGATGTATCTAAACGTTCTCTTTTTATTAAACAGTTTATTTTAATCCCTTTTTCTATGAACCATTCCTGAGCTCTATCCATTGAGTTGAAATTATCTATATGACTATAACAATTAAATTCTTTTCCAAAAGCTTCTTCTATATTTAAATTATATGCTTGAACAAGCTTTAATAGTGATGTTGTTATTTGTATTAAATATATTTTATATTGATTATATGGAAGCAATAATTTTTCTGCTTTTATGAAAAATTTGCTTATAGATTTTTTTATTTCTTCATTCGATTTTATTTTTATTGCATTTAGTAATTCTCTTTCATCATTTTCATCAAATTGTAGCTGTACGCTATTATCAGGTTCAACATCATCTATATAAATTGCACGGCCTGTTCCTAAAACCATTCTATAGTGCATGGCATTTCTAGCCATTTTATATGATAATCTTATTTGAGAGTAGTCTGTTGCTATTTGTCCAACTCCAGCCGAAACGCTTTTTTCAGTAATTCTCTCTGATATTTTGCATACTTCATTTAAGCCTTTGATAAAGTTAAATATATTCTCTTTATTATTAAAGTTACTTATTACTACTATCGTTCTTGAATAAATAAAACTTACGTAGTTACAGTATTCACCCATAACTTCATCTATTATTTGTTTAATTGATATATCTATTAAATCTTCTTCTGCTATTTCTATCTCTTTTTCATCTTCTAAGTTATCTGTATGTATAACTCCAACAGCATAAAATTCTTCTGTAAATTCTACGCCTACCCGTTTTCCTTCTTCCCCCCATAATTCTTCTTTTATTCTGCCTTCAATTGTACCAACTAAAAATTTTTCTTTTAGTACCGGAAGGCTTCTTTTATAGTATTTATATAATTTTTCTACATTCTTTTTCTCATCAAGTTCTTCATCCATTTTTATTTTGAGTTTTTTAATTACTTCTATTAATTCTATTGAATTTATAGGTTTTAACACATATTCGTATGCATTTATTTTAATTGCTCTATGTGCGTATTCTAATTCATCTGATCCTGAGAAAATTATAATTTTCGTCCATGGCATTATTTCTTTTATTTTTTCTCCAAGTTCTAATCCATTCATAAATGGCATTTTTATATCTGTCATAACTATGTCTGGCTGTAATTTTTCTAATTTTTCTAATGCATCTTTTCCATTTTCTGCATCACCGACTATTTTGAAACCGTATTTTTCCCAATCTATCTTTCTTATTATTCCTTGACGAATCTCTTCTTCATCATCAACTATTAATACTTTATATAAATCCATCCCATATCCCTCACATATTTAAGTACTCTCGTTTTACTTTTAATACCTTTTATCCCTTATTATAGATTATCGCATCTTATTTATTGTTATTCAACATTTAATTTAATTAAATACAATTTTCTATTTAATATTTCATTTTTCTACTCGTGATTTTGCATATTATATTTATAGATGCCTTATATATAAAACTTCTCTTTATTATCATGTTCTAATTAATTGTTGTTGTGATTATATATTTATTTTCTTGTCAATAATCTA
>NZ_JAVXRL010000073.1:0-11621 GCF_036643715.1 Clostridium sp. | reverse complement strand
AATACGTAGTAGAAGTGGAGGAATATTTATGAAATGGGCTATGATAGCAACATGGAGAATGGCAATAGAGGGGATTACAGAAGCTTCAGAGGAACTAAAAAATGGGGGATTCGCTGGAGATGCAATAGAGAAGGCAGTAAAGATGGTTGAAGACTTCCCTTATTACAAATCAGTAGGATTTGGTGGACTTCCAAACGAGAATTGCGAAGTTGAATTAGATGCTGCATATATGGATGGAGACACACTTTCAATCGGTGCAATTGGAGGAATAAAAGATTTTAAGAATCCAATAAGTATAGCAAGAAAGCTAAGTGAAGAAAGATTCAATTGTTTCTTAGTTGGAGCTGGTGCAGAAGAATATGCACACAAAGAAGGCTTTGACAGAGTTAATATGCTAACAGATAGAGCAAAGAGATATTACAAAAAGAGAATGAAAGAAACAGTAGAAAAAGGATTAAGTCCATATGATGGTCACGATACAGTTGGTATGATAGCAGTTGATAAAGATGGAAAAATGGTGGCTGGTACTTCAACTAGTGGTTTATTCATGAAGAAAAAAGGAAGAGTTGGAGATTCACCAGTATCAGGTTCAGGCTTCTACTGCGACAGTGAAATTGGGGGAGCATCAGCTACAGGTCTTGGCGAAGATTTAATGAAAGGATGCATTTCATATGAAATAGTTAGACTTATGAAAGAAGGACTTCATCCTCAAGAAGCTTGTGATAAAGCAGTAAAAGAATTAAATGATAAGCTTACAAGAAGAAGAGGGAAATCAGGAGATCTTTCATTAGTTGCACTTAACAATAAAGGTGAGTGGGGAGTTGCTACAAATATAGAAGGGTTCACATTTTCAGTTGTATCAGAAAATGAAGAACCAACAGTATATCTTTGTAACACAATGAAGGACGGAAAAACAACATATGACAAAGCTTCTAAAGAGTGGCTTGATGCATATATGAAGAGAATAAAGTCACCAGTAACTTTTGACTAATTAATCATTTTACATTTAAAAGTATGTTAGCTTATAGATTGGGTGCTATATTCTAATATTAATTAATATGAAAGAAGATGATAAGTGTCATGATAGATATAGAAAAAGGGAATTTAAAAAGAGAATTTAATGAGCAGGTTTTTGAATATAGAGATGAATTAATAAATAGTATAAGAAGATTAGTTAAAATCAATAGTGTTGAAGGAGAATCTACAGATGATGCACCTTTTGGATTGGGTCCCAAAATGGCATTGGAGGAAGCTCTTAAAATATCAGAAGAACTTGGGTTTAAAACAAAGAATATTAATAACGCAATTGGTTATGCTGAATACGGAAATGGTGATGAGTACATTGGAATAATAGGTCACGTTGACATTGTTCCAGAAGGAGAGGGGTGGAGTTACCCGCCCTTTGACTTATCAATAGATAATGAAAAGATTTATGGTAGAGGAGTACTAGATAATAAAGGTCCAATAATGGCAGCTCTTTATGGAGTAAAAATAATAAAAGATTTGAATCTTCCTTTATCAAAGAGTATTAGGGTAATCTTTGGTTCGAATGAAGAGACTGGCTTTAAGGATATTCCTTATTATCTAAATGAAGAGAAGGCACCATTAATGGGATTCACTCCAGATTGTAAGTATCCAGCTGTATATGGTGAAAGAGGAATTTTAGATGTAACTATATGGAGTAATGAAATAAATAATTGTAATGTTAAAAGCATAAAAGGGAACTTTAGAAATAATGTAGTTCCAGATTTTGCTGAAATAGAAGCAGTTAGAAAAGAGTCATTAGATGGAGAAAGTATAAAGTGGGAAACTGAAATTATTGAAAAGGTAAGTGCAAAAGGTTCACAGGCTCCAGGTAATGCACCTGAAACTGGAGAAAATGCAGTTACTACATTATGTAAGACCGTAGCTGCTTTAGGAAAGAGTGGATTCTCTAAAGATGTAATTGAATTTTCTAAATTTGTACATGAAACTTTCCATGAAAATCATTCCTTAAGCAAAATAGGAGTAAACTGTTGTGATGATATATCAGGTTCATTAGTTATAAATCCATATGAGCTTAAAGTTAAGGATAATAAAATAGGAATATCAGTTGTATTTAGATATCCAATTAGTTATACATATGAAAATATGGTTTCTATAATAAAAGGAATAATTAAAGATGGATATTGTATAAGTGAAAATAGAAGAATGGATTCTGTTTGTTTTGATAGTGACCATGAATTGCTTAAGAAACTTAAGGAGTCTTATGAAGAGGTAACTGGATTTGATGGAACTCCTGTTACAACTACTGGAGGAACTTATGCTAAAGTCTTTCCAAACATAGTTGCATTTGGACCATCTTTTCCAGGACAAAAGGGAATTGGACATAATAAAGATGAGTATATGGATATTGAAGATTTACTTACTAATTTAAATATTTTTACGAATTCAATATATAATTTGGCTAAGTAAATTTATCTTACTGTTCTTTTATACAAGATTGTTGATAGAAATTTTATTGGGTGCTTGTACTGGGAAGATATTAGTACAGGCACCTATTATTAAACAGATTATCAACAATTAAGTATAAAAGATAATAAAAAAGAATTATTTAATAATAATATTAATTAGATTTGAATAAATTGTTAAAAATATGAATAAAATGTTGACTAGTGCCAAATATAGTAATATAATTAATACATATTAAGGAAATTATCTAATTTAAGAAATGTGCTGCCCATTGATCACGGGTACCGGCTGAAAAGAATATATATATGTTCTTTTCAGCTTTTTTTTAATTTATAATCAATCAACAATTAAGTATAAAAGTAAATACAAATAGGATATAATTATGTTATAATCAAGAGTGGATTATACTAAAATCGCGTAAGAAAATTGATTAACATAAATTAAGGAGGAAGCACCTTGGCTGATTTAAGAAATGAAATAGAAAAAAGAAGAACCTTTGCAATAATATCTCACCCAGATGCAGGTAAGACTACACTAACAGAAAAGTTCCTATTATACGGAGGAGCAATTAGACTTGCAGGTTCAGTTAAAGCAAGAAAAGCATCAAAACACGCAGTATCAGACTGGATGGAAATAGAAAAACAAAGAGGTATCTCAGTAACATCATCAGTTATGCAATTTAACTATGGTGGACACTGTATTAATATACTAGACACACCAGGTCACCAAGATTTCTCAGAAGATACATATAGAACTCTTATGGCAGCAGATTCAGCAGTAATGGTTGTTGACGCAGCAAAAGGGGTTGAAGCACAAACAAAGAAGTTATTCCATGTATGTGCACTTAGAGAAATGCCAATATTCACTTTTATTAATAAGATGGATAGAGAAGCACAAGATCCATTCCAATTATTAGAAGACATTGAAAATGAACTTGGAATAAAAACATATCCAATGAACTGGCCAATAGGTTCAGGTAAAGAATTCAAAGGTGTTTATGAAAGAGATAATAAGAGAATTATAGCTTTCACAGGTGGAGAACATGGTCAAAAGGAAGTTCAAGCAGTTGATGGAGACGTTAATGATCCTAAGTTCAAAGAACTTTTAGGTGAAGCACTTCACGAAAAGCTTATGGAAGATATTGAGCTTTTAGATATTGCTGGAGATGACTTTGATGTAGAGAAAGTTAGAAGTGGAGAATTAACTCCAGTATTCTTTGGATCTGCTCTTACAAACTTTGGTGTTGAACCATTCTTAGAACATTTCTTAGAAATGACTACATCACCAATTGGAAGAAACTCAAGTATTGGAGAAATAGATCCATTTGATAATAATTTCTCAGCATTCGTATTTAAGATTCAAGCGAATATGAATAAAGCACATAGAGATAGAATTGCATTTATGAGAATCTGTTCAGGTAAATTTGAAGCTGGAAAAGATTATTATCATATGCAACAAGGAAAGAAAATTAAATTATCACAGCCACAACAATTTATGGCTCAAGATAGGGAAATAGTTGAAGAAGCATATGCTGGAGATATAATTGGGGTATTTGATCCAGGCGTATTCTCAATTGGAGATACAATTTGCATACCTTCAAAGAAGTTTAAGTTCGAAGGTATACCAGCTTTCGCACCAGAACATTATGCAAGAGTAAGACCAGTAGATACAATGAAGAGAAAACAATTCATTAAAGGTGTAACTCAAATAGCTCAAGAAGGAGCAATCCAAGTATTCAAGGAACTTCATATTGGTATGGAAGAAATAATAGTTGGAGTTGTTGGTGTACTTCAATTTGAAGTATTAGAATACAGACTAAAACATGAATATAATGTTGATATTAAGATGGAAAGACTTCCATATAGATTCGTTAGATGGATAGAAGATGACGGAAATGTAGATGTTGATAGTTTAAATCTTACATCAGATACAAAGAAAGTTAAGGACTTAAAAGATAGAAACCTTCTTATATTCCAAAACACTTGGGGAATAAGCTGGGCATTAGAACACAATAAAGGCGTTATACTATCTGATGTTGGGAAGTCAGAAGAGTAGAATTTCTTAAGGGAAGAGAAAGCCTATAACTAAAAAAAGGGGAAGAAAAAGGGGTAGGTTGTATGGGAAATAGAATATTTTATTTAGTAAAGTATGCAGATAATAATGGTGGCAATATTATTGTTGCCATATTATTTCTACTTATATTATCACTTATTTGGAGTTTTATTTCATTGATGAATAAGAGAACAAATGAAAAATATAAAGTGATGAAATGTGAATTTGAAACTATTATACAAAAGAACGAAAATATAGATGTTGTTACAATAAACCTTAGATCAGGAAGTGTTGCTTCAAAAAAGAATTTTGAATTATTATATGACAATTCCAATGGAATAGCATCAATGTATAATTTTTTAGATGCAATATCTTTAGAAAGAGATGAGTTTAATAGAATTGTACATGGGTCTTCAATTGATGGATATTTTGAATTTGAGTATTCAGTAAAGAAAGAGGATGAGGATAGATTTATAAGAGCTTATTCTCATAAGGTCAATGATAAGAAAGTAGACCTTATACTTTGTGATATTACTAAAGAAAGAGTTGGAAATATTACATATGTCCGTGATGATGGAATTGATCAAGTAACAGGTCTTATTAATAAGAATAATTATAAAGAAGAGATTAAAAAACATTTAGATGAATACAGATTTGCTTATGGTATATTTTTATTTATAGAAGTAAATGATTTTGAAGATAATCATAATTTATATGGAAGCGAATTTGCAGAGAGTATTATTCAAATTGTATCAGCAAAACTTAAAGGTTATGTTGATAAGAGTACAGCAGCGTTTAAATTTAATGGAGCACATTTTGGTCTTTATAAACATGGCTTTAATAAAAGAGAAGATATGAATTCATTTTTAAACAATATTAAAGAAAAGCTTACTTCAGCAAAAGTTATTAACAATATTACTGTAAATTTAAGTTGTACTATTGGAACTGCAATATTAAACTTTGACGTAACTTCAGAAGAGGAACTTTACAATTATGCAGAGTTTGCTATGAAGGAAGGAAGAAAAAATAGAGTAGGATTTAAAAGTACAATAAATCATTTTGATAAAAAAGAGTTTGAAAAGTATAAGAAAGTTAATAAGAAGCTAAATAGAGTTTTAAAAGTTATAGAAGACAGAAAATATTATAGTGTATTTCAACCAATTATTTGCCTTGATGATATGAGCCTTTACGGAGTTGAAGGTCTTACACGTATTCAAGATAGAAATTATAGAAGTATAATAGATTTTCTTGATATTGCAAGACTAAAGAACTTAGAGGATTATGTATCAATGAAGTTTGGAATTAACATATATCATGATTACATTGTTTCGCCTATAGGAAAAAATGTTAAGATTTTTATTAATGAGACATTTAACGAGGAAAGATCTCGTGATAGACAAAAATATTTTGAAACAGTAAAGAAAGAGCTAATGGAACGTAACGTAGATATAGATACAAGTTTAATGTATGAGAATGTTGTAGTTGAATTCTCAGAAAGATCAACTTATGATGTTGCTTCAAAAGTAAGTGAAATTGTTAGTCTTTACAGAGAAAATAATGCACTTATTGCAATTGATGATTTTGGAGCTGGTCATGCAAATGAAGGTTTAATTCTTAAGATGAAACCTGATATTGTAAAGTTAGATAGGGAGCTTATATCCAATATTGATAAGGACGATTATACGAGAACGCTTACAACTAATACAATAAAAACATTGAAAAATCTAGGGGTAAAAATAGTAGCTGAAGGAATTGAAACTAAAGAGGAATTTGACTTCCTAAGATCTTTAGGAGTAGAGTATGGTCAAGGTTATTATATTCAAAAACCTACTAGTATAGATGAGATTAGATTAGATTACAGTGATATATTATAAAGTTTCGCTGTAAATACAACATAAGGATGGTAGATAATTATGAAGCCAATAAAAGTATTATCAGTTTTTGGTACTAGACCAGAAGGGATAAAGATGTGTCCTTTAGTTAAGGCATTAGAGAGAGACGAAAGATTTGAATCAATAGTATGTGATACAGCACAACATAGAGAAATGCTAGATACTGTACTTGAAGTATTTGATGTTCATCCACAATATGACTTAAACGTAATGGCTCATGGACAAACAATAATTGATATATCAAATAAAGTTTTAAGAGGAGTAGATACAGTAGTTAAGGAATGCAATCCTGACATTGTATTAGTTCACGGAGATACTTCAACAACATTTAACGGAGCACTTGCAGCATTTTATAATAAAGTGCCAGTAGGTCACGTTGAAGCAGGACTTAGAACTTACGACATATATTCACCATTCCCAGAGGAAGCAAATAGAAAGCTTACAGGAACAATAGCAACTTTACATTTTGCGCCAACAACAACAAATGAAAAGAACCTTTTAAGAGAAGGAGTAAATGAGAAGAATATATTTATAACAGGAAATACTGTAATTGATGCTCTTTTAAGTGTAATAGATAAGGACTTATCATTTGAGCAACCAATTTTAAATGATATTGATTATAAAAATAAGAATGTAATTTTACTTACTACTCATAGAAGAGAAAATTGGGGAGAGCCAATGGAACAGATCTTCAAAGCTATGATTAAGTTAGTTCGTGAGGATGAAAGTATTGAAGTAATATTCCCGATGCATAAGAATCCTTCAATAAGAGAACTTGCTCATAAGTACTTTGATGAATATAAAGGAAGAATTCATTTAATTGAACCTTTAGAATATGTTGAGTTTGCAAATCTTATGGAAAGAGTTAAGCTTATAATGACAGATTCAGGTGGAATCCAAGAGGAAGCACCAACATTAGGTAAGCCAGTTATGGTTCTTAGAACTGAAACTGAAAGACCAGAAGCTGTTGAAGCTGGAACTATTAAGCTTTCAGGAGTTGAAACTGAAACTATTTATAAAGAAGCTAAAGAACTTTTAAGTAATAAAGATGCTTACAATAAAATGGCTCATGCTGCTAATCCATACGGAGATGGAAAAGCTTGCGAAAGAATTTTAGATAATATTGCAAAGTACTTTGCATAATATGGTTAAATTATAAATTGTATAGGAGGACAGATATATTATATATCTGTTCTTTTTTTACTTTATAAATAAGGTCAATACAAAAAAATCACAAATTAGACAAATTAGTCATAGAAAGTTTTCCATAGAATTCCTACTTATGATATACAATAAATATAGAGAGAAATTTACATGAAGATAGATAAAGAAAAGCTAATGTGAATTTAAAATATAAATGGATATTGGAGGATTTTTAAGATGAAAGATGGTTTTATAGTTGTATTCCCAGAAGGAGAAATTAAGCAATCACCTGATATTGATGACGCAGTTTTATTAGTTCAAGAATTTAATAAAAACAACGTGGTAGAATATTGTGAGGATTATGAAATAGAGTATGATGATGTTTCAAAGAGTGAAGCAAGCTTTGCAGGTGGATATCAAGGTGGAGCACCTAAAGTATTTAATACTAATGAAGTTGTAGATGAAATTAAAAAGCAAGAAATGATTAACTGTGAAAAAAACAGCCTTATTAGTAAACTTGATGAAGGATATAAGGATATTCATAAAGAAGATTACAGTGATTTAGATGATGTACTAGAAGAATGCGAGGAAGTTCCGATAGAAGATTTCTTCAGTTAAGATCATAAAAGATAATACCTCTTAAACATTTAAAGTGATATTTAATGTTTAAGAGGTATTTTTTTAAATAAATATTGAAAATAATTCCAATAAAAGGTATAATTAGACAACTGCAATTTGAAAATAATGGATATTAAGTTAGGGGGGATACATTGCAACAAAGTTCACAAGGTTTAAATAGGATAGAAGAAAAATATATACCAGATATAATAGGTTTATTTATAAACCCTGAAAAAGAGAGTATAGATTGTAAATTAATAATTAAGAAAGTTAAGGCACATAAGTTACTTGAGTTATTTTACTACCAATTAATAAGTAGCCACAAGATATATTATTTTGAAGAAAATCAAATATATAAAATGAAAAAGACAACTTTTAGCTATATGTTCAACACACGGAAAAATATAAGTAAGGCAGAAAATCTTTATAAAATATTTAATGAGAATAACTTGAAAGTTATAGCGCTCAAAGGGTTAGTAATTAGATCCTATTATAAGAACCCTGATTTTAGAAACATGGGAGATTGGGATTTTTTAGTTAGAAATGATGAAATGAAAACAGTAGAAGAAATTTTAAAAATGGAAGGATATAAATATGATCATGAAACTTTAGCTCATAAAGTTTATATAAGAGATGATAACGTAAAAGTAGAACTTCACTCAAGTTTAATTGATGTTGACTATTATAAGAAAAGATCTCCATATGAAGAAAACGTTTTTAATAATATTAGAAAAATAAAAGTTTCAGATGTGGTTATGTATTCATTAGGGTACAATGATCAATTAATGCATTTAATAACTCATATGTTAACTCATGTTTCATCAAGTAGTATTGGGATTAGACAAGTTTTAGATGTAGCACTCTATATAAATAATGAAAAAGATAATATAGATTTTAAGAAATTTTATTTAGATATAAAACGATATGATATATATGATTTTACAATAGCCATATTAAAAATATGTGATGAATTATTTTCACTAGATGTTGAAGAGTATGTAAGGAAAGAATTTAATAAATGTAATAAAGAGCTAAAGTTAATGCTAGTAGAAGCAATAATTGAAGGTGGATTAGGAGCAGGTAATAGTTTGAAAAATACATTAGGAAATCAGTTTGGATATGATAAAGATAATTATAAGGAGAGAAGTACTATAAATTTAGTTAAAAGATATATGGAATTCATTTTTCCAAAGTATGAAGTTATGAAAGAAAAATATGCATATTGTAAAAGATTTAAAATTCTATTACCTATTGCATGGATTCATAGAATTATTACAGGAGGAATAACAAAAGAGATTTCTATAACAAGAAAAGCTAGATTAATAAGTACAAGCTTTAAAGTAAGTAAGAAAAAAAATAAACTTTTAAAATTACTAGATATATAAGGTATAGGAAGAAAGGGATTTATTATGAGAAACAATTATAAGATATATGGGTTAAATATTGTAAGCGACTTAGATTTAATTAGTGTAAAGAAATTAGATAGATGTCATAAAGATAAAGATATTGATGTAAGTATATGTTATGGAAAGGTTCCAAAAAGATATTTAGATGCTTATGAGAATAAAATAAATATTAATGTTTGTAAAGAAACATTATTTAATGAGTTTTGTGTAAAAGTTAATGATATTGGAATATATTATGTTAAGAATGGTAATGAAATAATAGTGCATCAGTTAGTAGAAGGAAAAGAAGAAATTCATTCATTACTTATATTAGGTACAGCACTTGCTGTAATTTTATTTCAAAGAGGTAATATTGTTATACATGGTTCTGCTATATTACCTTCTTATAATAAAGAGAAATCTTCAATTGCTATTGTAGGAAAAAGTGGTGCAGGTAAGAGTAGTCTTTCAACCGCTTTAATAGAAGACGGAAATAAGTTTATAGCAGATGATTTATCAGTATTAGATAATAATATTAACGTATTACCAGGCACTTCTTGTCAGAAATTATGTGTGGATGCTTTAGTGAAGTTTGGTTATAACAAGGAAGAATTAAGAAGTGTAAATCAAAGATGTGAAAAGAAATATTACTATGATAGAAGTGATGTATTTTATAATGATTCATCAAAATTAAGTCATATTTTTGTTTTAGAAGAAAGTGATGAAGTTGAAGATGTAAAATTAGTAGAAATTTTAGGTAGTGAAAAGTTGAATACTGTAATAGATAATTTATTTTACAAAAAACTTGTTGATTATATTGGGTTGGAAAAGGAATTATTTGATAAGATATTACATTTGTTAAATAGGATAAAAGTATATAAATTATTTAGACCCATAAATCAGTTTACAGTTAATGAACAAATAAAAAAGATAAAAGAAGTAATTTAATTGAGGGGGTGTTATTATGTTGAATTTAGAAAGTAAAGTTATAGTAAATAATACTATTGAAACTATGGATATTGATAATGAAAAGGCTATGATAGATTTAGATACAGGAAAGTATTATACGTTAAATGAAACTGCAACAGTTATATGGGATTGTATAAATGATAATTGCTCTGTAGGTGATGTTGTTGAGAAATTAATAAGTATATATGAGATAGATATAGATGAATGCATTGAAAATGTTAATTTGTTTTTAGAAGAGTTAGAAGGTAATGGGTTATTAAAGATAGGTTAAATTTGAATTAGGAACTTATTTTACAAATTTAAATAAGTTTTTAAATAAATTTAGGAGGTAATTATGGTTAGAAGAAAGTGGAGAGTTCCAGAATTAAAATCGTTAGGTATTGAAGAAACGAAGGATCAGTATGGCAAGCTAAGTCAAATATGTTTAGTTACAACAGGGTCCTCATCTGATATATCTGATATGTCAGATGACTCTGGTATGTCAGATGACTCTGATATGTTAAAATTTAAAATATAAATTTTAAAAGTGAAAATTTGCCCAAGGACAATTAGTATAAGAGGTATTAAATATATCTAACTGATGTCCTCTGGGCATCTTTTTTTTATTTTTTTAATGTCTAATTTATAATCATTAAAAAAACATAAGTAAATAAGAGAAAATTGTAACACGAAAAATATTTACAAAAAATTGGAAAATAAGTAAAATAAAAGGAGTAGTAAGGGAGCGATGTGGAGGATAATTAAATATAATGGAAAAATTAAGTAGTAATAGAAAATCGATTTTGCTTTTAGCAGATATAGTATGCATAAATTTAGCATACATTTTTAGTTTCTTTGTGAGATTTGATCTTAATATACCAAAAGAGTATATAGATAAGTATTTAATGATGCTTCCTGTAGTTATTATATTGTATATTATGCCTCTTGCCTTTTGTAAAATGTACCATAGTTTATGGAGCAATGCAAGTATAGATGAATTTGTAAGAGGAGTAATAGCATGTATTACTGGATGTATATTAAATATTTCATATGATGTAGCGTTTAAGAAAGGTATGCCTGCATCAATTATAATTTCAAGCGGAATAATAATATTTCTTTTAGTAGTAGGAGT
>NZ_JAVXRL010000072.1:0-12519 GCF_036643715.1 Clostridium sp. | reverse complement strand
TACCCAGTAGAAAGAATGATGAGAGATGCTAAGATAACTGAAATCTATGAAGGAACTTCTGAAGTTCAAAAGATGGTTATCGCCGGAAGCAGATTAAGATAGGGGAGGGCTTTAAATAATGAATATATTAGTTTGTTTAAAACAAGTTCCAGATACAACAGCAGTAAAGATAGATCCTAAAACAGGAACACTTATAAGAGATGGTGTACCATCAATAATAAATCCAGAAGATAAGCATGCTTTAGAAGCTGCACTTCAAATAAAAGAAAAGAGCGGAGCGAAAATCACTGTAATAAGTATGGGACCTCCACAAGCTCAAAATGCTTTAAGAGAAGCATTATGCATGGGAGCTGACGAAGCAGTTCTTATAACAGATAGAGCATTCGCTGGAGCTGATACACTAGCTACATCAAAAGCTTTAGCTGGAGCAATAAAGAGATTAGATTATGATGTTATATTCGCTGGAAGACAAGCGATCGATGGAGATACAGCTCAAGTTGGACCAGAAATAGCAGAACATTTAGATATACCACAAGTAACTTACGTTCAAGGAGTTACAGTTGAAGAAGATGGATTATTAATAAACAGAGCATTAGAAGATGGATATGAATTAATAAAAGTTCAAACACCATGTCTTTTAACAGCAATTGAAGAATTAAACCATCCAAGATACATGAATGTTTCATTAATATTCGAAACAGCAGAGAAAGAAATTACTATATGGTCAGCAGATGATATAGATGTAGATAAAGCAGAACTAGGACTAAAAGGTTCACCAACAAAGGTTAAAAAATCAATGACTAAGGAAGCTAAGGGAGCTGGCGAATTAGTTAAAGAAGGTCCTAAGGACGCAGCTAAATATGTTATCGGAAAATTAAAAGAAAAACACTACATCTAAAATTGGGAGGTAAGTTAAAATGAATATAGCAGATTATAATGGCGTATGGGTATTTGCTGAACAAAGAGAAGGCGAATTACAAAAAGTATCATTAGAATTATTAGGCGAAGGTAGAAAGATTGCAGATAAATTAGGAGTTAAGCTAACAGCTTTATTATTAGGAAGTAATATTAAAGATTTAGCAGACACTTTAGGAGAACATGGAGCAGATGATGTTATAGTATGTGATAACAAATTACTAGAACATTATACAACTGATGGATACACAAAAGTTATTTGTGACTTAGCATCAGAAAGAAAGCCTGGAATATTATTCATAGGAGCTACTTTCATAGGAAGAGACTTAGGACCAAGAGTTGCAGCTAGATTATCAACAGGATTAACAGCTGACTGTACTCAATTAGATGTTGAAGTAGCAAACGGAGATCTTTTAGCTACAAGACCAGCATTTGGTGGTAACTTAATGGCAACAATCGCATGTCCAGATCACAGACCTCAAATGGCTACTGTAAGACCTGGAGTATTTGCAAAGGTTGAAGAAAAGAATGCTGACTTCATCGTTGAAGAAGTAGAAGTTAATTTAACTAGTGAAGATATAAGAACAAAAGTTATCGAAATAGTTAAAGAAACTAAAGAAATAGAAGATATAAGTGAAGCAAACTTCATTATAGCTGGTGGTAGAGGACTTGGAAGCAAAGAAAGCTTTGATAAACTTTACGAATTAGCTGAAGTTGTTGGCGGATCAGTTGCAGCTTCAAGAGGAGCTATAGATAAAGGATGGATAGAAAGAGATTACCAAGTTGGTCAAACAGGAAAAACTGTAAGACCTAACATATACATTGCTTGTGGTATCTCAGGAGCAATTCAACATGCTGCTGGTATGCAAGAATCAGATATGATTATTGCAATCAACAAAGATGAAACTGCTCCAATTATGAAACTTGCAGATTACGCAATCGTTGGTGATGTAAATAAAGTATTACCAGAATTAATTGCTCAATTTAAAGAAGTTCAATAAAACTTTCAACTTAAAATTAGAGGAGGGTATTTAAATGAAAAAGATATTTGTTTTAGGTGCAGGAACTATGGGCGCTGGTATCGTTCAAGCTTTCGCACAAAAGGGTCACGAAGTAATAGTTAGAGATATAAAGGAAGAATTTGTTGAGAGAGGAATTACTGGAATCAACAAAGGACTTACAAGATTAGTTACTAAAGGAAAAATGACTGAAGAAGTTAAAGAAGAAATTCTTTCAAGAATTTCAGGAACTACAGACATGAACTTAGCTGCTGACTGTGATTTAGTTGTAGAAGCTGCTATAGAAAACATGAAGATAAAGAAAGAAATATTTGCTGAGTTAGATAAGATCTGTAAACCAGAAACAATCTTAGCTTCAAATACTTCATCATTATCAATAACAGAAGTTGCATCAGCTACAAACAGAGCTGACAAAGTTATCGGAATGCACTTCTTCAACCCAGCTCCAGTAATGAAGTTAGTTGAAATCATAAGAGGAATAGCTACAAGCCAAGAAACTTTCGACGCTGTTAAAGAGCTATCAATACAAATCGGAAAAGAGCCTGTAGAAGTTGCAGAAGCTCCAGGATTCGTAGTAAACAGAATCTTAATCCCAATGATCAACGAAGCATCATTCATTCTTCAAGAAGGAATAGCTTCACCAGAAGATATAGATACAGCTATGAAATATGGTGCTAATCACCCAATGGGACCTTTAGCATTAGGAGATTTAATTGGATTAGACGTTTGTTTAGCAATTATGGACGTATTATACAGTGAAACTGGTGATACTAAGTACAGAGCATCAAACATCTTAAGAAAGTATGTAAGAGCTGGATGGCTTGGAAGAAAGACTGGAAAAGGTTTCTTCGATTACAGCAGATAGAAATAAAGATTTAATATATATATAATTAAGAGGTAATTTATTACCTCTTAATTTTAAAAAAAGACTTTTTTATTGTTAAAAGAGTCTTTTTTAATAATGCTAACTACAACTAGGTAAACGATTAACTAAAGATGAAATAAGGGGAAAATAATATGAATAAGAAGCTTTTAAAGATTTTATCTTGTACTGCATTAACGGGACTAATGTGTATAGGATATACTACTAATGCATATGCATGGGATGGCAAAAAGGATGGAACAGGGACTCATTCAGTAATTGTTACACAAGCTGTGAAAATGGTAGAAAATGATTTAGCAAAGGATGAGCCAGAAATTATAAGACAAAATTTAAAGATACTAGAAGATAACTTACATAAATTCCAACTTGGATCTACATATCCAGACTATGATCCAAATGCATATGATTTATATCAAGACCATTTCTGGGATCCAGATACTGATCATAATTTTTCTAAAGATAATAGCTGGTACCTTTCATATGCTGTTTCAGATACAGCAGAATCACAAGCTAGAAAGTTTACAGCCTTAGCTAAAAATGAGTGGGCTAAAGGTAATTATGAACAAGCTAGCTGGTATTTTGGACAGGCTATGCATTATTTTGGGGATTTAAATACTCCATATCATGCAGCTAATGTAACAGCAGTTGATAGTCCAGGACATGTAAAGTATGAAACATATGTAGAAGAAAGAAAAGATACATATAGACTAAATTCTACAGGTTTTAATACAGATGATTCCTTCTATAAAGATACATTAAAAAATACAAACTTTAATGATTGGTCAAAGAATTACTCAACTTATTGGGCAAAACAAGCTAAGAGCTTATACTATAGTCACTCAACTATGAGCAATAGCTGGGAAGACTGGGAGTATTCAGCTGTACATGCTGTTGGAAATGCACAAAAAGGAACAGCGGGATACATATATAGATTTATTAATGATGTATCAGAGGAAAGTATTACAGATGCAAATCTTAATGAATTAGTACTTGTTCTAAAAACTGCAGATGAGAAAGATGCTGGAACTAATGATTATGTTTATTTTGGAATAGAAACAAAAGATGGAAGAAAAGAGCAGTGGACATTAGACAATCCAGGAAATGATTTTGAAAGAAACCAAGAAGATACTTATACTTTAAAATTACAAGATAAGAACATTAAATATAGTGATATAAAAAGTATGTGGCTTAGAAAAGAAAAATTCACAGAGTTTAATGATGATTGGAAACCAAGCAATATTAAAGTAATTGCAAACGGTAAAACTCAATTAGATAAAAGCATAAATGAATGGATTTCAAGTGGTACAACATATACAGTAAAATAAATAATGATTTTTAAATAGGAACTCTCAATAAAATGAGAGTTCCTATTTTTTCGTTGCAAAGAAAAATGATTAAATGTTATAATTTATAAAAATGAGAAAAATTTAACAAAATGGTTAAGGGGGAAATTTATATGTTTAAAATAGTCAATAAGAGAATCCTTGCACAAAACTTATATCTTATGGATATTGAAGCAAAAAGAATAGCTAAATCTGCAAAACCAGGGCAATTTATTATTGTGAAAAATAATGAATTTGGTGAAAGAATACCACTTACTATTGCGGATTTTAATAAGGATTTAGGAACAGTAAGCATCGTATTTCAAGAGATTGGGGATAGTACAAAAGAACTTGCAAAATTTGAAGTTGGTGATTATGTAAGTGACTTTGTTGGACCTCTTGGAAGACCAAGTGAATTTATTTATGAGAACTTAGAGGATCTTAAAAAGCAAAATATTTTATTTGTTGGAGGAGGAGTTGGGGCAGCTCCTATTTACCCACAAGTTAAATGGATGAAAGAACATGGCGTAAATGTGGATGTTATTGTTGGAACTAGAACTAAGGAATTATTAATATTAGAAGATGAGATGAGAGAAGTTTCTGGAAATCTTTATATTGCAACTGATGATGGTTCATACGGTTTTAATGGAAGAGTTACTGATTGCTTAAATGATTTAGTCAATAATAAAGGAAAGAAATATGATCATGCAATAATTATAGGTCCCATGATAATGATGAAGTTTATGTGCAATTTAACAAAGGAACTTAACATTCCTACAACAGTTAGTTTAAATCCAATAATGGTTGATGGGACAGGCATGTGTGGTGCATGCAGAGTAACTGTTGGAGATGAAGTTAAATTTGCATGCGTTGATGGACCTGAATTTGATGGTCATAAAGTTAACTTTGATGAAGCTATGAGAAGAAGCGCAATGTATAAAACAGAAGAAGGTAGAGATATCCTTAAGGCAAGAGAAGGTGATACTCACCATGGTGGATGTGGACATTGTGGAGGTGATAAATAATGAATATGCAAGATAGAATGAAAAAAGTTAACGTTAAAGAGCAAGATCCTAAAGTGAGAGCTAGTAACTTTGAAGAAGTATGTTTAGGATATAACAAGGAAGAAGCAATTAAAGAATCTTTAAGATGTTTAAATTGTAAAAATCCAAAATGTGTTTCTAAATGTCCTGTAAGTATAGAGATTCCTAATTTTATAAATGAAATAAAAAATGAAAACTTTGAGGGTGCTGCAAAAGTAATAGCAAAAGATTCAGCACTACCTGCAGTGTGTGGAAGAGTATGCCCCCAGGAAAGTCAGTGCGAAGGTAAGTGTGTTCTTGGAATTAAAGGGGATGCAGTATCAATAGGTAAACTTGAAAGGTTTGTAGCTGATTTTTCTAGAGAGAATAACATTGATCTATCAGATAGAGAAGAAAGCAATGGAATAAAAGTTGCAGTTATAGGAAGCGGACCAGCTGGTCTTACTTGTGCTGGTGATTTAGCTAAAATGGGATATGATGTAACTATATTTGAAGCACTTCATGAAGCGGGTGGGGTTTTAGTTTATGGAATACCTGAATTTAGACTTCCAAAAGATACTGTAGTTAAAAGTGAAATTGAAAATGTTAAGAAGCTTGGAGTTAAAATAGAGACAAATGTTATAGTTGGAAGAACTGTAACTATAGATGAATTGTTTGAAGAGGAAGGATTTAAAGCTGTATTTATAGGATCTGGAGCTGGACTTCCAAAGTTTATGGGAATAGAGGGAGAGAATTCAAATGGAGTATTTTCTGCAAATGAATTTTTAACAAGAAATAATCTTATGAAAGCTTTTAAAGAAGGATATAGTACACCGATAAAGTCAGGTAATAAAGTTGCTGTTGTTGGTGGAGGAAATGTTGCAATGGATGCAGCAAGAACTGCATTAAGACTTGGATCAGAAGTTCATGTTGTTTATAGAAGAAGTGAAGAAGAGCTTCCAGCAAGAAAAGAAGAAGTTCATCATGCTAAAGAGGAAGGGGTAATATTTGATATTTTAACTAATCCAGTTGAAATCATAAGTGATGAGAATGGATGGGTTAAAGGGATGAAGTGTATTAAGATGGAACTTTTAGAAGCAGATGAATCAGGTAGAAGAAGACCAGTAGAAATTAAAGGATCTGAATTTATTATTGAGGTTGATACAGTAATAATGTCACTTGGTACATCACCAAATCCTCTTATATCATCAACTACTAAAGGTCTTGAAATAAATAAGAGAGGTTGCGTATCTATTCAAGAAGAGAGTGGACTTACTTCAAGAGAGGGAGTATTTGCAGGTGGGGATGCAGTAACTGGAGCTGCAACAGTAATACTTGCAATGGGTGCAGGTAAAAAAGCTGCGCTAGGAATACATGAATATTTAAGTAATTAATAAAGTATAGTAACTCAGTTATATAGATTAGTCGAGGGCTTGTCTGTATGGCTGAGTTTTATTATTTATTAATGTTATATATTGTTCTTTTATACTTAATTGTTGATAGATTTTATAAAGTATAGAGAAATAGAATATTAACAAATGGGAAAAGATAAAAGGGGTTATAATAAGAGAATTTATGGTATAATTAATAAAAGAAATTAATAGATAATGATTAGTAGGTGGACAAATGTTAGTTAATAAGGCAATAGAACTATGGGATAAAAAGTTTGATTTAAACTGTGCAGAATGTATATTATATGCAGCTAATGAAGAATATAATTTATGGTTATCAAAAGAAAGTCTTAAAATAATGGCATCTTTTGGTGGAGGTATGGGAATAGGAAGTACATGTGGTGCAGCAACTGGAGCTTTAGCAGTTATAGGAGTTATGTTTACTAATGATAGAGGACATGAAAGTCCTATAGTTAGAGAATTATCAGCAGAATTTATGAAACAGTTTCATGCAAGATTTGGAAGCCTAAATTGTACTGATATAAAAGGAAGTATAAATTCAGATGAGAAAACATGTACTGAGATGATAAGGGTATCTGCAACAATTTTAGAAGATATAATAAATAGAGAAAAGAAATTATAAAATACGATAGAAAAAGGTGATATATATGGATTTAAATAATGTTATTTATGAAGATAATAAAGTTATATTAGAAAAGGTTAAAAACTTTGATATTAAACAGATTTTAGAATGTGGTCAATGTTTTAGATGGGAAAAGAAAAGTGATGAAGATTACATAATAATTGCTTATGGAAGAGTAATAGAAGTTATCCAAGATGGGGATAAAGTTACAATATTAAATTCAAATGAAGAAGATTTTAAAAGTATTTGGTTTAAATATTTTGATTTAGAAAGAGATTATAAAAAAATAAAAGAAGAGCTTTCTAAAGATGAAATATTAAAACAATCAGTTGATTTTGGATACGGTATTAGAATATTAAATCAAGAACCATTTGAGCTTCTTATAAGCTTTATTGTTTCAGCTAGAAATAGTATTCCTTCAATTAAAAAGACAATAAAAAAGATAAGTGAAAGATGGGGAAATGAAGTATGCTATGATGGAGAAACTTACTATACATTCCCAACTCCATCAATGATAAAAGATGCAACAGAAGATGAAATAAGAGAAACTGGAGCATCATTTAGAAGCAAGTATATAGTTGATACTGTAGCTAGAGTGAATGAAGATTTGGAAAATGGCGAAGGTATATTTAACTTAGATAGAATAACATCATTAACAGATGATGAGTGTCATATTGCCCTTCAAGAATTTAAAGGTGTTGGTGCTAAAGTATCAGACTGTATTATGCTGTTTTCTATGAGCAAATATTCAGCATTTCCTGTAGATGTTTGGGTTAAGAGAGCTATGATGCATTTTTATGGTGCAGAAGAAGGATCACTTAATAAAATAAGAATATTTGCAAGAGATAAGTTTGGAGATTTATCTGGATTTGCTCAGCAGTACTTATTTTACTATGCAAGAGAAAATGGAATAAAACTTTAAATTTAAAGAGCTAACTTAAAGTTAGCTCTTTAGTAACGTCTATTTTTAGCCTTTTTTATTGGAATTATAGTCTCTCCAGGCATTTTTGTTATAAAGTTTAAATATTTCTTTATGTTTTCATCAGACTTAAGTCTTGGAAGTGAAAACAACCTTGCAGCTAGTTCTCTATTACTATATAGCGCATGGATTTGAGTGTGGCACATAGTACAAAACATAGCAGTATCATAATATTTACCACCACGTGCTTTTGGTATAAGATGATGTTCAGTTATACGTGGGACCTCTCTATTACATAATTCACAAATATGCTTTTCTAACATATAAATTCCCCCTTTTAAGAAATTTATATATGTATTATAACAAGAAAATATTCCTTTTTCAAAAGAATATTTTACTACTAAAAGTGTATATAAAAATTTACAAATATGGTAAAATTTAAGATGAATTAATTTTATTGTGGAGGTAGTATGTTTCAATTTGAAACTCAATTAAATAAGTTAAAGCACGAAGTATTAACGGAGGTAGCAAGACTTGCCAAAAATGATTTATTAACTAAGGAAGAAATAGAAAAAGTTCCTTATAAAATAATAAAAGGAGATAAGGCACTTTATAGATGTTGTATTTATAAAGAAAGAGCTATCGTACTTGAAAGAGCGAAACTTGCATCAGGATTTTTATCAAATGGAGATAGTGAGGAAGATTTACTTATTGATATAAGACCAGATGAACAAATAATTTATGTAATAGAAGCAGCTTGTGATAGATGTCCTATAAATAAGTTTAGTGTTACTGATTCTTGTAGAAATTGTATAGCTCACAAGTGTCAAAAGGCTTGTAATTTTGGAGCTATAACTTATGTTGCAGGAAGAGCATACATTAACCAAGAACTATGTAGAGAATGTGGAATGTGCAAGAAATCATGTCCTTATGATGCCATTTCAGAAGTTATGAGGCCTTGTAAACGAGTGTGTCCTACAGGTGCAGTTGATATAAATGCAGATGATAGAAGAGCTATAATAATGGAAGATAAGTGCGTTAATTGTGGAGCTTGCATGGCAGCCTGTCCGTTTGGAGCTATATCAGATAAAAGCTTAATAGTTCCAGTTGCAAAGAGATTAGCAAAAGGAAGGAAAATGTATGCTGTTGTTGCACCAACAATTGCAGGACAGTTTGGAAACAATATAACATATGGAAAAATCAAAAATGCAATGAAAAAATTAGGATTTGTGCATATGGTGGAAGCTGCTTGTGGTGCTGATGGAGTAACTGTTCATGAGTGTAATGAGTTTAAGGAAAGAATGGAAAAGGGTGATTCGTATATGACCAATTCATGCTGCCCAGCGTTTTTAACATATGTAGAAAATTTTTATAAAGATCAAGAGGTTCATATATCAAATACTGTATCTCCAATGATTGCAACAGGAAGATTAATCAAGAAGATGGATAAGGATGCGAAAGTTGTTTTTATAGGACCTTGTACAGCAAAGAAAAATGAAGCAGTTAAAAAGGAACTTAAAGATGCCGTTGATTATGTTATTACTTTTGAAGAACTAACAGCTCTTTTTGAAGCTTTTGATGTTGATCCAGTTAAATGTGATGAAGAAGAAGTTAATGATGCTTCAATTTTTGGAAGAGGATTTGGAGCACATGGGGGACTTACTGGTGCTATTGAAAGTTATATAAGAGAGAATAATATTAATGTTGAGTTTAAGCCTGTAAAAGTATCTGGGGGAAATGAAATTAAGAAAGCTATGGCTATGGCTAAAATAGGTAGGCTTAACGGTAATTTTATTGAAGGTATGATGTGTGAAGGTGGATGTATAAATGGAGCTGGAACTATTGTACCAGCTATGAGAGCTAAAGTTGTCTTTAATAGAATAAATAACTTAGGGATTAAGAAATCTATTTCTGATAATGATAGGTTAGATGAGTTTAAAGATATTAATTTAGAGAGAAAGTAGGATAGTATAGTAATAAGCTATAAATCAAAGGAAATTAGAGAAATATAGAAATATATTGCTCTAATTCGTTATAAATATAAAATTTTAGGTAAAAATATTTAAATAAATATTTGAATTAAAGAGATAGAAAAGATATTATTATATTATAATTAGCACTCTAACGTAGAGAGTGCTAAAAAGATTAATTATTGTTTAGGAGGGTTTAAGATGGCTATAAAACCATTAGGAGACAGAGTTGTTATTAAGAGAATGGAAGCAGAAGAAAAGACAAAGAGCGGAATAGTTTTAACTGGAACTGCAAAGGAGAGACCACAAGAGGCAATAGTTGTTGCCGTTGGACCTGGAGCAATTTCAGATGGAAAAAGAATTGATATGGAAGTTAAAATTGATGATAAAGTACTTTATTCAAAGTATGCAGGAACAGAAGTTAAAGTTGATGGAGAAGAATTTATAATATTAAAGCAAGACGATATACTTGCAGTAGTGGAGTAAGGGGGATTTTATAATGGCTAAGATGATTAAATTTGGTGAAGAATCAAGAAGATCAATGCAAATAGGTGTTGATAAGTTAGCAGATACAGTAAAGGTAACACTTGGACCTAAAGGAAGAAATGTTGTTTTAGATAAGAAATTTGGATCACCACTTATAACAAATGATGGTGTTTCAATTGCAAGAGAAATAGAACTTGAAGATCCATATGAAAATATGGGAGCGCAACTTGTAAAAGAAGTTGCAACAAGAACAAATGATGTTGCAGGAGATGGTACAACAACAGCAACACTTTTAGCTCAAGCTATAATTAGAGAAGGGCTTAAAAATGTTACAGCAGGAGCCAATCCAATGCTTATAAGAACTGGTATTAATATGGCAGTTACTAAGGCAGTTGAAGAAATTAAAGAAATATCAAGACCAGTAAGTGGTAAAGAAGATATAGCAAGAGTTGCAGCAATATCAGCAGCTGATGAAACAATAGGACAGCTTATTGCAGATGCTATGGAAAAAGTAGGAACAGAAGGTGTTATAACTGTTGAAGAATCAAAATCAATGGGAACAGAACTAGATGTTGTTGAAGGTATGCAATTTGATAGAGGATACGTATCAGCATACATGGTTACTGATACTGAAAAGATGGAAGCAATCTTAGATAATCCATATGTTCTAATTACAGATAAAAAGATTACAAACATACAAGAAATACTTCCAATATTAGAACAAATAGTTCAAGCAGGAAGAAAGCTTGTAATTATAGCAGAAGACATTGAAGGCGAAGCTATGGCAACATTAGTTGTTAATAAATTAAGAGGAACATTTACTTGCGTAGCTGTTAAGGCACCAGGTTTTGGTGATAGAAGAAAAGAAATGCTTCAAGATATTGCAGTTCTTACTGGTGGAGAAGTTATATCAGAAGAACTTGGAAAAGACTTAAAAGAAGTATCTTTAGAGAGCTTAGGTCAAGCTGAAAGCATTAAGATAACAAAAGATAGCACAACTATAGTAAATGGAAAAGGATCTTCAAATGAAATAAAAGCAAGAGTTAATCAAATAAGAAGTCAACTTGAAGAAAGTACTTCAGAATTTGATAAGGAAAAATTACAAGAAAGACTTGCTAAATTAGCTGGTGGAGTTGCTGTAGTTAAAGTTGGTGCTGCAACAGAAACTGAACTTAAAGAAAGAAAGCTAAGAATAGAAGATGCTTTAGCTGCAACAAAAGCTGCAGTTGAAGAAGGAATAGTACCAGGTGGTGGAACTGCTTACGTTAATGTATTAAATAAGGTAGGAGAGTTAACATCTGATGTTTATGATACTAAAGTTGGTATTGATATTATAGTAAGAGCTTTAGAAGAACCAATGAGACAAATTGCAACAAATGCAGGTGTTGAAGGTTCAGTAATAATTGAAAAGGTTAGAAATAGTGAAGTTGGAATTGGATATGATGCTTTAAGAGGACAATATATAAATATGATTAAAGCAGGTATTGTTGATCCAACTAAGGTTACAAGATCAGCACTTCAAAATGCTGCATCAGTAGCATCAACATTCTTAACAACAGAAGCGGCAGTTGTGGATATTCCAACTAAGGAAGAACCAATGTCAGCTCCTGGTGGAATGGGTATGGACGGAATGTATTAAAATCTAACAATTTTTGTTAAAAAAGAACTCTATGGAGACATAGGGTTCTTTTTTTATACTTTAAATTAAGTTTGAAACAAAAGTTAATGAGAATTTTAACGTAATATTCATAAAGTGAATAAAGATTACATATAAAGGTAGCTACAAACGGCGTGGTTGTCGAATTCGAGGGATAAAAAAATAAAGTAAAATCTTTGAATATTTTGTGAACTGATGTATAATAATAGGAGATAGAAAATAATGGTTGGTGAAATTTATGAAAACAAAAATGAGATTAGGAGACATATTAGTTCAAGCAGGTAAGATAACT
>NZ_JAVXRL010000071.1:0-12984 GCF_036643715.1 Clostridium sp. | reverse complement strand
AAAACAACCATTTGTACTTACATCAGAAGTTAATGAAGATGGAATAAATATAGTTCTTCAATCAGGAACTACATCTGACCTTGTAAAATCTTTAGTACAAGAAGATATATTAGTTGAAGAGATTTATAAAAATAGAGAAGGACTAGAACAAAGATATATGGAACTTGTGGAAGGGGGTATTAGATAATGCTATTTAATTTAGTAAAAAACGAACTTATAAAAATATCAAGAAGATCAAAGACTTGGATAGTATTTGGGTTATTTGCACTTGCGATGATAGGATTTGTAGTAATTGCAAAGGTATCATCAAATCAAATGGAACATTGGCAATCTCCACAAGGTCAAATTGAAAACATAGATAATCAATTATCATGGATGAAAGATGATTTAAAAAGACAGGAAAAAGAAATCGAAAATAGCAATTATGATAAAGAGTCATTAAATAATATTAAAGAGAACATTAATTATCTAAAAGAAGACATTAAGAGGTTAGAAGATGATAGAAAATTACAAGAAAAGAAAATATCATCACCTGAAAATGTTGACTGGAGAGATGAAGTTAAATCTGAGATAGAAAGTTATAAACGTGATATAAAAAATGCTGGATATGATGAAGAAGGCGTAAAACATTTAGAACAACAAATTAAAGATAAACAGTACTTCTTAGATAATAATATTGAGCCAATAGAGAACTGGGAATTCTTCCCGAGCAATGTTGCAGTTCAAGTTATGATGATACTTGGAATGGGAATATTAGTTGCAGGTATTGCAGTATTTATGAGTGATATTGTATCAGGGGAGTGTACTCCAGCTACAGTTAAATTCTTATTAGTACAGCCAGTATCAAGAGCTAAAGTTTTACTTTCAAAGTTCATTGCAATAGTTATTACTGTTGTAGGAATGATAGCAGGTCTAGAAGTTGCTGCCTTTGGAATAATGGGAGCATTTACTGGATTTGATGCAATGAAGATGCCAGTTACGATAGGTCAAAAATATATAATTAATCAAGAGATATTTATTAAACAAGGTTTTAAACAATTAGAATTAGTTCCAGGTTCAGGATATCAATCAACTATGGGAGACTTAGTTTTAAAAGGATTCCTTCTACAATTACTATTTATAGTTGCATGTGTAGCATTTATATTTATGATATCATCATTATTTAAGAGTAGTATGATAACAATGGCAGTATCTGTTATTATAGCAGTTGCATCAACAATGCTTCCAATGGCAAGTGAAAAGATAGCAAGTTATGCTCATCTTAATTTCTTAAATTATAGTAGTCCAATTAACTTGTTAATGGGGGAAATGCCGTTTATGTATCATAACAATCTTAATTTCTCACCACAACTTGGAATTGGTCTTATGATTGGAACTATAATAGTTTCATATATAATATCAAGCGTTGTATTTACAAGAAGAGATATGTTAATGTAAAAAATATTAGGAGTTATCTTATAATAAGATAACTCCTAAATTTATTTTAAAAGCAATTAACTTAAAGTTTAAGTTTTTATCTAAATATATCTAAGTCTAATTCATCACATAAATCTTTAAGTAACTTCATACTAGCAACGCTGTTACCAGGAACATCTAGATTAGGGCTAAATAATCCGATACCACATTTTTGAGGAACTGCTGAAAGTATTCCTCCACCAACTCCACTTTTTGATGGAACACCAATATGAACTGCATAGGTTCCAGATTCATCATATAATCCGCAAGAAGTCATTAAGGATTTAACTATTGTAGCAACTTCTTCTGGGAATAATCTTTCATTATTCCAAGGGCATACTCCACCATTTGCAAGAACAGCACCCATTCTAGCAAGGTCTGTTGCTGTTACTTCCATAGAACATTGTCTAAAGTAAGAATCTAATACATCAGGTATATCAGCATCTAACATGCCATTACCTTTCATATAATAAGCTAATGATCTATTAACATCTCCAGTACTTTTTTCTGATAAATAAATTTCTTTATTTAAAACAATGTCATTATCATTCATTATCTTTCTAAAGAAATCTAATATTCTTCCTGAACGTTCATCGCTATCTTTACCTTTAACTAAAGAATTTGTTGCAATAGCACCAGCATTTACGAATGGGTTAGTTGGTTTATTTCCGTGTCTTATTTCCATATTCATAATTGAATTGAATGGGAAACCTGTTGGTTCAGTGCCTATTTTACTAAATACTCCTTCTAAGCCATTATCTAAAATAGCAAGTATAAGAACTGGAACTTTAGATATACTTTCAATAGCAAATCTTGAGTTACAATCTCCAGCAGAATATTCCTTATTAGTTTTAATATCAATTAAAGTTACACCTAGTTGATTAGGATTAACTTCAGCTAAAGCAGGTATGTATGTTGCTACATGTCCTTCATTTATAAATTGTTTATTTTTTTCTACTAAAGCATCTAAATTTAAATTATCTAAGTTTAAACTATTGCCCATGAAAAATCACCTCATAAATTTTTTTATTTGCGATTACTTATCGTATAAATAAAGCATAGCACTTAGAAAAAGTCGATACAATTAACAATAGGTTAATATTTACATAAATATGTAAATTAAATTAAAAAGTAAAATTATACAAAAAAGTCTATTCTTAATATATTTTGTAGAGTGAAAATGAGCAATATCAATGGATATAGGGAAATAAATATGAAAAAATTAAGTTTATAATATAAAATAAGGTATTTATAACATAAGTCTAATTCAAAAATTAGTAACTTTTTACATATAAAAATGATGTTTAGCGAATAAAGTATATGTTTAATTACAAAAATATACTTTTTTTAAAATGATATTAATGCAAAGTTATTCTAGTTTAAAAAAAGTTAATTATATATAGATAAAAATAGCTAATATTCCATAGTTTTTTCTGAAAATAACTTCAAAGTTTTAAATTTATATGATGTTTGTAAAATATGCCATTTAATTAATACAAATAGAAAGTTTAGTTATAAAA
This sequence comes from Clostridium sp., assembly GCF_036643715.1. Taxonomy (GTDB): domain Bacteria; phylum Bacillota; class Clostridia; order Clostridiales; family Clostridiaceae; genus Clostridium. The sequence continues at coordinate 10,009 of NZ_JAVXRL010000071.1, read as the reverse complement.
TAAGATTTAAAGATAACTTATCATATAAAAATAAATAATAGAAAGGAGTTATTAAAATGTCAGCGATTAATACGGGAAACACTGCATTTATGATTATCTGTACAGCTTTAGTATGTTTAATGACACCCGGTCTTGCCTTATTTTATGGCGGATTAGTTAAAAAGAAAAATGTACTTTTAATTATGATGCAATGTTTTATATCAATGGGAATAGTAACAATAATATGGATATTTGGAGGATTTAGTTTAGCATACGGTACAGACCATTTGGGTATAATAGGAAGTTTTAATCAGTTCTTTGCTTTAAAGTCAGTAGGACTAGCACCAAATGCAGCTTATGGTTCAACAATACCTTTTGTTATGTTCTTTGCATATCAATTAATGTTTGCTGTAATAACAGCACCACTTATGACTGGTGCCTTTGCAGATAGACTTAATTTAAAAGGATATATAGTACTATTAATAGTTTGGACTATATTAATTTATATACCAGTTTGTCACTGGGTATGGGGTGGAGGATTCTTAAGTAAATTAGGATTTATAGATTTCGCTGGAGGAACAGTTATTCATGTTAGTGCAGGTTTCGGAGCATTGGCATCTGTATTATTCTTAGGAAAGAGAGCAATAAAAAAAGGAGAAAAATCAGATCCAAATAACTTAGTTATAGTTGCAATAGGTACAGGGTTATTATGGTTTGGATGGTTTGGATTTAATGCTGGTGGATCACTTGCAGCAGATAAGGTTGCAGCAGCAGCTTTTGTTAATACAGCAATAGCAGCATCAGTTGCAATGGTAGTTTGGATGATAATATCAGTTATAATTAATAAAAAGCTGTTATTTGTAGACTTGCTTACAGGTTCAGTTGCAGGGCTTGCTACAATAACACCATGTGCAGGATTTGTAGACCCAAAATCAGCTGTAATTATAGGTATAATTGGACCTATAGTTTGCTTTTTAAGTATTGCATTAAAGAATAAGATGAAATGGGATGATGCCTTAGATGTTTGGGGTGTACATGGTATGGGTGGACTTACTGGAAGTTTACTAGTAGGTATTCTTGCAAGTGCAACAGTAAATAATGCACAGGGGGGAATGCACCAATTTTTAATTCAATTATTAGGAGTAGTAATTGTTGCTGTTTACTCATTCGCAGTTACATTTATAATACTTAAAGTTATAGATAGTATATTCTCAATTAGAACAACTAAAAAAGAACAGTTAAAAGGATTAGACGATACTTTATTAGGTGAAGATGCTTATTGGGAATAATACTTGCATATAAAATTAAATAGACTACATTAATGTCTCCTTATACGTCTTAAATTTAAGATGTATAAGGAGGCATTTTTATATTTATATTAGATATACTATAGTTATTTGGTATAATAATTCTATAAATAGAAAGAGGAGTGTTTTTAATGTCAGCAGGAGTTGGAGTAAATTGTTTAGAATGTCCAGAAAAGAAAAGTGGAAATTGTGATGGTAACGACTTACAATGTGTTTGTTTTAAATGTCCAAGAAAGTTAAGCGAATGTATAGTTACGAAGTATTGTAGAGAAACTGAGTCAGTACTTTATTTTGGACCGGAATATTAAAATATAAATAAAGAAAGTGGGGTTTTTAATATTATGAGGAAGGAAAAGCTATGTGAATTAAAAGAGGAAATTTCTAGTATAGAGAAGATGAATGGAGCTTTAGAAATAATATACTGGGATATGCAAACAAAAATGCCAAGAAAGGCAATAGAGCAAAGATCAGAAATTATTGAACATTTATCCGGGGAAATATTCAATAGGACAACAAGTGATAAAATGGGAGAAATTCTAGATTATTTCGTGGGAAATATTGAAGGATTATCAGAAATAGACAAAGCTATTATAAAAAATGCTAGAAAAGAGTATGATTACACGAAGAAACTTCCAGAAGAGAGATATAGAAAGTTTGTTGTAGAACAATCACTTTCTCAAGGTGCATGGGAAGATGCAAAAGAGAAGAATGACTTTACAATATTTAAGCCACACTTAAAAAAGATGATAGATTTTCAAAGAGAATTTGCAGAGTATATTGGTTATGAAGATAATAAATATGATGCTCTTTTAAATAAATTTGAAGAAGGATTAACAGTAAAGAAACTTGATATAATTTTTAAGGAGCTTAAAGATGGAATTCTTGAAATATTAAATAAGATAGAGAAAAGCGGAAAAGTTATAAATAAAGACTTTTTGATAGGTAAGTTTAATAAAGAATCTCAAGATAAGTTTGCAAGATTTGTATTAAAGAAAATTGGATATAATTTTGAAGCTGGAAGGCTTGATGAAAGTACACATCCATTTACAACAGGTTTTGGTAATAAGGATGTACGTATTACAACTAATTATTCTGTACCAGACTTTACATCATCAATATTTAGTTGTATACATGAAGCTGGACATGGAATATTTGAACAAGATATACCAGATGAGCTTCAAAAAACTGGTTTAGATACAGCTATTTCAATGAGTATACATGAATCACAATCAAGATTTTATGAAAACATAATTGGAAGAAGTAAAGAATTTTGGGAATACTTCCTTCAATATGCAAAGTATGAATTTAAAGAGTTTAATAATATAACATTAGAACAATTTTATGAAGGAATAAATTATGTAAAGCCTTCACTTATAAGAACAGAAGCTGATGAATTAACTTATAGCCTTCATATAATAATAAGATATGAAATAGAGAAAGCTCTTATAAATGGAGATTTAGATATAGATAATGTTAAAGATGAATGGAACAAGAAGTATAAAGAATATTTAGGGGTAGAACCTAAAAATGATAGTGAAGGAATACTCCAAGATATACATTGGTCTGATGGATCTTTTGGATATTTTCCAAGTTATGCTTTAGGAAATATTTATGGAGCTCAAATTCTTACTGTTATGAAAAATGAATATAAAGATATGTATAGTGATATAAGAAAGGGAGAATTTTCACATATACAAACTTGGTTATGTGAAAATATCCATAAATATGGAGCTATATACACTCCATTACAGTTAATAAAGTCTATAAGTAATGAAGATTTGAACTCAAAATACTTCTTAGATTACTTAGAAGATAAATATTTAACTATATACAAAAAATAATATCAATTTAAAGAAATGTGCTTTTTTTTAATAAATGAGCACATTTTTTGTTAATAAATTAAGATAATAGTGAGTATTTGATAATACTTTTACATAGTTTATGAACAGATGTATTTACCTTGGTTACAAATGTGCATAATTGTAACTATATCCAAAATAAAGTAAAGTTTTTTAATAAACAGTAATTAATAGATAAAAAATAACAATCATACAACTTCTTGTAATCAATTACATCAAGTGATATAGCCGTTATAGAAATTTAATATTTACTAAAAAAGGTCTGAAAAATTATTCAAGTCCCTAGAATAGAGAGTTTAGGGATAATTTAGGTTTTTAATATAGCAAATAGTACTGTAAAACTAAGAGTAACATACTATGGAGGAGTAAAATAAGTATTTTTTTAATTAAAAGAGTTAATTAGGAATTATACAATATTTTGTGAGCTAATATGAAGTTTTACATCGGAAAAATCCATTGCTATACTTTAGCCATGGAAGGGACAGGAAAAATGTTCCTAACTTGCTTAATACTGTCGACAAGTTTAAGTCTATGTTATTTAAAATTAAAAATAATGAGGGGCGTGAATTTTATGGACAATAACTCAAACGTAGGAAGTAAAAAATCACTAGGTTTGTTTGGATTCTTCGCCATAACAGCGTCAATGGTAATGGCTGCTTACGAGTATCCAACATTTGCGACATCAGGATTTAATTTGGTATTTTATCTATTAGCAGGTGGATTTTTATGGTTTATTCCAGTAGCATTATGTGCAGCTGAAATGGCAACCGTTGATGGTTGGCAAACAGGTGGAGTTTTTGCGTGGGTCGGTAATACTTTAGGTGAAAAGTATGGATTCGCAGCAATATCATTCCAATTTTTCGAAATATCAATTGGATTTATAACAATGCTTTATTTCATATTAGGAGCATTATCATATGTTCTTGATTTTCCAGCACTTAATACAAATCCAACAATAAAATTTATAGGAGTGTTAGTACTATTTTGGGGATTAACATTCACTCAACTTGCAGGAACAAAATATACTGCAAAAATAGCAAAAGTAGGATTCATAGTTGGGATAGTTATACCATCATTAATTTTATTTGGATTAGCAATCGCTTACGTAGTAGGTGGTAATCCTATAGATGTTAAAATTAGTGCAGAATCATTCTTCCCAGATTTTACTAAGCTAAATACTTTAGTTGTTTTCGTATCATTTATACTAGCTTACATGGGTGTTGAAGCATCAGCAACTCACGCTAATGAGATGGTAAATCCTAAGAGGGATTATCCATTAGCAATGTTAATATTAGTTATATGTGCAATACTTTTAGATACAATTGGTGGACTTGCTGTTGCAGCAGTTATACCACAATCAGAACTTAACTTAAGTTCTGGTGTTATTCAAACATTCCAAGCTTTAATCGGTCACTTTACAACTACTGGAGGCTGGATGGTAAAGATCGTTGCATTATTAATTGCTGTAGGAGTTATGGCAGAAGTTAGTGCTTGGGTTGTTGGACCTTCAAGAGGTCTATATGTAGCAGCTCAAAAAGGAATTTTACCAACAAGTATGAAAAAAGTAAATAAACATGGTGTACCAGTTCCATTAATTATGGTACAAGGTGTATTAGTTACAATTTGGGCAGCAGTTCTTACATTCGGAGGCGGTGGAAATAACGTTTCATTCTTAACTGCTATGTCACTTACAGTTGTTGTATATTTAGTTGCTTATTTCTTATTCTTCTTAGCATACTTCAATTTAGTATTAAAGAAGAAAAATTTAAAGAGAGCATATCAAATACCAGGTGGAACAGTATTTAAAATGATAGTTGGTATAGTTGGATTTGTTATGTCAATATTCGCATTCGTAATCTCTTTCGTACCACCAGCTTCATTAGATGCTAGCAGTGCAAAAGAATATGAAGCAATACTAATAATAGGTTTTGTAATAGTTCTAATAATACCATTCGCAATTTATGCACTTCATGATAAGAATAAACACAATACATTGGCAGCTGAACCAGTTCCAATGACTCATGATGAAGTTAATAAATTCGTACCACCAGCATTAAGAGGACAACATAAAATAATACCACACCCTGATGATATTATGAATCAAGAAGAGAGTAATACATCAAGTAATTCAGATCAAATTAAAAACACTGATACTTCAAAAGAAAGTACCAATGCTACAAATAAATAATAAATTTTAAAATTATAAGGAGGTCCTTACTATGTTATTTAGTAGAGAAGATAAAAGTTTAAATGATACTTATAGAACACCAATTTTTGGTACAATGGAAGAAGATGTGGATTTACCAAAGTATACAATGGCTAAAAATCCAGTTCAGCCAAGAGTTGCTTACAGATTAGTAAAAGATGAATTAATGGATGAAGGTAATGCTAGATTGAATTTAGCTACATTCTGTCAAACTTACATGGAAGATGAAGCTACAAAATTAATGGCTGAAACTTTAGAAAAGAATGCTATAGATAAATCAGAATATCCTCAAACTACAGAACTTGAAAATCGTTGTGTAAATATGATAGCTGATTTATGGCATGCTCCAACAGATATGAAGTATATGGGAACATCAACAGTTGGATCATCAGAAGCATGTATGCTAGGTGGTATGGCTATGAAGTTCAGATGGAGAAATAGAGCTAAAGCTTTAGGAATGGATGTAACTAGTAAGAAACCAAATCTAGTAGTATCATCAGGATTCCAAGTATGCTGGGAAAAGTTCTGTGTATACTGGGATATCGAAATGAGATTAGTACCATTAGATGAAGAACACATGAGTTTAAATATAGATAAAGTTTTAGATTATGTTGATGATTATACAATTGGTGTAGTTGGAATACTTGGTATAACTTATACAGGTAAATACGATGACATTAAAAAATTAAATGATGTAATTGAAGGATATAATAAAACAGCAAAATTATCAGTACCAATTCACGTTGATGCTGCTTCAGGTGGATTATTTGCACCATTTGTTGAACCTGATTTAGTTTGGGATTTTAAGTTAAAAAATGTTGTATCAATAAGTACATCAGGTCATAAATATGGTCTAGTTTACCCAGGTATAGGTTGGGTAATGTGGAAAGATGAACAATACTTACCAAAAGAATTAATATTTGAAGTAAGCTACTTAGGTGGAACAATGCCTACAATGGCAATTAACTTCTCAAGAAGTGCAAGCCAAATAATAGGACAATACTATAACTTCTTAAGATATGGATTCGAAGGATATAGACAAATTCACCAAAGAACAAAAGATGTAGCGTTATATCTAGCAAAAGAAATAAAAGATATGGGCTTATTTGAAATATATAATGATGGTGCTAACTTACCAATAGTTTGTTATAAATTAAAGAATGATGCTAATGTACAATGGACATTATATGATCTAGCAGATAGATTAGCAATGAATGGATGGCAAGTACCAGCTTATCCATTACCAGAAAATTTACAAGATACTATAATACAACGTATTGTATGCCGTGCTGACCTTGGTCGTAATATGGCAGAACAATTAATTACTGATATGAAATCTGGTATAAAAGCTCTTAATGAAGCTAATGTATTAGATGCAAATAGTAAAAAGAATAAAGGAACTTATGGATTTACTCATTAATCTATAAAAACTGCAAGAAAAAAGTCATATTCCATAAAAAGGAATGTGACTTTTTTCTTGTATTTAGAATGATTATTAATATAAAAATCAAATATAAACTTTATGAAATTCAGTTCAAAAAGCCCTTAAACATAAGTAAATACTAGGTTTGGAGAATGTATAATATTTGAAAATGCAAGAAATACGTCATATTATCTAACTAAATGTAATTTTTGAGAATAATAGTAAAGAGATGTTAAGTTTTTTAATAAAGATTATGCAAATTGGTAAGACAAATTTACCAGAGGGGCTTGTAAACGATTAAAAGTGCCTATACCAAGGGATTTTAAATTTAATAAAATGGAAATAAACATTCAAATACCCCTCTAGGCTAGTAAAATAGGGGCTTTGAGGAAAAGTTATCCAATTTATAAGAGAAATGTGGAGTAAAACTACGAATGAGGGAGCTTTGAAGAGTAAACGGCTAGTGGATACGTTCAAAAATATATGAATCAGAATAAAATGGGATTTTATGAAGAATATTGGAAATTTACACATAAAAACAAGCTTGTTATACTTGGAGACAAGAGGAGGGAAACAGTATATTTCCCTAATCGCTTAAACATGTCGACATTTTTAAGACCTTAGAAATAATAAATAAAATAAAATAATGAAGGGTCGTGTAAGTAATGGGTAATGAAGCAGCGAATACTAAAAAGTCACTAACTTTATTTGGATTCTTTGCAATGACAGCATCAATGGTAATGACAGTATATGAGTATCCAACATTTGCAACATCAGGATTCCATTTAGTATTCTTTTTACTATTAGGAGGATTCTTATGGTTCTTACCAGTAGCATTATGTGCAGCTGAAATGGCTACCGTAGATGGATGGCAAGAAGGCGGTATATTTGCCTGGGTTGGAAACACTTTAGGAGAAAGATTTGGTTTTGCAGCTATATTCTTTCAATGGTTCCAAATAACAGTTGGATTTGTAACAATGATCTACTTTATATTGGGAGCGCTATCATATGTATTTAATTTCCCAGCACTTAATACTAATCCAGTAATAAAATTTGTTGGAGTATTAGTAGTATTTTGGGCATTAACATTTTCACAATTAGGTGGAACTAAGAACACAGCAACAATTGCAAAAGTAGGATTTATAATCGGTATATTAATACCAGCAATTATTCTGTTTGTTCTTTCAATAGCATACGTAGTTGGAGGAAATCCAATAGACGTTGACATTAGTGCAAAAGCATTTGTGCCAGACTTTACACAAGCAAATACATTAGTTGTATTCGTATCATTTATACTAGGTTACATGGGTGTTGAAGCATCAGCATCACACGTAAATGAAATGGAAAATCCAAAGAGAAACTACCCATTAGCAATGTTTGTACTAGTTGTATTAGCAATCGTACTTAACACTATTGGAGGACTTTCTGTTGCAGCAGTTATACCTCAATCAGAATTAAACTTAAGCTCAGGTGTTGTTCAAACATTCGCAGCATTAATTGGACACTTTAGTTCAAACTTAGACTGGCTTGTAAAATTAATCGCAGTATTAATTGCAGTTGGTGTTATGGGAGAAGTTAGTGCTTGGGTTGTAGGACCTTCAAGAGGTATGTATACAGCAGCTAAAAACGGTATATTACCAAAGAAATTAACAGAAGTAAACAAACATGATGTACCAGTTCCATTAATAATGGTACAAGGTGTTGTAGTTACAATATGGGCAGCTGTTTTAACATTCGGAGGCGGTGGAAATAACGTTTCATTCTTAACAGCTATATCACTTACAGTTGTAATTTACTTAGTTGGTTACTTACTATTCTTCATTGGATACTTTGTATTAGTATTAAAGAAGAAACATTTAAAGAGAGCATATCAAATTCCAGGTGGAACAGTATTTAAGATGATAGTTAGTATAGTAGGATTTGTAATGTCAGTACTCGCACTTTGTATATCATTTGTACCACCAAGTTCATTGAATGCATCAAGTGCACATGAATATGAATTAATTCTTGTAATAAGTTTTATAGTAACAATAATAATTCCATTTGCAATATATGCAGCAAGTCATAAAGGTTCTCATAAGAATCAAACTGAACAAAAAGCTGTAGATGGCAATAAATAAAAATATAAATTAAATTTAATAAATTTAATTATATAAAACACGATGTTGAAATTGTGTAATTGAAAATAATCTATTATAAAATTTCAACATCGAATAAAATGATACAGAAATAGGGAGGAATACGATTATGTTATTCACAAGAGAAGATAAAAAATTAGACGACAACTACAGAACCCCAATATTTGGTACATTAGAAGAAGATGTTGATTTACCAAAATACAAACTAAGTAAGGAACCAGTTCAACCAAGAGTTGCCTATAGATTAGTAAAAGACCAGCTTATGGATGAAGGGAATGCTAGATTGAATTTAGCTACATTCTGCCAAACTTACATGGAAGATGAAGCTACAAAATTAATGTCAGAAACATTAGAAAAGAATGCAATAGATAAATCAGAGTATCCTCAAACTACCGAGCTCGAGAACCGTTGTGTAAATATGTTAGCTGATTTATGGCATGCTCCAAAGGAATTATCATTCATGGGAACATCAACAGTTGGATCATCAGAAGCATGTATGCTAGGTGGTATGGCTATGAAGTTCAGATGGAGAAATAGAGCTAAGGCTTTAGGAATGGATGTAACTAGTAAGAAACCAAACTTAGTAATATCATCAGGATTCCAAGTTTGTTGGGAAAAATTCTGTGTGTATTGGGACATTGAAATGAGATTAGTTCCAATGGACGAAGAACACATGAGTTTAAATGTGGACAAAGTTTTAGATTATGTTGATGATTATACAATAGGTGTAGTTGGAATACTTGGAATAACTTACACAGGTAAATTTGATGATATAAAGAAATTAGATAAAGTTCTTGAAGAATATAATAAGACAGCAAAATTATCAGTACCAATTCACGTTGATGCTGCTTCAGGTGGATTATTTACACCATTTATAGAACCAGAACTTGAATGGGATTTCAGATTAAAAAATGTTGTATCAATAAGTACATCAGGTCATAAATATGGACTTGTTTACCCAGGAATAGGTTGGATAATGTGGAAAGATGAACAATACTTACCAAAGGAATTAGTATTTGAAGTAAGCTACTTAGGTGGAAATATGCCTACAATGGCAATTAACTTCTCAAGAAGTGCAAGCCAAATAATAGGACAAT
>NZ_JAVXRL010000070.1:0-13304 GCF_036643715.1 Clostridium sp. | reverse complement strand
AGAACTCCGCTTATGGCTTATCTCGCTTGAGCAGAATACAAGTGTTAGTGGAATTTGGATGTATATGTTACACCATATTCCTAAACGGTTTTTATATTAAAAAAGAAAAGGTGGATTATACCATCTTTTCTTTTTTTATTATTTTATTGTTTTAAATTCAAAACCATTTCTTTTAAAATATTCAATAGCATTAGGTAGTGCTTTAACAGTTTCGGCTTTTCCATATGTATCATGCATTAATACTACAATACTATCTGCATCACAACCTAATTTAGTAACACTACACTCTAAGAAGTTATTTAATTCTTGTGCAGTTTTTAAGCGACCTTCAGCATCACCATTAAAAGCATTCCAATCAATATTTTTAAGATTAAGGTTAACCATTTCACTTTTAAATGCCTCTTTGCCATTCCATGTACGATACCCGCCTGGTAGTCGAATAATTCTAGTGTAGAAGTCTTTTCCGAGTATACTCTGCATTAATTCAAGGTTTTTATTTAAATCAGTTATTACATTTTTTGTACTTATAGTCCTACCTGGATAAAGTAAATTATAATCATGACTGTAAGTATGATTGCCTATTGCATGCCCACCTATTGCAATTTCTTTTAATAGTTCTTTTGATTTTGGGGTAGCTATTAAAGCTTTTCCAGTAACAAAAAAGGTTGCTTTAATATTATATTCATTCAAAATTTTAAGTACTGTAGGTGTATTAGTTATTGAAGGACCATCATCAAAAGTTAGGTAAACAACTTTCTTTCTATCTGTTCTAATTGGATAATGTTTAAAACCCTTCAATAAATCATTTGTATTTTCAGCTACAACAAAGGCATCCTCAGCGCTAGGATCATCCTCTAGTTGCAAGTAATTAAATTTATTTGTGATATTTAAAACACTATCATTTGAATCACTTAAAGGAGTTAAATTACTAGTAGTAATAGAAGCTAAAGTATCAAGCTTCTTGTAATTAGCAGTAGAGCCTATAAATAAAGAACCAGTAATTGATAAAGTTAAAACAAATAGTATTTTTTCTTTCTTTAATATATATTTTCTCATATAAAAACATCCTTACATAGAAATATATGTGAAACTATTATTCTCATTTTTCACATTGATTTTAGTATATGAGAGAGTAGTTTTTTTATACTAAGAAAGATATTACTGATAATTAACAAAAGCTGTTAGTTTATTAGATTTTGAATTTAAGACGAAGATTAGAAATTTACTATTATTTTCAACTATAAAAAATTTATTGTATTCAATATTGGAGTATATATCTTTTAGTGATTTAGTATACAAATCCAGTTCTGTCGGTTCATTTATCAGAAATTGAAGTTCATCAAATTTCATTTTTAGATGTTCATTATAATCAAGGAAAAGCAGATCCTTTTTAATAGATTCAATTTGATTAGAATTATATTCAAATGTTATTATTTTTTGACCGTCTCCGGTAATACCACCTGTGTTATTTAATATAATAGATTCACTTAATGGTTTATCTGATAATTCTATTTTCCAATTGTCTTGAATAAGTGAAAATTCAGAAGATGTATTGGATAGAAAACTTTTTCCAATGAAAAATGATAATATTAGAAAAGTAACTAAAAAAATACATATAAAAATTTTTTTCATTTGCCACACCTCTTTTCTTTTATATAAATTTTAACATAAATCGTAAAAAATACATAAAATATCTATGGATATTATAATAGATAACTTAAAGTATAAAATAATTCAATAAGGTAATACTTTAAACAAAAGGAGGCGAGATATTATATGTTTAATTTATATAAACCAGATATGATAATGCAAGGTTTCGTTTTTCTGATGTTAAGTGAAGAGAGAAAGCGTGAGGAACTTAATAAATACAAATTCAAAAAATAGCGTGGCTTAAGATTACTTAAGCGCGCTATTTAAACATGTACTTTTGTAAAGTATTAAAAGTTTAAAGAAATTTAAAATGAAATTTCTTACTAATACTTATTATAATGATATCATCTTAAGTATAAAATATTTTCATATTATAAGGAGGGTATATGTTTGATTTAAAAAAAGAAATAAATTTTTATAAGCTAATTTGGATTTTTATGATAGGGTCCGTTTTAGGCTATGTTGTAGAAATGCTATGGTGCTACATTACAAATGGTTATTTCCAAAGTAGACAAGGATTATTATATGGACCGTTTAGCCCTGTGTATGGGATAGGATGTGTCTTATTTACGCTATTATTATATAAGGTTGCAAAGTATAATGGATTAATAATATTTGTAGTGAGTGCTGTATTTGGAGGATTCTTTGAATATATGTGTTCTTACGTTCAACAAAAGATGGTAGGAACAATATCTTGGGATTATACTGCAAATAATCTTAGTATTAATGGAAGGACAAGCATTGAATATTGTGTATTCTGGGGGATACTTGGTGTATTCTTTATAAGGGATATATATCCATTAATTAATAAGATTATAGAGTACTTCTCAAATAAGTCTATAAAAATTTGGACATATATATTTATAATAATTATGGTACCAAATATTATATTATCCATTTTAGCAGTAAAGAGGGAAGTAGCAAGAATTAACCATATCAAAGCTGATAATGCTATTGAGAGATTTTTAGATAAAGAGTACCCAAACTCATATATGAAAAAGGTTTATCCTAATATGATTTTCCCAAAAGCTGAATAGGATATATATAAAATAGAGCAACTTAAGATTACTTAAGTTGCTCTATTGTCGTTTAATAATCGTTTTTTACCATTTTTATGAGTAAGAAATAATATTAACTGTAACTGTTTGTCTACCAAAAGAAGTACACTCTTCCTTTGAATTCATAAACAAGTCAATTTTATTACCTTTAATTACACCACCTGTATCAGCAGCTATAGCAACACCGTAGCCAGGTATAAATACTTTACTGCCTAATGGGATTACATTTGGATCAACAGCTATTGTACTGATGCCGTTAGGGTCTCTAACAGGCTTTGTTCCCATTGCTGTAATTGTATGGCCAGAATAAGCAGTAGCTTCAGCTGTAATAGTCTTTAAATAGGGACCACTAGTTGAACCACTATTATTGTTGCCACTTGAACTATTATTTGAACTATTTGAATTACTTTCTGCTTTACTAGCAGTTTCAGCTTTCTTTTTATCATCTATCTTGCTATTTCCCTTTGAAATGTAAGAATTAGCTTTACTTATAATAGAGTCAGTAGAAAGTTGAGGAATTAATCCTTTCAAAGTTGATACTGCATTTTGTAAATCACTTATTGATGAAGATGAAGAATCAATAACACTTACAGGATTTGCAATAAGTTTATTTTCATTTTCTTCAATAACTGATTGAACTTGAGCCTTTTGAGCATCAAATTTAGCTTTAGACTCTTTTAATGTATTTTGTTTATCTACTAAAGTCTTTAGCTTTGTATTGTTCTCTTCGTTTAGTTTAACTATCTCATCTTTACTAGTAGTTAAATTTTTCATGTCATTTTGAAGAGCTTCTTCATTACCTCTAAGTTCGGTAATCATATCATTATCTGCTCCGACAATCTTTTGAACTGCATTTAATCTACCAAGTAAATCAGCTAGTCCTTCTGATTCAAAAATAAAAGCTAAGTAGTTAGAAATGGAATAACTTCCACTTTTATATATAGCTCTTAATCTATCAGACAAAACAGCTTGTCCTTGATCTACTTGTTTTTTAGTTGAATCAATTTTACCTTGTGTAGTTTTAATTTCATTTTCAACTGAAGTAATCTTATCTTTATTACTTTGAATAGTTGAATTAAGTGTATTAATATCGCCATCTAAAGCTTGTATATTATCATCTAAAGTTTTTATCTCACCACTTATTTGATTGAAGTGGACTTTGTTTTCATCAATTGTTTTTTTAGCATCATCTGCAAAAGCAGGAAAAGCAATATTAAACATTAATGTCGATATGGTAAAAAAAGATATCAAAATTTTCTTCATAAAAAGACCTCCTCTTGATATTTATTATAGTATAGCATAAGAGAATAACCTATGGGACAAAATGTGTGGATTTATGAGAAATCCTCAAAATTAATCCTTAAAATATAAAGTATTTTAAAAAATAACCTTAAAAATTTGACTGTAATTCAATGAAAATTAAGGAAATTAGAAAAATATTACAAGGTATTATCAGAGTTTGCAAATGGAATAAAAAGAGGATTTAGTAAGTTTTTGTAGAATAAATAGTAGTGTAAAAGATTTTAACAATAGGAGGAAATATATGAAGCTGTTAGTATGGTATGTGGAGAAATGTAAGGTGGATAAGGGCTTTAGGCTAAAATCTTCTTTGCTTGTGGGTTTAATTGGTGCTATTATTGCAATAATTATTAATATAACTAGTGGATTATCTTTTGATGTTTCTATAGTATCTGGTCTTATATTAGGCGTTTTCTGGATTCCTATGTGGTTTTTACTTATTAGACAAACTGTTAAGTTTAGTGATAAAAGAAAAAAGCAAGAGGAATTAGAGGCTGAAAGGGAAAGGGCAGAAAAGAGAAAAAGAACAGAAGAGAGACAAAAAAATAGAAAGAAAAATAATAAAAAGAGATAGATAAAAAGGATGTTGTATTAATTTACAACATCCTTTTAATTATTATTTAAAGATTGCAGTACACCATTCGTTAGTTTGATATTTCTCAATCATATTAAAATCATTTGAGACAATCATATCTTTTATTGAATCAAAGCTCCAAGATACTAAACCAGATACTAAAAGCATTCCATCTTCTTTTAAATGTTCTTTTATAAAAGGCATAAACATTGAAGTTTCAGCTCCGCCTATATTTATATAAATCCAATCAAATTTAGTATCGATACTTATGTCTGAACTTAGAGCATCACCAACTACAACTTCTATATTTTCTAGTCCATTTAGTGAAGCGTTTAATAGAACTTCATCTTCAACATCACGTATATCTAGGGCAACAACTTTTGATGCTCCTTTTATTGCAGTTGCAATAGATAAAATACCAGAACCAGTACCAATATCTAAAACTGTTTTATTTTCAAAGTCTTTTGAAAGTATTACATTCAATAAGTCTTTAGTTGTCTCATGAAGCC
Organism: Clostridium sp.; assembly: GCF_036643715.1. Taxonomy (GTDB): domain Bacteria; phylum Bacillota; class Clostridia; order Clostridiales; family Clostridiaceae; genus Clostridium. Next base: position 8,214 of record NZ_JAVXRL010000070.1, on the reverse strand, counting down.
CTGTTCCAAAAGCTCCTTGAGATATAAAGTTTATTTTATTTTTATCTTCAAATTCAGTTTCACTAGGATCTTGTAAAACCCAGTTATTATCTAAAATAACTGCAGGCATCTTAAAGTCTTCATATTCATAATTAATTTCTTCTATATTAAGTAGTTCTTTATTAACTATATTTGAAACTTTTTCTTTAAATGAATCTAAGTCTTCTTTTGCTTCAGCATAAGCAATTTTTAAAATAATTGGCTCATTTTCCTTTTCTAAATACCCATAACCAAATTCATCAGTTGTTATTTCAAGGGGATTTTCATAAAACGCATTGAATATGTCGTTTATTTGTAGTTCGTTTATTATTTCATCTACTTCCTCATAGTTTACTTTGTATGACAATATGTACATATATTCACCTCGTTAATCATTATCTATTAGATATGGTATTACAAAAGGCTTTTAATGTAAAGGCTTAAGAGGTATAATTTAATAATGTAATATTAAAAACAAAGGAGAAAAAGATGGATAGATTCAAGCTTAAAGTAATTATGATTATTTTTATGCTACTAGATCACATGGCGGTATTTTTTGATGGTATGCCAATTTGGTTCCGTTATGTAGGTAGAGTAGTACTTCCAGTATTCTTATATCTTTTAGTAGAAGGGTACTTTAAAACGTCTTCAAAAAATAATTATTTGAAAAGATTATTAATTGCAGCGGAAATAATGTTTTTAGGGAATAGTATAATTTCTATAATAGGACATAGGGGGATAAATGGAGCTATATTATCATTTAGTAGCTTTAGTACTTTAGCATATATAGGTGCAGTAGCAGTTATTGCAATTGGAGTAGTACTAATAATAACTACATATAAGAAAGTTATTATCACAGACAAAAGAGCTATAATATGCATATTTTTAATGGTTATTTCAAACTTTGCTTTAAATTATGCATTTGATACAAAACTATACATATTACCAAACAATATATTTCTTTCACTTGCAGCAGCTTTCGTAATGTTAAATGGAATGGTTCAATTAAGAACAGGACATACAACAATAGCATTTATTAAAATATTAGTTGCTGTATCTTTAGGAATATGTACAGAATCACTTATAATAGGACCTGCTTTTGCATTCATATTTTATAAGTGCTTCAATAATAGAAGAGATATGTATCTTGCAATTATTGTTTTTTCAGCATTATTTTTACCAGGGTTTAATATTGAAAGAATGCTAGAATATCCTTTTTGGATGATGGTATTTTCTATACCATTTATATTCTTCTATAACGGTAAAAAAGGAAGAGATTTAAGAGGATTATTTTATAGTTTTTATCCAGTACATATATGGATTTTGTATGGACTTAGTTTAATTTTATAATGAAAACAAAAAATGCCAAACTTAAAGTGTAGCAATACTTTGAGCTTGGCATTTTTAAATTAGATTTCTAGAGAGGTATTGTTATTTAAATTATACGTTTACAAATAATGAATTATTCTTTATTATATAAAATAGATAAAAATATTTTTAAATAGGATTAAGGAGAGACTTATATGAGAAAACTTAAAATTGGGATTATAGGGTTTGGAAAGAGTGCTACTAGATATCACCTCCCATATATTTTAAACAATGATAAATTTGAAGTTGTTAAAATTTTCAGTAGAACAGAGAAGAAAGAAATAGAAAAAGATTATGTAGTAAACTACGGTATTAAATTTGTACGAGATATTAATGAAGTCTTAAATGATAAAGAAATAGATTTAGTTACAATTTGCACTCATGTGGATTCACATTACGAATATGGTAAATTAACATTAGAACATAATAAAAATGTTTTAATTGAGAAGCCTTTTACTCAAACAGTTGATGAGTGTAGAGAATTATATAAAATTGCAAGAACAAAAGATCTTATAATAATGCCATATCAAAATAGAAGGTATGATAGTGACTTTTTAGCAGTTAAAGAAGTTATAAATAGTAACGTACTAGGTGAATTAGTAGAACTTGAATCGCATTTTGATTACTTTAGACCTGAAGTTCAAGAAGTGGCAAATTCACCGTTTAATGGAGCTTTTTATGGACTAGCTGTACATACAATAGATCAAATCGTATCTATATTTGGAAAACCTACCAAAGTTACTTATGACATAAGAAGTATAAGAAGAGAAGGAAATCCAGATGATTATTATGAAGTATGCATGTTCTACAATAATTTAAAGGTAATAGTAAAGACTAATCATTTAGTTAAAATAGACTATCCAAAGTTTAGAATAAATGGACATAATGGTAGTTTTATAAAATATGGAATAGATAAACAAGAAGAATGTTTAAAAGCTAATATAATGCCATGGGATAAAAATTTTATAACTGATATAGAAGCAAACTATGGCAAAGTAAGTTATATAGCTGAAAATGGAGAAGATATAACTAAAATAGTTAAGACTCCAAAAGGTAATTATGGAGAAGTCTATAATGCATTATATGATGGCATCTTAAATAATAAAGAACTTCCTATAAAAGAAGAGGAAGTTATTGAAGTTATGAATATTTTAAATAATGGAATAAATGAAGCGTATAATATAAAATAGTAATCATAAAAGATGCAGTTACAAATATTTGTAACTGCATCTTTTATAAATAAATCTATTTAGATAAGAATACAGTACCAGTTGCAACTATATTAATACCGGTATTTAATATATTCTTTTTAATTATGTCACCTGACTTTATAGGAGCATTAACTTTTAAATCCCTTAGTTCTTTTAGAATATCAAAGATTAATGTTTTAGGAACTACAATTTCACTTTTAACTGGAACAATTCTTGAAGTCCCATTTGTAACAGTTATTACAGTTGTTACAGTTATAGAGGGAACTATACATTCTTTCCTTGCATAAGATAGTCCATTCCTGCAACTATTGCCTGTTATGGTCGTTACATTATTTTTATTAAGATCTACTGAAAGATTACAATAACGGTCACAAGCTAGACAAACTAAATTAATACTACCCATATAAAAAGACTCCTTTCAAATATTCATATTAGTATTATTGTCAAAATTTACAAATAATACACAGTATAAATTAAAATTTTTGAAAGAAATAGGTAAAATATTGTGATAAAATAATATTTATAATAGAAAAATTAAGGAGTGATATAAATGAAGAAACTAGTAGTTTTAGATGGAAAGACATTAGGAGATATTAATTATAATCTTTTAAGTGAATTTGGAGAGGTTAAAGTTTATGATATAACAGAAGCAAAAGACGTGGCAGATAGAATTAAGGATGCTAATATTGTTTTGACAAACAAAGTAGTACTTAATGAAAGCAACTTAAAAGAAGCAAAAAATATAGAACTTATTTGTGAGATGGCAACAGGATTTAATAATATAGATGTTAAATATGCTAAGGAAAGAAATATAGCAGTAACTAATGTAGCTGGATATTCAACTAATACAGTAGTACAACATACATTTGCTACACTTTTACACTTATATGATAAAATAAGTTATTATGACAATTATGTTAAGTCAGGTGCTTATGCAGAATCAGAAATATTCACAAATTTAGATAGACCTTTTAGAGATTTATGTGGTAAAACATGGGGTATTATAGGTCTTGGAGCAATAGGAAAGGGAGTAGCTAAAGTTTGTGAAGCTTTTGGAATGAAAGTAGTTTACTATTCAACATCAGGAAAAAACAACAATTCAGAATATAAGAGAGTAGACCTTGATGAACTTCTAAGTGAATCTGATATTATATCAATACATGCACCACTTAATGATAATACAGCAGGATTAATTAACTATAATAACTTAAAGAAGATGAAAAAAGAAGCTGTAATAGTTAATATGGGAAGAGGTCCTATTGTTATATTTGAAGATTTAGCTAAAGCTTTAGATGAAGATATAATTAGTGGAGCTGCACTTGATGTATTTGTGGTAGAACCTATTGAAATAGATAATCCAATTTTAAAGATAAACGATAAAGAAAAAGTAGTTTTAACTCCACATATAGCATGGGCAAGTGTTGAAGCTAGAGATAGACTATTTGAAGGTATATTGAATAATATAAAAGCATTTTATAATGGTGAAATAAAAAATAGAATAGATGTTTAATAAATTTAGGGATAGTTTTAAAACTATCCCTAATCTAAATTAATATTACCTATTCCAAATTTTGAAATTTTGAAATCTACATTAACATTTATAGTAGATTTTAAAATTTCATCATCCCAATTTGGTATTTTATTTCTACCATAATGAGCTGCGGCTATGTTACCTAAGTTGATCAAGTCTAATTTATAATCAGATTTCATAGAGGAAATAAAGTCATTTAAACCTGATTTTATAAATTCACTTATTTTCTTTTCTAATTCAGCTTTTTGATAAGGTGTAATTTCAGAAGTACTTAAATAATTATTATTAACTATTTTACCCTTTAATTTTAAGTTTATATCAAATACAAAACCATTATCATTTTTTTTACATTTTATTTTTCTATTAAAAAAATGTTCAAATGAAATTGTATTATTTTTATCACTAATATAAGTTACAATACCAGTACCCTCTTTATTTGAAAGAAGGTTTAAATAGTGAAGATTATCTATAGGCAGTGATGCAACAAGCTTACCTTTATCTAAAACGGTAAGAGATGTAAGTTGGAGTGAATTATTTACAATATCAATGTTTGGAGCAAAAAATTTACAACCTTCTGTAGTATTTTTAATATAAGCATCGTGAAGAGTTTCATTATTTGAAATATATGAAAATGAACTAAGGGAATTAAGCAAGTTATGAATGTAGTGGGATGAAGATGGATATCCTTCAACTTTAAAAGAGAGTATTTCACTTGGGTTACTATTTGTAGTAACTACTAGGGATTTATTTGTAACTTGTGCATTGTTTAATAATCCATCTAGAGGTACGGAAATACCATCTTTACATATTCTTTTAGAAAAGATATAAATTTTCTCAGATCCTAATGAAATATTACGGCCAGAATGTAGTTTCCTATCTACTCTAGCTTGGAGAGTTGTCTCCCCTTTAGAGTCAATTAAGTATGTGCTTATTTCACCATTTTTAGAGAAATTATAAATGGAAACTGGTACATGATATGTCTTTTCGTCTAGCTTTTCTGTAACATCAAATCCAACACCAGAAAGAAAATCAGTTTCTTCTATATTTGTAAAAGCGTAAGTATTAAGAAATTTAGAAATTAAAAATGAAAAAATAAAAAATAAAAGTACAGCTATATAACTATATAGAATTCTTTTTTTCATTTGAATTCCTCCTTAAAATAGATATGAAAAGTATAAAAATATTTAAAAGTAATATTCCCATCAATGGAATAAAAATCTTATTTATAAAAATGTCTAGATAAACCATATCAGTAAATGGTTTTGCAACAAGAAAAATTGGAATAGGCAATAAGAAAATTAAAAAAATCTTATACTTTTTTCGTGATTTTTCTGGAAGAGAATATATAAAATTAAAAAAGCATAATGATGAATTTTTAAGTGAATTAAATGATAATAAAACTATAAAAATAAAGGTGAAATTATTAATAAGTGGCATGTTAATTGAAGATGTCATATTAAGTACTGGAAAGTAGAACAAGTTTAAGGTTTCATTACCAAAATAAAAAATACAAGAAAAAATAACACCAGACATAAGAAGCGTTAGTATAAGTATGACACTTATACATATTTTTTTATAGTCATTTTTATTTTTTAAATATGGTATATAAATTAAAAAGATTTCAAAGCCAGCAAACATAAAGAAACCAGTATAAGTAGAATTTAGCAACAATTGTGGAGTTGTGTCTGATAAAATCGGCATTATATTAAGTATAGATCCATCTTTAAAGTTAAGTGTCATTATTAGATATGCAAAAATTATAAGATAAAAATATACTTGAGAAACCTTTAAAATTGATTTTATTGAAAAAAAAGTAGATAAAAGCCCCATCAACAAAATGAAGAAAAGCATTTGAGAAATAGTGTAATACCATATAATTGTTGTATTTAAAACAAGTGCTATTGCTGCAAAGTTTATTGCAGAATATAAGAATATAAAAATAACAAATATGCAATTAAAAATAAATCCTAAATATTTACCGAGAATTAAAATATTTATTTGGTAAATATTTTTGTCTGGATACTTTTTATATACAAAGTAATAAAAAGTGAAGAATAGAATTGGGTATATTGATGAAAAAAATGGAATAAGCCAAGCATCTTGATTACACTTGATTGATAGTACTGCAGGATAGCGAATTTCTAGTAAGACAAATGTATAACCAACAACTAAAGCAATAAATTGATTTGTGGTTATTTGAAGTTTTTTATTCATTATTTGATTCACCACGTTTCTTTAAAGGTATATTATTTAGTCTAAGTTTTTGTTTTAGTTTTAAAATTACAGGTCTATTATACAGGTCTTTTAAATTTATCCGTAAAAAAGTATCTTGCATATCACTTGAATTAAAATCAACGTAATCAACATCGAAAACAGTAATATTGAAAAGGTATACGGTAATAAAGAATATTGAAATTATTAAGCCTAAAATTCCAAATAGGTTACAGAAAATTAAAATTGGAAACTTTAGTAATCTTAGTGATAATGCCATTTGATAATTCGGAATTAAAAAAGTACAAACAACTGAAATCCCGACAATAAAAAGGGCTGAAGGAGATACAATTCTTGATTGGAGAGCTGCATCACCAATGATAATACCACTAACTATACTCAGAGTTTGCCCAACTTTAGTAGGTAATCTTAAACCACCTTCTCTTAAAAACTCTACAATAACTTCCATAAGGAAGATCTCAAGGAACGGGGATAATGGAATTCCCTGTCTTGAAGTAGCAATCGGTTGGATATACTTATCTATAAGTATATCCGGGTTAAATCTTGTAAGGATAATATATACTGAAGGTAGAGTTAATAGCACAAAGGCTGCAATAAATCGAAGAATTCTTGCAAATGAAGCTATTAAAGTACGTTCGTTATAATCATCTGTATTATGAAAAAATTCAACTAATACAGCAGGAATAGACATTGAATATGGGCTACCTTCAATCAAAACAATAACTTTACCTTCAGTTAACTTACCTATGGTACTTTCTACAGAATCTGTTATATAACTTTGAGGTGCTATTGAGCATGGATATTCTTCAGTATATTGCTGAAGGCTACCTATTGATTGAAGTGAATCTATGTCTAAAGATTTAATTCTATCGCGGATGCCATTAACTACAGTATCATTAGCTAAATCTTTTAAGTATAAAATGTTAACTGTTGTTTTACTTCTTCTTCCAACAATGTTACTTTCAACAACTAGTGATTTGTCTTTAATACGCCTTTTTATAGTAGCCATATTTTGTTCTAAAGATTCATTTAAATCTTCCTTAGATGATGCTATTGCTGATGCTAAGGAAGGGGGACTTGGTGATCTATATTTAAAGGAAGTCGTATCTATTATTATTGATTTATGAGAATCATCAAAAATAAGTAAAGTTTTTCCATCGTTAAGTGCAGCTATAATTTTTGAAAAGGATGATTCAACAGTTGCATTTCCAACAGGAAGAGCAACTTGTAATAAAAAATCATATTTATCACAGTTTTTAGGAAAAATCATATTAAAGTCATACATAAGTGGAGTTAATATATCACGATTCAATATATCTTTGTCAACCATTGAAGTTTCAAATACTAATGTTAATTTAGTTGATTTATTTTTATCTATAAGAAGCTCCTTTATAATTATGTTATTTGGAGTTGATGTTAAATTTTCTATTAAACTTTGTACAAAAGGATTAGTCATAAAATACCTCCAGTTTTTAATAATCACTAGAAGTATTTTTTGCATAAAATATTATATTTATTCTTTTAAAAGTAAAAGTAGTATTATAATAAAAATCCTAGCAATTATATTAATTGCTAGGATTTTATTTATAAAATACCTTTTATTACTTGTAATACACCATTTTCTTTATTACTCTTTGCTATGAAGTTACCGTAAGCTTTCATTTCATCTAATGCATCTTCCATAACATAACTGTAATATGCTTGTCCAAGCATTTCTACGTCATTAAAATAATCTCCAAAAACCATAGTTTCATCTTTAGATATATTTTTCATTTTTTGGATTTTTTCAATTGCAGTTCCTTTATTTACATCAATATTAGTAATATCAGTCCAATATTTACCTGCAACTACTAT
>NZ_JAVXRL010000069.1:0-14478 GCF_036643715.1 Clostridium sp. | reverse complement strand
AGTGCCGGCCTGTCACGCCGGAGGTCGAGGGTTCGAACCCCTTCTGAGTCGCCAAAGAAGTAAGATATAACTTACTTCTTTTTTTATTGTCTAAAAATAGATATATCAAATATTAGGATATTTAACTAATTAAAAAGCATAATTTAATTAGTTAAGTATCCTATTTTTTTGTGTAAAAATAGTCATTAATAAGGCACATTAAGAAAGCTTTTGTCATATATTGATAACAGCTATAAAGATTAAATAATCAAATAAACTTCTTTAGAAAAGTTCTAAGATATACATAAAAAAATGTATCTTAGAAAGGAGACTTATGAAAATGAAATTAAAAGAAGCAACTATAAACTCAATAGTAAGAGTTATTAATATAAATGCAAAAGGTGAACTTAGAAGAAGATTTTTTGATTTAGGAATAATAGAGGGAACTAGTATAGAAGTTTTGTTTAAAGGCCCCTTTGGAGACCCAGTAGCTTATTTAATAAGAGGCGCAATAATAGCATTAAGAGAAGAAGAGGGGGAGAAGATAGAAGTAATCAATTGTTTATAGGAGATATGTTATGGGTTTAACTAAAAGCTCTACAGGAATTAAAGTATTAACTTTAAATGGAAACAATAATAAAAAAGAAGACTTAGTAATTGCTTTAGCCGGAAATCCTAATGTAGGTAAAAGTACAGTATTTAATGCTTTAACAGGGATGAATCAGCATACAGGCAATTGGCCAGGTAAAACAGTAACAAATGCTGAAGGATACTATGAGTACAAAGATTCTAAGGTAAAGGTCGTGGATCTACCAGGGACGTACTCATTGCTATCTAATTCTGAAGAAGAAGAAATAGCAAGAGATTATATATGTTTTAGTAAACCGGATGTTGTAGTTGTTGTTTGTGATGCAACATCACTTGAACGAAATTTAAATTTATTCTTTCAAATAACGGAGATAACCGATAATGTTATACTTTGCATTAACTTAATTGATGAGGCAAAGAAAAAAGGAATAAGGATAAATGTAAAGAAACTAAAGGATGAAATTAAATCAACTGTAGTAGAGACTTCTGCACGAGATGGTTTTGGAATAACTGAATTAAAAGAAGCAGTATTAAATAGTAATAAAAATAGAGAAAAATATTTATTGAAATATGATGAGGATATAGAAAAAGGAATAGTAGAAATAGAAAATATTTTAATTAATTCAAAAGAATTATTAAGTAAAGATACAATAAAGAGTAGGGTAAGATGGCTTTCTACGAGGCTGTTAGAAAATAATATAAGTATTAAGGAAACTATAGTAAACAAATATAATATAAGCAATGAATTAATAGAAAAAGTTGAAGCAGTAAAGAGGCCTTTAAATATAGAAGATAGAATTGTTGAAACATTAGTTAAAGAAGCTGAAAAGGTTAATAACAGTGTAGTTAATATTAACTTAGGATATGGTGCATTTCAAAGGAAAGTTGATAAAGTATTAGTTTCAAAGAAAACCGGCATACCAATTATGATAATAACTTTATTAGTTGTACTATGGATAACGATAACTCTTGCTAATTATCCATCTCAATGGTTAGCTAGCATGTTTTCAGAAGGTGAAGATTTACTTAGAAGTGTATTTAATAATATATCTGCACCTGCCTATATAAGTGGGATATTAATAGATGGTATATATGTAACTTTAGCTTGGGTTATATCGGTAATGTTGCCACCGATGGCAATATTCTTTCCTATGTTTACATTATTAGAAGACTTAGGATACTTACCAAGAATAGCATTTAACTTAGATAAATGTTTTAAGAAGTGCTCAGCTTGTGGCAAACAAGCCCTTACTATGTGCATGGGACTAGGATGTAATGCTGCTGGCATAATTGGGTGCAGAATTATTAATTCGCCAAGAGAGAGGCTTATAGCCATACTCACTAATGTGTTCATGCCGTGCAATGGAAGATTCCCAATGTTAATAACAATATCATCATTATTTATTGGTGGAATGGCAGCTGGATTTAAATCAGGATTTTTAGCAGCTTTTACAGTAACTAGCGTAATTATCTTAGGCGTATTTATGACATTAATTATATCTAAAATATTATCAAAGACGGTATTAAAAGGTGTACCATCAAGTTTTATACTAGAGCTTCCCCCATATAGAAAACCTCAAATTGGAAAAGTAATAGTAAGATCAATTTTTGATAGAACTTTATACGTATTAGGAAGAGCCATATCAGTTGCAGCGCCTGCAGGTATAATAATATGGATATTCTCAAATATTTCAGTTGGCGATGGAACAATACTTTCTGTTTGTGCAGACTTCTTAACTCCATTCGCTAATATGATTGGACTTGATGGATATATATTAATGGCATTTATACTAGGATTTCCTGCAAATGAGATAGTAATGCCAATTATAATAATGAGTTACTTAAGGGCAAGTACTATTATGGAAATGGATAGCTTAGTTGCACTTAAAGAACTTTTAATTTCAAATGGATGGACTGTATTAACTGCAATAAATACTATGATTCTTTGTCTTATGCATTATCCTTGTGGAACAACTGTGTGGACTATTAAAAAAGAAACAAAGAGTATTAAGTGGACAGCCCTATCAATAATAATACCAACAGTAGCAGGTATTGTACTTTGTTTCTTTACAACTCAAATATGGAGACTTATAGCGTAGAATTTTTTATAAAAAATTCGCCTCCACTTTTGTGGAGGCGAATTAAATTATCTTCTTGATAAATTCAATTTAATTCTTATATCGTCAGAATAAAACTTCTGTAATTTAAAGTTTCCGATTAATCTTGAAGAAATTCTTTCGCTATAGTGCTTTGCAAGACCTGATAAAGTAAAGTTAGTTGAAATAATCATCTTCTTTTTCTTTAAAAGTTTTCTATTAATTAAATTAAATAGTTCAGTTGCGACAAAGTCATTTAATTGTTCTGAACCTAAATCGTCGATTATAAGTAAATCACAATCAATTAACATCTTTTCTAAAGCGTAATTGTTGTTAAACTTTATATCACGAATAGCACGTATTAATTCATCTGATGTTTTGTAAACAACTAAGAATCCTCTATCAAGTAATTCTTTAGCGATACAGTAAGAAAGAAAAGTTTTACCGCTTCCTGCTGTACCATAGAATAAAAGATTTTCTGAATCCTTACCGAAGTTTGGAATGAATTCTTTAGTTATAAAATCATAATTATTTTTCATATTAGTTTTAGCTGAATACTTTTCACCATTGTCAGCTCTTGAAGATGAAAATAAATCAATATTAAAATTATTAAAGTTATTATCTTTTATAATTTCTTCAAGTTCTGAGTCCTTATAATATAGCTTAACTAATTTATCTTTATAGCAATCACATTTGTCAACACCAATATAACCAGTATCTTGGCACTTGTTACATCTGTAATGCATATTAAGATATTCAGGATTATAACCACGTTCAACTAAAGATTCGCATTTCTTTGCCCTTAAGTCAGTAATATGTTCTTTAATCTTTTCAATATCTTCTTCACTTGTATTGGCTTTTAAAATAGTCATAGTTAATTTTAATGAAAGTTTATGTATTTCGTTATCTAGTTCAAGTATATGAGGATGAATAGCTTTTATTTCCGCACGTCTTTCTCTTAAGTTTTTCTCCTCAGTTGCTCTGACTTTTTGGTAAACTTCCATTAATTCAGCTTGATACCCTTTAATCATCTTTATCCCATCCTAGTAATTTCTTTTCAAGAGAATCATAATCATATTCTCTTTGCTTAAAATCATTAAATCTTAATGCTTTATTATTTGAATTATTATTATTGTTGTTATTGTAATTATTTTTATATTGTTTAGTATTACCTTTATTAGCATTTTTATCTTTAAGTGCAACATCTTCTATAGTTTTAATATTATTTTGATGCCACTTAGATAAAATACCATCTATATATTTAAAGTCGGCTCTATTAAGTCTTTCGAAACAAATATCGCAAGCCTTTTGGATTAAATCCATATTGAATTTATAAATGAAGAGCCATTTTTCAAGTAATTCTTCTTGTGGTTTCATAACTTCGGAACTACTCATTCCAAGGTATGATAGTATCTTTCTTATTTTAGTCCATTTATCTTCATTTTGCTTTATATGACACTGTGCTTCTTCAACAGTTTTTATGTCCATGTCATTCCAAGATTCTGCAACCTTTTCTATGTATCTAAAGTTATTCTTACCTTTAGAAGAACAGTATTCAATTAAAATTAGAATAAGTTCAGATGGGAATGCAAAATCACGTTGCCATCCTAAATATATTTCCATTTCTTTACTTGATAAAGGCCTTGAAAGAATCTTTTCAATATCTTTTAGCATATCAGTAGTTTCACTGTTATTTAATGCTTCTAATATATTAATATTTTCTTTTGAATTTTCAGCACTTTCTTCATCAAGTGATACGAATTCTATGCTGAAATTACTCATCTTATCTATTGGAACAAGCTTAATGACACCTTCATCATTCCAATAGTTCAGTGCATTCATGATATCTGATTCTAGTAAATTTAATGCTGATGCCATAACAGAAGAATTAACCCCTGGTTCACTAGAAATATTGTATTTTAACATTAATAAATAAACCTTAACAAATTCACCACGAGCTTTTGGCATATATTTTTCTAAAAATACATTGCTTACTGGTGTGAAGTTTAAGGTATTGTTCTTAAGCATAAAAGTGCTCATTCGGCATATCTCTACCTTTCAAATTAGATTTAAAGCAATCATCTTCTATATTATTGCTTATATGTAAACTAATTATAACAAAGTGATGTGAGGATAACAACTTAACAAAAAAATAGAAATGTATAAAAAATTCATTATTGGATAACTTAAGAGATGTGCCATAAATTTTAAAAAAGAGGAGACAATTATGAGTTCGAGTATTAAAAAGAAAATAATAATAACAGTAGCTTCACTTTTAATGGTAAGTGTATGGTTATATGCGTACTTAGTAAATAGTACGAAAGGGTTTGAAGTATATTTAGGAGATGCAGTTATAGGTTATTCTCCAAATAAAGCAGAAGTTAAAGAAGATTACAAGAATATATTAGATGATTTAAATGAAAATTTAAATGAAGAAGAAAAAGTTAAAGAAGAGAAGTTATCTTTCAAAAGATTGAATAAAGAAGTTAATTCAAGTACATATAAGGAATTTCAAGAGAATGTAATAAACACAGCTCAAAACACAGTAACTTTGAAGTCATTAAACATAAAAGGTAAAAGCATAGGTTATGTTATGAGCAATGAAGGCGTTAATAATGTACTTAAAAAAGTAGGAGATATTTACGCTAAGGAAGCTAAAATTGATAAAGATAGCATTGAATCTATAAATATCAAAGGTGATATAAAGTTAAAAGATGAGAAAGGTAATTTATCTAAGCTTTCAAGTGAAGAAGAGTTAGCTAATATTATAGTGAACACTAAAGGTTTGTTAGATGTTGATTTAGTAGTAAGAGATAAGAGAATAATTGATATTGAATCATCAATTAAAATAGAGAGATCAGAAGACTTATTAGTGGGTGAAAGTAAAGTTCAAGAAGGAAAAAAGGGAAGAAAAGAGCAAAATGTTAATGTAATTTATAGAAATGGTAAGAAAGAAGATGTAAAAGTCTTATCAGAGAAGGTAATAGAAGAAAGTAGTAGTAAAGTTATTACTAAAGGTACTAAAAATATATTAAATAGTAATGCTGCAGTGCTAACTAGCCCAACAAGAGGGGGAGCCATTACATCTACCTTTGGAGAAAGATGGGGTAAGAATCATAATGGTTTAGATATAGCAGGTAATACTGGTGATCCTGTTATGGCAGCATTAGATGGAAAAGTTAAAAATGTATTCTATGAGAGAGATGGTTATGGTAATGTAGTCATTTTAGAACATGAAGGTGGTATAGAGACTAGATATGCTCACATGAGTAAGACTGAGGCTAGGGTTGGAGAAACTGTTAAGAAGGGTGATATAGTGGGTAGAATAGGTAGTACTGGACGAAGTACAGGGCCTCACCTACACTTTGAAGTAAGAGTGGATGGAAACCCTGTAAATCCAGAAAAATATATAGGCTAATTTATTGAAGAAGCTTATTGAAATTAAATATACCAGCACCAACATTTGCTTTAGGAAAGTCCTTAGGATCGCAAGCAAGCTTTAATACGGATAAAACATCACTAAAATTAAAAGATTCATTATATTCAAGAATAAGTGCACATACAGCTGAGACAAATGCAACAGATAAGGATGTACCACTAAAGGTTTTATAATTGGCATCTAGTTTTTTCGGATATAACTTGATGCCGTCTTTTTCAGATATAAAATTTTTATCAGTATTTAATGATGTTATATTAACGCATGCAGTAACAAAGTCTGGTTTATTAACTTTGCCGTAAGGTCCTTTTGAAGAGTATAAGTAAGGTGATAATGAATTTTTTGAATCAACACCGCCAACAGTTATACAATTTTTTAAAGTTGCGATTCCCATAATATTATTAGAGTTAGAATTTGTACTTCCACTTGGAAGTACAGGTATAACTCTATTTTTATTTGCAAAATCAAAGACTGCATTAAAAGCATCAATGATATAAATATTGTGGTTTAACAACTCAAAAGGAAGACATAATATTCTAATATTTTTTTCCTTCGAGATCTTTACTAAATTTTCTATGCTGTAGATAATATCAGAAGCGTAGCCTTTACCAAGTGCATCAAAAGCTTTAGAACAAACTATTTTACTAGAAGGCGCGATTCCTCGATACATACTATCTGAATTTATTCCACTTCCACAGATTATTCCAGACATTGCAGTTCCATGACCGTTATCATCATAAGGATGTTCTAGACCATTAACAACATCATAAAAATTTTCTATACAGTTATGTGGGCTTAGTAAGTCTTGATGTGGGAAAATGCCACTGTCTACTAGCCCTATTTTTATGTTAGCTCCTGAATATTTGTTATTGCTATATTTGCTTAAAGAATAGCAATTATTTGCAGAGCTTACGCTCATTCCACATAAAAATAAGTAGTCATCGAAAAAAATCTTTTCAATTTCAGGATATTCTAAAATAGATTTAATTTCATATTTATTTAAATTGGCTACAATCATATTACAAGACTCTAGAGGATAAATTAAGGCGCCTTTAAAATGGGAGACCTTCTTTACCATAGAGGAAAAGAGTTTCTTACACTTAATAAAAACCCTATACCTTTGATAGGCATTGTGTTTTAAAGCAATATTAAGATTGTAATCAAGTTTGCTTTTAAGATTGAACATAAAGCACCCCTATAATAGTTATTACAATACCATATTATAGTTCTACTCCTATATTTGTTAATACTTTTTAAAGCTTATATGTTTGACCTACATTTAATATTTTTACAGACTCATCATTGAAGTTTACTAAAGTTTCGTGAGTCTCTTTAAAATCTTCTAAAGAAATTCTAAAAGTCTTATAATGAATAGGAATCATTATTTTAGAATTCATCATTTTATACATTTCATATCCTTCATCAGGAGAGCAATGCATATGCTGGAACCTTGCAGGTTTATAACATCCAACAGGCATTAAAGCAACATCACACTCAATATCTTTAAAGTTTTCAGTGAAGGCGGTATCCCCTCCAAAGAATATCTTTTTATCATTTCTTTCTATTAAGTATGAATGACTTTCATTATCTATACCAACATAAAATCTACGTCCATCGTGGTTAGCTTCAACAGATGTTACTTTAATATATTTATCAATATAGCTTTCGCCAGTTCTTATAAGATGAACATTAGTAAATCCCATCATAGTAAATATTTTTTTGTAACCTCTTGGAACTATAATCTTAG
This sequence comes from Clostridium sp., assembly GCF_036643715.1. Taxonomy (GTDB): domain Bacteria; phylum Bacillota; class Clostridia; order Clostridiales; family Clostridiaceae; genus Clostridium. The sequence continues at coordinate 6,632 of NZ_JAVXRL010000069.1, read as the reverse complement.
TATCTTTATTAAGTTTTTTAAGCTTTCTAAGTGATGGAAAGTGCATGTGATCCATATGACCGTGTGAAAGAAGTATGTAATCAAACTTAATAGCAGTTATATCATAAGGTTTATCAATAACCCTCTTAAAGTAACCAAGCCTATCAGATACTACTGGATCTGTAACAATTAGCTTTCCTGAAAGGTTCATAATTGTTGTAGCATGACCGTACCAATTAATAGAATCCTCAGATATTTCGTCTGTGTCAGATTCCTCTCTATCTTTAAAGTATTCTCTTAAATTATCATAAGTTAATCTAGAGAGAAATTTAATGTTTTTAAAAAAATTCATTGTATTATCTCCTTAGTTTATAGTTATCTTTTCCATTTAAATACTATAATACCTATAATCATAATTGCAACACCTATATATTCTTTTAAGGTAAAATTAAGTTTTTCACATCCAAAAAGACCGAAGTAATCTATGACTGCTGCAGCTATAAGTTGTGATACAAGTATAATAGCAATGGAGTAGGTAGGACCTAATGAACCTATACCCATCATTACAGTAAAAACTATAATGACTCCTAAAACTCCACCTAACATATAAATTTTACTAGTATTTTGGAGTTCTCTAAAATCACCTTTTCCAAAAAAAGCAGTAATTATTAAAGTAATTATTAATCCTGTAACTTGAACTAGGGTGTTAGTTTCCCATATTCCTATTTTATCGCCGAGTTTAGTATTAAAAACTCCTTGAAAACTCATTGCAATTCCAGATATTATTGAAAAAATTATTCCAAACAAAAAAATCACCTCAAGGTTAGTATTACCATTGAGGTGTTATTTATAATAAAAAAAGCTATAAGAAATATTTCTTATAGCAAAAAATTAATTAAATGTCTTTTCTAATCCGTTTTGTATTTCCCCATCAGAAAAACCTAAAGTATTTCCAAGAGTCAATAAATCTTCAAATAAAGTTTTGAAGTGATCCTCAGAACGTGAAATAATTAAGTCGTTTATATCTATGTACAAATTAAGAAATTGATCACTTAAGCAATCTTCAGTAGGTTGAGCAAAGAAATCAGATGAATTATCATACTGATTAGTTACGCCTATTGAAAGCACCTGCTTTAAACAATCCAAGTATTTTGAAAAAATAGTAGTGTTATTAACACTAGGTAATACATCCTGAGTATAAGCGAAGCAATGTGTTTCATTTGCAAGATCGCTTAATTTAACGTGAAGTTCTAGATTCTTTCTAGCTTTAATTTTGTATTCAGTTAATTCTGGGTTTATACACAATCTTTTATCAAGTTCTTTTTGTTCTTTAAATAAATTACTAACAAACATAAAAAAATCCCCCTGTTCTTAAGGCAATTATCTTTTTCTATTTTACAAAATCTTTTAAATAAAGGAAAGGGGAGTAAACGAATACAAACGAAATTTGTTTGAAAATTTTTAAAAATTAAAAAAAAAGCATCAAAAAAGAACCACATTTTATGAAAATGGGTTCTTAATCTCTTAATTTAAAGATTAAAAAGTTTTAAGTTCAAAATCTTTAAGTCTAAATTCTCTTTTATTATTTGGAACTTTCCATAATTGGAACTTATCTATTTTTAAAGTCGTATTTTCTAATTTAAAGTTTAAGGAATTTTGAGTTTCATTTGGTTTTTTCTTATCCTTAGGAATATAGTTTAAATTAGCTAAAGAGATTGAAATATTATCTAAACTATTTTCTCTAATATTAAAACCGTGAAGTTTTAATGTGTCTTTAAGAGCACGATCTATTTTCTTTATGTATCCACGTTCATTTATCTTTAGATTTATAGTTTTATTATCTTCACATAGTGAAAGATCTTCTGAAAGTTCTACCTTAAACTTTTTATAAGGTTTAAGAACTTTTTCTATAATTACGTTTAGTTTTTCAACGTTCGGGTTATCTAGAACTTCTAGCGCTATATATGGTGCTGGAGAGTTTCTATTTCCCTTAAATCTTTTTGAAACGTTTTTTTGAATTGGATTAATGATTTCATAAGACGAATCATCAAATAATGCAACAATGTAATATTTCATATAGTACCTCTCAAAAATATATTCTTTATAGGATTTAGTATCCAAACTTTTCTATAAATTATAACATAATACTTTAAAGAAAAAAACAAGTAGCATAAATAAAAGAAGAGACAGACATAATAATATTGTAAATTACGTTTTAGGAGGTATTAGTATGAATCATAATTCAAGCATTGGATGTACAGTTGAAGAGTGTAAGTATCATTGTAAGGATGATAATTTCTGTACTTTAGATTCTATCCAAGTAGGTAAAAATACAGCTCAAGCTAAAGAAGTTAAAGCTACAGACTGTAACTCATTTGAACTAGGAAAATAAGAGAAAATTTAATATTAAATGTTAAAAAGTATAAGATAGATGAAATTTAGCAAAAGTTTCATCTATCTTATTTTGCAATAAAGTTAAAAAAATTATTTCAATAATACAACTTTGTGTTATAATGATAATCGAAATAAAAAAATGATAATAGGATTATAATGTCTTATAGATTTTATTTTGGATAATAAAAACAAAATTGGGAATTTTATTTGTATAGAAACTAATAAGTAACAAGGGTGAATTGGATGGAAAAATTAGTTATAAGTGGAGGAAATCCACTAAAAGGTTCAGTTGATATAAATGGTGCTAAAAATGCTGCAGTTGCAATTTTACCAGCAGCAGTAATAGCAAGCAAAGGTAAGTGTGTTATTGATAACATACCAGATATTGAAGATGTACATTGCTTAGAAAGAATACTTCTTAGCTTAGGATGTAAGTTAAAAAAGATTAATAATAATACGTTAGAAATAGATAGTACAGACGTACATACATATGATGCATGCACTGAGGATGTAAGAAGAATGAGAGCCTCATATTACTTCATAGGAGCACTTCTTGCTAGATTTAAAGAAGCAAGAGTAGAGCTTCCAGGGGGATGCCCTATAGGTGTAAGACCTATAGACCAACACATAAAAGGGTTCGAAGCTCTTGGTGCAGATGTAACAATAGAACATGGAGCTGTAAAAGTTAAAGCAGATAGACTTATAGGAACAAATATCTTCTTTGACGTTGTTTCAGTTGGAGCAACAATTAACGTTATGATAGCAGCTACTTTAGCTGAAGGAATGACAACTTTAGAAAATGTTGCAAAGGAACCTCACGTAGTTGATGTTGCTAACTATTTAAATTCAATGGGTGCAAACATTAAAGGTGCAGGAACTGACATTATAAGAATTCAAGGTGTAGACGAATTAAAAGGATGCGCGTACAGCGTAATACCAGATCAAATAGAAGCAGGAACATTCATGATAGCTGCGGCAGCTACAAAAGGCGATATAACAATCACTAATGTAATACCAAAGCATTTAGAATCAATTACTGCAAAGCTTAATGAAATGGGCGCAACAGTTGAAGAAGGCGATGATTCAGTAAGAGTCGCTTACAATGGAAAACTTAAAGGAGTTAACGTTAAGACAGCTCCATATCCAGGTTTCCCAACAGACGTTCAACAACCAATGTCAACTTTATTAAGTATAGTACCAGGCAGAAGCTTAATTACAGAGTCAATATGGGAAAGCAGACACAAGCATATTGATGAACTTAAGAAGATGGGTGCTAACATAAAGGTTGAAGGCAGAGTAGCTATAATAGACGGTGTAGAAAGACTTACAGGAGCAGTTGTAAAAGCAACTGACCTAAGAGCTGGAGCAGCTATGGTTATAGCAGGTCTTATAGCAGACGGAGTTACAGAAATAACTAGCATAGAACATATAGACAGAGGATACCCACACATCGAGGATAAGTTCAAAAAACTAGGTGCTGACGTAAGAAGAATTGAAGACTAAGATTAGGATTTTTGGGGGAACAACAAATGATATTTTGTTCACTTTATAGTGGGAGTAGCGGAAATAGTATACTTGTTGGTAATGATACAACAAAGATATTAGTTGATGCTGGAATGCCAGGCAAGAAAATTGACGAGGCATTAGCAAGAATAGATCAAAATCCAAAAGATATTGATGGTATTTTTGTCACTCACGAACATTCAGATCACGTTAAGGGTGTAGGAGTTTTATCAAGGAAGTATGATATTCCTATATATGCAAATAGTAATACATGGGAAGCCATGGAAAAACTAGTTGGGAAGATAAAAGAGCATAATATAAAGATAATGGATAAGCGTAGTACTGTAGAGATTAATGATTTATCCATTAAATCTTTTAATATACCCCACGATGCTTCAGGGCCAGTTGGATATACTATAAAGTCACAGGATAAGACTGCAAGTATTGCAACTGATTTTGGGACATTCACAGAAGAAATAAAAGACAACATTAAAGAATCTGACATAATACTTTTAGAAAGTAATCATGATGTTAGCATGTTGAAGTTTGGACCATACCCTTATAACCTTAAGAGAAGAATCTTAAGTGAAATAGGGCATTTATCAAATGATGATTGCGGCAAAGCTATAATAGAGCTAGCAAAGTATGGAAGAGAGAAACAGATAATACTAGGCCATTTAAGTGGTACTAATAACCACCCAGATTTAGCTTATCAGACAGTAATTAATATACTAGAAGAAGAAGGGCTAAAGCTTGGAGATGATATTAATATTAAAATGGCGAGCAGACATGAGCCCAGCTCATTAATCAACTTATAATTTTTTTAGAAAGAAAGAGGCGAAGGATATGAGTTTATACAAAGATTGGACAGATATGGTTGTTGAATATGTGAAAGAAAAAGGCGAAAAGGCATTCTGGGAAGAATACGGAAACATCGAAACAAAGATATACAAAGAGATATTATCAGCTCACACAGAAGTTAAAAAGAGCACAATTAAAGAATTAGCTAATAAATACGGCACAACTAATGAATTCGTAATGGGATTCGTAGATGGAATTAATGATAGCTTAAAAACTTCATATGACTTAGAAACTATAGACGAAAACACAGAGTTAGCTTTCGATATAGATTTAGAAAAGTTATACTTCAATATGCTTGATGCTAAAGCTGAATATTTATATACTCTACCTCAATGGGATGGAATATTCTCAGAAGAGAAGAGAAAAGAAATAGAAAAGCAATATAGAGAATCAGGTATTGTTAGAAATGAAGAAAAAATAGGTAGAAATGATCCATGTCCATGCGGAAGTGGAAAGAAATATAAGAAGTGCTGTGGAAAATAAATTAGCCTAGAATAGAATATTAAAAAGCTCATAAAACACTTATGGGCTTTTTGTTATACATAATTTTTAGGAGGTATTTGCAAAATGAATGATTATGAAATTTGGTCAAATGAAACTAAAATTGAAAGAACTATAGATGCTCTAGAGAAGAACAACATGAATGGATTTTATGCTAAAACTAGAGAGGATCTTATAAATAAGATAACTGAGCTTGTAGATGAAGGTTCAATGGTTACTTGTGGAGGATCTGAAACTTTATTTAAAACTGGTGTTATTGATCATTTAAGAAGTGGAAGATATGATTTCTTAGACAGATATAAGCAAGGTATAACTCAAGAGGAAGTAACAAACATTTTTAAGCAAGCCTTCCTTTCAGATGCATACTTTGTAAGTAGTAATGCCATTACTGAAGATGGATTTATATATAATGTTGATGGTAATGGAAACAGAGCTGCAGCAATTTTATATGGTCCTGAAAAAGTTATTATTATTTGTGGTGCTAATAAGATAGTTAAGGATTTAGATGAAGCTATAAAGAGAAATAGAGCTTTAGCTGCTCCTATGAATGCTAAAAGATTAAATAAAAAGACACCATGTACTAAGGTTGGATATTGTATGGACTGTAAAAGCCCTGAAAGAATATGCAATGAGTACACTTTAATTAAGAGACAACGTAGTAAGGACAGAATACACGTGATTTTCTTAAATGAGAATTTAGGATTCTAAGACTAAATAGAACTGCACTAGTTATTTTAAAAGTATAACTATACTTAGCGGAAATAAGGAGACTATTTCTAAATTTTTACTAACTAGTGCATATACTTATTATATATTTATGCATATACATAGTACTTTTATTACATAATTTTAAAAAGTAAACGGAATAATTGGCCAGTAGTCTAGTTTTAGGCTATTGGCTAATTGTCGTAATAATGGAGGAAAAGAATGAACATAACTTTAATTACGGTTGGAAAACTTAAGGAGAAATATTTAAAACAAGCAATTGATGAATATGCTAAAAGACTTAGCAGGTATTGTAAACTTGATATAATTGAACTTCAAGATGAGAAGACACCAGATAATGCATCTGATAAGGAAGAAATTCAGATTAAGGAAAAGGAAGGAAGAGCAATTTTATCTAAGATTAAGGATAATTCTTACGTTGTTGCTATGGATCTTAAAGGTAAGCAACTTACTTCAGAGGAGCTTTCTTCTTTTGTTGAGAAGTGCGGAGTTACTGGTAATTCTAATATTGTTTTTGTTATTGGAGGAAGTCTTGGTCTTTCTGATGAAGTTATTAGGAGAGCGGATTATAAGCTATGCTTCTCAAAGATGACTTTCCCACATCAACTATTTAGGGTTATGCTTTTAGAACAAGTTTATAGAGCATTTAGAATAATGAAGAATGAACC
>NZ_JAVXRL010000068.1:0-14632 GCF_036643715.1 Clostridium sp. | reverse complement strand
TTTTTTGTAAGTAAATTTATATTTATATGAGAAATTGCCTAAACTATAAAGATTAAATTTATAAGTAGGAGGGATTATGTTATGACAAGATCACTAATATCACCAGGAAAGTATATACAAGGAAAGGGTGTTTGGAAGGACTTTAGTAAACATGTATCAGCACTTGGAAATGATTTTTTAATACTATCAGATAATTTTGTACTTAAACAAGTAGAAAAAGAAATAGGAGAGAATTTAAAAGCAAACAATTTAAACTTCACAATAGAGAAATTTAATGGGGAGTGTTCAAAAAATGAAATAAATAGATTAAAAGATATAGTTAAGAAAAATAATTCTAAAGTTATTATTGGAGTAGGAGGAGGTAAGACTTTAGATACAGCAAAGGCAACAGCTTATTACGAGAAACTTCCGGTTATAATAGTTCCCACAATAGCTTCAACAGATGCACCAACAAGTGCTCTTGCAGTTATTTATACTGAAGAAGGCGTATTTGATGAATATTTATTTTTCCCAAGTAACCCTAATATGGTAATAGTAGACTCGAATGTAATTGCTAAAGCTCCAGCAAGATTTTTAATAGCTGGTATGGGAGATGCACTAGCTACATATTTTGAAGCAAGAGCATGTTTTAAAGCACAAGCAACTTCTATGGCTGGAGGAAAAGCACCACTTGCTGCCATTGCACTTGCAAGGCTTTGTTATGAAACTATATTAGAAAATGGGTTTAAAGCAATTGCAGCTTTAGAAAATAATATAGCTACAAAAGCTGTTGAGGATGTAATAGAAGCGAATATTTATTTAAGTGGAATAGGATTTGAAAGTGCAGGACTTGCAGCAGCTCATGCTATACATAATGGACTTACAGAAATCCCAGAAATGCATCATTTAATGCACGGAGAAAAAGTAGCATTTGGTACACTTGCACAATTAGTATTAGAAAATGCGGATTTAGAAGAAATTGAAGAAGTTATAGATTTTTGTGAATCATTAGGCTTACCAATCACTTTAGAGGATATGGGAGTTAAAGAAGTTGATAAAGAAGCAATAATGAGAGCCGCAGAAAAGGCATGTGAAGAAGGGGATACAATGCACAATATGCCATTTAAAGTAACACCAGAAGATGTATATTCAGCTATACTCGCAACAGATAGTTTATGTAAAAATTATAAATAAAAATTATAAGGTTAGTAGTACACGTTATCGTTGGCATTACTAGCCTTTTCTTTATAAATAGATTTTGTAATTATGACTAATGTGAATAATTGGTTTATTATACTATCAATATGTGAAAAAAATATTAAGCAAAAATTCCTAATTTAATCATAAAATAACAATTAAAATTATAAAATTGCTAAAAATTTCATTATAAAATTAAATGATTTTTATATTATATGGAATATTCCACTAAACTATATTTTTTATTTAAATGATTACAAAAATACTTTAAATGTAAAAAATGGATTAAGTTTTTTTAGTGGTATAATTGCTACAAGCAGTTGGATACAAAAGATTGTAGCAAGAAAAATTATTAAATTATTGATACAACCTTATATATCTAAAATGCTTTTTCAAAATAAAAAATATAGAGGAGGCGTTTGAGATGAATAAAAATCTCGAAGCGAATAGAAATAGAACAATGGGAGTCGGACCTAAAAGGTTAAGAAAGGTAAGAGCACCAAAAGTTGATAAAACAGCTATAAGTCCATATGATCGTTATTGTGATGGATACGGAATGCCAGGAGCTTATGGAAATGGATATGTTTCAGTACTTACAGTTTCTGTTGGTACAGTTAAAAAGACAGATGACTTTTTATTAGATGGAATAGTTTCATATGATAGAGCAGAAATAAATGATGCTTATGTTGGTCAAATAAATATGCTAACTGCTTCATCATTCTGTGGAATTGCAGGACAAGTTTGGGGTCATGATTTAGCAGCACATGAAACAATAGCAAATGAAGAAATAAAACCTTTATTTGATGTTGAACAATTTGATGGAACACCACTTCATGTATATGATGCAAAACCTTTATTAGAAGCTGGTATCGAATTATTTGGTACAGAAAAAGATAGACGTTTTACAACAGCACCAGGTGCTCATGTAATATGTGCAAATAAAAGTGTTACATCATATAGACCTAAGGAAAATAGACCTTTCAAGGATGGAGAAGCTTACGGTGTTTGGTCATTTATAGCAATATCATTATCAAATGATAGAGATCACTGTGCAGATTTATTTATTGAAGATGCAGGACTTTGGACAAAGAATGATAATGAAGAAGATTTAAAGAAATTCTTAGAGGAACATAGAAAATCAGTTGCTTGGTCAGTAGAAGCGTGCGGTAGAGATTCACACGTACTATTTGAAAGAACTTATGTTGGATTTGCATATACAATAATGAAACCAGGCGAAATAGGAAATGCTTTAACTTGTGCACCATATGTAACACTTGCAAGAGATGCAGTTCCAGAAACAGGTTTCCCAAGCTTAAATTATATTACATTACCTGAATGGTTAGATGAAATGAACTTTAAACCATTAACATCATGTACAGAGAAATAATGATGTCTTAAATAAAATCAAATAAGATTTAGGAGGCGTTATTATGGGAGATCAAAATAGTAATAGCAACAAAGATAATAATAGCACTAAAAAGCTGGGAGTAGTAGCTTTAGCTGGTGTTGTTATAAGTGCTATGCTAGGTGGGGGGGTTTATAACCTCCCACAAAATATGGCACAAAATGCTTCAGCAGGTGCTATTTTAATTGCATGGATTATAACTGGTGTCGGTATGTGGTTTATTGCAAACACATTTAGAATACTTGCAGCAGCAAGACCAGATGCAACAACTGGTATTTATGCATATGGTGAGCTTGGATTTGGTAAATTTACAGGATTTTTAATGGCTTGGGGGTACTGGATATGTAACTCATTTGCTAATGTAGGATATGCTGTACTTTTAATGGATTCATTAAATTACTTTTTCCCTGGATATTTTACAGGCGGAAACAATTGGTTATCAATAGCTTGTGGTTCAATAGTACTTTGGATTATTTACTTTATTGTATTAGCTGGAGTTAAACAAGCTACTTTCTTAAATGTAATAGGTACAATAGGCAAACTTGTACCACTAGCAATATTTTTATTAGTTTTAGTTATTTCATTTAAAGCATCCCTTTTCTTCACAGATTTCTGGGGATTAAAGACAGTAGTTTCTGTTCATGATAGTGCACTTGGTGGACTTATGCCACAAATTAAAAGTACAATGCTTGTAACTTTGTGGGTATTTACAGGAATAGAAGGAGCAGTAGTTGTATCAGGAAGAGCTAAGTCTCAAAAGGATGTTGGTAAAGCAACTTTCTTAGGATTTTTAACTTGTCTTATATTATATACAGCACTTTCATTATTACCACTTGGTGTAATACCACAAGGAACAGTTTCAACAATGGCACCACCTTCAACAGCCGCAGTTTTAATGACTGTAATGGGCAAATGGGGAAGCATAATAATGAACGTTGGTGTAATTATTGCTATATTAAGTTCATGGCTTATATGGACAGTTATGCTATCAGAACTTCCATTTGCAGCAGCAAAAGATGGAACATTCCCTAAAATATTTAGAAAAGAAAATAAAAATGAGTCACCATCATTTTCACTATTTGCATCAACAATTGTAATGCAAATAATACTAATATGTGTTCATTTTGCAGGGAATGCATGGAATATGATGTTAAGTATCACTAGTGTAATGGCTTTACCTTGCTATATTGCTTCAACATTATACTTATATAAAATAGCTTCAAAGAATGATAATTTTCCAAAGATTTTTGCAAGTCGTAAATATTCAGTTGTTACTGGTATATTAGGTACTTTATATGGACTTTGGTTAATTTATGCAGCTGGGATCGAATACCTATTAATAGCACTTGTAATTTATGCAATTGGTATTCCTGTATTTAAAAAAGCTAGACGAGAAACAGAACCTAATAAAGCAGAATTCACTAAGATTGAAAGGTACGTGGCAATCGGGCTTATTATACTTGGAGTAATCGGGCTTATATATTTATTTAAATTTATGTAATTTTGATTATTTAAATTTAAAACTCATATAGAATACTCAGAAGGAGAATAATACTAATATATGTTAGTATTATTCCTTTTGAGTATTTTTTATTTCTATAAAAATACATAATATTACAAGTCTATATAAATTATAAACCTAATTTTTACATATAAAAAATTATATTAACAGTAGTGTACTTAATTTAACATACATAACAAAGACTTAATTATTATATTTCCATAAAATTCTATAAAATAAATATATAGTAAGGAGGTATTGTAATGAAAAAAAATGTTTTAATCAAAATCGTAGCAACACTAATGATAACATCTATAATTCCAGCACAAATTTTGCCGAAAGACTTAGGGTATAAAAAAGTAGAGGCAAAGGACCAAAAAAGTTTTGAAAAACTTGAGGATGATCCTACACTAAGATTTGCTGTATTAAGTGACACTCATGTAGGTCCCAATAAATTAAGAGAGCAGAAGAGGTTAAAAGATGTCTTTTCAACTATTTATGAGTTGGATCCTGATATTGATGCAGTATCTATAGTTGGTGATATAACTGATTCAGGTACACAAAATGAGTATGATGTTTTTAAGTCAATAATTGATAAAAATAAAAAGGAAGATACAGACCTTGTAATATCTATGGGAAATCATGAAGGGGATACAGAGGATCGGTTTAAAAAAGCAACTGGAAGAGATCCAAAAGAAAATTTAGTCATTAATGGATACCATTTTATTACTGTTAGTGCAAGATCATCAGATACTGTTTATGGAGGGAGTAGATATAATTTAGATGAAGATTGGTTAAGAGAGCAGTTAGAGGCAGCGTATCAAGAAGACCCAACTAAACCTATTTTTGTATTTACGCATCACGGTATGAAGGACACAGCTTATGGAACTGATGAATGGTATACAAATGATTTAAAAAAAGTATTAGATGATTACCCGCAAGTTATTCATTTTGGAGGACACTCACATTACCCATTAAATGATCCAAGAAGTATACATCAAAAAGATTTTACATCAATAAATACATCAACTATAAGTTATTTTGAATTAGAATCTGGAATGATGTATGGAACAGTTCCACCTAATGCGAATAATGCATATCAGATAATGGTTTTAGACGTAAATAATAAAAGTATAAGAGTAAGAAAATTAGACTTATTATCAGGACAATATATTGGAGAAGATTGGGTGTTTGATACAGCGAGTGGTAAGGGCGGATTTAAGTACACTGATGATAGAAAAGAGAATAGTAGCACCCCATACTTTGAAAATACTGCTAATGCTAGGGTTGAAAATATAAAAGATACAGGTTGTACTATTACAATAGATCAAGGGAAAATTAAAGATAAAATTGGAGACAATAATGATGAAATAGTTCATTCTTATAAATATGATTTTTATGATAAGAAAACAGGTAAGCTTCATAAAAGTTATAAAATCTGGTCAGAATTTTATTTCTTGCCAATGAAAAATACTTTAATACAAACATTTAATGGATTAAAACCAGGAACTGAATATGAAGTTGAAGTTACAGCTATGAGTTCATACAAAAAATTAAGTTCTAATACTATAAAGGCTAGTTTTAAGACATCAGGAGGATTCGAAGAACCATCTGAAGAAGAAATGGCGAAGCCAGTAGAAAAGGCAGAAATGTTAGATGTGGATTTTAGAAGTGGCAATGCAAGTGATAGTTCTATTACAAACAATAATGTAAAAGTAAGTGGAAGTCCTAAAATTCAACATGATGAAAAACTTAATAAAAATGTTGCTACATTTAATGGATCAAGCGCTTATATGTACGGGTTTGATGATGAAAAATATTCTAAGATAAAGAAGAATGTATCTATGGAGACAGTTTTTAAGTTAGATACATTTAAGGATAATTTTGTTGATATATTTTCGAATATGGAATCAGCAGGGTTAGGATTTGAGGTGTCAAAAATTCCAGGTGATAATGAAAATGTTAATTTAGAATTTTGGGTAAGAGTTAGAAATGGCTTAGTTGGAACAGGTGCATACCAGAAAATATCTGCTACTGTAAAATATGGGGAGTACTATCATGCATTAGCTACTTATGATGGTAATTTAATAAAGCTTTATATTAATGGAGAACTTGAAAATAGTAAAGAAGCTAAAGGTGAAGTATATTATCCAACTGGTTCTTCAAAGGTGTTTGCAATAGGTTCAGATATTAATAGTACTGGTGGAATACAAGCACCAATGACTGGAAATATATCAGTAGCTAGACTATATAACAGAACACTTACTGATATTGATGCTTATAAGTTAAATAAAAAGGAACTAGAAGAGGCTACTAAAGAATATAAAGTTAAACTTGATGATTTGAAAAATATAGAAGGTAAATCTGGTACAGAAATAAATATGCCAATTGTAGTATCAAATTTAAATACTAATAACAAGGTTAGAAGTGCAGAGATAGTTTTAGATATTCCTAAGGATTTAGAAGTTAAAGGAGTAAAATTAAACAAAAAATCAATAAATGCACAAAATTTTGATTACAATGTTGATGATAATAAATTAAGAATAGCATTAACAAACACTAACAAAGAAGATTTGTTTTTAGATAAAACTTCAGGAAATAAAGAAGTAGCAACAATAAACTTTGTTTTAAAAGAAGATAAAAAAGATTCAGAAACAACAAAAGTTAAGGCTACTAATTTTGTTTTAAGATGTGATGAAAATAAAGATATAATTTATGATGTATCTGAAGGAACAAGTACAATAGAATTTGTAAAAGGGGATGTAGCTAAAGCCTTTGTAAGAGAATTATATACTTCATCTGGAGCTGATGTAATAGAAGATGGATACAAAGCATATGCTATTGAATTTGTAGGAAGAGACATAGATAGTTCAGTTAAGAGCAACAAAGATATACCACTTTACTATAATGGAGATTTTACAAAGAAAAACAATAAATTAACTTATATAACATTAGTTGATGAATCAGTAAGTAAAGAGATACTTGAAGATATATCAAATTATGAATTTGATAATAATAAACCAAATTTGAAAAATACAGTAACATTTGGTGATATAAATAATGATGGTATTGATGCCCAAGATGCATTAAGTACAGTAACATCATGGCTTAGAATTAAGGAAACAAGTGAGAAAGAAATGTTAACTATTAATACTAGTGGAGATGGTGCTATTAATACTAGAGACGCTATTGAAGTAGTAGATAAGTTCGTATCAGGAAAAGATTTCAATATATTATCAAAATAAATGAAAATATTTGGATAGGTAATGAGCTGATAGCTTTTACCTATCTAAGTTTTATAAGGAGAAAGAATGAGTAAAGGTAAAAGGTTAATTATTAGTACGATTGTTATTGGATCTTTAGTATTATGTATTCTTTTTATATTAAAGATGGGTAGAATACCAACTATACTAGTAGAAGGTCCTAAAAATAAAGTTGAACTTGAAGATAGTAGAGAATTAAGAATTCCAATAAGAGTTAAAAATTTGCCAAAAGGTGAATTTCCAGCAACGAGCATGTCTATTTCATTTGATAGAAGAAAGTTAGAGTTTGTTGAAGTTGATGATGGAACTATGGAAGTTTATGATAATCACGATAAAAATGTATCAGATGAAATAAATTATAAAATACCAAATTGGACTTATAATGTTGATGCAGCAAATGGTGATGGTATTATTAATACGATGTATTTAGATACAACTGCTGGTAAAAATGCATACTCTAAAGATGGATATGATAAAGGTGGAAAAGATATTTTAGTAAATTTAGTATTTAAGTTAAAAGGATCTGCGCTACAAGGTGAAAAACTAAATATAAAAATAGAAGATGCAACTCTTGCAAAGGTAAATGGAGAGGTGGACAAGACTAGCTATTCAACAAAAGATGGTTATCAAAAGCTTGCAGTAAAATCAGGTGAAATAGTTGTAGCTAAATAAAATTTTTTATGAAAATATAAAAGCCTTATCATTATTTTAAAATGATAAGGTTAATTTGTTTTGTAAAATGGTGTATTATTAAAAGTACATAAGAATATAAAACACAGGGGGACAAGCATTATGAAAAAAAGTATTATAATAACTATTGTAGCAATAGTTATAGTCGCAATTTTAGGGGTAGCAGGATTCTTTGTATATAGAAGCTCAACTACGAATAAAGGTGTAGAAAAAGGAATTGAATTAATAAATGATAAAGAATATGATAAAGCATTAGCATCATTTGAATTAGTTTTAGATGATGATGCAAACAATAAGGAAGCTATTGAAGGAAAAGATTTAGTTAGTAAATATATTGATGCTAAAAAATTATTTGATGAAGGTAAAATAGAAGAGGCAAAAAGGGAAATAGAAAGTATGCCAAGTGATTATGGTAAATATAGCGCATTAAAGGGTGATGTAGACATATTAAAAAATAAAATAGATGAAAATCTTAATTTAAATAAGGATATAGACAAAGAAATCGATAAAGTAAGAAATTTAATTAAAGATAAAGGATATAAAGAAGCAAAGAAGATAATTGATACATTAAATAATAAGGAGCTAAATGATACTCAAAAGAAAACAATTGAAGATTTAAATGGTAGAGTTGATTCTGAATTACAAAAAGCAAATATAGAGGTATCAAAATCAAAGGATAAAAGTAATTCAAGTAATACTGGAAGTAATATGGGATTAGATAAAATAAAGTATTTAAATAAGCTAAAAAGTATCCAAACTGAAATTGATAAAATGGCACCAGGATATACAGATGCAGAAATGAGACAAAATGCAAATGCGGAATATACTGCTTGGGATCATGAACTTAATGATATATATGGTTACTTAAAAAATAATTTACCACAGGATAAATTTAAAGCGTTAGAAAAAGAAGAGATTCAATGGATTAAAGATAAAGAAGCAAAAGCTAAAAAAAATTCAGAACAATATAAAGGTGGTACTATGGAACGACTTGAATATATTTGTACATTAGCGAGTGAAACTAAAAATAGATGCTATGAACTAGTAAATAATTATATGAATTAAATATAAACTATAAATACAATGTGTAAACTTATATATTATTAAGGAACATATTGTATTTTTTTTATTGACATAGATGAATATGTATAATAATATTCATATGATAACAATTATCAATTTCATCTTTAGGGAGGCGCGAGATGTATTTAATTTATTCATTAGTATTAGTAATTGCATTAGCAATTATATGTACGAAAACAATTAGGGAACATAGTAAAACTTTTTATGGAGTAGCTACGATTATGACTGTTTCAGTTACTATTTATGAAATTTTAAGACTAACTTCGAATTATAAGTTAGAAGGATTTTTGAATGATTTAGAGAGAGTTTTTATGAAAGGAAATGTTGCTATATCATTTTTTGTTTTAGTAATGTTTGCAGGAGCATTAAATAAAAGATGGAAGGTTACTAGGAAGTTATTAAGTATTAGAGCAGAGATGGCTATAATAGGATCAATTCTAATAATACCTCATTGCATAATGTATGCAATAAGATTTTTAGTAAAACTTTCAGACGGAAAAGCAATATCAGTTTTATATATTACATATTTAATTATTGGACTAATAGCATTTATTATAATGATACCATTATTTATAACATCATTTAAAAAAGTTAGAGCTAAGATGAGGTTTAAGAAGTGGAAGACTATTCAAAAAATGGCGTATCCGTTTTATTTATTAGTATATATACATATTGTAATAGTTTTATTTAATGGTAAAGAACTTGATTGGTTAAAATTAATATCATATACAATTTTATTTGGTGGGTACTTTATTTTAAAACTAATTAATGAGAATAAAAATTAATACTAAAAAGACTGTCTTAAAATTTAGGCAGTCTTTTTACAATATGAAAAATATTGTAAAATAATTGAAGCTTTTTTTATAGTTTCTATGTATAATTTAAGTATAAAAATATCTGTGGTTATATTTGGGTTAATATTAGAGAGGTGGGAAAAATATGAGGAAAATAAAATTTATAAATAATGGGTGGTTATATAAAGATAGTTTTGATGTAAAGTATTTAGATGGAAATTGTAAGTTTGAAGATTTCAAAGCGATAGATTTACCACATACAAATAAAGAACTTCCGTATAATTGCTTTAATGAAAATGAATACCAATTTGTATCAACATATAGTAAATCATTATTTATAGATTCAAGCTTTAAAGAAAAGAAAACATATGTGGATTTTGAAGGTGTTATGATTGCAGCAGATGTATATTTTAATGGAAAACATTTAATAAATCATAAAGGTGGATACTCCCCTTTTTCAGTAGATATAACTGATTATATAAAATATGGTGAAGATAATATTTTAACCGTTGTTGTAGATTCAACTGAAAGAAAAGATATCCCACCTTATGGAAATGTAGTTGATTATTTAACTTATGGAGGGATCTATAGAGAAGTATCTATTAGATCTGTACCAAAAACTTTTATAAAAAATATATATTGTAGTTGTTATAATCCTCTAAAGCAAAATAAAGATTTAGAAGTTAAAGTAGCCATTAACAATTATAAACATGAAAATATAAATGTTAATGTAGATTTATTAAGTGAGGAAAAAGTTATAGCATCGATAGAAAAGAATATAACATTAAATGATGATATAAATGAAAACGTATTAATTATAGAAAATATTAAGGATGTAGTGCTTTGGGATATTGGTAACCCTAAATTATATAAGATTAAAGTCACTTTAAAATATAATAATGAGATTATTGATGAGTACAGTGATAATTTTGGATTTAGAGATGCTATCTTTAAAGAAGATGGATTTTATTTAAATGGAAGAAAGCTAAAGTTAATTGGATTAAATCGTCACCAATCTTATCCATATGTAGGGTATGCAATGCCAGAGAGAGTTCAGAAAAAGGATGCAGATATATTAAAATTTGATTTAGGTGTGAATATAGTCAGAACATCTCATTATATGCAATCAAGACATTTCTTAAATAGATGTGATGAAATAGGACTTTTAGTATTTGAAGAAATACCAGGATGGCAACATATTGGAGATAAATTATGGCAGGATATATCAGCTTGTGATACTGAATCTATGATAAAGAGAGATTATAATAGACCTTCTATTATAATGTGGGGAGTTAGAATTAATGAGTCAGGGGATAACCATGATTTCTATTATAGAACAAATAAAATAGCTAAATCACTAGATAAAATAAGACAAACTGGTGGTGTAAGATATTTATATAATAGTGAGCTATTAGAAGATGTATATACAATAAATGATTTCACTCATAATGGAGGAGAAAAAGTATTTGTGACTAGGGAAGAAGCAACTTGTCTTAATAAAAAGGTTCCATATTTAGTTACTGAAAGTAATGGGCATATGTACCCAACTAAAAGATTTGATCAGGAAGTGAAGCTTGTAGAACATGCAAACAGGCATCTAAGAGTAATAAATGAAGCATTAGGGTCTAAGGAAATAAGTGGTTCAATAAGCTGGTGTGCTTTTGATTATAACACTCACAGTGCCTTTGGTTCTGGTGATAAGATTTGTTATCATGGAGTTATGGACATGTTTAGAAATAGTAAGTATGCAGCTTATGCATACTCATCTCAAAGAGATGTAAAAGATGGGGTAGTATTAGAGCCAATAACATTAGGATGCAGAGGAGAAAAGGATGGAGGCGGAATACTACCATTTACAATACTTACTAATTGTGATTATATAAAAATATTTAAAAGTGAAAAGTGTATTGATTCATACTATCCAGATAAGGTGAATTTTATAAATTTAAATCACCCGCCGATAGTTATAAATCACTTAGGTGAAAATGATGGTTGGGGAGAAGTTGAAAATATGCTTACAGTTAAAGGTTTTGTTAATAATAAAGAAGTTATAAGCAAAAATATTGGGGAGCTTAAATGGAGAGATAAAATAGAAGTTATTCCTGATGATTTAGAACTTTCAATAAATATGTCTAGTTACGATGCAACGAGGATTGTAGTTAAGTTACTAGATAATCTAGGCAATGTTCTTCAGTTTAGTAATGAATTTATAGAAGTTGAGATAGATGGTCCAGCAAAGATTTTAGGTCCTAATAAGTTTGGTATTATGGGAGGAATTACTGCTTTCTGGATTAGAACTATTGGGGAAGTAGGCACTGTTAAGATTAAAGTTAATGGAATGTATTATAATGAAGAAGTAGTTATAGATATTAAGTAGAAATTTTAGTTAGTATATTATAAAAGCCATTGCTACAAAAAAGCAATGGCTTTTATTATTATATAATTTCTAACCAAGCATCAGTAGTTCCTGGAGCCTGTCCTTGAACCCACCATTTACAAAGATACTTTTTACCATTATAAATTACTGTATCACCAGCAGTATAAACTTTAGAATTATCATAAGTATCATTAACCGTTTCGCTATCATTAGATTTAACAGTTACATTTCTTATAATTTCAGAAGTTGCACCCTTACTGTCAGTAACTTTATAAACGATCTTATAAATACCTTCTTTAGTATTATCAACAGTTCCGGTAATTGTAATTTTATTAGTTAAATCCCCATCTTCTATGTCGATAGCTGTAACCCCTTTTTTCGAGTCAAAACTTTCACCTAATTTTATAGTTATATCATTAGCACCTGAGATTATAGGTTTTGAATTTACGCCAGGATCTGGTGTAATATTTCCACTATCTTCACCGAAAACTTTAAATATATTAGTAAATGCATATTGAGAATTAATTCCAGAATTGGATTGGAGCATTGCATCTCTATTCATTGACCAAAAAGAAGTCATGGCTAATTTCTTTTCTACTGCATGGTCAACTATTAATTTTGATAATTCTGTAGTGAATATAGGATGCGATCCACTTTCATAACCAATTGAAGGAGTTGTACCAATTTTTGCATAAGCAGCATCATCATTTAATGATATGCCAGCATATTTTTTGTAATAGTCTTGTAACTGATTTTTTGTACTGTCAACGGCTCTTAGTGATGCAGTTCCATAATTTTCACCAGGATTTAATGTCCCGGATCCGTAGCACATTGTCATCAAATTAATAACTTCTAAATCAACACCTTCTGATAGATAAGATTGTAGTACATCTAATTGAACATTAGTTAATCCACTTGGTAGTACTGGAAGAGTTAGTACTACATCAACCCCTGTTTCAGATTGTACCTTTTTTATTGCTTTTGCGTTTGCTATATTTTGTGCAACATTTTGTGCACCACCTTCTATGTCTAAATCTATTCGTGTAAGCCCATATCCATTTATGATATTTTTATATGTGTTAGCTAAGATATCTACATCTTGAGTAACTTGCCAGAATGCTGTGCCTGAGAGTCCGCCGAAAGATATAGTAACATCGCCACCAAGTTCACGAAGTTCCCTAATTGATTTTTTAATTCCATTATATTGTGTATTTTCACTGTCCCACTCGCTTAAAACTGAATAGCCACCCCAACCCCAGGCAACTTGGCCATCTTTTATTCCTTGTCCACTAGATTGTATAAATCCTAAGTTAAAGAAATCAACACCAGTCTCTGTACTTATTTTAGCTAAATTAGCTGCACCATTATTAGAATAATTTGGATTACTTGTCCATGCTACCATATCAATATAAGGTGAATTGACTTGTTTTGGCCATTGTATTCCTTTTAGTACACCAAAATCTTTTGTTTCTTTTGAGATATTTTCTAGAGTAAGAAAATTATTTGCATAAACAGTAGATGTTAGAAGGTTTGGTATTACAATAGATGCAATAGCACCAATTGCAATTATTCTTTTTAGTTTTTGTTTTTTCATTATAAAAACCCCCACATGATAATATATTGAAATTAAAAAACAGATCTTAGTTTAATTATATACAATATTTAACAAAAGTAAAATATTTTTACTGAATTTTCTGAAAATTTAATTTAAATAATGAATAATAGGCTTATGTGATATTATTATAAGTATAAAGTTATTAAGGGGGACATAGTTTTGGATATACTTGCAGTTATTTTAGTTATACTCATAGTTTATAATATAGTTTATAATATTCCAACTAAGCTTAAGGAACATAATGAAGATGTATCATTAAAGTTTAAAGAACTATACATTAGGATAAACAGACTTGAGAAAATGATAGAGGAAAAAGATATATATAATGAAGATTATATTAAAGAGTACCAAAAGTTAGATGATTATGAAGATTTTAAACGATAATAAGAGAGTGAATTTAATTCACTCTCTTATTATTTTATTTGGTAGCTCCTAGGGGAATTGAACCCCTGATACCACCGTGAGAGGGTGGTGTCTTAACCGCTTGACCAAGGAACCAAGTACAATTAATAGTATAGCACTTTTAAAGTTAATCGTTAAATTCCATATAGGTCCATATATTTATAAATTATGGCTTAAATAGATAAAAGTATTTAGAAACAACAGGCTTACACAAAAATGCTTTGAAGTGATAAGGAATACTAATATTGGTATAAAAAAGTATAGTATTGTTATTTGGATAATATTTACTTATATAATAAAATGATGTTAATAATTTTAAATTAGGG
>NZ_JAVXRL010000067.1:0-14643 GCF_036643715.1 Clostridium sp. | reverse complement strand
AACCCCTGTTACCACCGTGAAAGGGTGGTGTCTTAACCGCTTGACCAAGGAGCCAAGTTAAGAATCTTTCCTTGTGACTCTCGCTCAACATAAGTGCGCTAATCACATAGACTATATTACATAAAATCAATTTAAGTGTCAACACTTTTTCAAAATTAATTTTTATTTTTTTTAATTTTTATTCTTATAGTTTTAAGTTTATATATATTTTTACACTATCAAATTACTGTGAAGGCCAGTATTTTCAATGTTTATACGTACTTCTTCGTATTTTGATAAAAGCTTTTCTTTTTTTTCAATTTCTTTTATTATTCTTACTCTTTCATCATTGTAAATTCCCATAAATTCGTCTTTCTCCACTTTTACAATATTAAATTTATATTCTTTTCTACTAAATTTTTTTCCTGTACTTATTATTTTCAATAAATATTTCTTATTAACCATTAATAAAAGTTCCTTTTCAAATATATTTCTATTATTAATAGAATACTTATCTACTAAAAGATCAATACTTTTAACAGCCTCTTTAAATTCTAACTGTATACCATCTGCTAATGCTTTATAAAATGCTACTGAAATTCCTCGTTGAAGTTTTATTTTTAAAAACTCCATATTATTAATTAGAAAGTTATCAATAGTACTTTCTTGTATTATTTCTACATCTATATTATAAAATTCTTTTAATCTTTCTTTGTTAGGGTAAATAACTAAGACTTTATCATAGTTAATTCTCTTTACTTTAAATTCTTTATTATAATCGTCTAACTCACTATTTTTAACAATAACTTTCATAACCTACACCTCATTATTTAATATTCCTTTCTTTAATGAAAATTATTACTATGGTAGAATCTATTTAAAGTATATATTAAGGAGAAGATTTCAAATATGATATATCATGATTTAATAATAGTTGGCGGTGGCGCTTCTGGACTTATGTCTGCTATTTTAGCTAAAGATCTTGGATTAGATGTTGCTATAGTTGAAGGTACAGATAGAGTCGGCAGAAAAATATTAACTACTGGAAATGGTAGATGTAATATTTCTAACGCTTCTGTAAAATACCCATTTGTTAATTATCACAGTTCAAATAAAGACTTTTTTATAAATGCATTAAATAGCTTTTCAATAGAGGACACAAGAAACTTTTTCTTATCAATTGGTCTTCCTATTGTAGAACTTGAAAATAGTAAACTTTATCCACAATCATTACAAGCATCTTCAGTTGTGGATATTTTAAGACTTGCAATTGAAGATAAAAATATTCCACTGTACACAAATTGCAAAGTGAAAACTATCCACAAGAAGA
Organism: Clostridium sp.; assembly: GCF_036643715.1. Lineage (GTDB taxonomy): Bacteria > Bacillota > Clostridia > Clostridiales > Clostridiaceae > Clostridium. The sequence goes on along the minus strand of NZ_JAVXRL010000067.1, from coordinate 13,334 downwards.
ATAAATTTATTTTATCCACAGGCAATGAAGAGTTTTCTGAGTTTAGTTCAAAAAAATTACTCCTTTGTTGTGGCGGAAAATCTGCAGTAAAAACTGGATCTGATGGTTCAGGATATAGATTAGCTGAAGACTTAGGACACACTATTACTTCTACAATGCCTGGAATAGTTCAGCTTAAGCTTGATTACCCTAGATTAAAAGGATTATCTGGTATTAAGTTTGACGGCAAGGTATCTTTAATTTCTAATAATTTTGTTGTTAGAGAAGAAAGTGGAGAAATTTTATTCACAGATTACGGAATATCAGGACCTCCAATATTACAAATTTCATCCACAGCTTCAAGGCATTTAAAAAACCACGATAACGTGTGGATAAAATTAGATATGATGGAAAACAAATCTTTAGATGATGTTAGTAATTTCTTTTATGGTCATTTAGCAATGTTCTCTCATAGAAGTATTTCTAATGCATTAATCGGTGTTTTAAATAAGAAATTAGTTCCGATTCTTTTAAAGGATATTGGTATACATGATATTCATACACCTTGTTATGATGTTGAATGGCAGTATCAAAATGCTTTAATAAATCGTATGAAGGACTGGCAATTTAAGTGTACTGGTACTAAAGAATTTGCCAATGCTCAAGTAACTGTAGGTGGGGTTAATACTTCAGAAGTTAATTCTGAAACTTTAGAATCTAAGAAAGTTAAAGACCTATATTTTGCAGGAGAGTTATTAGATGTTGATGGAGATTGTGGCGGATTTAATCTTCAATGGGCTTGGAGTTCTGCATTCCTTGCAGTAAATTCATTAAGCAAATCATAAATTAAAATAGTAATTGCTACGGCTTTAGCCGTAGCAATTTTTTTATTTTTCTTCTTTCTCCCAGTGAGCTTCTAATAGAGTTAATTCTTCTCCATCTCTGTTTGTTATTTTATGAAGAGTAACTAATCCATTTCCATCTTCTCTAACTTCAGCTGATACATGAACCATGTCACCATAAGTAGTTTCCTTTTCGAATACTATTTTTATTCTTTTCATTTCATAATCTTTAATTATATCAACAGGTACTGACTCAATAGCCCACTCAACATATTTAACGTTGTTTACATGAGTATTTGAATCTATATCACTATATCTTATTTGGAAGTCTTTATAGTAATCTTCCTTCTCGATTTTTTCTATCTTATCCATATCTAGAGCCTTATCCATGTCTCCGTCTACATCATACATTTCATATTGCTCTTTTAATATTCTAGCAGGTCTTCTTTTTTCTATATTTATTAAGAAAAATAGTGCTAATCCTTCTGCAAGAAGTTCTCCTTCTTCATTTTTAATTAAGTACTTTCTAAATGCATAGAACTTTTTAAAACCTACTGGTATTGTAGTTACATTTATTTTTTCTCTATACTTTGGATATTTATAAACTTTAATATCGTACTTATAAAACACCCATGTACATCCGTGTGTTAGTTGAAAATCTATTGTATCACCAACTGATTCTGCATGTATAGTTCCAACATCACAGAAAAGGTCTATCATTGATGCTAATTTACATCTTAATTTATAATCTGAATCACGATACATTACTTCGTATTGTTTAGTATATCCTTTATTCATTTGCTCACCTCAATAATTTATTACCTTAATTGTATACTAAATCTACTACCTTTATTATATTTACAAATACTTTTTACAAAATCTTAATTTAAATTACTAGTTTACATAAATAATATCATTATAATTGAGATAGCAATCCCCTTATTATTAGTAAAATTACCTCTTATAGTTAAAATAACATATAAATTCAATACAAATGCTACGAGTCCTAATGTACTTGTAATACTTACAAAACTCACACTTACAATAGATAATAGTGCACCTATAGATAATATACCTATTCTACATAAAGATGCCATTAAGACATATTGTAGCGCTCCACGGACTCCTTCTTTGTCTCTTACTTCATCATCAAACAAAATATATAGTATAACTGTTGCAATTGATATTTTAAATATATTAAATATAAGCTCCCACATAAATGTATCAATAAATAGTTCCCTTATATTATATTGAAAATTCATTATTGAACTTAGTGTAGTTAATAAACCTATAACTAGAATAGTTAATATAAATGTTTTATTTTTAAAATCTATATTATTATCTATTGGATTTAATATAAATTTTTTTATATTAAATCCATTCCCTTTATTTATTGCTTCTAAATTACACCCATTATTATTAACCATAAAACTATCCTCGCTCCCCTTATAATCTTTATTAATTTAATAGAACCTCTACTTTTCTTAAATAAATAATGCTATCGTAAGTGTAGCTATTATAGATTTATCTCTATTAACTAACCTTTTATCAATTAAAATATTATATAAAACTATAGCAAATAACGTCTTTGCTATAGCACTTAACATAGTCCCTAATTCGAAGGAGACGTTTATTAAAACCGCTCTTATGATAAATATACATAAAGCGGGTATATAAGCTATCATTACGGCTTTAAATAAGTTTAAGGCTCCTATTTCCTTTCGTTTATCTATTGTTGTAAATACATATAATATACAAAATGCTATTGTTAATGAAATAATTGTATTAAATATCCCAGCAAACAAGCCCAGTCTTATAGATGGTACTAATGAATAATAAATAATTGATATTATGGCTGACATTATTCCTATTGCAATAATTGCCCTAACACTTAAATCAAAACAATTTTGTATTCCCGTTTTTATTGGATCTTTTATCATCTTAATTGTTATCTCTTTTAATTCATCAAATAAACTAATTCTTATCGCATTTGTTGTAGATGTTGCTGCCATATTATCGTCCTCAATATGGATTCTACAGTATTCACACATCTCTTCTTTACTCTCATTACCACAATATCTACAAACCATTTTTATCCCCCTTAAAATTGACATAGTTATATTTTACAATTAATCTTTTCAATTTACAATATATGGAAATAAATTTTATTAAAATTCCTTAAAAAAAATAAGGTATAGAGTTAATTTATAAACTCTATACCTTATTAAGATAGCACTAATTACATTTCTCTATTGTTTAAAGCTTCTACTAATGCATCTAAATTTATTCCGTGTACCATTGCAGCTTCTTCAAGAGTTTCTCCTTGAGCTGATGGACATCCAACACAACCCATTCCAAAAGCCATTAATGTTTCAGCTGCTGATGGTTCCTTACGGATTATTTCTCCGATTGTCATATCTTTAGTTATCATTTGATTCACCTCTTCAATAATAATATTATTTTCTTAATTATCTTTTATAAAAAGATTATATTTTATACAATTATTAAAGTCAAGTCAACTAGTCGGAATTAAAGTTCTTTAACTCTCATAGTTTGATCTCTCTTTGGACCAACTGAAACGATTGATACTCTTGTATCAGTGAATTCTTCTATTCTTTCGATATATTTCTTTGCATTTTCAGGTAGTTCTTCATAGCTTCTAGCATCTGCTACGCTATCATCCCATCCATCAAATTCTTCGTATACTGGCTCACATAAAGCAAGATCTTCTAAGCTTGCTGGGAAGTAATCAATTATTTCTCCGTTGAATTTGTATCCAACACAAACTTTAATTTTTTCAAGACCAGCTAATGTATCTATCTTAGTTACTGCAAGTGAAGTTAATCCACTAACTCTTACTGAAGTCTTTAAGATTACAAGGTCAAGCCATCCACATCTTCTTGATCTTCCAGTAGTAACTCCATACTCATGACCTTTTTCTCTTATCCAGTCACCAGTTGCATCACATAATTCTGTTGGGAAAGGTCCTTTACCAACTCTTGTTGTGTAAGCTTTAGCAATACCAACAGCATTTGTTATCATTCTTGGTCCTATTCCTGAACCACTTGGTACTCCACCAGCTGTTGTATTTGATGATGTTACATATGGGTATGTTCCGTAATCTATATCAAGAAGCATACCTTGTGCACCTTCAAATAATACTGTCTTATCTTCTTTTATTGCATCATATACTTTAACTGAAGTATCAGCAACAAAAGGTCTTAATCTATCACCTAGTGCAAGGTATTCCATTAGTATTTCTTCATAATTTAAAGGTTCGCCACCTAAAACTTTTGTTATATATTCATTTTTAGCATCAATGTTTTCTTGTAGCTTTTCTCTAAATACATTTTCATGCATAAGATCACATACTCTAATACCTGATCTTTCAAATTTATCTGTATAACATGGTCCTATACCTTTTCCAGTTGTACCTATGTCATTTTTTCCTCTTGCTCTTTCTTTTAACTTATCTAATACCTTATGATATGGCATTATTAAGTGTGCTCTATCACTTATGATTAACTTTTCTGGTGTTACATTAACTCCAACACCTTCTAAGTAAGTTATTTCTTCAAATAATGCTTTTGGATCAACTACTACGCCATTTCCAATTACATTTGTCTTATCATCATATAGTATTCCTGAAGGTATTAAGTGAAGCTTATATTCTTTATCTCCAACTACTACAGTATGACCTGCGTTATTTCCTCCTTGGAATCTAACAACAACCTGTGCATCCTCCGCAAGGTAATCTGTCATCTTTCCTTTTCCTTCGTCGCCCCATTGAGCTCCTATTACTATAAATGCTGACATGTTATTTGCCTCCTTTAGACTATTTCTTTTTAGTCTTCTCCTAAATTTAATGGAGTTATTTATATATTTTTATTATTTACATTAATTTATAAATTAATATAATTTTATTTGGATTTTTCTTATCTCCATTAATTATAGTAGCAAAATGATTGTTCTAGGTCAACATTTTATCGAATGTTTTTCTAAATTATTAATAAATAGTTCGTCATTTTATTGATGCGAGCTCCTTTTTTCCTAATATACTTCCTATATATTGTATTTATATATAAATATTATGTATATTTTAAGATTAACGCAAAACACTCTTAGAGCTGTGGATCTCTAAGAGTGTTTTTCTTAATTCTCAAATAATTAAGAGGAGTCTTTAGTGTAATTAAGTTCTATGTGTGTGTTTTTTATGTGTGTCCAGTTAGATAACCAATCCAAAATTTATCACGCATTCATTAATTGATATTGATTATCACTAACATTAGTATATTGAATTTATATAGTTTTGTCAACACATATTTCTATATTTTAATATATTTTTTTAAGTTACATACTTTTTGATTTTTCTGCACATTTATCCATTGCTTTTATAACTGATCTTCTAAATCCTGCATCTTCAAGTTCGCAGACAGCTTCTATTGTAGTTCCACCTGGTGAGCAAACCATATCTTTTAATTCACCTGGATGCTTTCCTGTATCTAAAACCATCTTCGCTGAACCTAGCACACTTTGAGCTGCCATTTTATAAGCTTTATCTCTTGGTATTCCAAGTTTAACTGCTCCGTCTGCCATTGCTTCTATGAACATAAATACATAAGCTGGTGATGAGCCACACAATGCTATAAATGCATGAAAGTCTTTTTCGCTTAATATTTCATATTTACCAAAGGCTTCAAACATGCTACATACATAATTTAATTCCTCTTCTGTTACATTTTTATTTGGGCATATTGCAGACATTCCTTCACCTACTAATGCTGGAGTATTTGGCATAGTTTTTACTATTTTAAAATCTTCTCCTATCATTTCATGAAGATCTTTAATATCTATTCCTGCTGCAATACTTATTATTATTTGGTCTTTTCTTAAGTGCTCTTTTATATTTTTAATAACATCTTTATACATGTAAGGTTTAACTGCAAGTATTAAAACATCACTCTCTTTTACTACTTCTTTATTATCTAAAACTGCTTTAATTCCATACTGCTTTTCTAATCTAACTTTAGAATTTTCACTTCTAGTTGATACAATAATATTTTCTTTGCTTTGGAAATTTTTATTTATTAATCCTCCAAGCATAGAACTTCCCATATTACCGCAACCTACAAAACCAATTTTTCTACTCATTTTAACTCCTCCTAAAATGTTTTTATTTATAGAAAGAAACTCACCTCAAATGGCGAGTTTCTCTCTTATTATTATAAATATTACTCTTGATGTATTGTATCAAGATTACCGAATTTACTGAACTGACCAAGCCAAGCAAGTTTTGTTGTTCCAACTGGACCGTTTCTTTGCTTCGCTATAATGCATTCACCAACATTTTTTTCTTCTGTTTCCTTGTTGTAGTACTCATCTCTATATAAGAACATAACAAGGTCAGCATCCTGCTCTATTGATCCTGACTCTCTAAGGTCAGATAACATAGGTCTATGGTCTGCTCTTTGCTCTGGTGCACGAGATAACTGTGATAGTGCGATTACTGGACATTCCATTTCCTTTGCAAGTGCTTTTATTGATCTTGATATTTCTGATACTTCTTGTTGTCTACTTTCAGAACCTGATGATCCTGACATAAGCTGAAGGTAATCAATCATTATTAAATCTATACCATACTCCATCTTAAGTCTTCTACATTTAGATCTCATTTCCATAACTGTAACACCAGCTGTATCATCTATAAATATTTTCGCCTTTGATAAAGGCCCTGTAGCTCTCGCTATATTTTCCCAGTCTTTATCATCTAAGTTACCTGTTCTAAGTTTTAACATATCAACATTAGCTTCGGAACATAGTAACTTATAAGCTAACTGTTCCTTTGACATTTCCAGTGAGAATATAACAACACTCTTTCCACTTCTAAGTGCCGCGTTCTCCGCAATATTAAGTGCAAATGTTGTCTTCCCCATTGAAGGTCTAGCTGCAATAAGAACCATATCCCCCTTTTGGAATCCTGATGTCTTAGAGTCTAAATCAGCAAATCCTGATGTTACTCCTGTTATTTCACCTTTATTGTTAAACAGTCTTTCTATTTCAACGAATCCTCTTTCAAGAACTTGATTTAAAGGCTCAAAATCACTTGTTGTTCTCTTTTCTGCAATATCAAATATTCTCTTTTCAGCTGCATCTAATACCCCTTCAACTTCTCCTTGCTTATTGTAACTTTCTTCAATTATTGAAGTTGAAGCTTTAATAAGTTTTCTAAGCGTTGATTTTTCTTGAACGATTTGTATGTATGATGCAAGGTTTGCTGTTGTTGGAACAGATGATGTTATTTCTGATACATATGTAACCCCACCAGCTCTTTCAAGAGTGTCTGTAGCTTTTAAATATTCAAGTACAGTAACTAAGTCAACAGCCATATCTCTTTTGAACATATCAATAATGCTTCTATATAAAATTTTGTGACTATCTCTATAAAAATCGTCTTCTTCTAATCCTTGAGCAGCTTGTGCTATCGCACCTCTATCTATAATCATAGATCCTATTACAGATTGTTCTGCTTCGATACTCTGTGGTAATGTTCTATTCACCGTTGTTTCCAAAGTCCTTACCTCCTTCCAAAGAAGTTATCTTTTCATATTATATCAAAAAAACAAAAATGAGAATATATTAAATTATATATTCTTATATACTTGCTAAAAGAAAAGAAGATGTAAAACATCTTCTTTTCTATATATTAAAAAACTAAATTCATTACTTCTTCAATTGTTTTTACCGGCTTAACTTCTATATCTGTTAATCCTTTTGGAACGTCATTTTTATTATCATCTGGTACAATTGCAAGAGTAATTCCCTTTCTTCTTGCACCATAAATTTTTTCAAATATTCCTCCAACTGGTTTAACTTCTCCTCTTAGAGATATTTCCCCGGTAATAGCAACATCTTGTCTTAAAGGCTTATTTAATAATGCACTTATAATACATACTGTTATAGCAGCACCAGCAGATGGTCCATCTATCTTACCACCACCAATAACATTTACGTGTATATCATAATCTTTTATATCTTTATCTGTAATTTTTCTTATTACAGATGCTGCATTATAAACTGAGTCTTTTGCCATACTACCTGCAGTATCATTGAATCTAACTGTTCCAGCACCCTTTTTCTTTGCAGGGAATGCTACAGCTTCTATTTCTATAGTTGATCCTATAAATCCACTAACTCCTAATCCATGAATATGACCTACTTCATATTCTGAACTATTTATAGTTCTTTCAAAAGGAACATATCTTCCTATAGAAACAATCTCTTCAACATCTTTTAAAGTAATTTTAAGCTTCTTTGGCTTAACTTTTCTCTTATACAAAGCGTATCCATATGCATCTGTAAGTATATTTACCGCTTTTCTACCTTCTATAGTAAATCTGCTTATATACTCTGGAACTTCCTTTTCTAATGATACTTCAAGCTTTCTTGCAGCATTTTTTACTATGTTTTCAATATCCTTTGCACCTAATGGTTCAAAGTAAACTTCAGTACATCTTGATCTAAGAGCTGGATTTATTTCACCTGGCTCTCTAGTTGTTGCACCTATTAAAACAAAGTCTGCTGGAGCTCCATTATCAAATAAGTATTTAATATATTCAGGTGTCTTTTCATCATCTGGATCGTAGTATGATGATGAGAATTCAACTCTCTTATCTTCTAATACTTTTAATAATTTGTTTTGAAGTATGTTATCAAGTTCTCCAATTTCATCTATAAATAGGACTCCACCATGAGCTTCAGTAACTAAACCTGGCTTTGGTTCTGGCACTCCTATATCAGCTAAATCTCTTTTACTACCTTGATATATAGGATCATGAACTGAACCTAATAAAGGATTTGTAATCTCTCTTGGATCCCATCTTAAAGTTGTTCCATCAACTTCAACGAAGTTAGACTTATCATCAAATGGTGTAAAGTTTAATTCTTTAGCTGCATTTAATGCAATTCTAGCTGCAGTTGTTTTACCAACTCCTGGTGGTCCATAAAGTATTATATGTTGAGGATATGGTGAGGATAGCTTTGATATTAATGATTTTATAGCTCTTTCTTGACCAACTATTTCATCTAGCTTTTCTGGTCTTAATACGCTCATAATATTTTTGCTAGTTACTCTTTCATCTAATTCCTTAAGCTCTTCATACTTTTTCTTTGTTTTTTGATTCTCGCTGCCTTTTTCTTTCTTTATAATGGATAGTCTCATCTCATCGATGTACTTTTCTTGCTTCTCCATTATAGCTTTTTCTACTTTTGACTCTATTTGATTTTGAACATATCTCTTTGCAATTTCTTCTGAAATCCAAATAACAGCATCTTCAATAACCTCGTCAACTTTGTCTTCTGGTGGAACAACTTCAATTCCTGCTCCATCTGAAGCTATCATATTTAAAGCATATGCTCTATCTGTAACTTTTGTTGAGCTAACATAATTTTTTAATTTAAATCTTACAGTTCTTGCTCTAATAGCGCCTTCATCTAATACATTTTTAAGTATATCAAATAAAACGTTAATTTGAGATTCTTGAGGTAAATCACCTTTTATTATGTCCTGTAAGAAACTAATTTCCTCACGTAATTTCAAGTCTTTTCCTCCCTACGCTTGTGGAACAATAATAACCTTCATCTTTGTTGAAACTTCAGGATATAGCTTAACTTCTATTTCATATCCGCCAGCTATTTTTATTGTATCCATAACAATTTTCTTCTTATCTATTTCTACTTTGTAAAGTTCTTTTATTTTCTTTGCAACATCCTTGCTTGTTATAGCTCCAAATAACTTTCCGTTATCTCCAGCTTTTCCAATAATTTTGATTTCTTTTCCTTTTAATTCTGAAGCTAACTTTTGAGCTGCTTCTAATTCAGCAAGTTTTTGCTTTCTTTCATTTTCCTTTTGGTTGTTTAAAATATGCATGTTATTATCTGTTGCTTCCTTTGCTAATCCCTTTGGGAATAAGAAGTTTCTTGCATATCCATCTGATGCATTGATTACATCTCCAACTTTTCCTAATGTTTTAACATCCTTTAATAAAATAACTTTCATTTTATTCACCCACCCTTAAGTATTTTTTAATTGCGTCTTTTAAGTCTTGTAAGACTTCTTCTATAGGTTTATTTGTTATTTTGGTGCCTGCCATATTCATATGACCACCACCTCCAAGTGCTTCTAATACAATTTGAACATTTATATCTCCAATTGATCTTGCACTTATATATATACTACCATCAATTTCAGCTAATACAAAACTAGCTAAAATTCCTGATATATTAAGCAATTCATCTGCTGATTTTGCAATTATAACAGTATCATCAACAGAAGTTGGACAAACTGCTATAGCAATTTCATTTTGTATTTTTGCAGATTTTATTATTTCTGAAATCTGTATAAAATCAGTAAGGTTATCAGTAAACATCTTCTTTACTTCAGTTGTCTCCGCACCTGATTTTCTTAAGAAAGATGCAGCTTCAAAAGTTCTTACTCCTGTTTTAAATGAAAACCCTTTAGTATCCATATAAATTCCTGCAAGCAAGCCTTCAGCTTCAAGTTCCGTAAGATTTGGCTTCTCAACCATATACTGAATTATTTCTGTTACCATCTCTGAAGTTGATGATGCAAATACTTCTATATAATTTAAAAGTGTATCTTCTATTATATCAGCACTTCTTCTATGATGATCTATTATAACTTTTCTCTTTGCATGTTCTATTAGTTTAAAATTATTAACATAAGTCCTATTGTGTACATCCATTATAATAAAAAGTGCTTCATCATCCATTTCCTTTTTGACTTCTTCTGATGTTTCAAATAGATTAGCATATTTTGACTCTCTTTTCAATTCATTTAAGTAATATTCTATTGCTCCAATATCCTCATCTAAAATTATACTGCACGACTTACCAAGCTGCTTAATAACACTTGCCATACCTACAGCAGATCCAAAGCAGTCCATATCAGGGTTTTTATGTCCCATTATATATACTTTGCTACTTTCGTAAATAAGCTCTTTTAACGCATGAGAGACAACCCTAGCTCTTACTCTAGTCCTTTTCTCTATCTCTTTAGTATTTCCACCGAATATCTTTATTCCATCACTACTTTTAACAACAGCCTGATCTCCACCTCTACCTAAAGAAAGCTCTTTTGCGACAACAGCAAAATTATAATTTTCTTGGGGGGACATCCCACCTCTGCCAACGCCTATACTAAGTGTTATTTCTAGTTTATTCCCTTTATTTATAGTAGAAATCTTATCTAATATAGAAAAGTTATTACTTATTTCTTCATCTATGTACTTATCTTGAATTGATAGTACATACATATTATTTTGATATTTCTTTACCATAGCTTCTAATCTATGAGCATAAGAACTAATTTCTCTGTCTATTTCTGCGATTACTAAAGGTTTATCAGAGTCACTTGTTGTATCTAATGCCTCATTAAAGTTATCTACCTCTATAAGCATTATACTCTCTTTAGTTGTATCTAATCCTATAAACTCACTTATATCATTGAAATATACTAAAAACATTTTTTGTTTATTTCTATAAATTTCTTTACTATATACATCATATAGTCTGCCGTTTAATTTTAATCTTTGATGTAAGTCTTTGTCTGCTTCTAGTATTTTTCTTAAGTTAAGACCTCTAGCAATACTTAAAATATTTTCCCCAGCAAAATTTTTCCCAACTTTTATCTCAGGAAAAATATTGTTATGCCACATTACTTTACCGTCTTCTTTTATTAACGCAATAGGTAATAATGTATTTGCTACATTTTCTTTTATAGCCGCATCTACATCTTTAGTGAATTGATTTATATCACTCTCTTTTTTCCAATAATTATTTAACTGATAAAAATTATCTATAAAATAAATTATTGCAATTAGTAATCCAATTTGACTATATCCTAAGGAAAAAAATATTACAGAGGCTAATATTAGTGCAACTGGTTTTATGAGCTTTTTCATTAATAATTGTACCTTCATAAAACGCCTCCTATTTAATTATTAGTCTCTTCTCTTTGAAATATACTCTTTAAGTTTACTTAAACTTCTACCTTCTTTTTCTACTTCATCTTCAGCTCTTATTCCTCGATCAAGGTTCTTCTTTATTTCATGATCTATTTCCGGTAATGAATATCCTAGCTTATCTCCTAGTACGTATAAAATTATTATAGCGCCTGCTATACACTGAACTATAGCCTCTTCTGCAACATTACTACCTCTTGTTAGTAATGTATAAAAGTCTCCTATAATTCTAATTAATTGAGCTTTTAAACTCTCTATAATTTTTACATTGCCCATAATATTTAAATCTTCTTTTTTCATACCCTCACCTCTTAAATACCCTTGTATGTATATTTTAAATTTTTTCTATTACTATTGCAAGAAAATGAGAGTTTTTTCCAAAAAAATAAGGAGCATAATAGAAAATATATTTCTATCATGCTCCATTTAACTATTACTATTCTGTTGTGAATGGTAATAAAGCTATGTTTCTAGCTCTCTTAACTGATTCAGTTAATTGTCTTTGGTGCTTAGCACATGTTCCTGAAATTCTTCTTGGAAGTATCTTTCCTCTTTCAGTAACATACTTTCTTAACTTAGCTACATCTTTGTAGTCTATTGAGTCAGCCTTTTCAACACAAAAAGCACAAACTTTTCTCTTAGATCTTCTCATTCTTCCGCCAGATCTTCTGTTGTTGTTATTTTCTCTCATGATTTTCCCTCCTTACCTCAAAAAATTAAAACGGCATATCTCCATCATCTACAGGAGTCATGTCATCGTCAAATCCACCAAATGCATTATTTGCTGGCTTTGAATACTCAGAATTGTTTCCGCCAAATTCATTACCTGAACCAGCGTTTTGGCCTTTGCCTCCACCAACGAATTCAAAGCTTTCTACAACTACATCAGTAGTGTATCTTTTTGAACCGTCTTGTGCATCATAACTACCTGTTCTGATGTTACCAGTGATTGCAATTTGACCACCTTTTGTAAGATATTGTGCTATTGTTTCGGCTGTCTTTCCAAATGCTACGCAATTAATAAAATCAGCTTCATCTCTCTTGAATTGTCTTGTAACAGCGATTGAAAATCTAGTAACTGCGTTACCGCTTCCAGCTGCAAATCTCAATTCAGGATCTTTTGTAAGTCTACCTAATAGTATAACTTTATTCATTACAATATCACCTCTCTTACGCTTCTTTTCTTACTACGATGTGTCTCATAACACCATCAGTGATTCCAAATATTCTTTCTAATTCTTTTGGTAATTCAGGGTCTGCAGTAAAGTCTATTAAAGTATAGAATCCTTCTTCAACTTTAGTTATTTCGTAAGCAAGTTTTCTCTTACCCCAGAAATCAACAGTGTCTACAGTTCCTCCACCATTCTCTATAACACCTTTAAACTTTTCGATATTAGCTTTAACAACCTCTTCGTCAAGTGATGGGTGTTGTATGAATATAGTTTCGTACTTTCTCATCATTTTCACCTCCTCC
>NZ_JAVXRL010000066.1:0-14803 GCF_036643715.1 Clostridium sp. | reverse complement strand
GCTAATGATCCTAACGCTAATGATGCTACAACTGCTACCGCTGCAATTACAGTTATTATTTTTTTCTTTTTCATTATTAATTCCCCCTGATTATGTATTATTTTCTTTTTCTAGTTTTTTTTGTAAGTAACTTAGTCAAAAAAATAGATTAAGTATTAATCCAATATCAGCCGGTTGCACTACTAGCTCCATACATTCCAAGTGCCCAAATACAGAATATATATCATCGCTTCTATATGAATAATTTAAACAAAAAAAAACTAATCTATATCTTTGTAAAGCAACTTAAATTCATAAGTTTCTTAACACAATTAATAAATTAGCCGGTTGCACTACTGACTCCATATATTCCAAGTGCCCAAATACAGAATATACTTCAAAGTCGCTATTTGTAATTTTATTATTTCCAGGTAAATTCTAGCATTATTGTATACATTGAGTCAATTCACTTTACAGAATGTTATCTTTGTTTTCCTTTTGTTAAATTTATTAACTTTTTATCTATATTTATCAGCATTTTTTCATATAAAATAAAAAAAAAGCCTAAAATTTACTTTTAGGCTTTTTTTGCTTTTTTCTTTTCAAAAATATAAGATATTCCAAATATAGCTATTATCACAATTATAACTAGCGCTAGATTCTTTTGAATGAATTGTGATATTTTTCCCAAATAAGGAATATGGAACATTACTTTTCCGATAACTTGACTACTTTCTATACTTGAAGGATCCACAGTATTATTTGCATCTCCTTTTGTAATGAATTCTTTTCCACCATTTATTACTTCATATACTCTATGCGTAACTATAATATTACTATTTTCTTTACCTTGGAAAGTTATTACATCACCCTTTTTAATATTTTGGTCCACACCATCTTTAACAATTACTAAACTTCCTGGGTTAATATTCGGTTCCATACTTCCAGTTAAAATATAATAAGTGCTATATCCTAAAATGCTAGGATGCTTTCCTTCTTTACTTCCAGTAATACTAATTGTACAAATTGCTATTACTGCAATAATAAACAAATAAAATATGCAATTTCCAATTACTGATAATGCGCTCTTATTTTTCATTTTATTCCCTCATTCTTCCTATAATCTCTACCTCTTAGTCTATATAACTTTACTATTTTATGTCAATGAGTTCACAAAATGTTAAATATATAAAACGAAAAGCAGTTTAGTACGTCCCTTCATACTAAACTGCTTTATATAATATTATTTCTTTACCCATACCCCACGATTTCCCTTTAACCATCTCGTGCGAATCTCATAAAATACATTAATGTATACGCTGTGATTTGCCCCCACAAATAACAGCATGGAACCCTTAAATAAATCTCATAATTGAACGTCCCACAGGTGAGTTATAAACTCATTTAAAATGCTTGCTATAAAAAATTTTTCCTTGTTTCTCGCCTCATCTAAAATAATATACTATCCCATTCATAATTTCAATACATTTTTAACACTTTATTCATATATCGTCATAAAATATTACTATTTATACAATATTGTCCGTTTTTATTACAGTTTTTTAATTCATATTATTATATTCTAAAAAAAGCCCCTTTAAGGACTTTTTTCTTATTCTTCTACCTTTGAATTTCTAAGTCTATCTTTACATATATCTCTATCTTCATCATTAAATAAATTTTTATATCTATTACTTAATATTAAATTTTCTAATGATAAATCTTCTCTTCCACATTTCATAAGTACGTCTAACCCGTCTTCTTTTATGTCTTCCCTAATTAATTCCTTAGCTGTAAGAAGCGCACCTTTATTGTTCAGTCTATTAAGAAGACTATTTAATTTACAATTACATTCTAAATCTGCTTCTCTATATATGTTTAGCATATCTCTATATAATTCCATACTGTTCATATACCATACCTCCTATACTCAATTCATTTTATTAATATATTATTAAGTATACACTATAACTTCACATCTTCAATATAATTATGTAAAAAGAAGCCCCTATATCCATAAAACTATATTTTATTTTTTAAATATAAATTTTAATAGTATTAATTTTTCGATTAATTTTCATTTTTTATTTAAAATAATTAAATTTAACAGAAAAACTTATTGTAAATATTTTCCATTGATTGTACTATTAAATAGAGATCTCAAATAATTAAATTAAGGAGGGTCCTAATTTGAAAAAAGGCAAAGTAAAAAGAGTTTTATCTGGACTTTTAGTAACGGCTGTAGCATTTTCAACATTTACATCTTCAGTTTCTGCAAAAACATTTACGCAAGATAGTAAAAAGGTAGAAATCCCTAAAGAAGAACAACTTCAAAGAAAAGTTGTTGGTTATTTTCCAGAATGGGCTTATAAAAGTGAGGCACAAGGATACTTTGATGTTGGTGATCTTCAATGGGATGACTTAACTCACATTCAGTATTCTTTTGCATCTGTTGACCCATCTACAAACAAAATAGCATTTGGAGACAAGCATGCCGCTATTGAAGAAGATTTTAAAGGAATGAACTTAACTCATAAAGGTAAACCTTTAGAACTTGATAACTCCCTACCTTACAAAGGACACTTTAATTTACTTCAAACAATGAAAAAACAATATCCTGATGTAGACCTTCTTATATCTATCGGCGGTTGGGCTGGTT
Source organism: Clostridium sp. (assembly GCF_036643715.1). Taxonomy (GTDB): domain Bacteria; phylum Bacillota; class Clostridia; order Clostridiales; family Clostridiaceae; genus Clostridium. Next base: position 12,165 of record NZ_JAVXRL010000066.1, on the reverse strand, counting down.
CAAGAGGATTCTATACAATGTTGGATACAGATAAAGGCATCGAAACTTTTGCCGATTCATGTGTTGATTTTATAAGAGAATATGGCTTCGATGGAGTTGACATAGACTTTGAATATCCTTCTTCTACTCCTCAAAGTGGTAATCCTGCTGATTTTGACGTGTCAGAACCTAGACGAAAAACAATCAATGAACGATATAACGTATTAATGAAAACTTTAAGAGAAAAGTTAGATAAGGCTTCCACTACAGATAATAAGCCTTACCTTTTAACGGCTGCAGTAACAGCTTCATCCTGGGTACTTGGTGGTGTTTCATCCAATGAATATGCAAAATACTTAGATTTTTTAAGTGTTATGTCTTATGACTTCCATGGTGGCTGGAATGAATTTGTTGAAAACTTAGCTAATATTTATCCAGATCCTGCTGATAAAGAAACAATTAATATGCTAATGCCTGTACTCTGTATGGACTGGGCATATAGGTACTATCGTGGTGTTCTACCACCTGAAAAAATAATAATGGGAATCCCATATTATACTAGAGGCTGGGAAAATGTTCAAGGTGGAACAAATGGTCTTCATGGTACTAGTAAAAATCCTGCAACTGGAAAGTACAACATATGGGGTGATGACCTTGATAATAATGGTGTTTTAGATCCTGCTGGCGCTAATCCGCTGTGGCATGTTTTAAACTTAATGGAAGAAGACCCTAACTTAAAAATCCACTGGGATGATGTTGGTAAAGTTCCGTACGTTTGGCAAAATGATGAAAAGGTATTCTTATCTTTTGAAAATGAACAGTCTATTGATGAAAGAGTTAAATATATAAAAGAAAAGAATTTAGGTGGAGCTTTAATTTGGGTAATGAACGGAGATTATGGTGAAAATCCAAATTACGTAAAGGGTTCTGACAATGTTAATGAAGGAAAATATACTTTTGGTAATACATTAACTAAGAGATTAAGTAATGGCCTTGAAAAAATAGGTAACTGTTCAGTTACTAAAGATGAAACAGAAGGCTTACCTGAGATAGGAGTTGACGTTAATTTCTCTGGAGTATACGATCATCCAAATTACACCTATAGCTTAAAGATAACTAATCATACAGACAAAAAAATTGAAGGTGGTTGGGAAGTTTCATTTGATCTTCCAAAATCAGCTATTTATAAATCTTCATGGGGCGGCACTTCTTCTTTAAAAGATAATGGTGATTTTACTACTGTAACCTTAAAAGGTGGTGGATGGCAAGGCATTGATCCTGGTGCTTCAATAGAAGTTCAAGGTATGATAGGCTTATCTTTCTCGGGAATTAGAAATGTAAAATTTAATGGTGCAAAACCTATTGGAAAAGATACACCTACCTCATCACCTGATGAGATTAAATTATCTAACTTAGTTGTAGATCAAAAAGATAATGGATCTGACTATAAGTTAACTGCAACTATACCGAACTCTAGCAATGCAACAAAATATATTTTACTAGAAAATAATAAAGAAATCGCTTCAGGAGAAGTAAATCCAACTGATGCTAACTTTCTGAAAATAGAAAAAGATTTTAAAGGACAAGCTCCTGGAAAATATAATTATACAATGAAGCTATCTAATTCTTCAAAAACAGTAACATCATCAATTGATGTTACTGTTAAAGATCCAACTGCTCCATCTTTAGATACTTATGATCCAAACAAAATATATAATGCTGGAGATAAAGTTATTTTTAATGGAAAAGAGTATATTTGCAAATGGTGGGTTCAAGGTCAAGCACCTGGAACTACTGATGCTTGGAAAGAGTCTTAAAACTATATAAAACAAATTAAGGTGGCTAAATTAGCCACCTTTTAACGTTATTTTGTTAAATTTCCTCTATAACTTCCAGTGCCACCAGCTACATTGATTACTTTAAATCCTTCTCTATCTAGAAGACTACAAACCTTATTACTTCTTCCTCCTGACTGACATATAATAAAATATTCCTTCTCCTTATCTAAGTATTTACTTGGACTACTCATAATATTTTCCATAGGTATGTTTTTAGCCTTTGGTAAATGTCCACTCTTATATTCGTAAGGCTCCCTTACATCTATTAGATTAATCCCCTTAAGTTTATCTCCTAATTCATTAACATTTATAGATTCAAATCCCTTTTTAAAAAATGAAAACATAAAATCTCCTCCTTTAATATTCAATATTAGTTTTGTTATATTTATATTTTATTATACACCTATATCTCTATATTCAAATATTGCGATATAAGATTTAATAAAAAATTCTCTTTATTTAAGAGATATCAATATTATTTATTAACTTTTTTAAATTCTAATGCACTTTTAGGACATGATGGTGTACATTTACCACAAGATATACATAAAGTACTATCTATTACCCCACCTTTAAAATCTTTAGGTTCCAATCCCATAGGACACTTTTTAGAACATAAATTACATGATACACAACTATTTTCAACTACAATTCCTTTATTTCTTCCACGTATCTTTGCAATGAATCCGCCAATTGATCCCATGGGACAGAAATTGCACCAAGCTCTTTCATTAAATACAATTCCTAATATTATTGCTACAATAGTAGTTACTAATATTAATCTGTAAAATATAAATCCTATTCCTTCAGCATTTCCCCAATTTTTTATTACTCCTGTTGTAAACATAAATAATAAAAATATAACCATAGCAATCCTAAACAAAGTACTCTTTAAAAACTTTGGTGTTTTCTTTCCTCTTGAAAATTTGCTAAGTATGTTGTCATAAAAATTACCTCTAGGACAAAGGTTTCCACAAGAATATCTACCCTTTCCAAATAAAGATAATATAATTGGTGCCACCATACAAAGTATAGCTAATAATCCAAATATAAAGTTAAATGGTACTAAAGCTAAAAAAACTAAAAGCATTAAATAAGAATATTTTTTATAAAATTTCATATATTCCCTCCTATATATACCCCAGTGGGGTATGTTGTATTGTTATTATAATTTGATTATTGTTTATTGTCAATTGGTTATTTATATACAACACCTTAGTATTTATCATATAGTTCAATAAGCTTAAAAGTGCCATAATAAAAATAAAACAAGCTATTATAGTAGCTTGCCTTACTTTACAATTATATTTTCTTATTTAACTCTTCTTTTTAAGCATAGTTATTCCAGTTAAAATTGCAGCTATTGCTCCTGTCATAAACCCTAAGTTATTTCTACCTGTATCAGGTATAGGTTTATTATTACCTGGTTTTGTATTAGTATTTGATTCATCTTCCTTTTCTGAATTATCAATATGATCTTTATTACTTTTCAGAACTAATTTATCTATTGAAGCCTGTAATTCCTCAAATGCCTTATCCACTTGTTCTTGCGTTGCCTCTTCATCATCTAATACTTTTTCTGCTTCTTTTAAATATTCTTTAACTACTTTAGATGTTTCATCTGTATATTTTAATAAATCTAATTTCTTAGTGCTGCTTATTAAGTTTTTTAGTTTTTCCTTATTAACTTCACTAGGCGATTCAACTGTTCCCTCCTTTGTTATAATTTCATATATTTTAGGTACCGGCTTTGATGAATCAAATTCAAGTTTCACTTCTAATATTTTCTTTTTTAAATTAAAGTTTTTAAACTCTTCATCAAGCTTACCTATTTCAATCCATTTTCCATCCGTACATTTAACCGTTACTTTAGCATTACTTATATTTTTATCATCTTGAAGCACCATTAATTCTTCAACATCTGTAACTCTACTCATTTTATAAACAATGTTATCCCCATTAGTCACCGTTTCAGGAGAATACGCTGTTGATAAATTTCCATCATAAAGATTTTTAAACTCACCCTTCGGATTACCTGTAACTAACTCAACATAGTCACTGCCATCAGACTCTACTGTTTTGTTAACTTCAATTTCATACAGTTGAACCCAATAGCTTGAATTCCCTTCTGTATTAGAACCATTGGCTTTTATTCTTATATATCTTGCCATTTTGCCATCAGCATTAATGGATGCAACCATCTTTCCATCTTCCTCAACATACTTTAACTCACCTAATGAAGTCCAGTTATCACCATCTACTGAAATCTCATATTCAGAATTTCTCATACGGTCTGATACCGCAAAGTATGACTTCACATCATAAAGAGGTACTACAGATCCTAAATCTACTTTAATTTGATGTCCTTCAGCTGTTGGTTTATTACTCCAATATTTAGTTTCCATATCCCCATCAATAGCATTTTCAATATTATTACTTTCATAAGTTCCTATATTTTCAGAAATTGATAATTTAGCCTTATATATTGGTGTAGCTTCTAACTTTTTAATATCATTTAATATACCATTATCTGAAGTATTTATAACTCTTACAAATGTAGCGGCGACGTTTCCTTTTGACGTTAATACTCCATCTATAACTTCTGTATCTGCCTTAATCCATTCAACTCCATTTAATGAATATTCAACTCTTACATTTTCATAATCATTAGATTTTAATTCTATCTTATCTAACATCATTGCTTTAGGCATTGCAAATCCAATATAGTCATCTTTCTTAAGGTTTAAATTTAATATATCATTTATGCTATATTTACCAGACTCAGTATTCACATCTACTTTTTGTATATCTTTTATATTGCTAATTACTTTCGGTGATTTATCTCCATTAAGTGTGTTTGACATCATTTCTTCAGCTTTTTTTATAGTATCAGAAACTAATGGTTTAAGAAGCTTTGTCCCAACATCAACTACATATTTCTTTGGTCCCTCACCTTCAATTCTATCAACAGTGAAATTATTCATTGAGTCTAACTTCTGCTTTGCTACTTTAGTGTTTGTAATCCACTCTTTAATGTTTCCCTCTTCTGCTGCAATGATTGATTTCATAGCTGATATTCCAGATTCACTTAATGCCTCATAAGCTCCTAAGAAAGGTGTTATCTCCTTAAGTAAATTTTTATTTTGTATTTTTGATTTTATATTGTTAGAATCAGATTTTAAAATATTAAATTCATTCAATAATACAGTAGCACTCTTCTTTATAGATTCACCTTTTTGAATTGCATTCTTAAATAAATCAATTTTCTCCTTTAAGTAAACAGACTCATCAAAAATAAATGGTCCACTAGCTCCCCCATCATCACTTAGATATGATATATTTGAAGCAAATCTTTTAAATTCTTCTAATACTTCAGGAACAAGCTCTTCAATTGCTTTTTCCCAACTTTTTTGGTATTTGAATTCGTTAGTATTCCATGTATAATCTGCAATGCTATATAATGCAACTTTTGAAGATTCTGCCTGATTCATAGGATTCGAGAAGAATCCAGTAACATTATCTAAATCTGGATTTAAATTAGGCATTGGTGCCATTAAAAGTTTAGAGTCACAATAATCATTTACTGGATAGTTCCACCATACCGCAACATCTTTATCTACACCCGTTGCAGTTTTTGGCCATTCAAATACATCCTTTGATACATTAGACATAGTAGCATGTCCAGTCCACATAACTTCAATATCTTTATCTAAAGTCTCCATAAAAGGTTTAAAATATTTATTTATATTTGGTCCCCATGCAGAGTTATATCTTGCTGATATAACTATCATCGGTGCAACATCACCTTTAGCTTTAACAAACTCTTTGTTTATTCTATTAATCCATTCTGCCTGAAGCTTTCCTCTACTCCAATCATCAGTGTCATCAAATAACACTCCAAATTGACGCACTCCTAGACTGTAAAGTTGCTCAAATTTATTTATTATTGCCTTATAATCGTCATCAGTAAACTGGAGTGTTGCACCTGGATGTATTGTCCAGCAAAAATTTAAATTATTATCTGTTCCAGCCTTTGCAAGTTCTGAGATTTCCTTTGCTTTATCTTCTGGATATAATTCTTTCCACTGTTCCCTATGATATATGTCATCTTTTGGCGCATATATATAAGTATTCATCTTATACTCACTAGTATCTTTCATAAGACTTTTTCTATCTTCATGACTCCAAGGAGTACCATAAAACCCTTCTATAAATCCTCTATGCTTAATTTCTGGGTTATCTGATATAGTAACTTCTGCTATTTTATTTAATCCCGTAGCTTGGTTTAATATTTGATCTAATGTTAATACACCGTAATAAACACCATCTTTATCAGCTCCTGTTATTTTTATAATTCCATTCTTATTTACATCATCACTTGTACTAAGTACATATCCTTCATCCTTTTTAAGCGTCCCTAAACTATCATTTATACCTTCAGTACAATCGTCACAATGTTCTTTATCAGATGACATCACTATATTTGTTTTTTTGTCATCTATTCTTTCAGATACTTCATAAGAAATCTTATGTTTATCTAAACTTTTTTTAAGCCTTGGTAATGTAGCTTTTTCTTGTTCTCCATGAATAACAATATTAATTTTACCTTTAATCTTGAATCCCTCTTGTGACTTATATTCAATTTTTTGTGGTAATGGATATATATCAAGTTTTTTATTTACTACATCCATCGGTTCTTTAGTGGCTCCCATAGCATACGTTAATGGTGCCTGAAAAGTAGTTATTCCAATCGATAAGAAGCATGTAGTTGCTATCCCTATTTTTACAGCTTTTTTCTTCTTATTTTTAAGCATATCAAATTCTCCTTAATGTATTATTTATGGAATTATAATATTTAATTACCATAGTTAATTTATACATTATTTTCCATTAATTGTGTATGGACTATTTTTACTTATTACATATTTTCCTAAATTTTATTATTATTTTAATTTTTTTATTATATTTTTATTTATAGAATTTATACCAACTTAAAACATTTAATACTCATCTTTTTACTGGAACACATTTAAAAGTGTAGTAAATTGTTACAATTTGTGACCTTATTATTAAAAATATGTTGAAATTGTAAACAAAATGATATATTATTTTAAAAAAGATATAAATTTATTAAAATATTCAGAAAAATAATGAATTTATAATTAACTTAAAAGATGGGAGTGGAAGTAATTAATGATCAAATTAATCGGAATATTAATTGTAATATTAGGTTTCGTATTCAAAGTTGAAACTTTATTTACAGTATTAGTAGCAGGACTAGCAACAGGATTAGTTGCAGGAATGGATTTTAATGAAATTTTAACAGTTCTTGGTCAATCATTCGTAGCTAACAGAGCAGTTTCACTGTTCATTCTAACTTTACCTGTTATAGGTGTATTAGAAAGATACGGATTAAGACAGAGAGCTATATATCTAGTAAAGAAATTGGGCAAGCTTACAACTGGAGGAGTATTAAGTGCTTACACTCTTATAAGAGAAATCACAGGTGCCCTTTCAATAAGAATAAGTGGACATCCTCAGTTCGTTAGACCACTAGTTAATCCAATGGCTCAAGCTGCCGCTACAAACAAGTATGGAAAACTTGATGAGGAAGATGAAGAAAAGATTAAAGCATTGTCTGCTGCCTCAGAAAACTATGGTAACTTCTTTGGACAAAATCTTTTTGCAGGAAGTTCAGGTGTACTTTTGATTTCAAGTACCCTTACTGAATTTGGATATGAAGTAACTGGCTTAAGCATAGCAAAAGCAAGTATAATAATGGCTATTGTAGCTCTTCTAATTTCAGTATTACAAAATTACTTATACGATAAAAAGATGGATAGAAAATATAAAAAGTAGTTAACAAATAGATTGGAGGTATACTATGCAAAATTTTATAGATATAGCATTAGAAGTTTTTTACGTAATAATGGGTTTACTTATGCTAGTTATGGCATATAAGTCTGTTACTACAATAGATTCACATAAAAGATATTTCACATGTGCCTTTTGGACACTAATTTCTTTACCATTTATATTTGGTAAAATATTACCCGCTAACGTTGTTGGTGGAATACTAGTTTTATCTAGTTTATTAACCCTTTCAAAACAAGTTGTTTTTGCAAAATATGATATGGCTTCAGAAGAAGATGGTCAAAGAGCTTCTGAAAAAGTAAAGAGTAAAATCTTTATCCCTTCATTAGTATTAGCATTTGCAGCTGTTGCTGTTGCTGTAATATTTACAGATTACAAAAACTCATCACAGTTTGCTATTGGTATCGGAGCTATAGCAGCTATGTTAGCCGCATTTAGTATTACTAAAGCTACTCCTAAAGAAGCTGTTAACGATGGAGCTAGATTACTTCATCAAATGGGACCAACAAGTATGCTACCACAATTACTAGTTGCACTTGGAGCTTTATTCACACAAGCAGGTGTTGGTGAAGTTATATCTCAATATATTTCAGGTGTTGTTCCTGCAGATAGTAGATTCTTTGGTGTTGTTGCTTACGTATTAGGAATGGCTTTATTTACAATGGTTATGGGAAATGGATTTGCAGCCTTCTCTGTAATCACAGCTGGTATCGGAGTTCCTTTTGTACTTGCTCAAGGTGCTGATCCTGTAATTGTTGGATCTCTAGCTCTAACAGCAGGATACTGTGGAACACTTTTAACACCAATGGCAGCTAATTTTAATATAGTACCATCAGCATTACTAGAATGTAAAAATCAATATGACGTAATAAAATATCAAGCACCAACAGCTATTATTTTATTAGTTTTACACATATTCGTTATGTACTTCTTAGCATTTTAATAAATTGTTTTTATAAAAACAGTTTTTCTGAAACATATAAATAGTAAACTTTAAAGAAACAAAGGAGGAATATACATGAAAGTATTATTAACAGGTTTTGATCCTTTCGGAGGAGAAAAAATAAATCCAGCACAAGAAGCTGTAATGAGAGTAAGTGAGAAAATAAACGGTGCAGAGGTTGTTAAAATTATAATACCAACTGTTTATGAAAAATCACTTGAAGCTATAGAAAAGGCTATTTTAGAACATCATCCTGATGTTGTTATATCAATAGGTCAAGCTGGCGGAAGATTTGATATAACTCCTGAGAGAGTTTCTATAAATATTAATGATTTTAGAATTAAAGATAATGAAGGTAATCAACCAGTTGATGAGCCTATAAGAGAAGATGGAGAAGCCGCTTACTTCTCTACTCTACCTGTTAAAGGTATTGTAAAACATTTAAGTGAAAATGGAATACCAAGCACACTTTCAAATACTGCTGGTACTTTCGTCTGTAATCATGTAATGTACGGTATATTATATATGATTAATAAAAAGTATCCTAATATGAAAGGTGGATTTATCCACATTCCATATGAAACATCACAAGTTATAAACAAAAAGAACACACCATTTATGTCATTAGAACAAATAATTAAAGGTATCGAGCTTTCTATAGAAGCTTGTACAATATATAACGAGGACATTAAAGCAATCGGAGGTGAAATCTGCTAATATGAAAAAAGTATTTGTATATGGTAGCCTTAGAGATGGAATGTTTAATTACGATAAGTTTCTTCAAGGCAAAGTAAAAAAAACAACTCCTGGAACTATTAAAGGCGATTTATTCCACATAGAAAACAAGGGATATCCTGCTGTAATAACTGGTGATAATAAAATCGTAGGTGAACTTATGGAATTTGTAGATTTCGATAGTACTTTAATTGACTTAGATGGACTTGAAAATTATAAACCTAATGACACTAATTCTGAATATTTAAGAGAAGTTGTTAATGTAACATTAGATAATGGTGATGTTGAAAAAGCTTTCTTTTATAAATATAACGATAAATCTGAATGTAACAAAAAAGATGTTCTAAAAAAAGTTAGTCACGGGGATTGGCTTAAAAGATAGTTAAAATGAATGGCTCCGATATTATATCGGAGCCATATATTTTAGGTAATTATTTTGTATAATTTAATTAAAGCCTCTTGTTTTTCATTATATTTTTAACAAATAATTTGTATACAAAGTATCCAATCATTGCTCCAAATACATTTAATATTAAATCATCTACATCAAAGAACCCATAGCCAGTAATTAACTGAATTACTTCTATTAATAAACTTATCCCTAATGAAACTATAAATATTTTTTTCCAGTTGCTTAATCTAGTGAATGCTATTGGTAGTAAAAATCCTAGCGGACAAAATATTATAATATTTCCTAGTAAGTTTCTAATAGCTATTGAATATGTAGGTGCATCAAATATAAACTCTTTAATTGTAGCAAATGGAATCACTTGGGCAAATGATAATTTTTCAATAAAAGACTTATTATTCATAAACCCTGCTAATATAGACGCATCTCCATTCTTGAAAATAAGTATACTAATTAATATGCTTATATATAATATTAAAACTAAATATACTAAAATTTTAAAACCAAATTTTTTTTCTTTATTATCCAATATATTAAATCTCCTTTAATAATACAATTTCTAATGTGGATCTCCATGATCATGAATCTTTCCACTTATACTATACGTTGTGTTAGTTTTTCCTGTAACAGCAACTTTCAACCAATAATCACTGCTATCTTTTGGAATATCAAAAAATCTACGCCAAGTAGCTGATGTAATATTCACACATCTATCAATTTCTTTGCTACCTTTATATAAATATACCTCAAATGTTCCACCACTAACATTTTTAACTTCTAATCCTACTCTTCCAGGTGTTAAATGATAATATTTACCTGAATCTTTCCCATTAACTATACCATACCCTGAGTTTCCTGTCTTAATTGTAGCACTAAACCCTATTCCTGTATCTGCATAAGCTGATATAGAACTAGATATTAGCATGAAACCACTCAATAAAAATGTTAATGCACATTTTTTAAACCCCTTTAATCTCATAAAACCTCTCCCATCATTCTAATATTTAATTTGGTTAAAAATTCAATATATCCGATATCAATATACCATACATTAAAAAAAAAGTCTATTTATGGTAAAATATTAATTTAATTACAATTAATCTAATAGACGTTTTTTATTAATATGTTAAATATTAACTTTCAAAATTATTAATAAATCATATAATATTGATTATATATAAAAAATTATTATTTCCAGTTAATCCAGCATTAAAAAGCCTAAAACTTTAATTTTAGGCTTTTTGTATTATAATTATAAATTATTTACATATCTCTTCTTTATGTTTGTTTTCATATAGCTTGTATAATGGTTTGTTAACAATAACCGCAATTACAATTCCCACTAGTAAAAATCCTATTCTCATTGGTACAGATACAGATGCATCAAATAAAATCATTGCCGCAGCTAATGCATTTAATGTCACAAATATCATTTGTAATTTATATGGTTTAATAAACATATAAATATATCCAATTATTAAAAGAACCATTGAATCTAATGATTTAGGTACTATAAAGTAGAATAAAACTATAAATATAACAGCTCCAATTATAGTTCCTGCTATTCTTTCAGGAATTCTTTCCTTTGTTTGACCGTAATTTGGTTGTGTAAGTGATAAAACTGTAGCACTTATCCACATGCCTTTTACAAATCCAAATATACCACCAATAAACATTGCTATTGTAATTCCAATAGCCATCCTAAGTGCAAAATTACCTTGAAGAGAATATATATCTATTGAATGAAACATTTCCTTCAAACTTCTATGATCTTCATCACTAGCCTTCTTATGACTAAAGTAATATATTATTGCAACTAATAATCCACCTATTAATAAACTGGCTATTCTTTTAGGTAGTTCTTCTGAACTAACTGGACTTCCTTGTAAAAATACATAACATAATATAAATGGTAAATATACTTTTGTTTCCACCTTATTCGTAAATACATATATAATTAAAAATACAAAAACAAAATTAATTGGTACACCTATATAAGGATGTAGCATTGTTACATATGATACAACCCCTAGTGCTATAAAAGATATTATAATTCCAAATAGAGCATCTTTAAACTTTATACTTACGCTAATTGAACTAAACATAAGTATAGCTGTAATTATAATTACTCCTACTAAAGTATTACCTGAACCAAAAACACTTGAAAATATTGAAACAAATATTACTATTCCAATAAGCATAATTAGATTTACAATCATCATTTTCCCGTTTATCTTTTGAGATTTATCCATTATATTCCCTCTTTCCTATATGAGTCTAATATATGTTATAACATATATTAGACTCTTTTTGATATATGTTACTTGAAATTTCATTATATAACTAACAATTGTTTACATTTAATTAAGGAAATTGTACAAATATTT
>NZ_JAVXRL010000065.1:0-14987 GCF_036643715.1 Clostridium sp. | reverse complement strand
GCGCTGATGGTACTTCACGGGAGACTGTGCGGGAGAGTAAGACGTTGCCAGGTGTTAATATTAAAGGATAGTTAATAAACTATCCTTTTTTTACGCGAAAATGAATATGTGAAAAATTTATATGAGAAAAGACAAGTTTTATTCTATAACTTGTCTTTTTACATGCACGAGGGGGCTTATTTTTATTAATGAAAAAACCAAAGTTATTTTCTATCGTGAAGCATAGAAAGAGAGAACTAAAGAAAGATCAAATCATAAAAGATGTTATAGCAGGAATAATTGTTGCTATAATAGCATTACCACTTTCAATTGCACTAGGAATATCATCTGGAGTAACACCAGAAAAAGGATTAATAACAGCAATAATAGCTGGATTCTTTATATCAGTCTTTGGTGGTAGTAGAGTACAAATTGGAGGACCAACAGGAGCATTTGTTGTTATTGTTTATGGAATCGTAGATAAATATGGACTTGAGGGATTAATTATATCAACGCTAATGGCTGGAATAATGCTTATATTATTTGGATTATTTAGATTAGGAAATCTTATAAAGTATATTCCAAAGAGTATAACACTAGGATTTACATTAGGTATTGCAATTACATTACTATCAACTCAAATAAAAGATTTATTTGGATTAAGTATAGAAAGTGTTCCTTCAGAATTCTTTAAAAAGTGGGGAGCATATATTTCGAATTTTAATACTGTAAGTTTAATTACATTATTAATAGGAGCAGCTTGTGTTGCAATAATAATTTACTTCCCAAAAGTAAATAAAACTATACCAGGTTCATTAGTTGCTTTAATATTTTCAACACTAATAGTAGCAGGATTAAGTTTAAATGTTCAAACTATAGGTGGTGCTTTTGGAGAAATATCTTCAACAATACCAACACCTACATTACCGGTTTTAACATTTGATAAAATAAAGGTATTATTTATGCCAGCAATTACAATTGCATTTTTAGGTGCTATTGAATCTTTATTATCAGCAGTTGTAGCAGATGGAATGATAGATAAAAAACATAATTCAAACACTGAATTAATAGGACAAGGAGTTGCAAATATTGCATCATCATTATTTGGTGGTATTCCAGCTACTGGTGCAATAGCTAGAACAGCTGCAAATATAAAAAATGGTGGAAGAACTCCAATTGCAGGAATAGTTCATGCAATAACATTACTTTTAATAATGGTTTTATTTATGCCATTAATAAAATATATACCATTAGTTGCACTAGCAGCTATACTTGTTGTTGTTTCTTACAATATGAGTGAATGGAGAGAATGTGTTGCAATAATCAAAAATAGTAAGTTAGATGCTGTAGAATTACTAGTAACTTTTACATTAACTGTTTGTTTTGACCTTGTTATAGCTATTGTTGTAGCAATGATTGTACACATTGTAAGAGTAAAATTAATAGATAGAACTAATAATATAGGAGGTGCGCAAGAAGTAGCGTGCTAAATAATATTTAATTTAAAAGCTTTGACCGTAAGGTCAGAGCTTTTTTTGTTTTTATTAATAAATTATTATTAATAAAAATGAATTTATATGAATAAGTATAGTAAAAGCTAATATGTTTAAAAGGTATGGGGGAAGTTTAAATGAGAATAGAGAGAGAACTAAGGGGAAATATAGAGCAAAATTCAAATGATTTTTATAACAAGGGCGTTAGTAAATATGATATTACACAATTTAATATTTATTTGTTTCATCAAGGAAGAAACTTTCATGCATATAACATACTAGGTAGTAAGATCATTTATGAGGATGGAATGGTGAAAACTAGATTTACAGTTTGGGCACCAAGGGCAAAAAAAATATATTTAGTTGGAGATTTTAATAACTTTTCAGTGGAGAACCACTACAAACTTAATAAAATATCTAATGAAGGGTTATGGAGTATTAAGTTAGATGGAAATTATGAAGGCAATAAATATAAGTATGGAATAGAAAGTAATTCTGGAGAAATAGTTTATAAAGCTGATCCATATGCTATATATTCTGAATTGAGACCTAGTAGTGCATCTATAGTTCATAAAGAAAAGGAATTTTGTTGGGAAGATGAATCATTTATAAGTAATAGAAATAATATAAATATTTATGAAAGTCCAATAAATATTTATGAGCTTCATATTGGATCTTGGAAGACAAACGGTGAAAAATTTTTGACATATAAAGAATTAAGTAAAATATTGCCTGGATATATAGAAGATATGGGATATACTCATGTAGAATTTATGCCATTAGTAGAACATCCATTAGATGCTTCTTGGGGATATCAAGGCATAGGATTTTATTCACTTACTAGTAGATATGGAACTATAGATGAGTTTAAGGAGCTTGTTAATGAACTTCATAAAAGAAAAATAGGTATAATAATGGACTGGGTACCAGGACATTTTTGTAAAGATATTCAAGGATTATATATGTTTGATGGAGGTCCTACTTATGAGTATGAGGAAGGCTGGAAAGCTGATAATAAGGGATGGGGAACATTTAATTTTGATCTTGGAAGACCAGAAGTTAAAAGCTTTTTAATATCAAATGCGTTATATTGGCTTAGAGAATTTCATATTGATGGATTAAGGGTAGATGCAGTTTCTAATATGATTTATTTAAATTATGGAAGGGATGAGGGTGAATGGGTACCTAATATTTATGGTGGAAATGGTAATCTAGAAGGTATTCAATTTGTTAAAGAACTAAATACAGCAGTTTTTAGTGAGTTTAAAAATGCACTTATGGTTGCGGAAGAATCAACCTCATGGCCCAATGTATGTAGACCTATTGAAGACGGAGGACTTGGATTTAATTTTAAATGGAACATGGGATGGATGAATGATACTTTAGAATATATAGAGCTTGATCCTGTATATAGAAAATATCATCATAATAATTTAACTTTCTCTATGATGTACAATTACTCAGAGAATTTCATTTTGCCTATATCGCATGATGAGGTTGTACATGGTAAAAAATCATTAGTAAATAAAATGTGGGGAGACTACTTTAATAAGTTTGCAGGGCTCAGAAATTTAGCAGCTTATATGATAGGTCATCCAGGTAAGAAACTTTTATTTATGGGAAGTGAATTTGGGCAATTTATTGAGTGGAGAGAGTATGAGCAATTAGAATGGAAACTTATAGATTCATATCCAATGCATAAGGATACTCAATTATTTTTTAAAGAGCTAAATAGATTTTACAAGGAAAATAAAGCATTATGGGAACTTGATTATGATCCAAATGGTTTTCAGTGGATAGATCCAGATAATAAAGAGCAAAGTATCCTTTCCTTTATGAGAAAAGGGAAGAATCACATAGATACACTTATTTTTATAACTAATTTCACTCCAGTTGTTTATTATGATTTCAAAATAAATGTCTCAGAAGGAAGTAGTTATGAAGAGGTATTTAATACAGATGATAAAAAATATGGTGGTTCAGGACAAGTAATGCCTGGAGAGATTTTAACATTAGAAGAAAATAATATTAATTTTATAAAAGTGAAAGTACCACC
The DNA here is from genome assembly GCF_036643715.1 of Clostridium sp. Taxonomy (GTDB): domain Bacteria; phylum Bacillota; class Clostridia; order Clostridiales; family Clostridiaceae; genus Clostridium. Next base: position 11,459 of record NZ_JAVXRL010000065.1, on the reverse strand, counting down.
TATGGCAACAATTATATTAAAAATAAAAGGTGAGGAGGAGAAATAGATGAAAGTTTTATTTGTTGGTTCAGAGGCTAATCCATTTGTGAAGACAGGTGGACTTGGAGATGTTTTGGGTGCTCTACCTAAGTCTTTAGATAATACAGGTGTAGATGCAAGAGTAGTAATACCAAAGTATAAAAATATTGATAGAAATTTAGATAGCAAGCTTAAGTTTGTTAAGTGGTTTATGGTAAAAGTAGGTTGGAGAACACAATATTGTGGAGTATTTGAATATAACCATAATGGGATTACCTATTATCTTCTAGACAATGAATACTATTTCGGAAGAGATGGTCTTTATGGATATGCTGATGATGGTGAAAGATTTGCATTTTTCAATAGAGCTGTATTGCAGCTAGTTAAGGAGATTAACTTTAGAGCAGATGTTCTTCATTGTAATGATTGGCAAACTGGTATGGTTCCAGTTTTATTAAAGCTTGAATATGCTAAAGATTTATTTTATTGCGATATGAAGTCAGTTTTTTCAATTCATAATATGAAATTCCAAGGGGTTTTTCCTAAGGAAGTTTTACCAGAATTATTTGGATATGATATGGAACCTTATTACAATGGTAGTCTAGCTTTTGATGGAGGAGTTAGCTTTATGAAAGGCGGAATACTTTATTCAGATAGAGTATCAACTGTTAGTAACTCATATGTTGATGAAATTAAAACTAGTGAGTATGGGGAAAGAATGGATTCAATTTTAAGAGATAGAAGTTATGCACTAAATGGAATATTAAATGGAATTGATTATGATGAATTTAATCCTAATTGTGATAACTTAATATATGCGAAATTTAATGAAAAAGATTTATCTGGTAAGAAGAAAAATAAAGAAGAACTCCAAAGAGAACTTGGTTTACCAGTTAATGAAAATGCAGCAATGATAGGAATAGTATCTAGATTAACTAATCAAAAAGGATTAGATATAATAGTTGATATTGCAGATAGACTTCTTCAACATGATATTCAATTAGTTATTTTAGGAACTGGTGATTGTCATTATGAAAATCATTTTAGAGGTCTTGCTGAAAGATATAGAGATAAAGTTTCAACAAACATTAGGTTCAGCAATATGTTAGCCCATAAAATATATGCTGCAAGTGATATGTTCTTAATGCCATCACTTTTTGAACCTTGTGGACTTGGTCAACTTATATCTCTTAGATATGGAACGATTCCAATAGTTAGAGAAACTGGGGGACTTAAAGACACAATTAAACCTTATAACCAATATAATGGATTAGGAAACGGGTTCAGCTTTAAAAACTATAATGGAAATGAGCTTTTAAATATCACTGAATATGCATTAGACATATTTAGAGATAAAGAAAGATGGAATTCAATAATATTACAAGCTATTAATTCAGATAATAGCTGGGCAAAATCTGCAACTAAATATATAGAAATGTATAAAAATTTGATTGGAGAATGAGTCTTCATGAAATCCAGAGGAGGGGATATATATGCTAACCATTGACAAAAATACTTTCAAGAAAGCATACGAAAAGAAATATCTAGAAATCCATGGGGAGGAGCTTTCAGGTGGAAGCAATTATAAAAAATATGAAGCCTTAGGTAGTTTGGTTAGAGATTACGTTGCAGAAAGCTGGATGAGGACAAATAAAAAATATAATAGTACTATGGAAAAGCAAGTATATTATTTTTCAATGGAATTTTTACTTGGTAGACTATTAGGCGATGCGTTATTAAATTTAGGAATAAGAGATACTTGTAAAGATGCACTTAAGGAACTTTCTATAGATTTAGAAGAATTAGAGGAGCTAGAACATGATCAGGGGCTTGGAAATGGTGGTCTTGGTAGACTTGCAGCCTGCTTTTTAGATTCAATGGCATCTTTAAATATAGCAGGTCATGGCTGTGGTATAAGATATAAATATGGATTTTTTGAACAAAAAATAATTGATGGAGTTCAAGTTGAAGTATCAGATAATTGGCTTAGGGATGGTAACGTATGGGAAAAAAGAAAGTCAGATAAAAACGAGATAGTTAAATTTGGTGGAAATATAGTAACTGAAGAAGTTAATGGTAAGCTTAAATTTACTCATGTTAATTATGAACCAGTACTTGCAGTACCATATGATACGCCTGTAGTTGGTTATAAAAATAATACAGTAAATACATTAAGACTTTGGAGTGCTGAAACTGTAAATAATGAATTTGATTTTTCATCATTTAGTAGAGGAGAATTCTTAAAGGCTTTAGAATATAAAAACTCAGTTGAAGCTATATCACAAGTTTTATATCCAGATGATTCTAGAGATGAAGGTAAAGTCCTTAGACTTAAACAGCAATATTTCTTTGTATCTGCTGGAGTTCAAAGTGTAATAAGACATTTTAAAAATCATGGTGGAAATATAAGAGAACTTGATGAAAAGATAGCAATTCATATAAATGATACTCATCCAACACTTGCAATACCTGAACTTATGAGAATACTTTTGGATGAAGAAGGTCTTCCATGGGAAGAGGCATTTAGAATTACAACAAATACAATATCGTATACAAACCATACAATACTTGCAGAAGCTTTAGAAAAATGGCCATCTAGAATGGTAGAAAAGTTACTTCCAAGATTATATATGATAATTCAAGAGATAAATGAAAGGTTTTGTAGTGAACTTTGGAACAATTATACTGGACAATGGGATAAAATATCAAGAATGTCCATAATAGCTAATGGACAAGTCAGAATGGCTAACCTTGCTATAGTTGGAAGTCATAGTGTAAATGGAGTAGCAAAACTTCATACTGAAATACTTAAGAAGCAGGAGATGAGTGATTTCTATTATTATTATCCTAATAAATTTAATAATAAGACAAATGGAATAACTCATAGAAGATGGTTATTAAGAACAAATCCAAAATTAACTAAGCTTTTAGTAGATACAATTGGTGAAGGATTTATTGAACATCCAATTGATCTTAAATATTTTGAAAGTAAGGCTTACGATAAAAATATTCAAAATGAGCTTAATAATATTAAGAGAGAAAATAAAGAAATATTAGCTAAAACTATATATGATACAAAGGGAATTATAGTTGATCCAAATTCTATATTTGATGTTCAAGTAAAGAGGATACATGCTTATAAGAGACAGACCTTGAATTGTTTGAGAATAATGGATTTATATAATAGAATATTAGAAAATCCGAATTTAGATATAGTACCAAGAACATTTATATTTAGTGGTAAGGCAGCACCATCCTACCATCTTGCAAAAAGTACTATTGAACTTATAAATAGAATTGCTTATCAAATTAATAATGATCCTAGAGTTAAAGATAAAATAAAAGTTGTTTTCTTAGATAATTATAGAGTCTCTCTTGCAGAAGAGATAATAAGAGCTACTGATTTAAGCGAACAAATTTCAACTACTACAAAAGAGGCTTCAGGAACATCTAATATGAAATTTATGATGAATGGAGCACTTACAATTGCAACATTAGATGGAGCAAATATTGAAATAAGAGATGAAGTTTCAGATGAGAATATTATTGTATTTGGATTAAATTCAAATGAAGTTTTAGATTATTATCAAAATGGTGGATATTCATCCTTTGATATTTATAAAAATAACGGTAGAGTAAAAGCTGCTGTAGATGATTTAATAAATGGAAGGTATCATTTTGATAGAGAAAGATTTAGAGAAATATATAATAATTTAATTCCTTATAATGATGAATTTTTTGTTCTTAAAGATTTTGATTCATATGTAGAGGCTCAAGATAGAGTAAATGAATTGTATAAGGATATGAATAAGTGGCAACAGATGTGTGGAATAAATATAGCTCATTCTGGAATATTCTCATCAGATAGAACTATACTTCAATATGCAACTGGAATATGGGGTTCAGAATTACTATATAAGAATCTTTAACTAAAAATGTAATTATAAAAAAATAGCAAAGTATTTTGCTATTTTTTTATTTTGGAAAAGATTTCATAAAATCAATTATGTATAAATCTTTATAAGCAGTCATATGTTTATATAAGTGATTTTAAATTGTAATTAAATTTAATTTATTGATAAAAAACATATGAGGGGAGAATGTTATGGGGAAGAAAGAGATAGTTGCAATGATTTTAGCAGGGGGTCAGGGATCAAGATTAGGTGTGTTAACGAAAAACTTAGCAAAGCCTGCAGTACCTTTTGGGGGAAAGTATAGAATAATAGACTTTCCTTTAAGTAATTGTTCAAATTCAGGAATTTATACAGTTGGGGTATTAACACAATATAAACCATTAGAGCTTAATGCACACATTGGTATAGGAAATCCATGGGACCTTGATAGGAGAGAAGGTGGAGTGAGTGTATTACCGCCATATCAAGAAGAAAAGGGAGGTAAATGGTATAAAGGTACAGCTAATGCTATTTATCAAAATATTGAATATGTAGATAGTTATGATCCAGAATATTTACTAGTATTATCAGGAGACCATATTTATAAGATGGATTATGATGAAATGCTAGAATTCCACAAACAAAAAGAGGCAGATGCAACAATTGCTGTAATAGATGTGCCATTAAAAGAAGCAAGCAGATTTGGTCTTATGAATACGAGAGAAGATCTTTCAATATATGAGTTTGAAGAAAAGCCCAAGGAGCCAAAGAGTACTAATGCTTCTATGGGTATATATATATTTAATTGGAAATCCTTAAAGAGATATTTAATAAATGATGAAATGGATATAGATTCAAGCAATGACTTTGGCAAAAATATTATTCCTAAAATGCTTGATAACGGAAGTAGATTAGTTGCATATCCCTTTAAAGGATATTGGAAGGATGTTGGAACAATAGATAGTTTGTGGGAGGCAAATATGGATTTATTAAAAGGTGATAATGGATTAAGTTTACATGATGAAGACTGGAAAATATACTCTGTCAATCCTGTAAGCCCAGCTCAATTTGTTGGGTCAGATGCAAATGTTAAGAACTCTCTTATAGTTGAAGGCTGTACTGTTTATGGTACTGTAGAAAATTCAGTATTATTCCAGGGCGTTTATGTCGGTAAGAACACTATAATACGTGATTCAGTAGTTATGACAAATTCACATATAGGTGATGATGTTGTTATAAACAAAGCAATAATAGGTAGCGAAGTTATCGTAAATAAAGAATCAAGGATAGGTAATGGAGACGAAATTGCAGTGGTAGCTTCAAAAGAGGAAATAAAACCTGGCAGTTCAATTAAGACTAAAAGTGTGGTTTAAGAAGGTAGAGGGGGAAAGAATTTATGAACAATTGTTTAGGAATAATTAATTTAGATGAAAATGAAACTAGAATGGGTGAATTAGTTAGAAAGAGACCATTAGCATCAGTTCCAATTGCAGCAAGATTTAGAGTTATTGATTTTGCATTATCTAATATGACTAACTCAGGAATTGAATGTATTGGAATATTTGCAAAGAATAGATCAAGATCACTAATGGATCATTTAACTAATGGAAGACCATGGGATCTTCATAGAAAAAAATATGGATTAAAAGTATTTAATTTTGGGGATGATGATCCCTCATATGATGATGTGCATAATTTTGCAGATAATATTGAATTTGTTAAATGTAGTAAAAGAAAATATGTTTTATTATCTCCTTCATATATGATATGTAATATTGATTTTAATGATGTAGTTAAGACGCATAAAAATGAGAATAATGATGTCACAATAGTATATAAAAATATTAATAATGCTAATAAGGAATTTATTGATTGTGATGTACTTAATATAGATAGTTATAGAAATGTTGTTAGTGTTGGAGAAAATATTGGCAAAGCAAACAATGCCAATATTAATATGGAAATGTATTTAATGAGGACAGAACTATTTATTGATATAGTTAATGAATCTATAAGAAGTGGCATGTATAGAAAGATAAAACAATTTATTCATGCTAATTTAACTAAGCTAAAAGTTGGAACTCATGAATTTAAAGGATATTTAAGCTGTATAAACTCTTTAAAAGCTTACTATGAATCTAATATGGATTTTTTAGATGAAGAGGTTAATAGAGAAATATTCTGTAAGGATAGACCTATTTACACAAAACCAAAGGATGAAGGACCAACGCAGTATACAAATGACAGTAATGTGAAAAATTCATTAGTTGCAAATGGTTGTTTTATAGAAGGTGAAGTTACAAATAGTATAATTTCAAGAAGAGTTAAGATAGGTAAAAATGTTAAGATAAAGGATTGTATTATAATGCAAAATGCAACTATAGAAAATGGGTGTGAGCTTGAACGAATTATAGCAGATAAAAATTCGAAAGTCGGGGAAGAGGAAAGGTATATTGGTTCAAAAAATTGGCCGATTGTTATTCAAAGACGAAACGGTTATTAAACTTAAAAGGTTTATGTGGACAAAGTTCACATGAACCTTTTATTTTTTTGATAATTATAAAAAAGTAGCTCTTAAAAGGCACAAACACTAAGGTGTGAAATTTCACCTAATTTGTTACTTGGTTCATTAGGTGAACCAAATACCTAAAGATCTTCATATTATTGTAAATGTTATCATTGGTTGGTATCATTTAATCATGTTAAAAAATTAAATATGAGGTGAGAGAATATGATGCAAAAGATTCAACGTTTTGGAGCAGCTATGTTTGTACCGGTATTATTATTTGCTTTTGCAGGTATAATGGTAGGTTTTTGTACACTATTTAAAAATCCAGAAATTATGGGTAGTATAGCAGCTCCAGATAGTATGTGGTATCAATGTTGGAATTTGATTGAACAAGGGGCATGGACAGTGTTTAACCAACTTCCAATATTATTTGTTGTAGGATTACCAATAGCATTAGCTAAGAAAGCACAAGGCCGTGCTTGTATGGAAGCTGTTGTAACTTACTTAACATTTAACTACTTCGTTAATACTATATTAACTCAATGGGGACCAAGTTTTGGAGTAAACTTCTTACAAGAACCAGGAGGAGTAAGTGGATTAACTCTAATTGCAGGAATAAAAACTTTAGACACAGGAATGATAGGTTCAATAGTCATTGCAGGTATTGTTGTTTATTTACACAATAAGTTCTTTGATAAACAATTACCAGAATGTGTTGGAATATTTAGTGGATCATCATTTGTAGTAATGATTGGGTTCTTTGTAATGATTCCAATTGCATTACTTACATGTATTATATGGCCAACTATACAAAGTGGAATCAATTCATTACAAGGATTTTTAACATCTTCAGGAATTGTAGGAGTTTGGATTTACACATTCTTAGAACGTATTTTGATTCCAACTGGATTACATCATTTTATATATGGGCCGTTTATTTTTGGACCAGCTGTTGTAGAAGGTGGAATAGCTAGTTACTGGCCACAACATTTAAATGAATTTGCAACATCTGCACATTCATTAAAGGAAATGTTCCCACAAGGTGGATTTGCACTGCATGGACATTCAAAAATATTTGGATCAGTTGGTATTGCATTAGCACTATATAGCACTGCAAAGCCAAGTAGGAAAAAGACAGTTGCAGGACTTTTAATTCCAGCTACTTTAACAGCAGTACTAGCTGGAGTTACAGAACCTTTGGAATTTACATTTTTATTCGTTGCACCATTACTATTTGCAGTTCATGCAGCCCTTGCAGCAACACTTGCAGCAACAGAATTTGCATTTGGAGTTGTAGGTAACTTTGGTGGAGGAATAATTGAGTGGGCAGCTCAAAACTGGATACCATTATTTAAATATCATGGAATGACATATGTAACTCAAATAATTATAGGATTATGTTTTACAGTAATATATTTCTTTGTATTTAAATTCTTTATATTAAAGTTTAATCTACCAACACCAGGTAGAGAAGATGATGATGCTGAAACTAAGTTATTTACAAAAGCTGATTATAAAGCTAAAAAAATAGGTGAAAATGGAAAAGAATTAAGTAAAAATGGTCAAAAGGCAGCCTTAATACTAGAGTACCTAGGCGGTTCAGAAAATATAGTTGATGTAACTAATTGCGCAACTAGACTTAGATTATCAGTAAAAGATGAAAACAAAATACAGCCAGATGGAGCCTTTAAATCAGCAGGAGCTCTTGGTGTTGTACGAAATGGAAAAGCAATTCAAGTAATTATTGGATTATCAGTATCTCAAGTAAGAGATGAATTCGAAAGATTACTTTAAATAAAATAGTATAAATTAATTAAAAAATAAAGCTCATAGGAGGAGATTATAATGAATAGAAAATTTTCAGTAGTAGTAGCAGGTGGGGGAAGTACGTTTACACCAGGAATTGTATTAATGTTATTAGATAACTTAGAAAAATTCCCATTAAGAAAAATTAAATTTTATGATAATGATAAGGACCGTCAAGCAACAATAGCAGATGCTTGTGAAATATTATTAAAAGAAAAGGCTCCAGAAATTGAATTCTTAGCAACAACAGATCCAGAAGAGGCATTTACAGATGTGGACTTTGTAATGGCACATATACGTGTTGGTAAGTATGCAATGCGTGAATTAGATGAAAAAATTCCATTAAGACATGGAGTGGTTGGTCAAGAAACTTGTGGACCAGGAGGAATAGCTTACGGAATGAGATCAATTGGGGGAATACTTGAAATATTAGACTATATGGAAAAATTCTCACCAAATGCTTGGATGCTAAATTATTCAAATCCAGCAGCGATAGTAGCAGAAGCAACTCGTAAATTACGTCCGACTTCAAAAATACTTAATATATGTGACATGCCAGTTGGTATAGAAGAACATATGGCTAAAATAGTTGGATTAGAATCACGTAAGGAAATGATAACAAGATACTTTGGATTAAATCATTTTGGCTGGTGGACAAGTATCACAGATAGAAAAGGTAATGACTTAATGCCAAGGCTTAGAGAGTATGTTCTTAAAAATGGATATAATATCGTTATGGAAGAACATCAACATGTTGAAGCAAGTTGGAATGATACATTCACAAAAGCTCGTGACATTCTAGCGGTAGATCCAACACTTTTGCCTAACACATACTTAAAGTATTACTTATTCCCAGATTATGTTGTAAAACATTCAGATAAGGAATACACTCGTGCAAATGAAGTTATGGATGGTCGTGAAAAGTTTGTATTCTCACAATGTAGAAAAATCGTTGAAAACAATTCTACTAAAGACTCAGAACTTCATATAGATGAGCATGCATCATATATTGTTGATTTAGCAAGAGCAATTGCATATAACACACATGAAAGAATGTTATTAATTGTTGAGAATAATGGAGCTATAGAGAATTTCACTAAAACTGGAATGGTAGAAATACCATGTTTAGTAGGTAAGAATGGACCAGAACCATTAGTTGTAGGAGAAATACCAACATTCCAAAAAGGATTAATGGAACAACAAGTAGCTGTAGAAAAGTTAGTAGTTGAAGCTTGGGCTGAACATTCATACCAAAAATTATGGCAGGCAATAACATTATCTAAAACTGTTCCAAGTGCAAGTGTAGCGAAGGAAATATTAGATGATTTAATAGAAGCTAATAAGGACTTCTGGCCAGAGTTAAAGTAGATAATTAAAAGATGTTTTAGGTTAAATAGAGGTTAAATAGAGGTTTAAAGTGAATTTTAAACCTCTATTTCCAATAATAGTTGCATTTATAGCGAAGGCTATAACTACATTAAAAAATTTGGTATAATTTATTATAATATATATTTATTGGAGGAATTATGAGAATAGAGGAAGTAATAAACAAGTATTATAGTAAATTAAATGAAAATGATTTATACATACTAAAATATATTCTTAATAATAAGAAAGAATGTTCTAGCCTTGGTATAAATGAATTAGCTAAAAGATGCAACATATCTAAAACGACTATATTAAGATTAACTCATAAGTTAGCTTTTAATGGATATAGTGAATTTAAAGTATTCTTGAAATGGGAAGAGGAAAATAATAAGAGAAAGAATAGTGAAGTTGTGGAATTAGAAGAATTAATACATGAAAATATAAAATTAATAAGTCAAAAAGATTTCACTGATATGTGTAGAGTTATCCATGATGCAGATAGGGTCTTTGTACATGGAACTGGAACAGCTCAAACTACAATTGCAAGAGAGCTTAAAAGAATGTTTTTAGCTGTGCGTAAATACTTAGATGTCATAGAAGGTACAGCAGAACTTGAAATCGTGAAATCAAGTGTTACTGAAAAGGATGTATTTATAATAGTTTCATTATCAGGAGAGACAAGTCATTTAGAAAGTTTTATAAATGAACTTAATATAAGAGGAATTAAATATATATCAATAACTAGACTTGGAAATAATATGATTTCTAGAAAGACACCATATAATATGTATATATCAACATCAGTTATAGATTTAGGCAATGGAGTTGAGTATGAGACAACAACATTATTTTTTATAGTTATTGAGGCTTTAATTAGAAAGTATATAAGTATGTATTTTGATAATGGAGAAATTAATTAAGTAATTTAGGAGGATGAGGATATGAGAGGGGAAAAATCGAAAAAGAAAAAGATAGGTTTAAATAATAGTTTAAGTAATCTATCAAGTACAATTGATAAGTTGGATACAGGATATACTTTCTTAAATATTGCTAAGTGGATTTTTTATATAGTTCCAGCAGCATTTTTAATATACATATATATTATGATAATAAATAGTAATATGGCATTTGAAACTTTAATTACAGAGACGCCTTTAGTTACAGTTACTTTTATTAATGCAATGGTTGATTTGTTTTGTGCTTGGGTTATAAAAAATGGTATAGATGAATTAAAATCTAGAAAGAATAAACACGCAGTAAAAGCATCACTTACTTTAATTGGTGTAGGACAAATATTAGCCGGTAATATAATAGCAAGTGGATTTATATTTCTTGGATTATTCAAATTAAAAGAAGCAAGTAAAGGAAATGTATTTAAAATATATATTAGCGAAATTAGAAAATCTTCGAAAGCTGCTATATTAAACTTAGTTGGATCTATTATTATACTTATGATTTTTGCTTTATCTTTTTGGTTTTATATACAAATATATAGTAGATAAAAGTTATTTTGCATTATGGTATGAATAAAAATAGTCTAAATGATGAACAAAATATGATTAAATAGTAAAAAGCCTCTAATACACTACCACGTGTATCATAATAAGTAAAATGTAGAAAAGAGGAGAAAAATAGACTATTATAAGATTAATTGTATTCAATAGATATACATACTATAATGTATTGTTTTATATATGTTATTATAAATATCGTCGCTGATGCGGAAGAGCTTCTTAAGGAAGCGGGAAACATTTTCTTTAATTTCAAGTTACAAACTTAATTAAAAAAATGTTGACATAACATCCAAATGGTGATAAGATAAACGAGTCGCTTGAAGGCGACACAGAAAAAATGGTCTTTGAAAA
>NZ_JAVXRL010000064.1:0-15671 GCF_036643715.1 Clostridium sp. | reverse complement strand
CCAACCACCACTTCGCTCAATGCAATTTCAATTTTTCCGTCCGGTTCTCTTTGTACGGCGGTGGTTGTTTTTACCATCGCACTGAGTTTTTCAGCGGATTTGTTGGAGCGCGTTTCCTGTACAAAACGCAAAGTTCCGCTGACAATTACCATGGTCATGACGATGATGACGGAGGTGAAATCCCGATCAGCCGGTGCCGCAATCACCACATCGGTCACAGTGGAAATCAGCGCCAATACAAACAGCACCGCTGTAAACGGATTGACAAACGCACAGAGCAAGCGCTTAAAAAGAGAGTCGCTTTTTTGGTGTGTAATCTGATTTTTGCCATATCGTGCGCGCATCATCTCCACCCTGTTTTCATGGTAGCCGCCCCACGATGTTTCATATGCCGCGAGTAGTTTTTCGCCGTCCATCGCGGCTGCGTCCATCAGTCTTTTGCTTGGTGCGGCAATGTTTGCCGCAGTGTTTTGAATCATATTTTTCTTCATAATCTTATCCTCCAATTTTCTCTGACCATGTTGTCAGCTGTTTGCAATGGAAGTAAGACATAAATGCAGGACAGAAGATTGCCCGTTTTGTTGAATTTATTTTTCAGGCAGAAGAATAAAACACAGATTTTCTGCGTGCTTTTGGTTCTTCGGTTTACTTCGCCCGTCAGGATTTATGCCGCTACTACTTCCTGCGTCCATTCTTCTCGCCTCCCTGTTTTTTAAAATTTGATGCTGAAATTGAATACGGCAGAAAACAAAAAATCCCTCGTCAAAGCATAAACAATGACGAGGGATGATGAAATCCGCGCAAATATAAAACGCAATCAAAAATTGCAATCTTATCACCGTTCAAGCTTTAGCTTCGCAGGGCAATGAAATTGCATTATTCTATGCCTTGTTGTCGACATAAACTGTTAAACCTTCTCATAGTGTCTCCACTATTTCGCGGCAGCAATCCGTATCCCTGCGGTAGCCTCACCTACCGAGAATATTCAATTTTAAAATGAATTATCATTTCAATGCAATCATACTTCATTAAAAGTTATTTGTCAACACTCTTTATTCTATTCACATTAGTCTAATTTCGTTACAATAAATTACTAATACATGATACAAGTCTTTCTATATCATCCTTATGAACATCTCCTATAGTACCAATCCTAAAGGTTTCTATTTCTGTAAGTTTACCAGGATAAATTACAAAACCATCTTTTTTTAATTCATTATATAATTTTTTAAATGAAAATTTTTCATCTTCTGGATTTATAAAAGTTGTTATTATAGGTGATTGATATTTCCTATCTATTAATGCATCTATTCCAATACTTTTTAATCCTTCTACTAAAGTTGTTTGGTTCTCACTATATCTTTCATTTCTTACCTGTACTCCACCTTCTTCTTTAAGCTCCATTAAAGCTTTATGAAATGCTCTAACTACATGAGTTGGTGACGTAAATCTCCACTTCCCATTTCCCTTTTCCATAGCTATCCATTGATCATAAATATCAAGAGATAGACTTCTAGATTTACCATTACATTTCTTTAAAGATTCTTTATTACATATAATAAATCCAAAGCCAGGAACCCCTTGTATACACTTATTTGCAGAACTTATAAGAAAATCTATATTTAATTTTTTCACGTCTATATCAATTGCTCCCATACTACTCATAGCATCAACAATCATAGTTTTATTGTACTTATTTGCTAAATTACATACACCTTCAATATCATTTAATATTCCTGTTGTTGTCTCTAAGTGAATCATTGCAATATGAGTTATATCACTATGTTCTTTTAACTTATTTTCAATTTCATTAATATCAATTTGAGCATCCTCTTTAAATCTTAAAACAACATGATTCATTCTACTAGCTCTTGCAATATCTGATATTCTATCTCCATATGCTCCATTTGATATTATAAGTAATTTATCATCATCGCCAACTGATGATGTTAAGGCACCTTCAACAGAATATGTTCCACTTCCTTGAAGTAATACAGCCGTATAATTTTCAATATCATCTGTAACTAATTTAACTAATTCATTCCTTATACTTTGTGTTAAAGAATTATAATCATCATCCCATGTACACATATCTTTTAGTAACGCTTCCCTTACACCTTTAGTTGTAGTTAAAGGGCCTGGTGTTAATAATATATAATCATTTTTAAATATATTTTCCATAGTAATTCTCCCCCACTTATCTCTTTGGATATTCTCCATTTTCTATTCTTTCATCAATTTCTTTTAATACATTAATAACATCTTTTAATGACTCAACTATATAATCTGGTCTTACTTTTTCAAATGATTGTTTAGCTTTATTAATCTTATCTTCTTGAATATTTAATGGCAGAGTTTCAACTTCTTCTAAACTCATTCCAACTTCACTTCCACCTTTTAAAATAGCAACTGTCCAGGTTCCAGCATTTTTCCCTTCTAGGATATCTGAAATAGTATCTCCTATTTTTACTACATTGCATAATGGATACATTTTAAGTTCCATTGCATTTTTATATATCATATACGGATACGGTCTCGCCTCTTTTAACTCATCTGCTGCAACTATATAATCTGGTGCATATCCCATACTTTCAGCTTCAACTTTTACAATTTCCATCATATTTTTTGTATATCCTGAAGTGCTACCAACCTTTAATCCGTTAGTTCTTACAAAGTTAACAAGCTCTAAAGCTCCATCTATTGGCTCTGCATAATCTCTTAATATACTTAATAATTGTGGTTCAAAGTTACTATAAAGTTCAACAATATCTTCTTCGAATACTTCTCTTCCATAAAGTTCTCTAAACTGTTCCTTTACTATTTGCAACTTTGATAATTCTCTAATATGATCTATCTTTTTAAGTCCCATTGGACCTCTTGCCTCTTCATTTGAAATTGTAATTCCTTTATCTTTAAATACTTTCACAAATACATTAAGTGGCGCCATACATCCGTAATCTACCATTGTTCCTGCCCAATCAACTACTATTCCTTTTACATTTTTTAATTCTCTCATAATAAAACTCTCCTAACTATTTTGTACTTTATTTTCCCTAATTTTTCTTATTTGCTTTATTGTTACTTGATATATAATTCTAACTATTATATTTGTTGATATTATTAAAGTTGCTAGTGCTGCTGCACCTGCTGTATTGCCTGCATCATCAAGGTTTACAATTGATATTGTTGCAAGCATAAATTTTGGTGAATATAAGAAAACTACTGCCGATATTGTTACCATTGAATTAGTGAAATAATACATGAAATTCTCAAGCATTCCTTCTAATGACATTGGAAGCGTTACTTTTAATACTGTTTTATAAAAAGGTATATTTAATGTTGTTGCCGCCTCTTCAAAATTATTATTTAACTTCTTTAAATTACCTGTAATATTTATAAATGGTACAGAGTAGAAGTGAATTATATTTCCTATAACTACTATTGCAACTGTTCCATACAAAAAATTAAGTGGGTTATTTGGATTGTTGAAAAAAATTATATAACTAATTCCAATTACAAGCCCCGGTAATGATAAAGGTACTATAGATAATAAATATGAAAGATTTCTAAGCACTTTAAATTCCTTTACTTTTTCAATTAAATAACTGTTTACAAATGTTATTATCGTTCCTATCACTGCCGTTATTAAAGCTACTGTTACTGAATTTATATAACTTTTAAAGCCATCTCCACTTCCTGTATTAAGGTTAAAATGATCTAATGTTAAACTCATATCATATGGCCATATTTTTATAAATGCTGCTAAGAATACTACTATTATCATTGATAAAAATGCTAAAGCTATTATGCTATTAAAGATGAAAAATAAGCCGTCCCTAACCTTATTTTCTTTAATATTAAATAAGCTTGAACCATTATTTAATCCACAATTTTTTGTTTTACTATTTGTAACTCTGTCTATTACAAAAGATAATACTGCAGGTATTACTAATATCATTCCAACTGTTGCTCCCATTGGAATATTATTTTGACCTACAACTTGCTTATACACATCAGTTGCTAAAACATTGTAACTTCCACCAACTATTTTGGGGGCTCCAAAGTCTGTAAAACTTAATGTAAATGCTACAAAAACTGATGATATTAGTGAGTATTTTATTCCTGGAAGTGTTATATAAAAGAACTGTTTAATTTTACTTGTACCAAGGGTATCTGCAGCTTCATATAACTTGTTATCCGTACTTTTAAGTGCCATATAAAGAATTAAGAAACATTGTGGAAAAGCATATATAATCTCTGAAATTATTATTCCAAAAGGTCCATATAACTCGATGTCAATCCCCAAGTTCATCGTTACGAATCCTTTATTACCAAACATATATATTAATGCTATTCCATAAAGCATTGTTGGAGCAAATATCGGCAAAAGTGCTAAATAGTGATATGCTCCTTTAAATTTAATGTTTGTCCTTGTTATTCCATAAGCATATATAAATGCTAATATTACTGATATAACTGTACTTACTGAAGATACATACAAACTATTTTTTAAAGATATTCTAAATCCTAATGAGGTTAAATATTCAATTACATTTTTAAATCCAACATAATTTCCATTCTTATCTTCTGTCAATGTGAAGAAGAGCATTATAACCGGTATTAATACAAATGTTATTAAAAGTGTAACCATTATTATTATAAGTACCTTCTTTAATAACTCTTCTTTATCTCTCCTTCTTACTTCCATTAAGCCTTTCAAAAGTTACCCCACCTTTTCATTAAGTTTGTCATTGATAATTATGTGTAGTAGATCATTGTCTTTAATACTTAGTTCTCTGAATTCTTTAGAAGCTACATCAACTAATATTTTATTGTCATTATTCCCTAATGTTAGTCTGTAACTATTTCCTCTAAATTCTATATTCTTCACGTTATACGCAGTGTCATCTGATCTTCTAATTTTTGAGATTGTTATATCTTCCGGTCTTACCATAACTGAATCTCCATTTACATTTATAATGTTTGTAGTTCCTATAAAGTCTGCTACAAAGGCATTTACAGGGTTGTTATAAATTTCTTCTGGAGTCCCTATCTGCTCAACTGTTCCGTTATTCATAACAACTATCCTATCCCCCATAGATAAAGCTTCTTCTTGGTCATGTGTTACCATTATTGTTGTTATTTTAAGTTTCTTTTGAAGTTCTTTAATTTCATACCTTAACTTGCTTCTAACTTTTGCATCTAAAGCAGAAAGCGGTTCATCAAGAAGTAATATATCTGGTTTCATAGCAACAGCTCTTGCAA
The DNA here is from genome assembly GCF_036643715.1 of Clostridium sp. Taxonomy (GTDB): domain Bacteria; phylum Bacillota; class Clostridia; order Clostridiales; family Clostridiaceae; genus Clostridium. The sequence goes on along the minus strand of NZ_JAVXRL010000064.1, from coordinate 10,406 downwards.
GAGCAACACGTTGCATCTGTCCTCCTGACATTTGTGATGGATATTTTTTAATTATTCCTTCAAGTTGAACTAACTTTACTGTTTCCTCTAATATCTCTTTAATCTCATTATCTTTAATCTTTTTATTTTTTAATCCAAATGTTATATTTTCTTCCCCTGTCATATTTGGAAACAATGCATATGATTGAAATACAATACCTATATTTCTTTCCTTTGGTGATAGTCCTGTTATATTATTTCCTTCTAAATCTAATGTTCCACTATTCTCTTTTTCAAGACCTGAAACTATTCTTAGAAGGCTTGTCTTTCCGCATCCACTAGGACCAAGCAAACATATGAATTCACCTTTTTTAATAGATAAGTTTATATCTTTTAATACATGAAACTTCCCAAAATATTTATTTATATTTTTTAAGTTTAAATATTGATTTTCTTCCACGGTACTTCCTCCAAAAAATTATTTCTTTTCTGATTTTGAATCGTATCTCTTACTCCATTCTTCTGTTACTTTATCCTTTGCTTTACCAACTTCATCAAAATTTACATCAATAAGTAACTCGTTAATATTTTTTGGATATTCTGCTGGAATTGCATTATCATTATCTACAGTTATTATTGGATAGTTTGTTTGGTATTCGCCCATAGCACCATCACTAATTGCCCAATCTAAAAACTCTTTAGATGCTTCTTTAATATTAGACTTCTTAACTAAAGCATTTGCTTCAACATCCCACATTACACCTTCTTCTGGGAATACTACGTCAACTGGTGCTCCTTTAGCTTTTTCTTTTACCCCTCTATAAATTATTGAAACTCCAACTGGGAACTCACCTTTTGAAGAGTTTACTGCTGGCTTTGAACCAGAATGAGTATACATTGCAATATTTTCATTTAACTTGTCTAAGTATTTCCACCCTTCTTCTTCACCCATTGTTTGAAGTATTCCAGATACTATTAAGAATCCTGTGCCTGATGATACTGGATTTGGCATTGTTATTAATCCTTTGTATTCAGGTTTTAATAAGTCTTTATAACTCTTAGGAGCTTCTATTCCTTTATTTTTAAGTTCTTCATTATTTACAATAAACCCAGCCTCTGAAACTTCCATTCCAACCCATTTTGGTGTTTCCTTTGAGTCTTTAAATTTCTTTGATACACGTTCAAGTCCTTTTGGGCTATATGGTTCTAATTGATCTTCTATCATAAATAAGTTACTTGCTCCAATTCCCCAAACTACATCAGCAACTGGATTGTCCTTCTCAGCTTTAAGCTTTGCAGTTATAACTCCTGTAGAATCTCTAACTATATTTACTTTTACATCTGGATGGTCTTTTTCATAATCACTTAAATATTGATTTATAATATCCTCTTCTAATGCTGTATAAACAGTAATTTCCTCTTTAGATTCAGCCTTAGTTCCACACCCAACCATTAATATTGATGCTGTCATTACAGCAGCTAATATACTTATCAATTTCTTTTTCATAACCTTACCCCACTTTTTATTTTATTTTTCTTTTTACAATTATTAGTTTATCTTCCTTTAGTTAACACAACATTGTACTAAGGTTAAATATATGTTCAATGTAATTTTTCTCAAAAAAATAAGCCCTAGACTTACATCTAGGGCTTTTTCTCCAAATTCTATATTAAATTCAAGTTAAAATTTTTCCTATTTTTAACATAAATCCATTTATAATCTTATAACTTCTACCATGTATCCATCTGGATCAGTTACAAAATAATATTTAGGAGGTTCTCCAGGTAGACCTTTTAAGTCTGTTACCTTATATCCTAAATCTTTATGCTTTTCTCTCATTTCCTCTAATTTTTCTACTCCTATTGCAGTGTGACTGAATCCATTTCCTATTTCATAAGGTTTTTCCACATCATAATTATAAGTAAGCTCTATTTCATAGCCACCAATTTCACTTGATAAATAAACTAATGTAAATTTATGCTCTTTAAAATCTTTTCTTCTTGTTTCAACAAGACCTAACGCATCTTTATAAAATTTCATTGATGCTTCTAAATCCTTAACTCTTATACAAGTGTGTAACATCTTTACTGACATAATTTATACCTCCCAAATTGAATAATCTTATTACTACTATATATTAAAAACATCCATTCTTTCAAGTACGCACTTTTTCGTAACTATACTTTATTTTATTAAACTACATCTTTAAATTGAGACTTATAAAGATCAAAGTATCTCCCTCTTTCACTCATAAGTTCATCATGACTTCCACACTCTAATATATTTTTATTTCCTATAAACATTATTTTATCTGAATTAACTATTGTTGATAGTCTGTGAGCTATTACAAAAGATGTTCTTCCCCTTAGTAATTGTTCTAATCCTTCTTGTAGAAGTAGCTCCGTCTCTGTGTCTATACTTGATGTAGCTTCATCTAATATAAGAATTTTAGGATTTAATAATAGAACTCTTGCAAAGGATATAAGCTGTCTCTGTCCTGCTGAAAGACTACTTCCTTGCTCATTTATTATTGTATTGTATCCATCTTCGAACTCTATAATGAAGTCATGTGCCTTAACTATCTTTGAAGCTTTAATTACTTCTTCATCAGTTGCATCTAATCTTCCATATCTTATATTATCAATTATTGTCCCTGAGAATATAAATGGATCTTGCATCATAACTCCAATTTCTCTTCTTAAAGATCTTCCTTTAACATCATTTACATTAACATTATCTATTAATACTTCCCCATCAGTTACTTTATAAAATCTTGATAAAAGATTTACTATTGTTGTCTTACCAGCTCCAGTTGGTCCAACTAATGCAATTTTTTCACCCATTTTTATATCCATATTTATATTTTCTAAGATAGGATGTCCCTCTTCATATTGGAAGTTAACATTATTAAATTTAACATCACCTTTTATTTCTCCTATATCAATTGCATCCACTTTATCTGTTTCTGGAACTTCATCCATAGCTTCAAATATACGCTCTAAATATGCCATAGCATTAATTAGAGTATTATAGAAATTTCCTATGTTTGTTATTGGAAACCAAAATATCCAAACGTATGATATAAAAGCTGTTAGTAATCCAAGAGATACACTTCCATCTAATAATATAATTCCAGTTATATATATTGCAGATACTGAAAGTATTGCAACAGTTTCAATTGCAGGCCACACTAAGAAGTTCAGTTTTACAGCTTTCATCCATGAATCACTACACTCTAAACATACTTCTTTATATACAGCCATATTTTCTTCTTTTCTTGCAAATGCTTGTGTTACCTTTATTCCATTAATACTTTCATGTACATATGCATTTAAATTTGATTGCTTTGCACTAACTCTTTGATGGGCCTTTCTTTGTGCGTTTTTAATAGAGAACATAACAATCATAAGCAAAGGAATACCGATTAGAGTAATTAAAGTTAGCTTTACATTTAAATAAAGCATAAATCCAACGGTTATAACTAATGTAACCATATCTGCAATAAGATTTACAAATCCATTTGATAAAATATCACTTAATGAATTAATGTAATTAACTACCCTTACTAATATTTTTCCGTGAGGTCTATTATCAAAATAATCAAAGGGAACGTTTTGAAGGTTTTTAAATAAATCATACCTTATATCAACTAATACTTTCTGACCAACTTCCCCCATAGCGAACATTCTATGCTTCATTATTATTGCAATTATTATAAATATAATTACATATAATATTGATGTTAAAAACAATCCTACTATATTATTATTTGGTATTAAATCATCAATTGCATTTTTTACTAATATAGGGCCAACTAATGAAATACAACTTGATATCATCATTAATAATATTGCTGATATTATTTTCTTCTTATAAGGAAGCATATATCCTCCAAGTCTTTTTAAATGATCCATATTAAATCCAGTTTCTAATGTCTCATCAACATCATATTTATTTCTGCCCATAATTACATTGCCTCCCTTCCCTTTTCAAAATCACCATATTGTGTTTTGAATATTTTCTTATAGTATCCATCATCTTTTATAAGATCATCATGAGTTCCTCTCTCTATTATTTCACCGTTATTAAGAACTAATATTAAATCTGCTTGTCTAACTGATGAAATTCTATGAGCTATTATAAAGGTTGTCCTCTTCTCATCCATGTTTTTAAGTTCTTTTTGTATCTTCTTTTCAGTCTCCATATCAACAGCTGAAGTTACATCATCTAGTATAAATACTGGAGATTTCTTTATTATTGCTCTTGCAAGAGATATTCTTTGCTTTTGACCTCCTGAAAGTCCAATTCCACGTTCTCCAACAACAGTGTCATATCCATCTTCTAACTTCTTAATAAAGCTATGAGCTTGTGATACTTTAGCTGTTTCTTTTATTTCATCAATAGATGCTTCTGGAACTCCATAGGATATATTATCTTTTACAGTATCTGAAAATAAGAATATATCTTGCATTGCTGTACCTATAGCCCCTCTTAAAGTATCTAAATCAATTTCTTTAATATTAACTCCATCTAAGTAAATATTTCCTTCTGTTGGATCATAAAATCTTGATAATAAATTTATTAAAGTAGATTTACCAGCACCAGTATGTCCAACTATTCCTACAGTTTCTCCACTCTTTATTTTAAAAGACATATTTTTTATAATATACTTTCCATCTAACTTAAAACTAACATTATCAAATGTTATATTTCCTTTTATCTTTTCAAGAGTTTTAACTTCTTCTTTATTTTTTATATCACTCTCAGTTTGTAATAGTTCTCTTATTTTAGCTGATGAAGCTATAAATCTTTGAGTATCATTAATTAAGTATCCACACATTCTCATTGGATTATTTAATGCCCAAAGTAAATTATTAAATATTACAAGTTCCCCAAGAGTTATGCTTCCGTTTATTACTAACAATCCACCTGCTAGTATCATAACAACATTTAAACTATTGGAAAAAAACTCAAGCTTTGGAATATATTTTTGAGTAACTCTTATTGTATCTAAATTTCTCTCTTTATAATTTAGATTCTCTTTAGTGAATTTTTCTATCTCGAAATTTTCTCTACTAAATGCTCTAACTACTCTATTTCCACTTATATTTTCTTGTACTACTGAGTTTAATGTAGAATATGCTTCTCTTACTTTATGAAATGTTGGTGATATATCTTGACTCATTTTATAAGTTAGATAAGCGATTATAGGACATACTAGAAGCATAAAGAATGTAAGTTTAAAGCTTACATATGTCATAGATACTATTGCAAATAAGAATATACTTATACTAGATAGAATGTTGTAGACTACCCATGCAACAAAATGCCTTATAGCATCGGTATCTCCTGTCATTCTAGCCATTATATCTCCTGTTTTGCATTTGTTATAGAACTTAAAATCTAAGTTAAGTAACTTACGATATAAATTTTCTCTTATTTCTAAAAGCACATCTTGTGATATTTTTTCAAATACCATTTGATATGCATAGCATATAGCTCCTTTAAAAACTACTATAAATATCATTAATAGTAATATTGGTATTAATAAATTAACCTCTTTCCCAACTATTACTTTATCTACTATTGTCCCTGATAAAAATGGATTTATCATGTTTATAAGCGATGTAAATAATACAAATAGTAATGCAATACAATATTTAATTTTATATTTCTTTAAGTACCCAAATATCCATTTTAAACTGCTCATATTTCTCGTCTCCTTTATTCTCTATTTCTAAGTATGATTATAAAGAATATATTGAAAATACAAATGGATTATATTAAACTTTAGATGGATATTATTATATAAAGAGTAATTATTTTTAAGGGGATTAAATATGTATAATTCGTACAACAATATTGATGACTATAACCCACAAATATTATTTGTAATCGATGGTAAATGTTCTTTTGACAGAGAAGTTCCTAAAACTGAGTACCACTGTCATGATGACTTTGTAGAGCTATCTTTTATTACTTCTGGAAGTGTTGATTATTTAATTGAAGGTAAGAAATTCACTTTAAAGAAGGGACAAGTCCTTATATCAAATCCTGGTATTTATCATATGGAACTTTTTAATGAGCAAACTAATTGCACTGAACTTCATATTGGTATAAGTAATGTATCTCCTAATAGTAAAAGTAATCGTATTGATATTAGAGATTCTAATATTCTTACTTTAAATAAGCATAAGGATGAGCTTTTATTATGTTGTTCTGAAATAGTAGATGAACAAAAGGGGTCAAAACCAAGTTATCCTTTTATGCTTAAAGCTTTAGTTATGAAATTGTTAGTTCTTTTAGATAGGGAGCTTAATGAAGAAAATTACGAAGTAGTAGAGCATGATATTTCATTTAAATCTCGTGAAAAGAAAGCACTTGTTGAAAATATAACTGAGTACTTATCTATAAATTATGTAAAGGATATATCTTTAGAAACTTTATCTAAAAATATGTATTTAAGCCCTGTTTATATATCAAAAATCTTTAAAGAAATTATGGGTGATTCACCGATAAATTATTTAATAAAAATAAGGCTATCTAAGGCTAAAGAGCTATTAAATGATTCTAGTATTCCAATTAAAACTGTTGCGAAAATGGTAGGTTATAATGATCCTTATTATTTTAGTAAGCTATTTAAAAAGTACTATGGAATCTCCCCAAATAAGTTTAAAGAAAAACAAAAGAATTAAGCTCTACAGCTTAATTCTTTTAATTTCTCTTAAGGATTTAAATAGCTTTATAAAGAATATAATTATAAATGCTATTATGATTGCAGCATCTATACACTCAGATATTCCTTCTATATTTTCATGAATTGATTTAAACATTACTCCAGTTAAATCTTCTAACGAATCATTTATTATAAGAACTCCAAACAATTTATACAATAATGATTTTTTCTCTTTTATAGCATATATTAATGTATAAATTCCACAAAATAGTATAATAGACTTCCATACAATCGAAACAATATCCATATACGACTTCCCCCTATGCAATATCTTTAATATAACATTACATGTTATATATGGATAAAATATGTATTTATTTAAACTTATTCTTAAACTTACAAAAACAAGTTAATTATTTCTTATTATTCTCAGACTTAACTTTATATCCCCAATCCTCTATTGCGTGAAGAACAGGACATAATGATTTACCAAGATCGGTTAATGTATATTCAACTCTTGGTGGAATTTCATTATATTGTTTTCTATTTACTAAATTATATTCTCCAAGTTCATTTAAAGAACGGGATAACATAATGCTTGATATTCCATCTAAACTCTTTTGCAATTGATTAAATCTTATTGTTTTGCAACGTGAAATCTCCCACATAATTTTCAGTTTCCACTTACCATTTAATATATCTAATGCATATTTAATTGATTCTTCTCTCTGCTTATAATTTATTATAATATCCTTAGGCATAAGTAAACCTCCATTACTAACTTTTTTGTTACCTACTAAACAAACTTTCAGTACTTGTTTTATATTTAGTTAGTACTATAATACCATATATACAAACGAAAATTTCTCATTAATAATTTAACTAACAAGTAGGAGTGTGTAATTTATGATGATTGTTGATAAAAATAAATGTATTGGATGTGGACTTTGCGTTAAAGACTGCTTCCCAAATGATATAGAACTTGTGGATGGAAAAGCTCACATAAAAAATGAAACATGTATTAAATGTGGCCACTGTATAGCAGTTTGCCCTAAGAACGCTGTTTTTACAGATGAGTATAATATGGATGATGTTAAACCATACGATAAAGATACTTTTGATATAGACCCAGAAAACTTACTTAATTTCATTAAATTTAGAAGAACTATTAGAAGCTTCAAAAATAAAGATGTTGAAAATGAAAAACTGTTAAAGATTATAGAAGCTGGTAGATTTACTCAGACAGGAAGTAATAGTCAAAATGTTTCTTATGTTGTAGTTAAAGATAAAGTTTCAGAATTAAGAGATTTAGTATTAGAAACTCTTAAAAATATGGGAGAATTTATTTTAAATAGTAAAGAAGAGATGAATCCACTTTATAAGAGATACGCCAATGTATGGATTCAAATGTACAATGCTAATAAAGATTCAAATAGTAAAGATGATAAGTTATTCTTTAATGCACCATCTCTTATAATGGTTGTTTCAGATTCAGAAGTTAATGCATCTCTTGCAGCTTCAAATATGGAACTTATGACTGATGCATTAGGACTTGGAACATTCTTTAGTGGTTTCTTTGTAAGAGCTTCACAGGAAAACAAAGCTATTAAGGAATTACTTGGATTAAAGGAAACTGAAAATATAGTTAACTGTATGGTAATTGGTTATCCAAACGTTAAATTCCAAAGAACAGTTCCAAGAAAAGCTCCAGTTATAACTTGGAGATAGTCTAATTATTTCAGTTACTTAGTACAGTATTTTACTAAGTAACTGAATTTTTTAAAATGAATATAAATACAAATCTTCTAAATTAGCTTTCACCTTTTTAAAGTTTAAATCACTAGGTGGACTATTATTTATAATTCTTACAGAAAGCCCCTCGTTATCAGCTGAAATATTACTTACCTTATAATTACTTTGCACATCATTTAGAGTCTCTTCACTAATAATGCATTCAAATACTTTGCCATCCATAGTTTTAAGAAGGTCTAATTGGCTTCCTTTCATTACGATTTCACCTTCTTTTAGCAATATTATTTCCCTTGCTATATATTCAATATCCGATACTACATGCGTTGCAAGAATTATTATTTTATGAATTGATATTTCAGATATAAAGTTACGTATTCTTATTCTTTCCTTTGGATCTAACCCAGCAGTTGGCTCATCTAAAATTATTATTTTAGGATCATTTAATAAAGCTTGAGCTATAAGTATTCTTTGCTTCATTCCACCAGAAAAACTTTTAAGCTTCTTATGAGCTACATCCTTTAAGTTAACTAAATCCAATACATATTCTATTCTCTCCTTAGCAAATTTCTGTTTCATCCCCTTTAAAGCAGCCATATACCAAAGAAACCTAATTGCAGTAAAATCGTCATAAATACCTTGTTGCTGTGGAACATAACCAAGTATATTTCTAAAATCCTTACCAAGCTTTAATATATTAGTTCTATCTAAAGTTATAGTTCCACTATCAGCTTCAATATTATCAGTTAAAATATTCATTAAAGTAGATTTACCTGCACCATTTGCACCTAATAGACCATATACACCTTCTCTTAAAGTAATATTTATATTATTTAAAGCTTGCTTCTTTCCCCTATTATAGCTTTTACTTATATTCTCAATTTTTAATTCCATAATAAATCTCCTTAATGCTTTTATTATTTTTGTACTTTTCAAATGTTAGATAACTACATATTAAACATAAAACTATTAAAACAACGTAATATATTAAAGTTACTATTAAACCATTTTTATAAGATAATCTTTCAGTTAATATAAATATATTATTAAAGGAAATTAAATCTATAAAATTCACTGACATAAAATTAATTATTAATGGCACTACTATTATGCTTGTACTTATAATCATTGTAATAGAGTAACTTCTAACAAGTACTGATATAAATAGAACAACTGATCCAATAACTATTAATCCTATTAAATTTAATAATTCCTTTATAAAAATAAATTGAATAATACTAATTTCTAAAGGAAACTCATAAAAGGTAGGTATACTTTGTATAGATGCATTTAAGTTACTTAATCCATACAAATTGCTTATTTTACAATATTCAAATATAGTAAATAGTAAAAATATACTTACTATAACTATAAAGCTTATTATATATTTATAGAGTAATGCTCTATTACTGCCATACTTCGTGCATCCAATAATCTTTACTCCATTATTTTTAAAATCCATTGATAATACGTTGCTTAAACATATAATTAAAAGTATTGAAATAATAATTCCTTCAACTACATTTGATTTATCTTTATTAAAAATCTCATCGTATGAAATCATATCAATATAGCTACCACTTATTCCTTTTTCTTCTTTTAAACGAGTTAAATAATCATGTTGTCTTACTATATCTTCAAATATAATTTCTTTTGACTTTAAAATACTTAATTTATTTCTTTCATTATTTTTCTCTTTATCTGAAATTTCCATACTGTCTATTTTTTCGTATTCATTATACAAATCTTCAAATTTCTTTTTTTCATTATTAATAAAATCAGTCTTTTCTTCTGATGTTTCACCACTTAATTCACTTATATAATTTTTATAAATTATCTCATTTGTATTAAATAGTTTTTCATTACTTATTAAATTATTACCTAGTATAATTGCAGTTAAAATAAGTACTATATACACTTTGTTATATACAATTATTTTATATAGTTCTTGAAAGAATAGATTACTTAGCTCTTTTTCACGAAATTTATGGTGATTATTAT
>NZ_JAVXRL010000063.1:0-15785 GCF_036643715.1 Clostridium sp. | reverse complement strand
CAGCCATTATATCTACATTAAAGCCTTCTAGTGAATTGTAATACTTCAAAAACTCCTCTATTAATATTGTATTAGAATGAGAACCTAATCTCTTATTAAGTGATTGTTGACTGTAGTGAACCTTTATAGTACCATCTTTAGATTTCCAAGTATCTTTAATTGCACTAAGTATTTTAATATTATTCGTAGAGTTTCCTTCATAACAGTAGTAGTGAAGATTATCATATATTATTGGAATACGTATATATTCATTAATATTAAGAAGGTCATCTATACAATAATTTCTCTCATCATTTTCAATAACTAGTCTATCTTTAACATTAGAAGATAGTGAATTATAAACGTTAATAAATCTTTTTATTGCTTCTTTTTTATCATTGTATACACCACCTACATGGAGTATTATTTTATTAGATAGATCATTAGAAATGCTATCTAAAAATAGAGCGTGATATTCTAAATCTTTAATAGATTTTTTTACTGTAGATTCACTATTACTATTTAAAACAGTATATTGACCTGGATGCATTGAAACTCTAATAGAATTATTTTTTATAAGATTACTTATTTTTTTAAAGTCTTCTTTAAAATACTCGCTCCAGTTAAAATTATTTATTTCATGGCTTCCAAAAGGGATAATATCAGAACTTATTCTAAACATTAAAATTCCTTTTAAAGCATTATACTCTAGTATTTTATATAAGTCTTGTAAGTTAGATTTAGTACAATCAATTAATTTGTCATTATTATAATTTTTAAGAGTAAAAGATCTTGTAGTTTTATTATGAATTGTAAGTGGAATACATGCGTAACCTATTTTCATCTTAGAACTCCTTTTTATATATTTTATATAGTTTTAGAAAATAATCAATTATAAATACATGATACGTTAAAATTAAAAGTAAACTTTTTCATGGTGTTATAAATTTACAGTTTAATAAAATAATATAAAACATTTTAAAAGAATGATAAACTTATAAAATATAACTATATTTTATAGAAATATACAAAAAAAAGGTGTATTATATAAATAAATTATTATTGTGAGAGGGTGGAATGCAATGAATGGAAAAAAATATGTAGAAGAAGTATTAGCTAAGGTTAAAGAGAGAAATGCAGGAGAAACTGAGTTTATTGATGCAGTTACAGAGGTAGTTGAATCATTAATACCTGTATTTGATAGAAATCCAAAATTTATAGAAAATGGAATACTAGAAAGAATTGTTGAGCCAGAAAGACAAATATTCTTTAGAGTACCTTGGGTAGATGATAATGGTACTGTTCAAGTTAATAGAGGATTTAGAATACAATTTAATAGCGCTATTGGACCTTATAAAGGGGGACTTAGATTCCATCCATCAGTTAATCAAAGTATAGTTAAATTTTTAGGATTTGAGCAAATATTTAAAAATTCTCTAACAGGACTTCCAATCGGTGGAGGTAAAGGTGGAGCAGACTTTAACCCTAAAGGAAAATCAGATGGAGAAGTGATGAGATTTTGTCAAAGCTTCATGGCAGAACTTTGCATGCATATTGGTAGTGATATTGACGTACCAGCTGGAGATATTGGAGTTGGCGGTAGAGAAATAGGATATATGTATGGATACTACAAAAAGATTAGAAATACAAGCGAACAGGGTGTGTTAACTGGTAAAGGATTAAGCTACGGTGGAAGTCTTGGAAGAACTGAAGCTACAGGCTATGGATTAGTTTACTTCACTGAAGAAATGCTTAAAGCTAATGGAACAAGTTTTAAAGATAAAACTGTTGTAATATCTGGATCAGGAAATGTTGCTATATATGCAGCAGAAAAAGCAACAGAATTTGGAGCTAAAGTTGTAGCTCTTAGTGATTCAAATGGATATATTTATGATGAAAATGGAATTAATTTAGATGCAGTTAAAGAGATAAAAGAAGTTAAGAGAGGCAGAATTAAGGATTATTTAAATTATGTAAGCACTGCAAAATATGAAGAAGGGTTTAGAAATATTTGGAAAATAAAATGTGATATAGCTCTTCCATGTGCAACACAAGGAGAAATAGATAATAATTCAGCTGAAATACTTGTTGAAAATGGAGTTATTGCTGTATCAGAAGGTGCTAATATGCCATCAACTCTTGAAGCTATTAAAGTATTCCAAAATAATAAAGTTATGTTTGGACCTGCAAAAGCAGCAAATGCTGGTGGAGTTGCATGCTCTGCTTTAGAAATGTCACAAAATAGTATGAGACTTGCATGGTCTAAAGAAGAAGTACTTGAAAAATTAGAAGATATAATGGTTACAATATATAAGAATGCAAGTGATGCATGCCGTGAATACGGAGAAGAAGGAAATATATTAATGGGGGCAAATATTGCTGGATTCTTAAAAGTTTGTGATGCAATGATGGCTCAAGGAATAGTTTAAATTCAAAAAAAGACAGATCTTTTCAAGATCTGTCTTTTTATACAAAATTAAATAATGGTAAGAAACCATTGATATAATTAAGGTTTCCTTGAATTCTTAAATTTTTTTAATTTTTATATACTTGATTTTTATGTGCTATTGAATTATATTTAAAAGGATGTATTTTAAAAGAAAATAGAAAATGAATGGGGAAGGAATTCCATTTGTCATTAGGAGTGAATTTAATGGGAAACATAATTTATACTGCAACGGCAGTGTTTCAATTTTTTGTATTCTTTATAACTATGTACTTTTTAGTATTAGCTTTCTTTGGACTTTTCAGAAGAAAAGAAAAGAAAAATTATACACCAGTTAAAAAGTTTGCTATGATAGTAGCGGCTCACAATGAAGAAGTAGTTATAGGTAAACTTATAGAGAGTATGCAAAAACTTAATTATCCAAAGGAATTATACGATGTGTTTGTTATTGCTGATAACTGTGATGATAAGACAGCGGATATATCAAGAAAATATGGAGTAAATGTTTTTGAACGTTTTTGTGAAGACAAAAGAGGTAAAGGATATGCTCTTGAATGGATGTTCGGTAAGCTTTTCAAAATGGAAGAAAAGTATGATGCTATTTGCATATTTGATGCAGATAACTTAGTTCATGAAGACTTTTTGAAAGAAATTAATTCTAAAATGTTAGAAGGATATAAAGTCGTACAAGGATACATAGATAGTAAAAATCCAAACGACTCATGGATTGCAACAGCTTACTCAATAGCATTCTGGTCACAAAATAGAATGTTCCAATTAGCTAGAAGAAATGTTGGTTTATCAAATCAATTAGGTGGAACAGGATTTGCAATAGACACAGATATGTTACAGAAGCTAGGATGGGGAGCTACTTGTCTTACAGAAGATTTAGAGTTCACATGTAAGCTAGTTTCTAATGGAGAGAAAGTTGGTTGGGCTCATGATGCTAAAATATTTGATGAAAAACCACTTACTTTAAAGCAATCATGGTCACAAAGAAAAAGATGGATGCAAGGATTTACAGATGTTGCATCAAGATACTTCTTTAAGTTAATTAAGGAAGCAATTAAACAAAGGAAATGGTATATGTTTGACTGCGCACTTTATGTAATGCAACCATTTGTAACACTTTTACTAGGTGTTTCAGCTATTCTTACGTTAGTGCAATCAAATTTAGGTACGTCAGATGTATTTGTTATAAGCAATGCTTTTAGTGATATAGGATGGAAAGTATTTATAATATGCCAATTCTTAATAACACCATTAGTGCTTAAATTAGAAAAGAAAGTTTCAACAGGATTCTTTGTTATTCTATTTGTATACTCAATGAATATATTCATATTACCAGTGTTAGCTAGTAAGATTGATAGTAACTTTGCATATTGGATAGTAATGGCAGCTTATAGCTTGGCTATGATTTTAGTTACATTCATATGTTTAGGAAAGAAAGGATTAGTGTTATTTATAAGATTCTTATTATATGGATTATATACAGTAACATGGATTCCAATAACTATACAAGGTATATTAAATAAGAACAATAAAGAATGGAGTCATACTAAACACGTAAGAAATGTTGAAATTTGTGACTTATAGAGAACGGTATAAAAAGACTTAAGATTTAAAAATATCTTAAGTCTTTTTTTTATTTTTTAATAATAAATCCACTTTACAATTTATAGTTAATTCATGATATAATCCACCTGTATAGAGAATTAATGGAAGAGGAGAAGTTTTAGATATGGATAATATGAAGATAAATATAGATGTAAAAGAGGATAAATTTAATGAAAAATCCTTATTTGTAAAATTGAATATATGTGGAATGAGCAGTGGAATTGCTAATTTATATATAGGGAATATAAGTCCTTTTAATGTAAAATGTAATTTCAAATATAAAGAGAAAGATAATTTTATTGAAGTAGATAAAATGGATAATAGTAATTTAGAGTTAAATTACAAAGTCAAAATTGGTAAGCTTGCAAAACATGGACATGGTGGCGAAATAAATAAAAATATTTTAGCTTTCACTGGGGAACAGGTATTTATATTACCAGTTGAAATATTGTCATTAAAGGATATAGAAGATAGTATATGTGAACTTATTTCAATAAATATAGAAAGCTTAAAAAAACCTATACAAATCCCTTTTTGTAATGGGAAAAAATTACTTAAAAAAACTAATGTAGTATGGTCAGACGTTTATAAAATTATGAAAGACAATTATATTTTTGGAGATTTCAGTATTGGCTTTAAGAGAGATAATATAAAAATAATACGTGAAAACGGTATTTCATTAAAATGTGACATAGAAGAAAATATATATAATCTTTATAAATATTATTGTAATTTATTTAAAGAGTATGATAAGGAGTTAAAAGTAATTTTATTGAATAATAGTAAAGAAGACAAAAAAGGAATTGTTTGTGGATGTGTTGGAGATAGTATTTGTGCAACATTTGATTTTGAAAATATAAGGGATTGGCAACTTTTATCTCATAGAATGTTTCATAATTTTATGGATTATAAAATAAAAAGCAAAGTATTTCATGTAACACCTAATTTATGGCTTACAGAGGGGCTTGCTACATACTATGAAATCTCGGCTTTAGAAAGTTTAAGTTATAGATTGAAAGAAATTCTAGGAGTTGATAGTGAAAGTGAATTTAAAAAAATATTTTTAAGATATTTATATATGAAGTTTAAAAATAAAGATCTTTTAGAAATTTCGCCTATGGAAGAAGGTTCGTTAAGGAGTTTAGGAAAAGTTGAATTTTTACATTACACTGTAGCGCCTCTTATTGTTAAGTATATTGAAGATGTGATTTATAAAAATAGAAAAGAAAAAGATAGTATTATTACATATATAAGTAATCTTAATTATAAAGAGGTATTTAATATGGAGGATTTATTTTTCTATTTATTTGGCGAAAAGAAAGATTCGTTTGCAATGACGTTTTTATTTAACTCTGAAATTATTCCATTATGGTATTTAAGTGATGGAATAGAAGATGAAGAAGAAATAATAAATAGTATTAATGAATACGACTATATATTATGGTCATGGTTTCAAAGAGAAGGAGTTAATTATGAGAGAAGTATAATAAGTTCTAATGATATAAAAGAAGACTATGAAATAATAGCAAATAAACTGAATATAAATTTTAGCAATAAGCTATTTGAAAATATGGTTAAAAAAGCTTCTTATACAATTTATATATTACTAAAGAAACATTACCTTGGAATTTATATTTAACTTATAGGGAAAAGTATTATTAATATAATGTTCAAAAATAATCTATTGATTTATATTGCAAATGGTATAGAATATAAATTAAGAAACAGATAATATTAAAAGAAAATAATTATTGATTAGTAATAGGAGTGATATATATGAATATAACAGCACAAGGAAACAAAATAACATTAAGAGGAGCAGAAGTTAGATTAGGACAGGAAGCACCAGACTTCGTTTTATATGATAACTCATTAAATAAAGTAACTTTAAAAGATACAGATGGAAAGAGAGTATTCTTAGCAGTACCTTCACTTGATACACCAGTTTGTGATTTAGAAGTTAAAAGATTCAACAAGGAAGCAACAAATTTAAAAGATGCTAAAGTTTATGTAGTATCAATGGATTTACCATTTGCACAAGCTAGATGGTGTGGAGCTGAAGATGTAGAAAATGTAATTACTTTATCAGACTACAAAGATAGATCATTTGGTGAAAATTATGGTTTATACATTGAAGAAATGGGCTTACTTGCAAGAGCAGTATTCGTAATAGATGAAAAGAATAATGTAACATATGTAGAATATTGTAAGGATATAAGTGATGAGCCAAATTATGATAAAGCATTAGAAGCTTTAAAATCATTATAATAATAAGTTTATTTAGAATAAAAAATATAATATATACTATATGAAATAACCGTGCAAACACTTGTACGGTTATTTTCTTTTTTATTTTAGTAAAATTGTGATAGAATAGAATGGTTAATAAATTATATGGGAGGTCTTAGAAATGTTCAATATGATAGAATATGAAGAAATTGATAGAATAAAAGATGATTATATTCTTATAGATGTCAGATCTCCAAAGGAATTTGAAGAAGCAACTATAAAAGGCGCTATTAATATACCAGTGCTTTTAGATAATGAGAGAGAAACAGTTGGAACAATATATGTTAGAGAAAGTACGGAAGAAGCTAAGAGTGTCGGGATTAGTTTTATATCAAAGAGGCTTCC
Organism: Clostridium sp.; assembly: GCF_036643715.1. GTDB lineage: Bacteria > Bacillota > Clostridia > Clostridiales > Clostridiaceae > Clostridium. The sequence continues at coordinate 9,109 of NZ_JAVXRL010000063.1, read as the reverse complement.
GGAAATATTTAATAAGATTCAAGAGTTATATATAAAAAATCAAGGAAAGAAAATAGTGATCTTCTGCTCTCGTGGTGGAATGAGAAGCGGAAGTATCCATAGTCTTTTATATTCACTTGGACTTAAAGTTTATAAACTTAAAGGTGGATATAAGTCTTATAGAAGATATATAAATGAAAATCTAAAAAAAGTAAACGAAGATGTCAAATATATAGTTTTATACGGAAAAACAGGAGTTGGTAAAACTGTATACTTGAAAAAGTTAAAAGAAATGGGTTATGATATTTTAGATTTAGAAGGTGCTGCAAATCATAGAGGTTCAATTCTTGGAAGTGTTTCCTTAGGTAATTGTAGCAGTCAAAAAGCTTTTGAAACTGAAATTTTTGAAGAATTAAAAAGTAGAAAAAGTAATCTTGTTTTAGTAGAAGGTGAAAGTAAAAGAATAGGGAATACAATAATTCCAGATTTTATTTTCAAATCAATGCAAAATGGAATAAAAGTTTGTATTGAAGATTCATTAAACAATAGAAGCGAACTTTTAATAAAAGAGTACATAAAAGACCAAAATAGTGTAGATGAACTTATGGTATGTTTAGATAGATTGAAAAGATATTTAAATGATGAAAGAGTAGAAGGTTATAAAAAGCTACTTTTAGATGGTGATTATAAAACTGTATGCGAAGAGCTTATGGTTAAGTATTATGATCCTTTATATTCAAATGGCTTTAAAATAAAAGATTTTTATGAAGTTATTATAAATGAAGATAGAGAAGAAACAGTAAATAGACTAATTAATATTTACAGTAAGAATTCTTAAGGTGGAGGAAAAAATGGTAAAAGAAAGTAATATGTCATATGATGTTACGGATTTAACATCCTTAGAAAAATTAGAACCGGTAAGAATAAGACCAGGTATGTATATAGGCTCTACAGGTAGTAAGGGCCTTCATCATTGTGTTTGGGAAATATTAGATAACTCAATTGATGAAATTTCAAATGGTTATGGAAGCAAAGCTACAGTAATATTAAATAAAGATAAGAGTGTAACTATTATAGATGATGGTAGAGGAATACCAACAGGAATTCATCCAATTAAGAAAAAAAGTGGAGTTGAAATGGTATATACAGAACTTCATACAGGTGGGAAATTTGATAACAAGAACTATAAAACATCAGGAGGTTTACATGGAGTTGGATCTGCTGTAGTTAATGCATTATCTAAATGGGTTGAAGTAGAAGTTCACCAAAATGGTAATATATATAAGCAAAGATTTGAATATGCTTATGACAAAGAACTTAAAAAAGATATGCCAGGAACACCTGTTACACCTTTAGAAGTGATTGGAAAGTCTAAAGAAACAGGTACTAAAGTTACTTTCTTACCTGATAAGAGAGTTTTTTCAAATACTGATTTTAAATTTGATATTATAGATGAAAGACTTCAAGAATTAGCATTCCAAAACAAAGGAATGAGACTTGAACTTATAGATAAAAGAGATGATGATGAAATAAAAAAAGAATATTACTCAGAAAGAGGGCTTTTGGATTTTATAGAGTACTTAAATGAGAGTAAGACGCCTATTCATAAAGAACCGATTCTTTTTGAAGGAGAAAAAGAGATTGGCGGAATAGCTATGGCTGGAGAAATATGTATGCAATTTACAGATTCAACAACTGATAATATAGCAAGTTACGTAAATAATATTCCGACAACAGAAGCTGGAACTCATGAAACAGGATTCAAAACTGGAATGACAAGAGCTTTTAAAGAATGGTCAAGAAAGCTTGGGCTTTTAAAAGAAAAGGATAAGGAATTTGAAGGTGATGACTTACGTGAAGGGATGACTGCAATTGTAAGAATAAAAATTTCAAATCCTGTCTTTGAAGGACAAACAAAAACAAAGCTTGGAAATGCTGAAGCTTATACTATGATGAATGAAGTAGCGTATACTAAACTTTCAGAGTGGATTGAAGATAATAAAGAACTTGCAAGCAAAATAATAAATAATGCACTTCAAGCAGCGCAAAGAAGAGAAAAAATAAAAAAAATAAATGAAGCTGAAAAGAAAAAGATAGGTAAAGGGGCAGCCCCTCTGGCAGGTAAAGTTGCTGTATGTACTGGACGTGATAAACAATATAATGAGTTTATCGTAGTTGAGGGAGATTCAGCTGGAGGTTCAGCAAAACAAGCTAGAGATAGAAAATTCCAAAGTATTATGCCGTCAAAAGGTAAGATAATGAATACTGAAAAACAAAAGCTTGAAAATGTACTAGCATCAGAAGAACTTAAAATATTCAATACTGCAATTGGTACAGGAACTTTAGATAATTATAATGAAGATGATTTAAAGTACAATAAAATAATAATTATGAGTGATGCCGATGTTGATGGATATCATATAAGAACACTTTGGATGACTTATATTTATAGATATATGAGACCACTTATTGCAAATGGACATTTATATTTAGCAAGACCACCTCTTTATAAAGTATATAAAAAGGTAAAAGGTAAAGAAGTAAGTGATTATGCTTATTCAGATGAAGAACTTGAAGAAGTTAAGAAGCAAATTGGTAAGGGAGCCTTAATCCAAAGATATAAAGGTCTTGGAGAAATGAATCCTGATCAATTATGGGAAACAACATTAAACCCGGAAAGTAGAACTTTATTACAAGTAACTATAGATGATGCTGCAAAAGCTGAAAAGATGGTATCTCTTTTAATGGGAGATGTTGTTGAACCTAGAAGAAAGTATATGTATAAATACGGAGAATTTTAAATAGATAGAAATGGAGTAATGTTATGGCTAAAAAAGTTAATAATATACCAGTAGATAGAAACATAATAAGAGTTCCTATTGAAGAAGCGATGCCGGATAATTATCTTCCTTACGCTATAGAAGTAGCAAAGGATAGAGCACTTCCAGACGTTAGGGACGGATTAAAACCAGTTCATAGAAGAATATTATATGGAGCATACCTTTTAAAGGCATTTCCAGATAGACCATATTATAAATCAGCAAGAATAGTTGGGGATATTTTAGGTAAATTTCATCCTCACGGTGACTCATCAGTATATGATGCAATGGTTATACTTGCACAAAACTTCTCCACACGAGAGCCTTTGATCTCAGGACACGGTAATTGGGGTTCAATGGATGGAGATGGAGCGGCTGCTATGAGATATACAGAAGCTAGACTTGCTCCAATTGCTATGGAAATGATAAGAGATATTGATAAAGATACTGTAACTATGGTACCAAACTATTCAGATAGTGAAATGGAACCTACAGTTCTTCCAAGTAGATATCCAAACCTTTTAGTTAATGGAACATTTGGTATTGCAGTTGGTCTTGCAACTAATATTCCACCACATAACTTAGGGGAAGTTACAGATGGTGTTTTAGCTTATATTGATAATGAAGATATTACAACTGATGAGCTAATGCAATATATAAAAGGACCAGACCTTCCAACGGGTGGAGTTTTAATTGGGAAAAATTCATTAAAATCTGCATATGAAACTGGAGAAGGGAAAGTAACGTGTAGAGCAAAAACTGCAATAGAAACCTTAGAAAATGGACGACTTGGAATTGTAATTACAGAATTCCCATACAGAAGAAATAAGTCTAAAATTCTTCAAACTATATCAGAAATGACAGCAGATAAGAAGCATGCTAAAGTTTTAGAAGGAATTACTGATATACGTGATGAGTCAGATAGAAATGGCGTAAGATCAGTTGTTGAATTCAAAAAGGCTATGAGTGAAGCCGATGTTGATAAAGTACTAAAATATTTATTTAAGAAAACAGACTTACAATGTAATATAAGCTTTAATATGGTTGCACTTTGTAATGGAAAACCCCAAACTATGGGATTAAAAACAATAATAATGCATTATGTAAACCATCAGAAGGATATTATAACTAGAAGAACTAAGAGGGAACTTGAAATTGCAGAAAAAAGATTCCATATAGTTGAAGGTTTTATAAAAGCTATAGATATAATGGATAATGTAATTAAGACTATTAGAGCTTCAAAATCAAAAAAGGATGCATCGGATAATTTAATAAAAGAATTCGGATTTACTGAAGCTCAAGCAGGTGCAATACTAGACCTTATGCTATATAGGTTAACAGGTCTTGAAATTAAAGTATTTGAAAAAGAATATAAAGAACTTCAAAAGGAAATAAAGAAATTAAGAAAAATATTATCAGAAGAAAAAGAACTTTCAAGAGTAATTAAAGAAGAGCTTATAGAAGTTTGTAATAAATTTAAAAATCCTAGAAGAACAAATATAATTGAAGATGATAATATAGCTAAAATAGATGTAGAAGAACTTATAGTTATTGAAGATGTTATGGTTACTTTATCAAAGGATGGATTTATAAAGAGAATTCCTCATAAAAACTATATAAGATCAAATCAAGATGCAGAAGCAATTGATTATAGAGAAGGGGATGAACTTAAATTCTTATTTGAATCTAATACTAGAGATAATATATTGATATTTACTGATAAAGGATTTATGTATCAAACTAAAGGTATAAACATTCCAGAAGGAAAATGGAAAGATAAAGGGGAAAGAATTGATACAATTATTAAAACTTTAAACTTAGACGAAGAGAATATAATTTGTGTTATGTCAGAAACTACCCTAAATCCAAGTAAGTTCCTTCAGTTTATTACAAATAAAGGGATGATTAAGAAAAGTTCATTAGATAAATTCAAAACATCATATAGTAAACTTCAAGCAATTAAGCTTAAAGAAGATGAAAAAGTAATTAATATAACATCTTTAACGATGGAAGAGAAAAAAGATTTCTTAAAAGTTAAAACTAAAATTGGCTTAGAATTTAATTTGGAAATACCAGAAATAGTAGATACACCAAGAAATATTACAGGAAGTTATTTATTTACTCTATCAGATAATGATGAAATAATAGATTGTAATTATGTAGATACACTTGAATATAAAGAGTTTGCAATAGGTGTAACTAATAAAAATTATATTAAAGCACTATCAAGGGTTGCAAAAAATGATGATCTTAAAACTTATACAGACACATTAAGTGAATTATTATTATTTACTGATAAAGGTAATGTGATTAAACTAAAATCGTTTATTCTAGAAAATGTAATTTCAAAGGAAATAAAAATAAACGATGTAGTTTCAGGTCTTAAAAAAGATGAAAAAATAATAAAAATAGTATCACTTAAGGAATATAAAGAAGATTTAGCAGTATTTTTAATAACTAAGAGAGGATTAGTTAAAAAGACAATGTTATCTGAATACAGTCATGAATTTACAATAACTCAGTATTATAAATTTAAGTTTGATGATGATAAAATAGTATCTGTAAGTATAAACAATCATAGAATTGGCGAATTAGTAATAGTTACTAAAAAAGGTATGGCTATAAGATTTAATGTATCAAATATTAATCCTATGGGAAGAGTTGCATCAGGTGTTACTGGTATAAGTTTAAAAGATAATGATGAAGCTATTTACGGAAGGTATATAATAGGTAGTGAAGATAATGAAATTGCAGCTACTTCTACAGAGGAAGGTGTGTTTACATTAACATCACTTAATAAAAATATAGAAAAAGTTGAAATTTCAAATATAAAACTTCAAAATAGAGCAGGAAGAGGAACAGATGTTATGGTTATTTCATTAGATGATGAGGTGACTTCTGTTCAATATAATTAGACGGGAGGAGATTTTAATGAAAAATGTAGCAGTACTATTAGCAAATGGATTTGAGGAAATTGAAGCTCTAACAGTTGTGGATGTTTTAAGAAGAGCAAATGTTAATTGTAATATTATATCTATTAATGAAATTGAAGTTGTTGGTGCACATAATATTAGAGTTATGGCAGATTTAATACTTAAAGATGATTTAGATGTTGATATGGTGGTGCTTCCAGGAGGAATGCCAGGTGCTAAAAATTTAAAAGAAGATACTAGAGTAATTAAATTACTAAAAAGAATGAATGAAGAAAAGAAAAAAATAGCAGCAATTTGTGCAGCTCCAATAGTTCTTGAAGAAGCAAAGATTATAGAAGGCAAAAATGTTACTTCATATCCAGGATTTGAAAGTGATTTAAAGGATGTTAACTATAAAGAGGATTTAGTAGTAGTAAGTGATAATATAATAACTAGTAGAGGTCCTGCAACTGCATTAGAATTCTCATACAAATTATTAGATGAATTAAATGTACTAAAGAGTGATGAACTTAAAGATGAAATGCTATATAATTTAATAAAGTAATTTAGAAAAAGAGGAAGTATAGATGAAAGAGAAGTGGCTTGTAAGAAACAAAAAAGAGGAATTTCTAAAGTTATCTAAGGATGTAGATGAGAATAGTCTTATACTTAGATTACTTGCAAATAGAGGGATTTCAACTAAAGAAGCAGCTTCTCTTTTTCTTAATGGTAAAACTTTTGATATGTATGATAGTTTTCTTTTGAAAGATTTAAAAGAGGGCGTAAATATTATAAAAAATGCCATAGAAAAAGGGAAGAAAATAGTTATATATGGTGATTATGATTGTGATGGCGTTTGTAGCACAACAATACTTTATAAAGGACTTAAAAGGTTAGGAGCTAATTTTAAATATCATATTCCAAATAGAGAAAATGAAGGATATGGTATGAATAAAGATAGAATTAATATTTTAAGAGAAGAAGGCTTTGAAGTATTACTTACTTGTGATAATGGAATATCAGCATTTGAAGAAGTAACTTTTGCAAAAGAACTTGGATTTGAAGTTGTAATAACTGATCATCATGATATACCTATAATTGAAGAAAATGGTGAAAAGGTAAGAAGTTTTCCAGAAGGTGACGCTGTAGTTAATCCAAAAAGAGAAGACTGTAAGTACCCCTTTAAAAATTTATGTGGAGCCGGGGTAGCATTTAAGTTTGTACAAGGACTTTATAAAGAGTTTTCTATACCCATAGAAGAAAGTTTTGAACTTTTAGAATATGCAGCAATTGCAACAGTATGTGATGTTGTTGATATTGTTGATGAAAATAGAATAATTGTTAAAAAAGGACTAGAATTAATAAATAATACTAAAAACAAAGGTTTAAAAGAACTTATAAAAGTAAAGAAATTAGAAGAGAAGGAGATATCTGAATATCATTTTGGTTTTGTAATTGGTCCATGTATAAATGCAACAGGAAGACTTGAAATTGCAGATATATCAGTTGAACTTTTAATAACAGAAGATGATGATAGAGCTAAAGAACTTGCAAGCAAGTTAAATGACTTAAATGAAAAGAGACAGGAACTTACAAGTGAAAGCACCGAGAAAGTAATAGAAAAAATAGAAAGTAGTTTAAGTAAAGACGATAAAGTAATTGTTGTTTATGAAGGTTCTATACATGAAAGTATTGCAGGAATAGTTGCTGGAAGAGTTAGAGAAAAATATAACTTACCAAGTATTGTAATGACAAGTGGTAAAGAGATGCCAAAGGGATCTGGACGATCTATTGAAGAATATAATATGTTTTTAGAACTATCCAAATGCAAAAGTATTCTTTCAAAGTTTGGAGGACATCCTATGGCAGCAGGCCTTTCTGTTTTAGAAGAGAACATCCCACTTTTAAGAAAAGAACTTAATGATAAGTGCACTTTAACTGAGGAAGATGTAATTCCTAAAGTTATAATAGATGCACCACTTCAAATAGAATACTTAAATATGGAATTAGTTAATAAGCTTTCTAATATGCGACCTTTTGGAAAGGGAAATTGGAGTCCTATCTTTGCTGTTAAAGATGTTACTGTAAAGAGAGTAATATTTATGGGAAAGGACAAAAATTTCTTAAGGTTTAAAATGGAGTATGGAAATGGTAAGCAAATAGATGGTGTTAACTTTAATAAGTTTGAAAAATTTAAAGAAATGTATATTGATAAGTATGGAGAAGAAGGGTTTTTAAAATTACAAGATAGTGGGTACTGCAATTTTAAGATGGATATACTTTATTATCCTGAAATAAATGAATTTAAGGGTATTTCAAACATTCAATTATCAATTAAAAGTTTCAGATTGTAAATATAACTATATAATATAGTATATAAATAAATAAAATAATGAGATAACTATATAAGGAGTGGATATTTTTTGAGTAAATATAAAATAATTATGACTGGAGGGGGAACTGCAGGACACGTTACCCCAAATTTAGCATTAGTACCATCATTAATAGAAGAAGGATTTGAAATAAAGTACATAGGAAGTAAAGATGGTATAGAAAAAGAAATTATAACAAATAATAATATTCCATACTATGGTATTTCTTCAGGAAAGCTTAGAAGATACTTTGATATAAAGAACTTCACTGATCCTTTTAAAGTTATAAAGGGAGTACATGAAGCAAGAAAAATATTAGCGAAAGAAAAGCCAGATGTAATATTCTCAAAAGGTGGGTTTGTTACGGTGCCTGTTGTTATAGCAGCATCTATGAAAAAAATTCCAGTAATAGCACATGAGTCTGATATTACTCCAGGACTTGCCAATAAACTTGCATCACCATTTTGTGACAAATTATGTGTAACGTTTAGAGAAAGTTTACAGTTTGTTCATAAAGATAAAGGTGTTTTAACAGGAAGCCCAATAAGAAAAGAAATTTTAACAGGTTCAAAAGAAAAGGGAAAAGAGATTTGTGGATTCAAAAATAACAAAGATATCATTCTTGTAATGGGAGGAAGTTTGGGGTCAAAGATTATAAATGATAGCATAAGAGAGAATATAAATAATATTCTGAAAGATAATAACATTATACACATTTGTGGTAAAGGTAATATTGACAAAACATTGGAAAATATAGACGGTTACAAGCAATTTGAATATGTAAGTGATGATCTTAAACACTTAATGCAATCATCAGATTATATAATTTCAAGGGCTGGAGCTAATTCAATATTCGAATTTTTGGCGCTTAGAAAGCCAACACTGTTAATTCCACTGTCAAAAAATGCAAGTAGAGGAGACCAAATTTTAAATGCAAACTCATTTGAAAAGGAAGGATTCTCATTAGTTATGCAAGAAGAAGAACTTGCGAATAAGAGTATTTTAGATGGAATTAAAATGTTAAAAG
>NZ_JAVXRL010000062.1:3604-15982 GCF_036643715.1 Clostridium sp. | reverse complement strand
TTTGCTTTTGATGGAGATGCAGATAGATGTCTAGCTGTTGATGAAAAAGGAAACCTTATAAATGGAGACTTTATATTAGCACTATGTGCAAATCATCTTAAGGAGCTAGGAAGACTTAAAGATGATACTTTAGTAGTTACTGTAATGAGTAATTTAGGTTTAGATATAGCTTGTAAGAAAGTTGGAATAAATCTTGAAAAAACTAAAGTTGGAGATAGATACGTTTTAGAAGAAATGCTTGAAAAAGGATATGTACTTGGTGGGGAACAATCAGGACATATAATATTCTTAGAATGTAATACAACAGGTGATGGACTAGTTACAGCACTTCAAGTTGCATCAATAGTTAGAAGAAATAAGAAGACTTTAAGTGAATTATGCTCAATCATGAGAGAACTTCCACAAGTATTAGTAAATGCTACAGTTCCTAATGAAATGAAAGATATTTATTTAAAAGATGCTGAAATAATAGCAGAAATAGAAAGAATGGAAAAATTAATGGATGGTAAAGGAAGAGTTTTAATAAGACCTTCAGGTACTGAACCATTAGTAAGAGTTATGTTAGAGGGTGAAGATCAAGAAGAAATTGATAAATTAGCTCATAATCTAGCAGATATGATATTAGCTAAATGTAAATAATATGTGATTTTAAAAGCCTAAAAATATGTTTTCATATTTTTAGGCTTTTTTTTATTTAATTAAAAGAAAAAGACAAATTATTCGAAATGTCTATTTTGAAATGATAAATATATAGCTATTATTATAGCAATAAGTAAAGTTATACTTGGAATTTTTAACTAAAAGTTAAAAAAAGTACATTTATATTAGTAAATAGTTAAAAAAATCAATCAAAATAACTTTATATTATCTTATTGTAAAATAATTGATAATTTGTTGACTTAAGGAAAAAGTAATAGTATTATTTTAAATAACAATAAATTTAAATTAAAGGGTTTGATGGAACCTAGCAATATTTTTAAATTAGGACGTACTATACCCACTTCTTATTATTGCATGAATAAGGGTGGTTTTTTTATATAATTTTAAGATGAAAAGGGGGAAATTTTATGAAAAGACATGTTTTATCTGTACTAGTTAGGAATTCATCAGGAGTGCTTAGCAGAGTGTCAGGCCTATTTTCAAGGAGAGGATATAATATAGACAGCCTTTCAGTAGGAAAAACGGAAGACCCTGATGTTTCTAGGATGACAATATCATTAAATGGGGATGATGATATTTTAGAACAATTTCAGAAACAACTTAAAAAATTAGTTGAAATAATAAGTGTAGAAAATTTAAAGCCAGAAAATGCAGTATATAGAGAATTGGTTTTAATAAAAGTTAAAGCAGATGCAGAAAAACGTGCATCTATAAATGAAGTAGTTAAAATATTTAGAAGTAAAATAATAGATATTTCAAAAGAAACTTTAACTATTGAATTAACTGGAGATGAAAGTAAAATTTCAGCAATTATAAATTTAATGCAAGAGTACGGAATAGAGGAACTTGTGAGAACCGGTGTAACAGCCCTTGAAAGAGGAGATAAGACAATAAAGAATCATGAAGAGTTTTTAGGAATTTAAAAATATTATTATAAAAACTAAATAGGGGGTGAGTATGTGGGTAGAAGCATTGAAATATTTGATTCAACTTTAAGAGATGGTGCTCAAGGACAAGGTATAAGTTTTTCATTAGAAGATAAGTTAAAGATAGTTAAAGCACTTGATGAATTAGGAGTTACGTATATAGAAGCTGGAAATCCTGGATCAAATCCTAAAGATATGGAGTTCTTTAAGAGAATAAAAAAGTTAAATCTTATAAATTCTAAAATAGCAGCCTTTGGATCAACTAGAAGACCTAATATAAAAGTTTATGATGATACAAATTTAAAAAATATATTAGAGGCAGAGACTAAAGTAGTTGTTATATTTGGAAAATCCTCAGCATATCAAGTTAAAAATATTTTAAAAACTGAATTAGATGAAAACTTAAAAATGATAGAAGAAACGATAAAGTTTTTAGTAAGTAAAGGCAAAGAAGTAATATTTGATTGTGAGCATTTCTTTGATGGATATAAAGAGAATAAAGAGTATGCTTTAGCTACGGCAAGGGTAGCAAAGGAAGCTGGATCAATAACAGTTGTGCTTTGTGACACTAATGGAGGATCACTTCCAGAGGAAATAAAAAGTATTACAGAATGTACTATAAAAAATGTTGGCTCTAAAATAGGAGTTCATTGTCATGATGATATTGGAATGGCTGTAGCAAACTCAATTATGAGTATAAGCGGTGGAGCAACTCACATACAAGGTACTTTTTTAGGAATTGGAGAAAGATGTGGTAATGCAAATTTAAGCTCAATAATTCCAACATTAAAACTAAAACTAAATTACGATGTTATAAGTGAAGAAAATTTAAATAGATTAACGGCAATAGGACGATATATATCTGAAATATCAAACCTTTCTTTAAAAGATGAAGCTCCATACATTGGAACATCAGCATTTGCACATAAAGGTGGAATGCACATTGATGCAGTATGCAAGGATCCAAATTCATACGAACACATAAATCCAGAAATAGTAGGAAATAAGCGAAGATTTCTAATATCAGAAGTAAGCGGAAAGAGTACAATCTTAAATGAAATTCAAAAGATTTTCCCAAATATAGAGAAAAATAGTAAAGAAGTGACTAACGTAACAGAGAAGTTAAAAGAATTAGAATATGAAGGATACAAATTTGAAGGTGCTGAAGGTACAGTTGAACTTGTAATGAGAAAGATAATAGGCAAGTATAAACCTTTCTTCAAGCTAAATCATTTTAAAATAATAGGGGAACAACCTTCCTTTAATGCAGAGTTTGCATCATCAGCAATGATTAATATTAATGTTGATGGAAAAGAAGAAATAAGTGCAGCAGAGGGAGATGGCCCTGTAAATGCACTAGATAAAGCTTTAAGAAAAGCACTTGAAGTATTTTATCCAAAGCTTAAAGATGTAAGGCTTGTTGATTATAAAGTTAGAGTATTAGATTCAGAAAGTGCAACAGGAGCAAAAGTTAGAGTATTAATAGAGTCTACAGATGGTGTTGAGAATTGGAGCACAGTTGGGGTATCAAGAGATGTGATTCAAGCAAGCTGGATAGCACTTGTAGATTCAATAGAATATAAATTAATTAAAGATATTGAAAGAGAAGTAAAAACGTATTTTTAAAAGGGGGATTAAAAGGTATGGGAATGACGATGACACAAAAAATACTTGCAGACCATGCAGGTCTTAAAAATGTAAAACCAGGACAACTTATAGAGGCAAAATTAGATTTGGTGTTAGGTAATGATATAACGACACCTGTTGCCGTTACAGAATTCAAAAAGTTTGGAGACTGCAAAGTTTTTAATAAAGAAAAAATAGCTATAGTACCAGATCATTTCACTCCAAATAAAGATATTAAAGCTGCGGAGCAATGTAAATATATAAGAGAGTTTGCAAAAGATAAAGAGATAGAAAATTTCTTTGAAGTTGGAGAAATGGGTATAGAGCATTGCTTAATACCTGAAAAAGGTTTAGTTGTAGCTGGTGATGTAGTAATTGGAGCGGATTCACACACATGCACTTATGGAGCACTTGGAGCATTTTCAACTGGAATAGGATCAACAGATATGGCAGCTGGAATGGCAACTGGAAAGTGTTGGTTTAAAGTACCTAGCGCTTTGAAATTTGTTCTTAAAAATAAGCCAGCAAAGTGGGTATCAGGGAAAGATATAATTCTTCATATAATTGGGATGATAGGAGTAGATGGTGCTCTTTACAAATCAATGGAGTTCTTTGGAGATGGGTTACAATATCTTTCAATTGACGATAGATTCACAATGGCAAATATGGCAATTGAAGCTGGAGGTAAAAATGGAATATTCCCAGTAGATGAAAAGACTGAGCAATATTTAAGGGAGCATTCAAGTAGAAATTTCAAAGTGTATGAGGCTGATAGGGATGCAGAGTATGAGAAGGTGTATGAGATTGATTTAAGTAAGCTTAGGCCAACCGTAGCTTTCCCACACTTACCTGACAATACAATGATAATAGATAACATTCATGATATTGATATAGATCAAGTTGTAATTGGTTCTTGTACAAATGGTAGAATGTCAGATCTTAGAATTGCAAGAGATATATTAAAAGATAAGAAAGTAAAAAAGGGGATAAGATGCATAGTATTCCCAGGAACACAGGCAATATATCTTAAGGCTATAGAAGAAGGAATAGTTCAAGACTTAGTTCGTGCAGGGGCTGTTGTCTCAACTCCAACATGTGGACCATGTCTTGGAGGGCATATGGGTATACTTGCAAAAGGAGAAAGAGCTATTTCAACAACAAATAGAAATTTTGTTGGAAGAATGGGTCATGTTGAATCAGAAGTATATCTTGCAAGTCCAGCAGTTGCAGCGGCATCAGCGTTAACAGGTAAAATAACAGATCCACAATTAGTCTAAAAAGTAAGGGGGAATTTAAATGAAGGCAAAGGGCAGAGTTTTTAAATATGGGGACAATGTTGATACTGATGTAATAATACCAGCAAGATACTTAAATACATCAAATCATAAAGAGCTTGCACTTCACTGTATGGAAGATATTGATAAAGACTTTATAAAGAATGTTAATTCAGGAGATATTATAGTTGCAAATAAAAACTTTGGATGTGGATCCAGTAGGGAACATGCTCCAATTGCAATAAAAGCAGCTGGGGTTAGCTGTGTAATTGCAAAAACATTTGCAAGGATATTTTATAGAAACTCTATAAATATAGGGTTACCTATATTAGAGTGCGCGGAGGCTGTAGATAACATTGAAGAAGGAAATGAATTAGAAATAGATTTTGATAACGGAATAATAAAGAATCTAACTAAAAATGAAGAGTATAAGGGGCAAGCATTTCCAGAGTTCATGCAGAAAATAATAAATAGTAATGGGTTAATAGGGTATATAAATGATAAATAAGCAATAAGTATTAAATTGTATATATTAAGGGGGGATTTTAAAATGAAATATAATTTAGCTGTTATTCCTGGAGATGGAATAGGACCAGAGGTTATGGAGGAAAGCATAAAAGTTTTGAATGCTATAGGACATAAGTTTGGACATCGTTTTGATTATGAATACTTTAAAGCTGGAGGAGCTTCTATAGACCTTTATGGTACACCGCTTCCAGTTGAAACTTTAGAAGGATGTATGAGAAATGACTCAGTTTTATTAGGGGCAGTTGGTGGACCAAAGTGGGATGGTAAAGCTTCAAATATTAGACCAGAACAAGCTCTTTTAGGATTAAGGGGTGGTTTAAATCTTTATTGTAATCTAAGGCCAGCGTTACTTTATGAACCACTTAAAGATGCATCACCACTTAAATCTAACATAATAGGTAACGGTATAGATATCCTTGTTGTACGTGAACTTACAGGTGGAATATATTTTGGAAGAAGAGGAAGAGAAAAAGTAAACGGATTAGATAGTGCATATGATACTTTAAGATATAACGAAGATGAGATAAAAAGAATAGTTAAAATAGGTTTTGAATCAGCAATGAAAAGAAAAAAGAAATTAACTAGTGTTGATAAAGCCAATATTCTTGAAAGTTCAAGACTTTGGAGAGGAATAGTTAATGAGATGGCAAGTGATTATCCGGAAGTTTCAGTAAATCACTTATATATAGATAATGCAGCAATGCAGTTAGTCAAAGATCCAAAGCAATTTGATGTAATTGTAACTGATAATATGTTTGGAGATATATTATCTGATGAAGCTAGTATGATAACAGGGTCAATTGGAATGTTACCATCAGCATCTCTTGGAGAGGGGAGCTTTGGAATGTATGAACCAATACATGGAAGTGCACCTGATATTCAGGGAAAAGGAATAGCAAATCCATTAGCGACAATACTATCAATAGCAATGATGCTTAAATATAGCTTTAACTTAGAAGAAGAAGCTAATGTTTTAGAAAAAGCTGTTGTAACTGTTTTAGAAAAAGGGTATAGAACAGGAGATATAATGAGCGAAGGAATGAAATGTATTGGAACAAAGGACATGGCAAAGCTTGTTATAAGTGAAGTAGAAGGGGCTGAAGTATAGAATGAGAAGCGATTTAGTAAAAAAGGGAGCATCAAAAGCTCCTCATAGATCATTATTTAAAGCTGCAGGGCTTACAGAAGATGAAATTAATAAACCGTTGATTGGTATAGTAACTTCTCAAAATGATATTATTCCAGGGCATGTACATTTAGGTAATATTATTGAAGGTGTTAAGAAAGGTGTCCTTGCAAATGGAGGAACACCACTTGTATTTCCAACTATAGGAGTTTGTGATGGGATTGCTATGGGGCATATTGGGATGAAGTATTCATTAGCGACAAGAGAGCTTATTGCAGATTCAATTGAATGTATGACTTTAGCTCATGGATTTGATGCATTAGTTTTAGTTCCAAACTGCGATAAAATAGTGCCAGGTATGATAATGGCAGCATTAAGGCTTAATATACCAGCTATTGTAGTTAGTGGTGGACCAATGCTTGCAGGAAAGTTTAAAGGAGACGCTATTTCCTTATCTACTATGTTTGAAGCGGTTGGAGCATATGAATCTAATAAAATGTCAAAAGAAGAGTTATGTGAAATGGAAAATAAGGCATGTCCAACATGTGGGTCTTGTTCAGGGATGTTTACTGCTAATTCAATGAATTGTCTAACAGAGGTATTAGGACTTGGACTTCCAGGTAACGGAACTATACCAGCAGTTTATTCAGAAAGAATAAGACTTTCTAAAGAAGCTGGAAAAGCAATAATGAAACTTTTAGAAAAAGATATAAAGCCTAGAGATATTGTTACTGAAAAAGCAATAAAAAATGCATTAACTGTTGATATGGCACTTGGTTGTTCAACAAACTCAGTACTTCATTTAACTGCAATAGCCAATGAAGCAAAAGTTTTAATGAATTTAGATATTATAGATGAAGTTTCAGAGAAAACTCCAAATCTTTGTAGATTAGCACCAGCATCACAAACGCATATTGAAGATCTATACTCAGCAGGTGGAATTACAGCTGTTATGAATGAACTTTCAAAGAAAAATTTAATAAATTTAGATTGTATTACAGCTACATGTAAAACTCAAGGTGAAAACATAGAAGGCAATATAGTAATTGATAGAGAAGTAGTTAAAGACATAGAAACTCCATACAGTGTAACTGGTGGAATTAAAGTTTTAAAAGGAAATATAGCAAAGGATGGTGCTGTAGTTAAGAAGTCAGCTGTTAGAGCTGAAATGCTAAAGCATGAAGGGCCAGCTAAAGTTTTTAACTCAGAAGAGGAAGCTATAGATGCAATAGTTAGAGGGGAAATCGTAGAGAATGATGTTATTGTAATTCGCTATGAAGGACCAAAAGGTGGACCAGGAATGAGAGAAATGTTATCACCAACTGCTGCAATATCTGGTATGGGTCTTGATAAATCAGTAGCACTTATCACAGATGGAAGATTCAGTGGTGCAACAAGAGGAGCTGCAATTGGTCATGTATCTCCAGAAGCTGCTGAAGGTGGAGAAATTGGGCTAATTAAAGATGGTGACATCATATTAATTGATATAGAAAAAGGAAAATTAGAACTTAAAGTTTCTGATGAGGAACTTAATATAAGAAGAGAAAATCTTGTAATGCCAGAACCTAAAATAAAGAGTGGTTATTTATCAAGGTATGCAAAGCTTGTTAGTTCAGCTAGTACAGGCGCAGTATATAAATAAAATTTAAAGGAGGGGGCTATATGTTATTAACAGGGGCAGAAATATTAGTTAAATCCTTAATAGATGAAGGTGTTGATACACTATTTGGTTATCCTGGTGGATCAGTACTTAATATATACGATTCTCTTTATAAATATAAAGATGAGATAAATCATATACTGACATGTCACGAACAAAATGCTGCACATGCAGCAGATGGATATTCAAGGGCGACTGGAAAGGTTGGAGTTTGCATTGCAACTTCAGGACCAGGTGCAACGAATTTAGTAACGGGAATTGCAACAGCATATATGGATTCAATACCAATGGTTGCAATTACAGGTAACGTAAATAAGCCTCTCCTTGGAAAAGATAGCTTTCAAGAAGTTGATATTCAAGGAATAACAATGCCTGTTACAAAACACAATTATATAGTTAAAGATGTTAAAGACCTTCAAAAGGTTATTAAAGAAGCTTTTATTATAGCAAAGTCAGGACGTCCAGGACCTGTGTTAATTGATATACCAAAGGACGTTACGGCAAGTAAAACAATGTATTTGAATATTGAAAGTAAAGAAGCTAAGAGGAAAGATGAGTATATAACAGATGAGGCTTTAAAGCTTGTTTCATATATGATAAACAATTCAAAAAAACCACTTATATATGCAGGTGGCGGTGTTATTTTATCAGAAGCATTAGAAGAACTTAAAGTTTTTGCAGAAAAGATAGATGCACCTGTTTGTACATCATTTATGGGAAAGGGTGCAATAAGCGAAGAACATGATTTATATACTGGAATGATTGGCATGCATGGGACTAAAGCATCAAATATTGCAGCAACAAAATGTGATTTACTTATAACACTTGGAGCTAGATTTTCAGATAGAGTTATAACAGATCCAGAAAATATTTCAAATGCAAAAGTTATACACATTGATGTAGATCCAGCAGAAATAAACAAAAATATAAAAGTTGATTCTTTTATAATTGGGGATTTGAAAGTTGTATTAGAAAGATTGATTCCATTAGTAAGTGATAATAATCATGATGAGTGGAAGCGTAAGATAGGTAGAGTAAAAGAGAGTAATAACAAAAAAATAGATGAAGAAAAATTAACTCCAGAATATTTGTTTGATAAGTTAAATGAATTAAATGAAGATGGAAATATACTAATAACAACAGAAGTTGGTCAGCATCAAATGTGGGCAGCTCAATACTTTAATACAAAGAGAGAGCGAAGTTTTATATCTTCAGGTGGCCTTGGAACTATGGGATATGGACTTGGTGCAGCAATAGGTGCAAGTTTTGGAAGACCAAAGGCAAAAGTTATAAATATTGCTGGCGATGGAAGCTTTGGAATGAACTGTAATGAACTTGCAACAGCTGTTTCTAATAACTTGCCAATTATAGTAATAATTATGAATAATAATTCACTAGGTATGGTAAGACAGTGGCAAAGCTTATTCTATGAGGGAAGATATTCAGCAACAACACTTAATAGAAACACTGATTTTGTGAAACTTTCAGAAGCTTTTGGTGGTGTTGGTTTCAGGATTACAGAAGTTGAAGAAGTAATGCCAGTATTAAAAGAAGCATTACAAAGTGATAAGTTAGTTGTAATAGATTATGTAATTAATAGTGATAAAAAGGTATTTCCGATGGTTGCTCCTGGAGCACCTATTAATCAAATAATAAATGAAGAAGATGTTTAAAATAGAAGGGGGAAATAGTTATGGCAAAGATGTTTTATGAAAAGGACACAAATTTACAATTATTAAAAGGTAAGAAGGTTGCAGTAATTGGTTATGGTAGCCAAGGACATGCACATGCATTAAATTTACATGAGAGTGGAATTGATGTTGTAGTTGGCTTATATGAAGGAAGTAAATCTGTAAATAGAGCTAAAGAGTCTGGACTTGAAGTTTTATCAGTAAAAGAAGCAGCTAAAGTTTCAGATATTATAATGATTTTAGTACCAGATGAGAAGCAAGCCAAATTATATAAGGAAGAAGTAGCACCAAATCTAGATGCGGGTAATGCATTAGTATTCGCCCATGGATTTAATATTCATTATAATCAAATAGTTCCACCGGCAGATGTTGATGTATTTATGGTTGCGCCAAAAGGTCCAGGACATATGGTAAGAAGAACTTATACTGAAGGTTCAGGTGTTCCATGTCTTATAGCTGTATATCAAGATGCAACAGGTAATGCTAGAGAATTGGCTTTAGCATATTCAAATGGAATTGGTGGCGCTAGAGCAGGAGTTTTAGAAACTACATTTAAAGATGAAACAGAAACTGATCTTTTTGGAGAACAAGCAGTTTTATGTGGAGGATGTACAGCACTTATTAAAGCTGGATTTGAAACTTTAGTTGAAGCTGGATATGCACCAGAAAATGCTTACTTTGAATGTTTACATGAAATGAAGTTAATAGTAGATTTACTATATCAAGGTGGTATGAGTATGATGAGATATTCAATTTCAGATACTGCAGAGTATGGGGATTATGTTGTTGGAAATAGAATAGTAACAGAAGAAACTAAGAAAGAAATGAAGAAAGTTTTATCTGAAATCCAAGATGGAACATTCGCAAGAAATTGGTTAACTGAAAATATGGTAGGAAGACCACATTTTAATGCGATGAGAAGAAATGAGAAAGAGCATCAAATCGAAAAAGTAGGAAGAGAACTTAGAGAGATGATGAGCTGGATTGATAGTAAAGAACTAGATTAATATTGCTACCCAAGGTGTCTTTTTTTAAGACATTCCCTAAAAATATATATACGGGTAAAAGCCACATGATATCATGTGGCTTTTATTTGCGTACTAATGTTAATAAAATATTATAAAAAAGTACATATTTAAATACTATTATTATAGTGAGAGAATCAAGAAATGGAGGATAATCTTTAAATGACAAAAGAGAAAATTTCAAGAAAGAAAGAGAATCAGCTATACATATATGTAATATTACTGATAGTTACAGGAATAACATTAATACCAATGCTATCATCAAAAGTAATAAGAGGAGATGACTATTTCTTTCATTTACTTAGAATAGAAGACATAAAAAATGGACTTAATTATGGACATTTTCCTGTTAATATAATGCCAGAAACTTTATTTGGATATGGGTATGGTAACGGACTTTTTTATCCAGACTTACTTCTTTACTTTCCTGCATTAATAAGAAAATTAGGTGTTAGCTTAGTAGATTCATACAAGATATTTATGTCATGTTGTACTATTTTTGCAACATTTACAATGTATTTCTCTACAAAAAGAATATTAAAAAGTAGTAATAAAGCACTATATATATCAATATTTTACATTTTTGCTCAATATAAAATAACAGATTTATATACAAGAGCAGCGGTTGGAGAGTACATGGCATTTATATTTATACCAATTATAATTTTAGGTGCTTATGAATTATTATATAAAGATTATAAAAAGTGGTACATACTAACTATAGGAATGAGTGGAATCGTACTATCACATCTTTTATCAGTATTTATAGTTTCAATAATGTGTGGTCTTATATACTTATTAAGTATAGGAAGATTAATAAAAGAACCAAAGAGGATACTATATTCAATAATATCAGCAGTTACTACACTTTTATTAACTAGCTACACTTTAGTGCCAATAATTGAACAGATGACAAGTGGTAAGTTTTCAGTTCAAGAAGTAAGCCCATTTGCATATAAAAATGCATCTTCAATTAGTAAACTTTTAACTGATGGTTCATGGATGTTATATTCAATTGGGTACATATTACTGTTTGCATCTATTATATATATTTTTGTTCCTATGAAGAGGAAAAATAGGTTTGTAACAATTTGTTTTATTGTTGGAGTTATATCATTTTTATTAACTTTAAAGACTCCAGTATTACACTTAATATGTGAAAAAATAAAAATATATAACAATATACAATTTGCATGGAGACTAAACTTAATAGCAACGCCATTACTCTGTATAGCACTTGGATATTCTATGGATGAATTAATGCCAAAGAAGATTAATAAGACAATAATTGTATTATTAATAACAGTTATATCAGTAGTGTCATTAGTTAGTACAGTTGAATTTTTAGAGAATACAAAAGTTATTGATGTTGATTTTTCTAATTATATAAAAACACATGGTTCAGATATCGGTATGGGAGAGTACTTGCCAGATGGAGCCACAACTAAGAAACTTAAAGAAAGAGGCCCTGTTGTAACAAGTAATGATAAGAAATTCGCTTATACTAACTATAAGAAAAAAGGAACTTTAATTAATTTAGATTATAAAGTTAGTAAAGATAATAGTTATATAGAATTACCATTATTATATTATAAAGGTTATTCGTATAAAATAACGTCTAAAGATGGACAAGTAGAAAAAGGACAAGCAACTCATGGCAAAGATATGGTTGTTAAAATTGATGTTTCTAATATTAAGAGTGGTCACTTAGAAGTTGATTATACTGGAACTACGCTTATGAAAATTGGTGATATAGTTACTATACTTACTTTAATAAGTATGATAATTTATATAATTAAAAGAAATAGAAGTAAAATTTCATAATATAAAAGGTAATGCTTAAAATAAAGCATTACCTTTTT
>NZ_JAVXRL010000062.1:1528-3504 GCF_036643715.1 Clostridium sp. | reverse complement strand
TTTTTTAGTTAAGCTGTTTTTGCAATAGATAAATTATAATCAGGATTAATAATTTTAATTAATCTATCAACAGGCAGAACTTTTATTAGAACTATACAAATAATCATCTCTCCAAAAACTATAGGAATATTTACTGCAAGTGAATAAAAAGCAGCACCCATATTAGCTGGTGCAAAAGTTCCAAAGAACACAACGCCTGATATGAAGTGACATAAGAACTTTATGAAAAATGCCACGAATATTCCGAGAGTTCGTCTATTTCTAAAGTACCCTGCAAATCCCATAGCCATTGAAGGTAGAGGGTAATCAAATAACATTTGAATTGGATGTATTACGTAAGGATCAGTTAAAAGATTAATTAATCCATATAAAAATCCAGTTAAAAATCCAATTTCCTTACCATAAGCAAAAGTTATAATAAGAATTGGAATCATACAACCAAGTGTAATGCTACCTCCTTGTGGGAATCTATAAATTCTAAATACATTAAGTATTGTTGAAAGAGCTAAAGCTATTGCTACGTGAGTAATTATTCTAGCATCTAACTTAACCTTTCTGAATTTAAATAAGGCAAAAAATAAAATAATACAGCCTATTATTGTTAGTATTGTAAGGGGATTTGAAACAATCTCCTTAAATTTGTCAGGGATATTAGTATATAAATTACTAAATCTTTCTCCCCAATCAGCAAAAAAATCCATAAAAAAACCTCCTATACTTTGTGCTAGAAGGACGCATGAAAACTACTCACGGCTTTCCTACGCTGGTATTACCCAGATCAGGTTAAAGGGTTAATGCAAAATCGCATCTCTCAGCCAAAAAATTGGCACCCCTAGCACAGTCTTAAATATTTTATTGACAAGCTTATTTTAATATTAAAAATTACTAATGTCAATAAAATACAAAACTGAGTATAGAAATAAAGGAAATATGTTAAAATAAGGATCATAGAGTGGGGGGAATAACTTATGAGAGGAAAGAGAAAAATGTATTTAATAATAATTATAGTAATATTAGTAGCATTATTTTTATACGTGCAGAACAATTTATTATACATAAATAAAATAGAATTAAATAGCAGTGAGCTTTCACTTAAGTCAGATTATAAAATTGTCCACTTAAGTGATCTTCACAATAAGATGTTTGGGGATAACCAAAATAAATTAGTGGATAAAATAAAAGAAATAAAGCCAGATATGATAGTTTATACTGGTGATATTGTTGATAGTTATAGTTATAAAGAAGAGCCGGCATTAATTTTAATGGCGGAGCTTTTAAAAATAGCGCCAGTTTATTATGTAACTGGAAATCATGAAATAAGACTTGGTGTTTATGAAACATTAAAAGAAAAATTCACTAAACTTGGGGTTACTGTTTTAGAGGATGAGGTTCATAAAATATATATTGAAGATAAGGAAATTGATTTAATAGGACTTAAAGATGGGCAGATTGAAGAGTTAGAATATAATTTAAATGAGATACTAATAAATAACAAAAGTGATAATTTTAAAATGCTACTTTCTCATAGACCTGACGGAATAGAAGTATATTCAAATAATAATATAGACTTAGTTTTTACAGGTCACGCACATGGTGGTCAGGTTAGAATTCCTTTTGTTGGAGGCATAATAGCGCCAGGACAAGGATTTTTTCCTAAATATACTGAAGGAAAACATACAATTAATAATACTACAATGTTAGTGAGTAGAGGACTTGGAAATAGTGCATTTCCATTTAGAATTTTAAATAGACCAGAAATAGTTGTATTAGAAATAAAAGGAAAATATTAATGAACTATTAATTATCATTGAAAAGGTTGAAAAAGCCATTTTTTCTAGAATATAATAAATAACAACATACAAACAAGGGGATGAAAAGTTGAAAAAGAGCTTTAGTAAGACTATTTTAATGGTTGTATTAGTAATTGCATTACTACCTTCAACCTTTGCATTTGCAAGAGCAGGTGGCGGAGGAGG
>NZ_JAVXRL010000062.1:0-1428 GCF_036643715.1 Clostridium sp. | reverse complement strand
GGAGGCGGCGGAGGCGGTCACTCTTCATCACGTTCAATTGGAACTTCAGGAAGTAATTCAGGGGGAAGTCAAACTAGTACAAGCAAAGGTGATTTATTTACTATTTTAGGGTTTGGTGCATTAACTGCATTTGGTGGAGTTGCAGGCATTATATATAAAGTTAAGTTACAGAAGAAGAAATTTGAAAGTACTTTAGCAATGAAGAAGTTTGCAAAAGAAGATGGAGCTTGGGATTATGACAAAATATCTTCAGATATAGATGAAGCATTTTATAAAGTTCAAAATGCTTGGACAGAGAGAAATCAAGATTTAGCAAAAGAATATATGAGTGAAAAAATTTATAAAATTCATAAGAGTAAAACTGAATGGATGAAATTAAGAGGTGAAAAGAATGTACTTTATAATATAAACCTCATAAGCATTAAACCTATTAGTGCTATAGATTCAGATGATGATTCTAGAGATGCTATATGGGTTAATATAAAAGCTTCCATGGTTGATTATATGCTAAATGAATATACTAATGAAGTTACAGAAGGAGATCCATCAAGAAGAAGTACTTTCGAGGAATTTTGGAGATTTATTAGAAGTGATAAAAGATGGATATTAGATGAAATAAAGCAACCAGAAGAAATTGGAGATATAAATAATTTTATTAATGAAAAAATAAAGTAATTTGTTTTGAGGAGGTTTATGAAAGTATATGATTTAACTCACTTTCTTAGAGTAGGTATGACAGCTTACTCTGAGGAGGAGAGTCTTAAAATGGGTGTTCTATGCAACATAGAACATGACGGGTATAATGTATCGGAATTAAGGTTATCTACTCATACAGGAACGCATATAGATGTTCCAAGGCATATGTTTAAAGATGGAAACACTTTAGATGATTATGATGGGAAATATTTAATTGGAAGTGCATATATAATTGACTGCACTAAGGTTAAAGAAATAAATTTAGATTTTATAATTAAGCATGAAAAAAGTATAAGAAAAGCACATTATTTAATATTAAAAACTGGGTGGGAAAAATATTTTAATAAAGATAAGTATTTAACTTCTTATCCTACATTATCTTATAATGCTTCAAATTTCCTAGGAAATATTAAAAGTTTGCGAGGTGTTTGTGTAGATTGCATATCTATTGATGGAGAAAATGACGAAAAATTTCTAAATCATAAAAATTTATTGTCAAAAGAGAAGATTATAATAGAAAATATATGTAATCTAGATTCTATTGAAGATGAATTCGAAATTATTATTTCACCAATGAAAATAAAAAATGGTGATGGTGCACCTGTTAGAATATATGGATTATTAAAATAAATAAAAGCTAATCAGAAATTTCTGATTAGCTTTCTCTTGGTTGCGGGAGCAGGACTTGAACCTACGACCTTCGGGTTATGAGCCCGACGAGCTACCAACTGC
>NZ_JAVXRL010000061.1:0-16252 GCF_036643715.1 Clostridium sp. | reverse complement strand
GATGGAGAAAATGTATATGAAGCATTTAAAGCTGAATATATTAAAGAGAAAGAACTGTATTATCTTCTAGAGGAAGATGAAAGGGTTTTAGGAGATTTTTTAAGATCCTTAGGCGAACTTGGTGTATATGGACAAGATAAAATGTTTGATTTAGTTTTTGCTAATTTGAATATTAATATAAAAGAAGCAGAAATTATTTCTAAGAAAAATACAAAATTATACAGATATTTAGGTGTGTGTATTGGGGCTATGATAGTTATATTTTTATTATAGGAAATGGGGGAGTGTATATGTTAGACATAAGTATATTGTTTAAAATAGGTGGTGCTGGAGTTTTAATAATAATATTAGATAAGGTATTAAAAAGTAGTGGAAAGGATGATATAGCAGTAATTACAAATATAGCTGGGGTAGTTATTATTCTACTTATGATTGTGTCTCTTATTGGAGATTTATTTCAATCAGTTAGGACTATATTTATGCTATAGGTGAGGTGATATGGTTATATTAAAAGTTGTCTCTTTTGCTTTTATTGCATTGTTTTTATTTTTACTTTTTAAGGATATGCAAAGTAATATTGCTGTTTTAGTTGCATTAGTTGCTGGAACTTTAATATTCACATTTATGATAGGTGAACTTCAACAAATCATATCGTTTTTAAGTTCAATTGCAAATAAAGCAGGCATAGATGTTGTTTATATTGGAATAATAATGAAAATACTTGCAATAGCATATCTAGCTTCATTTGCAGCTGAGATATGTAAAGATGCGGGAGCTGGGACTATAGGATCTAAAGTTGAATTTGCAGGAAAAATAATGATTTTAGCACTTGCAATTCCAATATTAATGGCTGTATTAGATTCTATATTAAAGATATTGTAGGTGAATAATATGAAGAGAGGTTATAAAAAAACAACAATAATAATAGTATTAACTGTAGTGTTTTCTTTGATTCCTATATTTAGTTCAATATTTTATGGAAGTATTGCAAGTGCAGAAGTTAATAATGAAGAATCTCTAATGGAAAATGTAACAGAAGATGAAATTGCAAAAGAAGCTGAGGATGGTCTTGATAATTTATATAGCTATATAAATAAGATGAAGACGGATGTAGAACTTATAAATGAACTAAATCCAGTAGAATATTTTAAAAGTTATGTTGAAAATGGACAAGGAAATATTACTTTTGCAACAATATCTAAAATAGTATTAGATGTAATGTTTAAGGAAGTTAAAAGTGTTCTGAAACTTGTTATTTCAGTTATAGTTATTGCAATACTGTGTTCTCTTTTAAAAAATCTTCAAGACGCTTTTAAAAATGATAATATATCACAAATAGCTTTTTTTGCATGTTACTCAATATTAATTATGATACTATCAAAAAGTTTTCTTATTGCCTTATCTGTTGCTACCGGTGCAATAAATGAAATGGCGAACTTTATGACTGCGTTATTACCAATACTTGTAACAATGATATCTTTAGCAGGTGGCTTTGTACAAGCTGCTACATTAGATCCAATTATTTTAGTTGCAGTTACTTTAATTCCTAAAATATATGTAACAGTAATAATTCCATTAATACTTATAAGTTTTGTTATGCAATTTGCAAACAATCTTTCAACTGAGTATAAAATAGATAATTTATGTAAATTGGTAAAGCAAGTAGTTCTATGGCTTCAAGGAATAATAATAACTGTTTTTATAGCGGTACTTACCATAAGAGGAATTACGGCAGATACAATGGATGCAGTTGCTCTTAAGACTACTAAATTTGCAATAGATAATTTTATACCAATAGTAGGTAAAACTTTTTCAGATGCAATAACGTCAGTGGCTGGATATTCTCTTATAATAAAAAATGCTATAACAGGTGTTGGTTTAATAGTAATTGTACTGGTTATTTTATATCCAATTATAAAACTTGTGATGATGTCTTTTATATACAAATTATCAGCAGCGCTAGTAGAACCTATTAGTGACAAAAGAATAACTAATGCTTTAGCTTCAGTTGCAGAGGCATTAACACTTTTAATTTCATGTGTTATAAGCGTAAGCTTTATGTTCTTTATATTACTTGGAATAATGGCATCTGCAGGAAAGTTTGTAGTGGGAGGTTAAGTTTTATGGAATTTTTAAAAAGCTTTGTAATAACTTTAGTTACAACAATGATATTCATTACAGCAGTAGAGCTTATTGCCCCAGATAACAGCATGAAAAAATATTTGAAATTTGTTTTAGGTTTAATACTAATTGTAGTTATATTGAATCCAATTTTAAAAATATTTTCTAGTGATGAAAATCAACTAAAAAGTTCTATTGCCTCTTATGAAAATAAATATAAAGAAAAGGAAAGTAATGAATCAGAAAATATTGAGACAAATAAGTTAAGAGAAGAAAGCTTTAAAAGTAATTTTAATAAAAATTGTGAAAATATGCTTAAAAACGAATTTAAAAATATTGATTTTAAATGTGAGTCAAAATGCCAAGTTGATTTTAAGGGTGTAACATTCAAAATAGATTCAATCGACATATTTATAAAGGAAAGGAAAGAGAGGAAAGATAGTAAAATTAAAAAAATCGAGGAAGTAGAAAAAGTTGAAATAGATACTAAATCTAAAAAGGAACAGGAAGAAGAAACTCATAATAATGAGTATAAGGAAATAGTTAAATTTGTACAAAAGGAACTTCAAATTGAAGAGGATAAGATTAACATATACAAAATGAAGTAAAGGGGGAAGCGCTAATTGGATATGAAAAAAATAAAAAAAATACTAGAAGAATTTATTAAAAATAAAAATATAAATAAATTATTGATAATAATATTAATAATAATATTTGTATTAATAGCTTTTAGTATTTTTAAACCTTCTAAGGATAAGAACCTAAATGGAAACAATGAGACTGAAGTATCAGGTACTTTAGAAGAGACGATTCAAAAGGAAGCTAAAATTAAGGATGAGTATGAGAAGCAACAGAAAGAAGAACTTACAAGTATACTAAAGAAAATTGATGGTGTTGGAGATGTTAATGTGATGATGACATTTGAAAGTGGTGAAGTTAAAGTTCCAGCATATGATAAAGATACACAAACTTCTGTAACAGAAGAGACTGATAAAGAAGGCGGAAAAAGATTGAATGAACAGAAAAACGATGGATCTAAAATCGTTATGACGACTGATGACGAAGGAAATGAACCTTTTGTAATACAAACCTATAAGCCTAAAGTACAGGGGGTAGTAGTTGTAGCTGAAGGGGCTAATGTAAGCAGAATAAAATACAATATAGAAAAAGCCGTATCAAATTTATATAATGTATCAGCTGATAAGGTTAATGTATATCCTATGAATGGTTAGCATATAATTCAATAAGTAAAGGATGGGAGGAGTATTAAAATGAATAAAAAACAATTTGGAATTATTTTCACATTGCTTGGCTTGATAATTTGTGTTGGGCTTTTAGCAACAAAACTAAATAATGGTGGGTTAAATGATCCGGATGGATTAAGTCAAGTAGTAGCAAGAGAAGAAGAGGAAAAAGCGAAAGCCGAAGAAACAGCAGCTCAAAAAGATTTCTTCTTTGATTCAAGAAGTGACAAAGAGCAAAAGGATGCAGAAACAATAGAGAATTTAAAAGCAATAGTTAATGATAAGAGCACATCTAAAGAACAAAAAAATAGTGCTCAAAAGGAATTGCTACAAAAAACAAAACAAAAAGATAATGAAAATAGAATTGAAATAAACATAAAAAACAAAGGAATTGAAGATGTGCTATGTACAATAGATGGTAATAAAGCAAAAATTTATGTTAGAACAGATGGTATAGATCAAAAGACAAGTCTTCAATTACAAGAAATTGTTCAAGATGTTGCAAATATAAACGATGTTTCTATAGAAGTTAAGAAATAAATTCGTTGTAATGTAAAATCATATTTGATATAATGAACGTAAGATAAATAGTTTTGTATAAAGCAAAACCTAGGAGGTCAAATTTGATGGAAAGCTTCGATAATGAAAATATTGGGATCGTAAAGATTTCTGATGAAGTTGTTTCAGTTATTGCTGGTATAGCAGCTGAGGAAATCGAAGGTGTTATGGAATTCCAACATGGAGTTACAAATAACATTTCACAACTACTAAAAGGAAAGAAAGCATCAGGAAAGGCTGTTAAAGTTACTCTTGAAGAAGATAGAGCAAGAATTGAGATGGCAGTTACAGTTTTATATGGTGTTAAGATTTTAGATGTTGTAGCTGGAGTTCAAGAAAATGTTAAAAAGACAGTAGAGGCTATGACAGGATTAGTTGTTAGTAGTGTGGATGTATATGTTCAAAACATATATCTACCTAAGAGTTCAGAAAAAGAATCAAAGGAAATGTAATCTCACCCTCTGATAATCAGAGGGTGTTTCCTTGCTTGAATATATAATGTTTAATACTATTAGAATAAGTCTATAATAAGATTATAAGGAATCACTAGGAGGAAAAGATGAGTAGAAAGTTATCAAGAGAAAAAGCGATGGAATTAATATTTA
Organism: Clostridium sp.; assembly: GCF_036643715.1. Lineage (GTDB taxonomy): Bacteria > Bacillota > Clostridia > Clostridiales > Clostridiaceae > Clostridium. The sequence continues at coordinate 11,724 of NZ_JAVXRL010000061.1, read as the reverse complement.
GTACAATGTTAACAAAGGAATCATATGAGGAAGCGATGGAAACATTTGTAGATAATTATGAAGGAAATATAGAAGAAATTGATGTAGAGTACATAAAATCAGCATTAAAAGGTGTTGAAGAAAATAGAGAAGAGATAGATGGATTAATAAAAGCTAATCTTCAAAATTGGAAAATTGAAAGAATTTCAAAAGTAAACCTTGCAATACTTAGACTTGCAATTTATGAAATGAATTACGTAAGCGATGTTCCAGAAAAAGTTGCAATAAATGAAGCGTTAGAAATAACAAAGAGATATTCAGACATAAAATCAGTATCATTCATAAACGGGGTTTTAGATAAAATATACAAAGATAAATAGGGGGTTAATCTTTTGAATAAAATAATAGATGGTAGAGAGATTTCTAAGAACATAAAAGAAGACATTAAGAAGTTTATAGGATATAGAAAAGAAAAAGGACTCGTAATACCTAAGATTGCATCTATTCTGGTTGGAAATGATGGCGGATCAATTTATTATTTGAATTCGCAAGAGAAGGTTGCAACTTCTCTTGGAATTTTATTTGATAAAATTATTTTAGATGAAAGTACAAAAGAAAAAGAACTTAAAGACCTAATTGAAACATTAAATAAAGATAATTCTGTACATGGAATAATGATTCAATTACCACTACCAAAGGGGATCGATGAGAAAAGTATAATAAATTCCATATCTCCTAAAAAAGATATAGATTGTTTAACTTATGAAAGTGTTGGCAAACTATATTTAGGAGAAGATACATTTATACCTTGCACTCCAAATTCAGTGGTAACTTTACTTAAGAGTAAGAATATAAAACTCGAAGGTGCTGAGGTTGTTGTTTTAGGAAGAAGTAATATAGTTGGAAAACCTACAGTTCAACTTCTTTTAAATGAGAATGCAACAGTAACTATTTGTCATTCAAGAACAAAGGATTTAAAAGACATTTGTAAAAAAGCAGATATTCTTATAGTTGCTATAGGAAGACCTAAATTTATTAATTCTGAATACATAAAGAAAGATGCCGTTGTAATTGATGTTGGAACATCATCTTTTGAAGGTAAGATTACTGGTGATATCGACTTTGATGATGTTATAGAAGATGTATCTTTAATAACACCAGTTCCAGGAGGAGTAGGTGCACTTACAACAACACTTTTAATAAAAAACGTTTGTGAGGCAATTGATAAAAATGAGAATTAAAATTTTAAAAGTTTCAGAGGTTAATAACTACATTAAAAAAATCATAGATAATGACTTTATATTAAATAATCTCTCTGTAAAAGGAGAGATTTCTAATTTAAAGTATCATTCAAGTGGACATATTTATTTTTCATTAAAAGATGATAGTGGGAAAATAAATTGTATTATGTTTAAAAGTGATGCGCTTAATTTAGACTGTGTACTAAAAGAAGGCATGGAAATAGTTGTTAGGGCAAGGGCATCAATTTATCCTGCAACAGGAAGCCTTCAATTATATTGTAGAGAAATAGAAGAAAGTGGAGTTGGAGAACTTCATATAAAATTTCAAAAACTTAAAGAAAAACTTTCAAAAGAAGGCTTGTTTGATGAAGAATTCAAAAAAGCTATACCACAAAACATAAAGAGACTTGGAGTTGTAACTGCACTTACTGGAGCTGCAATTCACGATATATTAAATGTATCAAGACGAAGAAATCCTTCTGTAGATATCGTTTTATATCCAGCTAAAGTTCAAGGAGAAGGCGGGTATAAAAGTATAATAGATGGTATAAAATATTTTAATGATAAAAAATCAGTTGATGTTATAATAATAGGAAGAGGTGGCGGTTCCATTGAAGAACTATGGAACTTTAATGAAGAGGAATTAGCTTATGCTATTTTTAAATCAAAGATCCCTATAATATCAGCAGTTGGACATGAGGTCGATTACACAATATCAGACTTTGTTTCAGATTTAAGAGCAGCAACACCATCACAAGCTGCAGAAATTGCTGTGACTAATAAAGAAGAGTTAGCTATGGAAATATTAAACATAAAAACTTTACTAAATAAAAATATTGATAGTATAATAAATAGAGAAAAAAACAGATTGGAATCTTTAGAAAAAATTCTATCATTACATTCACCAGTAGCTAAAATAAGCAATTCTTATATCGAATTAGATAGAATAAAAAGAGATTTGAATAAAATCATTTTAAATAGATTAAATGAAGAAAAAAATAAATTACGAGAGTTAAATTCACTTTTAATTGCAAACAATCCATTAACTATACTAAACAAAGGGTTTGCTATAGTTAAAGATGAAAATGGAGTTATTAAAAGTAAGAATAATTTGAATATGGAAAAAAATATTGAGATAATATTAAATGATGGAAGTATAAAAGGGAAATTTAATCCTAACTAAAAAGGAGATAAATATGGCAAAGAAAGTTAGTTATGAGGATACACTTCAAAGTTTAAGAGATACATTGGAAAATCTTGAAAATAACGAATTAAATATAGAAGATGCTATGAAAGAATATGAAAAAGGTATCAAAATAGTGAATAAGCTTTATAAAACATTAAATACCTATGAAGGTAAAATATCAAAAGTAAGAGATGAAGAAGAAGTGGAGTTTGATTACAGTGATGAATATTAATGATTTAAAGTGTGAAATAGATTCATATTTAAATGATTACTTTAAAGGAAAAGAAGGGTACAATAAAATAATTTATGAGGCGCAAAGTTATAGTTTAAATATTGGGGGAAAGAGAGTAAGACCAATATTAGCATTATTAACATATGAAGCTTATAGCGGGAAATGGGAAAATGCATTAAAGATGGCAGCAGCAATAGAAATGATACATACATATTCACTTATACATGATGATTTACCATGTATGGATGATGATGACTTAAGAAGAGGTAAGCCTACTAGTCATAAAGTGTATGGTGAAAATATAGCTGTTTTAGCTGGAGACGCATTATTAAGTGAAGCTATGACATTACTTATGGAAAATATAAAAGATAATGGAGCTTTAGCGGTAGAGTCTTCATTAGAAATATCAAAAGCAGCAGGAGCTCATGGAATGATTGGTGGTCAGGTTGTTGATATTTTAGGTGAAGGAAGAAGTATATCAGAAGATGAACTTAGATATATGCACCTTAAGAAAACTGGTGAATTAATAAGAGCATCAATTGTATCAGGTGCAATGCTTGGTAATGCGCCTAAAGAAGATGTTAAAAAGCTTAATGAGTTTGGTGAAAAATTAGGTTTAGTCTTCCAAATAAAAGATGATTTATTAGATGTAGTAGGAAATGAAAAAAAATTAGGCAAAAAAATACATGCAGACGATGAAAAGGATAAAACTAACTTCGTATCAGTATATGGTATAGATAAATGCCAAGAGATGTGTAAACATACTACAGATTGTTGTATTGAACTACTAAAAACTCTTACGGTAAATAGTGACAGTCTAGTAGAACTTACAAATAACCTTCTAGCAAGGGAATATTAAGAAGAGGATTGGGATAATATGAAGGATATTTTAAACGAAATAAAATCTCCTAATGACGTAAAAAAATTAACTTTACCAGAAATGTATGAGTTATCAGATGAAATTAGAAGTTTTTTAATAGATTCAGTATCTAAAACCGGAGGACATTTATCTTCAAATCTTGGTGTTGTAGAGTTAACATTAAGTTTGTTTAGTGAATTCGATTTAGAAAAAGATAAGATTGTTTGGGATGTTGGACATCAAACATATATTCATAAGATACTAACAGGAAGAAAAGAAAGGTTTGATAACCTTAGAATGTACAACGGAATGAGTGGATTCCCAAAGAGAAATGAGAGTAAGTATGATGCTTTTGATACAGGACATAGTAGTACATCAATATCTTCTGCACTTGGAATGGCTCGTGCAAGAGATTTAAAAGGCGAAAAAAATAATATTATATCTGTTATTGGAGATGGTGCTTTAACTGGTGGAATGGCACTTGAGGCTTTAAATGATTTAGGATTTACTAAAACAAAAATGATAGTAATTTTAAATGATAATCAAATGTCTATTTCAACAAATGTTGGAGGTCTTTCATCTTATTTAAATAAAATAAGAATTGAACCTGAATATAACAGATTTAAAGAAGGAATAAACAAAAAATTAAAAAACACTCCTTCAGGGAAAAAAATAGCAAAAAAATTAGGTAAGTTAAAAGATAGCATAAAACAACTTATTGTACCATCTATGCTTTTTGAAGATATGGGAATAAAATATTTAGGACCAATAGATGGACATAATATAGATGAAATGAGAAAAGTTTTATCAAAAGCTAAAAATATAGATGGACCAGTTATTATACATGTGGCTACTCAAAAAGGTAAAGGATATGAACATGCAGAGAAAAGTCCAGATAAGTATCATGGAGTATCTCCATTTGATTTAGAAAGTGGAGAACCATTAAATACAGCTAAATGTAACTACTCAAAAGTTTTCGGACAATCATTAGTTTCTATAGCAAAAGAAGATACAGATGTAGTAGCAATAACTGCTGCAATGCCTGACGGGACTGGATTAAATGATTTTAGACAAACCTTTGAAAAAAGATTTTTTGATGTTGGCATAGCAGAACAGCATGCAGTTACGCTAGCAGCTGGAATGGCGAGTTCAGGTTTAAAGCCAGTATTTGCAGTATATTCAACTTTTCTTCAAAGAGCCTATGATCAAGTTTTGCATGATGTATGTATTCAAAACCTTCCAGTAGTTTTTGCCATAGATAGAGCTGGAGTAGTTGGAGAGGACGGAGAAACACATCAAGGTATATTTGATATATCATATTTAACAATGATACCAAATCTTACTATGATAGCACCTAAATGTTTAGGTGAAGTCGATTTATTATTAAGGTGGGCATTAAGTTTTGGAGCACCAGTAGCTATAAGATATCCTAGAGGTGGAGATGTTATTTGTGATTTAAGTCCACTTAATGAAGTTGAATTTGGAAAATGGGAAGTGCTAGATAATAGTGACAAATCAAAAGTTGCAATAATAGCGACTGGCAAAATGACTCAGCATGCAATGCTAGCTAAAGATATACTAAATGAAAAAGGTATTTATCCTAAAGTTATAAATGCAACATTTATAAAACCTTTAGATGAATCTATGCTAAGAGAATTAGTTAATGAAGAATATGATATAATAACAGTTGAAGACAATATAATACATGGTGGAATGGGAGCTAGTATTTTATTATCATTAAATGAATATGGTTTTAAAGGTAAATTTAAAGCATTAGGTTATGATAATAAATTTATAGAACAAGGAAATGTTAATGTTCTATATAAAGATGCTAACATAGATCCAAATGGAATAAGCGAAGAAGTAATAAAATTCTTAGATACAAGGAGATAAAAATGTCAGATAAGAAAGAGAGACTTGATGTTTTATTAGTAGAAAAAGGAATAATACCATCAAGAGAGAGAGCAAAAACAAATATTATGGCAGGAAAAATATTTGTAGACGGACAAAGAGTAGATAAAGCAGGAGCTAAGATTAGCGTAACTGCAAATATAGAGTTCAAAGGTGATACAATACCTTATGTAAGTAGAGGGGGATTAAAACTTGAAAAAGCATTAAAGCAATTTCCACTTACTTTAGATAGAAAGGTATGTATGGATATTGGAGCTTCAACAGGTGGATTTACTGACTGTATGCTTCAAAATGGTGCAAGCAAAGTATTTTCAGTTGATGTTGGATATGGACAATTTGCATGGAAGCTTAGAACTGATGATAGAGTAGTCTGTATGGAAAGAACAAATATTAGATACGTAACGCCAGAAGATATTGGTGAAAAGCTGGATTTTGCATCTATTGATGTATCTTTTATCTCTTTAAAAACAATAATGCCAGCAACTGTAAATTTATTAAAGGATGATGGAGAAGTTGTTGCTTTAATAAAACCACAATTCGAAGCTGGTAGAGATAAAGTAGGTAAAAAAGGTGTTGTTAGAGAACAAAGTACACATAAAGAAGTAGTTGAAAAAATAGTTAATTATTTATTAGAACATGATTTAAATGTTCTAGGAATAAGCTATTCACCTATAAAAGGTCCAGAAGGAAATATAGAATACCTTGTGTATTTCTCAAAAGATAAGAATAAAGAAAGTAATTTTAAAATAGAGGATATAGAAACTATAGTTTCTGCGTCACACACAGAAATATAAAGGCGGTGGGTTATGAAACATATAGGTATTGCGATAAATCCATCAAAGGATCCTGAAGGGATTATTGTAAACTTAGTATTACAAAAAATTAAAAATGTATTTGAAGAATCAAAAATTCAAATCTTTAATACATATAAATTAACTTCTGATGATATATCAAAAGACATAGATGTTCTTATAATACTTGGAGGAGACGGTACACTTCTTGGTGTTGCAAGAAAAATATCAAATGAGTTAAATATACCTCTCTTAGGTATTAATATAGGAAATTTAGGTTTTTTAAGTAGTATAGATATATCAGAAATAGATAAGGCATTATATAAACTTAAAAATAAAAAGTATAAAATAGAAGAGAGAATGCTTTTAAAATGTAGTATTAATAATGTAAAAAACTCAGAGCAAATTGCATTAAATGATGTAGTTATAGCAAGAGGTACTTTATCTAGAATGACTAAGTTTAACATATATGTAGATAACAAGTATTATACATCTTTCAATGGGGATGGGCTTATTATTGCAACACCTACTGGTTCTACTGCCTATTCATTTTCTGCAGGAGGACCATTTATTTATCCAGATTTAGATGTTATACTTATTACACCAATATGTCCGCACACTAAAAGCATGCAAACAATGGTTTTAAGAGGAGATAGCAAAATAACTGTAAAGACATTTCATGAAGAAGAGGATGTTTATTTAACAGTTGATGGTCAAAAAGTATATGAAGTTAATAAAAAGGCAACAATTGAGGTAAATAGGACAGAAAATGAAGCTAAATTGATACAATTTGACGATTATGATTACTTTGAAGTATTAAGAACAAAAATTTTAAACAAATAATAGAATGAGATGGTGATGTGCATTGAAATCAAAAAGACATGAAAAAATATTAGAAATAATTAAAAATAAAGATATAGAAACTCAAGAGGAACTTGCAGATGAATTAAAAAAATCTGGCTTTGATGTTACTCAAGCTACAGTTTCAAGAGATATTAAAAATTTAAAACTATTAAAGATGCAATCAGTTACAGGAAATTATAAATATGTTGTTCCAACAAAAGAGTCATCAAATATTTCAGATAAGCTAGCTAGTATATTGTCAAATGCAGTAACAAATGTTGAAAATGTAGATAAAATGGTTGTTGTAAAGACTTTTACTGGTGGCGCATCAGCAGCTGCTGAAGCAATTGATACTCTAGGGTTTGAAGATATAGCTGGAACTGTTGCGGGTGATAATACAATTTTTATTTTAGTTAGAAGTTTAGAGGGTGCTGAAGAAATTGTTGAGAGAATAAAAAGTAGAATTAATTAGTTATTTAAGGGTGGTATAAATGTTAATTCAATTAAATATTAAAAACTTTGCACTAATAGAAGATATTTCTATTGATTTAGGAAAAGGATTTAATATACTATCTGGAGAAACAGGTGCTGGTAAATCAATATTAATAGATGCAATTGATTATGTTTTAGGCGGGAAGTTTTCTAAAGATTTAATTAGAACTGGTGAAAATAAAACATCAGTTGAAGCAATATTTGATATAAAAGATAGTAATGTATGTAGTGTATTAAATGAACTTGATGTAGAACATGATGATACTTTAATAATACTAAGGGAAACGTTGATAAGTGGAAAAAGTATTGTTAAAGTAAATGGAAAAAGCCTTATAGTTACTCAACTTAAGAGAATAAGAGAGAAGCTTTTAGATATACACGGCCAACATCAAAATCAAGATCTTTTACATAAGAGTAGTCATGTAAATTATTTAGATAGTTATATAGGCTATGAAATTGAAAAAGAACTCCATAAATTTTATAGTTTAAAAGATGAACTTATAAAAGTAAGAGATAAAATAAGATCTATAAGTGGAAATAAAGATAGTGAGAAACTTATAGATTATATAGTTTTTCAAATGGATGATATTGAAAAAGGAAAATTAAAAGTTGGCGAAGAAGACGACCTAAAAGAAGAATACAACTTATTATCTAATGCAGAAAAGATAACACATGGAATAAGTACTAGTTATAACTATTTAAATGGTAATGAAAGTTCTAATGTACTTGAAACACTATCAAAAGTTATTTCAGAACTTACATCTATTGAAGAACATTTAGGCAAAATAAAAGAAAAAAGAGAAGTTATTGAGGAAGCTTTTTATAATATAGAAGAAGCTTCACGTGAACTTAGATATATGACAGAAGATATTCATTATGATGAAACAGAACTTGAACGTATAAATGAAAGATTATTTGTAATAAATAATTATAAAAAGAAATATGGAGGCTCTGTTGAAGCTGTTTTAGAGAATTTTGATAATTTAAAAAAGAGGCATGAAGAGCTGATACATGCAGAAGAAATTATTAATGAACTCCAAGTAAAAGAAGAAGAGATTCTTTCAAAAATGAAAAAAGTTGGAGAAAAAATAAGTAAAATAAGAAAACAGCATAGTAAAGAGCTTGAAGAAAAAATATTAAGTGAACTTGAGTATGTTGGATTAGATAAGTCAAGAATGGAAATATTAATAGAGATGCAACAAACTTTTAATGATAAAGGATTTGATGATGTAACATTTATGATATCTACAAATCCAGGTGAACCATTAAAATCATTAGAAAAAGTATTGTCTGGAGGAGAACTTTCAAGAATAATGCTTGCATTAAAATGTGTTTTCGCAGATAAAGATGATATTGAGACTTTAATTTTTGATGAAATTGATACTGGAATAAGTGGTCAAGTAGGTCAAAGAGTTGGAGAGAAGATGTATCAAGTTTCGATAGACCACCAGGTTCTTTGTATAACACATCTTCCTCAAATTGCAATATTGTCTGATCAACATTATTTTGTATCTAAAGAAGTTAAAAATGAGAAAACATTCACAAAAATAAGATTATTATCTAATGATGAAAAAATTTATCAAGTCGCTACTATGTTAGGTGGCGATAGTGTAAGTAATGCAACTTTGGAAAATGTAAGAGAGATGTTTATAAACTCTAATTCAAAAAAAACTCAATTAAAAGCTTTATAATACATATCTTTAAAGATATAGGGAAAAAATAAAACCACGGGAATTCCGTGGTTTTATTTTTTTATTTTAAAAAAATTTGTCTATTATAGTAATGTTAATACAGAATATAAGGCATGTCTTAAGGGTAACTTAAGAATAGAGGCAAAGGAGGAGGAGAAATGAAAAAGAGAATTATTAAATCAATCAGTTTCTTAATGACATTAATTGCTTTACTAATGTTAACAACAATCTTTACTCTTAAAGATATGCCAGATAAGGTATATACCAATCAAGATGTAGAAACTACTTCAGTATTTAAAGATATAAATCCGTTAGGATATGTTAAATACAATGGAGATACAGTTGATATTAGCTTTATGGGTTTAATTCCTCTAAAGTCTGTTGAAGTACATAGCGCTAAAGATCTTAGATTATATCCAGGTGGAACGAGTGTTGGTGTAAGACTTTCATCAAATGGTGTATTAGTTGTAGGTTTTTCAGATTTAATAAGGTCAAATGAAACAATGGAAAGTCCAGCTAAAACCTCAGAAGTAGAACTTGGAGATTTAATAACTCACATAAATGGGAAAAGGGTTTATACAAGTAAAGAAGTATTAAATATGGTCAAAAATTCTAAAACTGAAAAAATGACATTAACAATAGATAGAGAAGGAAAAACAGTCAATAAAGAAATAACTTTGAAAAAAGAAGAAGATGAATATAAGCTTGGTCTTTGGGTAAGAGATTCCACAGCAGGTGTTGGTACGCTTACTTTTTATGATGAAGCTAGTGGTAAATTTGGAGCATTAGGACACCCAATAACAGATGGAGATACTAATACTAAATTCACTGTAAAATCAGGAGAACTTTTAGAAGCCTCAGTAATAAGTTTGAGAAAAGGTGAAAAAGGTTCACCAGGTGAACTTAAAGGAATATTTACAAATGAAGATGAGGCAATTGGTAGTATAGAAAAAAATACTCAATGTGGAATATTTGGAACAAAAGAAAACTCAACAATAAAAAAACATATGAAAGAAACTATGCCAGTAGGATTCAGAGATGAAGTAAATGTTGGAAAAGCAAAAATAATAACTACTATAGATGAAAAAGGTCCAAAAGAATATGATATTGAAATAGTTAAAAAACTAAGTCAAGAAGTAAAAGGTCCCAAAAGTATGATAATAAAAATAACAGATAAAGAATTATTAGAAAAAACAGGTGGTATAATACAAGGAATGAGTGGAAGTCCTATTATACAAAATGGAAAAATAATTGGAGCAGTAACACATGTTCTGATAAATAAACCTGATGTAGGATATGGAATATACATAGACTGGATGTTACAAGATGCAGGTATAATAAAATAAAAAATAGTACTAGGGTAAGGCAAAATTTGTCTTACCCTAATACTATTATCGGAGTAAAGGGTGAAATTATATAAAAAATAAATAAATTTGGAAAAAATTTACTAGAAACCCTAGACGAAAGGATATAAATAGTGTATAATTTACAAATAGTGGAAGGTATTTAAAGGTTAAACTAAAATACTGAGTTAAAGTGATTATTTCTACAATAAAAAATTTATATTGTATTATAAAGAGGATTTTTTTTACAAGTGTCGAATTAATATAGTGATACATATTATTAAAATGAACTTTAATAATAAATTTAAAATTTAGGGTAGAAAATAATTGTAGAATATAAAATGTATAAAGGGGAGAAAAAGATGGAAGATTCAAAGATTTCTGTACTTATTGCCGATGACAATAAAGAATTTTGTAGCATTTTAAATGATTACTTATTAAATCAGAAGGATATTGTTGTAACAGGTATAGCAAAAGATGGTAGAGAGGCTTTAACATTAATCGAAGCAAAAAAACCGGATTTAGTTGTTCTAGATATAATAATGCCACATTTAGATGGGCTAGGTGTCCTAGAAAAATTAAATAATATGAATTTAGAAAAAAATCCTAGAGTTATTGTATTATCTGCAGTTGGACAAGATAAAATAACTCAGCAAGCAATTACATTAGGAGCTGATTATTACGTAGTTAAACCATTTGATATGGATATTTTCACAAAAAGAATAAGAGAAATGTTTAATACTGGCGTTAATAAGAATGTTGGTATGTCAAGACAAAGTGGAATGTCCGCAAGTGATATGGTTTCACATAGTAGTTCAATTTCATATAATGAACCAGTTGATTTAGAAACTGAAATAACAAGTATAATACATGAAATAGGTGTTCCAGCTCATATTAAGGGATATATGTATTTAAGAGAAGCTATAACAATGGTAGTTAACGATATGGAACTGTTATCTGCTGTTACTAAGGAATTATACCCTTCAATAGCTAAGAAATACAATACAACAGCTTCTAGAGTTGAAAGAGCTATAAGACATGCTATAGAAGTAGCTTGGGGCAGAGGACAAGTAGACGCAATTAATAAGCTTTTTGGATATACAATCCATAACGACAAAGGCAAGCCTACTAATTCAGAATTTATCGCGATTATCGC
>NZ_JAVXRL010000060.1:0-16577 GCF_036643715.1 Clostridium sp. | reverse complement strand
CTTAACCTTTTCATTTCAACTTCTGAAGGTAACATTATTACCTTTTCTATTCCACCTACAATCATTACCCATCTGTCATCAAAAAAGGAAATATCTTTTCTTATGTTTCCAGATAAAACTTTATTATTAAATAGTTCAAAATACCTGTTCTTATTTAATACATTAAATTCAACACTCTCTTCAATTATAATATCTATATCATTTAACTCTCGAAAAACTAAAGTACTCATATCCCCCTCCTATATCCCTTTGGCTAATCTTAAATATCTATTTATATCAATTACCTTTGTAATATTATCACCTAAAACGAGTGCTAAATCTGTTGCCACTGGTAAATATAATTCATTTATACTTTCAATAGCAATCTCTCTATCCAATTCAGTCTTAGCATACTCAAAATCATCTAAAACTATATTAAATTTCTTTTCAAATTCATATATAAAATACCTTAATGCAACCATAAAACTGCAGTCAATACACGTTTTTCTATTTAATGGACACCATTTTACCCTTACATTTTCTTCACTGTATTGTTCAGATTTTATCCTTGTTATTCCATGCCCATCTTCTCTAGTTATCTTAATTAAACATTTAGTTCCATACTCAATTCCATAACAATCACTTCCAAACAATATTTCTGATAATAATTTCTTCTTGTACCCTCCCATTTTTATAAATTTATCTATTTCTCTGCTAATAACTCCTATTTTATTAGAAATTTTTTTAATACTTTTCTCTATTGAATACGGTGTCATATTTAAGTTCAGAATATCTTTTATCTGCTCTTCATCACTCTTCAACCTAAACTCATCATCAATTAAACTTAAAAGCGTATATGCAATACTACCCATTGTACCAGTAGCAAATGCCTTCACCGATGCGTTAGATATATCTTTTTGCAAATATATTTTAGTTGTTTCTGATAACATTCTTTTATTTTGTATATGTCCTCGAGAAACCTGTGCAATGTAGTATGAATATGCTATTCCTAATTCCTCTACTTTTTCTTTCACATTTGTTAAAAAACCTTTATTCATTCTTACATTTTCAAAACTTCCATTTAAAATAAGTTCCAAATCTATATTGAAATTATCTTTTAATAATACCTGTATACTTTTATGTTCTACATATCTACCATTAAAAATCCTATGTTCCTTCCTATGCTTTTTATATTTAGAAAAATGAATTTGCCTATTAGCCTCATTAATACAAAGCAATAGTGCAATTTCATTAGTAAGTGAATCTGAAATTACACAATTTAGTTCTCCTTTATTTTTATTTGCTTTTAATTTCATTTTTTCAGTCATTTCCTCGATATATTTACATATTTCCTTTGCTAAGTTATATGTAATTTCATTTCCACTTTCTAACCATTCAATAAAGGACTCTCCATCAGTAACACCACTAATATAATGTAAATTAGGTGCTGGTAATTGTTCTATTAAATCTGTTTTTCTCCAAGAAACGCAATAATGCATAAATATGTATGTAACACAACTTGATAGATTCCAGTTTCGGTATAGTTTCTTTAACTCCTCCTTATTTCCGACTATGTCAATTAATTTAATTAATAATTCTATAAACTCTTCTTTTGTATAGGGTTCTTTTCTACTCTTATCCTTTTCATCAGTAAATTTATTCAAGTCAAAATTCTTCTCTCTAATCAAATAATTAATAAATTGAATAATCATACCTCTTAAATCCTGACTAGATGAAACTAATTTAATACTTCTTTCAAAAAATTCATTATTTTGTTCTTCATTTTCTTTACGCAAATCTTTAAATATACTATCTAATAATATATTGTACAAATTATAAAGCCTAGATACATATATAAATGTATTTGATGTGCCATTTTTAACTCTAACGAATTCTTTAAAATAATACATAAATTGAGGAAATTTCTCTTCTTTTTTATGAGGATTATATTTAATCTTAAGCATAACTTTGTCATACAAAGTATTTAGTTTAGAAAATTCATCATCGAATTTATCGTTCTGCAGATATCTATCTAATTCATCTTTCTTTAAGTAGTACTGATCCTTATACATTTTTAAAGTAAACCCATTATTTCTTGCCTTATTGATTTTTATTTTTGTATTAAATTTTTTGAGATCATCATTATTTATATAATTATTTTTGAAATCCAAAAACTCTTCATATTCTTTTTTACAAACAAAATTCCTACCTCTATTTATCCATATAGCCTTTACATTTGTTCCTTCAAATGTTCTTTGCATATCTCTGAACCTACCAGTAGTCCCTCCATATCCACCTATTAAATCTAATTCTTCATTACTTAGAGTAATATAATTATTCTTAAATTCCTTATCTGTTAAATTAAAGTATTCATCATAAGACATATTTATTAATTTAACTCTTTTTTCTCTTATATATTTATATAAATTTTTAATCACATTATCCACTGTACTTTTAGGATACAAGTTTCCACCACTAAAATTCCCAAGTTGTTCTACCCCTATAACTGGTAATTTATTATCTATTATATATTTAAAAATATTTTTTTCTTTATTATCAAATTCAATTCCTTTAAATAATTTATTAACTTCAACCAAAATGTCTTTTGTAGATATACATTGTAATTTTTCAACTTTCTTTACCTCATCTACAATTAAAGTAAAATCAGAATTATCTATAAACAGGTCATCCAATGAAATTAATGGTATTTGATATGCAAATAACTTACATCTAATTCTAGCCCTAATTCTACTCAATGTTTTTTTATCAAGTTTTGATGTTTTTTTTATTTCTGTTGCTACATAAGGTAACCCAATACTATTCTTAAATAATTCTACTGAATTATTTAAATATTCTTTTTTTATGTAAATAATACCATCCTTTGAATATATATTTTCTCCAATGCTATTTTTCTCTAAGATGATACTAATTCTATCTTTGAAACACCTTTTATTCATGTTACATATTTTATTTTCTAATAAATATTCTAAACATTCATCTGATGTAATATAATTTTCATTTATATTGTCCATAATCCTCCCCTAAACTTTATTATAATTTATTCTTTCTATTTATATGACTCACCATCTTTAACCGGCATATACAGTTTATCTTGACATTTCCTTATTATTTCTTTGCTTACTTTATTAGCATAACATTCTTGACTTTCTATACTTTCATGAGCCATAAAAAATTGAACCTCTCTCTTATTCATTCCTACCTCTTTTAGTATACCTTTAAAATAATGTCTCAAGGAATGAGGTGTCAGTTTTCTATTTGCTAACATCTCCTCTTCTTTAATAGCCTCAATATTTCCATGTAATATTTCTTCTTTAAGTGCTATATCTAATAATTTAGTCAATTTATCAAATCTATGTAAATAATCTCTATAACTCATTGCAAATCCTCTATTATTTATAAATAATGCTCCGTACTTATTGGGATATAATCCCTTTGATTTTAAGTAATCAATATGTATTTCATAGTAATTATATATTACTCTTGTAAATCCTGGATGTATTGGAATAATTATTTTACTCTTTATATTTCCTGTTGTTTTTATATCTGATCTTAAAATACTATCAAAAGAAAAATCCAAAGTTGCTCCAAACTCCTTATTTTTATACAATCCTTTTATACGCATCTCTACCATTTGAGTTATATACCCTACTCTTAATCCACAATATACACCTAATGCAATTCCAAAAGTAAGCATAGGGTCATTTTCTAATGAAAGTTCTAGCAACCTTTTTACTGCATAATCACCTGGTGAAATATTTTTTTCTCTTTTATTCTTTCTGCTAGAAGTTATTGGATTTACTATATGGTTAAGCCTTTCGCCTTCAGTAGAACAATATCCATTCCTAGAATTTTTAACAATCCTTCTAAAAGTAAAATCACTCTCTTTTATATATTTCATTTTGAATATTTTTCTATTTGAATATTTTTCCTTTTTACAACAAAGCCAATATATAAAATGGCTTATTGCGTAATTTGCTCTATTTACCATTCCTTTCGATTTCCATTCGGAATTATTTTTAGATAATTCACCTTGTGATAGTTTTTCTAAAAATTCTAATGTTATATCTAGTGTTAAATCTTCTATCCTACTTATTGGTTTTCTACTATCATTAAATATGAAATT
Organism: Clostridium sp.; assembly: GCF_036643715.1. GTDB lineage: Bacteria > Bacillota > Clostridia > Clostridiales > Clostridiaceae > Clostridium. The sequence continues at coordinate 12,454 of NZ_JAVXRL010000060.1, read as the reverse complement.
TAAAAATCTTATTATAAATGTTAAATGAAAATTAGTTATTGTATTTATAGATTTATTTTTTAGCGTAAACCCCCTCCTTTTATCTTTTAAGTATTCTGTAAATGGATGTACCTTATCATTACTTCTCTCATATATACAAATGTGATATTTCATTTCATCCTTAATAGGTGTATTTATAATTACATAGAAAAACTCAATTCTATCTTTTGCGTTTATAGATTCTATTTTATTCATGACTCACTCAATACCCTCCTTTCCCTATTTTGAATATTTATATATTAACTTCAAATTTACTAACACTTTAGTTTTTACTATTTATTTATTTAAATAGTAAAAACTCTTGAATACTTATATAATCACATTTTCCCCAGTAATTATATAAATATTCAAGAGTTCTTCATTTTGTTTATATTATAATACACACATTGATACATCATATTCTGTACAATTTAAGTCATCTCCTATACATCCCATATCGACTGCTATCATCTCAGTAATATCTGAAGGAATGTATGATGAACCATGTCCAACCTCTTCATATGTTGAAATAAATAATTTTGTTTTATAATTTGGTACTATATTTTCTCTTTTAAATAATTCTAAAAGACTTATAAGACATGCAACACTACCTTTATCATCAATAAATCTTGATTTTAAAAATCCACTTTCAGTTACAGTTGTCTTTGGATTTATAAATATGAAATCTCCTGACATTATTCCAAGATTTAATACATCTTCTTTGTTTTTAACTACTTCATCTATTCTTATTTCCATATTTTCTGGTATTCTCTTCTTTGATGATGCATCTTCATAAACATGAACTGCAGCACTATCACTTAAAAATGTTCCTGTATACTCTCTGCCATCTCTAGTTCTTATAGTGCAATACTCACTATCAAGTGTTGGTACTATAGGACCTCCAACTAATGTGAACTTAAGAGTTCCCTTACTTGTAATTGACCTAACCATAGCCCCTAAAGTATCTACGTGAGATGATAATCCTACTACTTTTTCATCACTCTTTCCTTCAACAGTTATTATTCCACAGCCTTTGTTTGTTCTCTCAAATTTATATCCTAAATAATTAACTTTCTCTTCAATTAAGTCCATTATTTCAAAACAAAAACCACTTGGACTATTGAATTCTAATATTTCTTTAGCTGTATTTAGTACATAATCTTTATTAACTTTTAAATCCATAAGTTCCTCTCCTTCTCAATATGTTTTTATATATTATAACATTTTATTTATATTAATACTTGAAGCTCAAACTCTTCTTTTGGCATTGTATATAAAACAACATTTAGACAAATTCCTTTAGTAACTATATCATTTTCCCTAATATATTCTCTTAACTTCCTTACAGCTTCTTCCCTTTTATTTTCCTTATAAGATAAACAAAGGTACGTTCCTTCTGGAATTATAAGATTATTATGTTCCTCATTATTTTTAACTCTCATAAAAATATTAGTACTCTTTTTGCATATATTATTGTAATCTTTAAGAAATATCCCCTTTTCTATTACTCTTTTATTACATACTTTTTTATTTTCACTTTTAAATTTTTCAAATATATCTTCCCTGTTTTCAACTATATATTCACTACTTTTATTAATTCTTTTACATACCGCATACCTCTTGCCAATATTCTTAACATAAACATGTGGTATATTACTTCTCTTCATGCTATATTCCATATTTGATTTCATATCAATAATATCTTCTTTTATAATCTTTAAATTTTCTATTTCATTTTCTATTTCGTTTATTTTACTATGAAGAAATAATATGAATTTCTCTGAGCTAGTTTCCTCATTAAGTATCATCTTTATTTCCTTTAACGGAACTCCTATTTTTCTTAAATATTTTATAAATCTAAGTTGCCTAAACTGATCACCAACATAATATCTATATCCTGTTTTTTCATCTACATGCTCAGGTTTAAATAAATCTATCTTATCGTAATTCCTTAGTCTATCTATTGAAAGTTCTCCTATTTTTGCTACTTCACCAATAGAATAATATTTTTTCATAATAAATCACCTTCCTTATAAATACGCTCTTTACTCTAGTATAATACTATAGTTTATAATTTACTTCTAAACAATAAAAAATTTTATAAAAGGAGTGATTTTATTATGGATAAACAAAAATTAATTATAAGCTTATACAAAGCATTATTTACAGTTGTTATGATAATTGGTTATAAAGTCTTATTTGGTCCATCTAATGTATGTATTGGACTTATGGTCGCCTTTAGTGCAATATCATTTTTAAAATTAGATTTCACCTTGTATCCAGTATATAGAAGTACTGTTTTCATAATACTAAGTTTCTTCTTGCTTATTATGTCATTTATTGCAGGGTTAAACCCATTTATAGGACTCATTATAAATGTATTTACACTTTTCATAGTTTCATATATATACATGAAAGATTCTAAAAGTATGATTTCTTACTTATTTCTATTTATATACATTTATATGGTAAGTACCCCTATCACAATAGAACTTATTCCTGAAAGACTATTATCATTGTTATTCGGAATTTTTATAATAATAGGTAGTCAGTTTTTATTTAATAAAAATAAGTTTAAAACTTCATCTTCATCAATAATAGTCGAAGGATTATATACTATAAAAGATGAAATAGAAAATGTTCTTTCTAATAGTTCTAATTATGACAAAACATCAATAATGGATACTAAGCTTAGAAAACTTTTAAACTTAATTAACGATCAAAATTCAAGCATTATTTTTTCTACAGTATTATTAAAACCATATTTTAATATTGCAGTAACTTTAGAAAGATTGCCAATAGTTCTTAATAAAATGGCTACATCAACTAACGTGATAGATAGGGAACAATTTTTAAAGGATGTGAATATTGAAATTTCAAATGTTATAAATATTTTATTAAAGAAAAAATGCACTACTTGTACTAACTTTTCTTTTAAGTATAAAGATTTATTAACTGAATCAGATTGTGCTAAAGAATGTGCTGAATTAATTAAAATACTTTATTTAAATATTTCTGTACTAAATAATCCATTAACTAGAATGAAAATTAGTTTAAAAGATGTATTTAAGAACATGGAGGATTTTAAGAGGAACTCTATAGGCTTTAATTTCTCTATTAAAGTTGCAATTGCAGTATCTTTTTCACTTTTCTTTGTTCATTTATTTAATATACGTAATGGAAATTGGATTGTAATTACTATATACGTGTTACTTCAACCCTTTGCATCTGATACGATTATTAAAACTAAAAAAAGAGTTAAAGGAACAATAATAGGTGTATTTTTATCTATTATTATATTTGGAGTTTTTCAAAGTCATATTCCTGAAAGTCTGTTACTAATTCCAGTATTATTTTTATATTTTTATGCAACTGATTACTATATTAAAGTTATCTTTACATGCATACTATCTTTAAGTATTAATCTAAGCACTGGAACTTTAGAGTATCTTTCAATAGGAAGATTTTCTTTTATAATTATTGGATGTGTTATTGCATTATTATTTAATAAATATTTTATGCCCTATGATGCTACCCTTCATACAAATTCATTAAAAGAAAAGTATTTAAAACTTTCTAATGCTATGACTGATGAACTTAGTAATATAATTAATGGAACATCTGATGAAAATACTTTAATAAAACTTGCATTGAATTGTAATTCTATTGAAAGTAAACTACTAATAACTGCAAATAGTTCTAATGATTCTTCTTTAAAAGAAATATTAGATACTGAGTATAAAACAATAAGCTCTATACGTTTTTGTATCTTAAATATTTATTCTTCTAAACTTGAAAGGAGTTTGTCTTAAATTTAATAGACAAACTCCTTTATTCTTATTTATTCTTTTACTGAACCAGCTGTAAGACCGCTTGCTATAAACTTTTGGCTAGCCATAAATAATATTACAATTGGTGTTGATGCCATAATTGCAGCCGCTGAATACTGACTCCAATTGGCTGAGAAATTATTTGTTATAAACTGCTTAAGTCCTGTTGCTATAGTTTGATTAGATGCATCTTTTAAAAGTGATGATGTAAATATAAATTCACTATATGCTGCAATAAATGCAAATAAGAATATAACAATTAACATGTTCCTTGTAAGTGGCAGTATTATTTTTATAAATACTTGGAATGTACTTGCACCATCCACATAAGCTGCCTCCACTAAGTCATTTGGTATACCATCAATAAATCCTTTAAGTAGCCAAATATTATAAGCACTTCCTCCTCCTATAATAAGTATTAGTACCCAGGATTTATCCATAAGTCCTAAAGTATATACAACTCCAAGAATTGCAGGTAATGCCATTATAGATGGGAACATTTGAAGTATAAGAAGTCCCATTAGTCCTTTCTTCCTTCCTCTAAACTTAAGTTTAGAAAATGCAAAGGCTGCTGGTATTGACATACATAATTGAAGTAATGCTACAGAAACACATATCTTTAATGAATTTTTCATCCAAAGAAGGAATTCTGTTTCTACTAAAACTTCTTTATAATTTTCTAGAGTAAACTTCTCTGGGAAAAATGTTGATTGTACAAATGATTCTCCTGGTGCCATTGAGGATGATATAACTGCGACTATTGGTATTAAAGTTATTACTATTATTACCCATATAAAAATCCTACTTAGTAAAAGTGTTCTCTTCTCACCTTTTGTTAACTTTTTCTTGTATTTAAACTTTTCTTTATTTCTCATTTTAATCTTCCTCCTCAAACTGTTTTGATGCCTTCATTTGAGTGTAGGATATAGTTGCAACTATTATAAATATTATTATGCTAAGGGCTGATGCTATATCATACCTTCCAAACTGCGTAGATAATTTATAATTAGTTGATGCTAAAATATCTGTATATCCTGCAAATTGAGTTCCAATTCTTGCAGGCCCCCCTTGGGTTATTAAATAAGCTGTATTAAAGTTATTAAAGTTAAATGCAAAGGCTGAAATTATAAGTGGATATGAAGTTACTGCTATTGATGGAAGTGTTATTTTAGTAAACTGTTTCCACTTATTAGCACCATCAATTTTAGCTGCCTCAAAATAAGTTTCTGGAATTGCAGCTATTGCTCCCATACATACATTCATCATATACGGGAATCCAAGCCATATATTAACTAATATTAGTGATAGTCTTGCCATATTTGGATCTGTAAGCCATCCTATTGGTTCTTTTATTATATTTAAGTTTAAAAGCATAGTATTTATAGCACCATAACTTCCATTTAAAAGTCCTTGCCATGAAAGTATAGCAACTGTAACTGGAAGCGCCCATGGTATTATAAGAAGCCCTTTATATATTATTGATTCTTTCATATTTTTATTGCTTAATATAATTGCAAGTAAAAGTCCAAATAAAAAACAACCAATAGTTGATACTAGTGCAAAGAATATTGTCCACATTAGTACAGGTATAAATACATCTTTAAAAGGCCCTGCAAATATATCAATAAAGTTACTAAACCCAACTACATTTACATCTCCTTTACTGAACATAGTATAGTCTGTAAATGCAATGTATATTGTGTATATTATAGGTAGTATAGTGAATATTACAATAGAAAAAATGGCTGGTGCAAGATATTTATATGCTTTCTTCTTTCCTTTTTTCTTATAATTCTTCTTCAAAAAAATCACCTCCTATATTATTTGAGTTACTATAAAACAAGGCTTATAAATAGTCTTTTTAAAGAACTTTTTATAAGCCTTATAACTTTTCAGATTAATTTATTTATTTTTGTTGTTTTATTCCTTCTTTTATTTGTTTTACTATCTCTTCTCCACATTTTTCTGGAGTTATTTTATCGTTAGCTAAAAGTTTTAAATTATCTGCAGCTGGTGTCCACATAGCTTGAACTTCTGGTATATTTGGCATTGGAACTGCTTTTTCAGCTTGTTTTACAAATCCGCTTATATACTCATCTTTCTTTACTGCATCTGATTCTAATTGTGATTTTGTTGCTGGAATTCTACTTCCTTTTTCATAAACTATATTTGAGCAATCTTCAGCTAAGTAAGTTAATAGTTCAAATGCTGTATCTTTATTTGCAGATTTTTCTGATACAAATCCAACTTGAACGCCCATAAATGATGGTGTTTCATTTCCGTTTAATGTAGGAAGTGGCATTACTCCAAAGTTTAATCCTGCCTCTTTTGCAGCACCAACATTCCAAGGTCCTGAAATATAAAATGCAGTCTTACCTGACATGAATTCACCTTTTGCTAAGTCTTCGCTAATATCAGCTGGCATTACTTTATCTTTTAATACTAAATCTTGTATAAATTTATATCCTTTTATAGCACCTTCATTTCCCATTCCTATATCACTTGGATCTAATGTACCGTTATTGTTTTTATAAACATAACCTCCATTTGCCGCAACTAATCCGAATGATAAATAGAAGTCTGTTAAATTATATTTAAATCCGCTCTTCTTACCAATTTCAACTACTTCTTCCATAGTCTTTGGAACTTCTTTAACTAAATCCTTATTATAGAAAAGTGCTGAAGTCTCTTGTGCTAATGGGAATGCATATTTCTTTCCTTCTAAAGTTACAGCATCAATTAAGTTCTTTGAAGCATACTTACTATCATCTAATTTCCCTTCAGGTATTTCGGAAACTATTCCAGCTTTTTGGAAAGTTCCAAGGTTATCATGCGGATATCCAAGCATTATATCTGGTCCTTCTGGACTATTTGCTGCTTGAATTAAAGCTTGGAAATCTCCTTTATCCTCAACAACCTTTACTTCAACGTTATTCTTTTCTCCCCACTCACTTGCAACCTTCTGAACTTCATCTACTTCTGCCTTAGTTAAATGAGACCAAATCGTAATACTCTTCTTTTCACCTGTAGTACCACTATCACTTTTTCCACATCCAACAAATAAACTTGTTGCCATAATGCCAGCAATAAGAGCTGCTAACAATTTTCTTTTTTTCATAACTAATCTTCCCCCTATAATTTATTTTTTAATTAATACCCTCTCACTTTTTTTATCAATTATATGAAGTTTATCAAAATTTATAGTTATAATAATATGCCCACTCTCTTTTCATCTAGTCATCGTTTACATAAGCTACCTAGCTCTTATCCTGACATTCTAATCTCCCCTTTAGTCAGTCTCCTATTTAATTGTATTCACTAATATATAATTTATTCCAAAGAAAAAAGAACCTATTTTACATAGGTTCTCTTAAAAGTTATATTTACTTATCTGCTGGAAATTCTAATCCTGTTTGTTTTCTTATATTATCCATTAACCCAATTGATATTAATGAATTCTCATGAGAATTTAAATTTGATTCTCTTTTTCCTTCATTAACACACTTTATAAATTCATCAATTTCGTAATACATATCATTTTCTAACGGTTCTATAGAAATTTTTTCTTCTCTTCCATCTCTATAAACTATCTTAACATCCTCAAAATGAATATTACTAATTACTATCCTTCCATCTTCACCTTGGATTTCTGATGGAAGCTTTGAATCACTTATTTTTGAATACATTATTATTCCATTAAAGTCTTCATAGTTAAATATTGCAGAGCCTTCTCCATCAACACCATTACTTAAAAATATACTATCTGCTATAACTTTGTTTGGTTTTCCAAATAAACTTACCATAGGATGAATACAGTAAACACCAATATCCATAAGTGCTCCATTTGATAAATCTTTATTAAATGCATTAAGTATAATTCCGTCTTTAAAAGAATCGTATCTAGATGAATACTGGCAATAGCTTGCAAAGTACCTTCTAACTTTTCCTATTTTACATAAATTCTCTTTGATTTTTAAAAAGTTTGGAAGAACTGTAAGTCTCATAGCTTCCATTAAAAGCACATCATTTTCTGTTGCTACATTAACCATTTCACTTACTTCTTTTAAGTTAGAAGCCATTGGTTTTTCACATAAAACATGCTTTTTATTTTTCATACATAATATACTTTGTGATTTATGCAAAAAGTTAGGTGATGCTATATATACAGCATCAATATCTTTGCACGTTGCAAACTCATCTAAACTATCAAAAAAGTTTGTTGCTCCATATGGTTTTCCAAACTCTTTAGCCTTACTCTTATCTCTTGAATAAACTGAAGTAAGTTCAAACTTTTCATGCTTTAAGGCAGCCTCTAAAAAGTTATGTACTATTTTACCTGTTCCTATGATTCCAAATCTTATCTTCTTCATTTAAAATCCCCTTTTTTATTATTTTTTAATAAACTTCAGGTATTATTATTAGTGCACATTTTGCTCTTTTTGCAACATGAGCAGTTACTGATCCTACGAATATTGTAAACTTCTTCTTTGTATTCTTTGCCATAATAATAGTATCAGTATTATTATCTTCTGCATAAGATAATATTTCATCCCCTGCATAACCAAATAAAAGTTCTTTTTTACAATCATATCCCTCTATTTCTTTTCTTGCTTCTTGTAATACTCTCTTACCAATAATTTCTGCATCTTTTATTTCTTCTGAAACAGCCATTCCATTAATGAATACTATTTCTCTAACATGAATTAATGTAACAGCTACATCTTCTGGCTTAAAGTTATCCTTTAAATAATTTAGTGATATTAAGCTTCTGTCGCTTCCATCGATTGGTATTAAAATATTTTTCTTTGCCATAAAAAACACCCTCTTCTCTCTCATTTGTTATTATATATTGTTTTCTATATTATATCTCTTTCTTCCTGCCTAATACTTATAATAATTATTCATTTAATATATTGTTAACTATTTATGTTAATACTTAATAAATTAACCTTTAATTAAATGAAGTCATTCTGAACATACTATAAGTGTAATTTCTTATAAGTAAAGGAGGTAACAATATGAATAGAGAGCATTATGTAGTTAATGGATTAGTTAATGAAAGCGTTAAAACTCAAATGAAAAATTCATTAGAAAAAATTGATGGGGTTAATAAAGTTTGTGTAGATCTTGGGCGTGGAAGTGTTGAAGTAATATATGGTGAGCCAGCTACAAAATCAGAAATAGAAAACTGTATAGAAAGTACTGGACATCAAATTACATATTAATATCAAAAAAAGCTAGAAACTTTACGTTTCTAGCTTTCTTCTTGTCATTATGGCAGGGGCACTAGGACTTGAACCCAGAACCAATGGTTTTGGAGACCACTACTCTACCAATTGAGCCATACCCCTTCAAGACAATAATGATTATAATATATATGTCATAAAAAATCAACAATTTTATTTATTTTTATTGTTCAAGCTATTAATTTGTTCTATATTATATGTTATAAGCTCATCAAACCCTTTATTTTGATCATAAGTTTGAAGGTTTATAGTTTTATATTTATCTACATTCTTATTATCCTTAGCTGCCTTATCCTTTACAAATACAAGATCATTTTCTTTTAAAGAATGTGCTTTAGCATACTCTTCAACAGTTTCACCTTTTTTAAGTACATTTAATTCTAACCCAAGGCTTTTAAAGAAATATTCAAATGTTTTATCTTCTGCTACAAATGTATATTTATTATTACTATCAAAGTTTTTATCAAATTCCTTTTTAGAATCTTCTATTCTTTTAATTATTGTATCGTAATTTTTTGAATAGTAATCTCTATTTGCTGGATCCTTTTCTTGAAGTGCGGATTTTGCATTGTATAACATTATCTTATATTCAGCTATTCCAAGGTAATAATATGGACTAACCTTTTCTTTGTTATCAACTTCATACTTCAATTCTCTTATTCCTCTTGATAAATTTATAACTCCAAGAGAACTCTTATTTAACTTTCCTATCATTTCACCTATCCAAGCATTTTCATTTCCAGCTCCTGAGTAAAAGAACAGGTCCATATTTGATATATTTAGAACTGCTTTATCATCATATTTATAATCTTTTATTTCGTCAAAGTTACTAAACATATATTCGATATTATGTTTATCTCCTGATAATTCCTTTAGCATCTTATATTGTGCTTTATCTGTAGTTATGATATTTAAATAAACATCTCTACTTTCCTTATCACTTTCTGACGTATCTGCCATTAGTGTTTTAGAAAATCCTCCAAGGCCTAAAAAAAACGCTGCTGTTATAATTAGCATCGCAGCTGTTATTTTCTTCATGCTTTCACCTCTCTATAATCCTATCCTATATAATTATATTAAAATTCTCACCCATTATACTGTAAATATTTGTTCATTTAATTTTACACTTTTTATTTTTATATTGCAATTACTTTTCTATGACTTTTACTTTTCTTTTTTTTAATTTTTGGATAGAATATAAGGATAGGTTAAGATTAGATATGAAAGGAGCCTGATTTTATGGAATTTGAAGTTAATAGTATTTCTGAAACTACAACAATTGGTGAAGCTTTAGGTAAACTTGTAAATGCTGGAGATATTCTATGTTTAACTGGTGAACTTGGAACTGGTAAAACTCATATTACAAAAGGTATTGCTACAGGACTTGGAGTTAGTGATAATATAACAAGCCCAACTTTTAATATTGTAAATGAATATGATTCAGGAAGACTTAAGCTAAATCACTTTGATGTTTATAGAGTTAGCGATCCTGATGAAATTTATGCAATTGGATTTGATGATTATATCTTCTCTGATGCAGTTTCAATAATTGAATGGGCAAACTATATAGAAGAAATTTTACCTAATGATTTTTTACATATATACATTCAAAAGGATTTATCAAAGGGAGAAGATTATAGAAAAATTACTTTAACTCCTTATGGTGAAAAATATCAATATATAAAGGAGTTGTCTTTATGATAGTTTTAAGTGTGGATTCATCTTCAAAGTGCGCAACAGCTGCACTATTAAAAGATGATATTCTTTTAGGAGAATATACTTTAAATAATAAACGTGAACATTCTGTTCTTCTTATGGGAATAATAGAACAATTATTAACTGATACAGGAGTTTCAATTGATGATGTAGATGGATTTGTAGTTTCTAAAGGTCCTGGTTCATTTACAGGTCTTCGTATTGGAATGGCTACAATAAAAGGTCTTAGCTTCGGTGCTAATAAACCTTACGTAAGTGTCTCTACTCTTGAAGGCTTAGCATACTCTATATCATCATTTGATGGAATTATATGCCCTATTATGGATGCCTTAAGAGAAAATGTTTATACAGCTATATATAAAGTAATAAATGGAAAGATGGAAGCTATAGTAGATTGTACTTCAATGGATATTGATGAACTTACAACTAAGCTTAATTCACTAAATGAGAAAGTTCTTTTCACTGGTGATGGTGTCTCAAAACATAAGGATTACTTATTAGAACATATGGATAATATATCATTTGCTCCTACTCATTTAAATACTGTAAGAGCATCTCAGATAGGTGAAATAGGTTTAAACCTTCTCAAAAACGGAGTTAAAGATGATGAGAATTCAGCACCTTTATACTTAAAGAAACCTCAAGCTGTTCGTGAGCTTGAAAGTAGACTTAAGATGACTAATGGAGAAAATAACTCTTAATGTTATGAACATTATGGATGTAGAAGGTGTTCATAATGTCAGTAATTTAAGTCTTAAAGAAGGATGGAGCCTTTTAGAAATTTCTAAAGAGATCTCTAATGAATTAGCGCATTATATTGTTCTTAAAGATAATGATAAAGTAATAGCCTTCGCTGGTGCATGGATTGTTGCAGATGAAGGTCAAATTACTAATGTAGCTGTTCATCCAAATTACAGGGGGAAAGGCTACGGAAATAAAGTTATGAAGGCTTTAATAGACCATTTAACTTCTAAGGAATGTTACGATATAACCTTAGAAGTTAGAGAGTCAAACAAAATAGCCCAAAACCTTTACGAATCTCTTGGTTTTAAAAACGAAGGGATTCGAAAAAACTTTTATGAAGATAATAAGGAAAGCGCAGTTATAATGTGGCTTCATAAGTAAAAAAATAAAATCCCCAGGGCAATCAAGTAAAAATGTTTTACTTAACTCCCTTGGGGATTTTAGCATCAAATAAATTGTTATTTGCCTCTTTTTTCATTTGCTTTAATTTCTCTCGCCATCTTTTCTTCTTCTTTTCTGACTTCATTCATCTTTTCTTTGTTTGTTTTTATAACAACTTCATCATATCTTTTTTGTCCCATAATTCTCATTCCTTTCATTCATGTCTGTCTAATAATCTCTGTCCAAATCTTGATTTAATATTAGCACTAAATTTTATAAGGGTAAACTTTATCACAAGTCATTTAAAGTCATATTTTATCATCTATATATACATTTACCCTTTTAATTAAACCTAGTACTTTTTGCTTCTATTTACTCTATTTATCTTCATTTATATCCTAATTCTTATATCTTTTACATATAGTTTATTTTAGTAACATCTAGTTGAAATATGTAATAAAAAAGAAGTTAGAAGAATATATAATACTTATCTAACTTCTTACATTATTTTAAACTATT
>NZ_JAVXRL010000059.1:0-16584 GCF_036643715.1 Clostridium sp. | reverse complement strand
GAGGAGAAGAAAAAGACCAATTCGGACTAGATGCATCACTTCAAGATAGAACAAAAGCAGCAGAGCTATTAGGTAAGAGATATAGATTATTTGTAGATAAGATTGAAAAAGATACAAATGTTAATGTAAACTCTACAGCTAAGTTAGATTCTATACTGAATCAATTAGAGGACGAGGACAATGAACAATGAATATAAATTATCTCCAAAGTATAAAGCATTTTTAAAACATAATGCTCCAGTAGAATGTCTAGAAGGTACAACAGCAGCAGGAAAAACTACAGTAGGAATACTTAAGTTTATGCTAAAGGTTGCGCAATCTAATAAGAAAATGCACGTTATAGCATCTAAAACAACAGGAGTATGTGAAAAGAATATTATACAAAAAGAATATGGAATAACTGATGTGTTTGGTGATTTAGTTAGATATAACGGTAATGGAGATAAAGATAATAAAATACCACATATTCTCTATCATACACCCAAGGGAGATAAAGTAATTTATATACTAGGTTATGATAATGCTGATAAGTGGAAGATGGCTCTAGGCTCTCAATTTGGGTGCGTACTTATAGATGAAGTTAACACAGCATCGATAGAGTTTGTAAGAGAAATATGTACTAGAAATGATTACTTAATGGTAACACTGAATCCAGATGATCCTAATTTGCCAATTTATTCAGAGTTTATTAATTGCAGTAGACCCTTAGAAAAATATAAAAATGATGTTCCAAGAGAAATACAGGACCAATTGAACAGTGAGGAAAAACCTAACTGGACATATTGGTTCTTTTCTTTTAATGATAATGCATCATTGAGTGATGAAGATATAGAAAAGAAGAAGACAAGTGCTCCTAAAGGTACAAAGCTATATAAGAATAAGATATTAGGTTTACGAGGTAGAGCAACAGGACTTATATTCTCTAACTTTGAAAGAAAGAATAATGTAATCACTAAAGAAAAAGCCAAGGGAATGAAGTTTGTACAATTTACAGCAGGACTTGATACGGCATATTCACAGAATAGCCCAGATACATTCGCATTTACTTTTTTAGGCATTACAGATAAGAAAGAGTTAATAATATTAAATGAAGAAGTATATAACAATAAGGATTTAGAAACACCTTTAGCACCTAGTGATATAGCCCCTAAGTTTTATAAGTTTTTAGAGCGAAACAGAAAAGAGTGGGGATTTGCTAGAGATGTATTTATAGATTCAGCAGACCAAGCAACAATAATGGAACTTAAAAAGTTTAAAAGAACTAATGCATGTATGTATAACTTTGTTAACTCTTATAAGAAAGTAACAATACTAGATAGAATACATCTTATGTTAGGTTGGATAAATATTAATAAGAGAATATTTTACTATGTTGTAGACACTTGTAAAGAACATATAAGAGAAATGGAATGCTATAGCTGGAAAGAAGATAAATACGAGCCAGAAGATGCAAACGACCATACAGTTAATAGTTCACAGTATGCATGGATACCATTTAGGAAGCTAATAGGAGACTACAAGGAGGAATAGAAATGGGGTGGTTTAAGAGTATGTTAACACAAGCAGCAATTAAGTATCTGAATGTTCAACCAGCGTTATCAAATCCAATAACTATACAAGAAGCATATACTTATGAAACTAATATAATAAGAAATAAGCTATGGTATAGGGGAGAACCTTATGAACTAGATCAGTTTTTCAAGAATGTTAGTGGAGATCCAGTAAATAAAGCTAGGTTTTGGAGTGCTGTACCAAGTGAAGATTTAAGTATAAGGAAAATACATAGTGGCTTACCTGCAATGATAGCTGATAAGTTAAGTGATATCGTAGTATCTGACTTAGATAGCATAGAAATAAATGGTGAAAGTGATAATACTCTATGGGAAGAGATACGAGAAGATAATAAGTTTGATGATGCATTAGGAGATATAATTGCTACAACATTAGTTAATGGTGATGGAGCTTTTAAATTATCCATTGATAATGAAGTATCTTCTTATCCAATAATCGAATTCTTTGAAGGCGATAGGGTTGAATATGTAAGCAAAAGAGGTAGGTTACAGGAGGTAATGTTTAATACTTTCTATAGAAAGGATAATAAACAATATAAGCTAACTGAAACATATGGAAAAGGATATGTTAAGTACAATCTATATAATAATAACAATAGAGAAGTACCATTAAATATGTTGGATGAAACAGCAGGGTTATTAGATGTAACATTTAATGAAGACTTTATAATGGCAATTCCATTAATGTTCTTTAAGTCATCTAAATTTGAAGGTAGAGGGAAAAGTATATTTGATAGTAAGTCAGATTCATTTGATGCGTTAGATGAGGTTATAAGTCAATGGATAGATGCTATTAGAGATGGAAGAGTACAAAAGTATATTCCAGAGGATTTAATACCTAAGAATCCAAGAACAGGTAACTTGATGAAGCCTAATCCTTTTGATAATAGATTTTTAAAGGTAGGTTCTAGTCTTGCAGAAGATGCAAAGCATGAGATAGATATGAAACAAGCTAATATAAACTATGAAGCCTATGTTGAAAGCTATTCTAATGCGGTTGATATGTGTTTACAAGGTATTGTTAGTCCTTCTACTTTAGGAATAGACCTTAAGAAGACAGATAATGCAGAAGCTCAAAGAGAAAAGGAAAAGACTACTTTATATACTAGAGGAAAGATAGTAGATATACTCACAGAGGTGATACCTCAATTAGCAGTAATAACATTAAAGGTTAATGATGTATTAAATGGTAAAAAAGTTAAAGAGTATGAAGCTACAGTAACGTTTGGGGAGTATGCAAGCCCATCATTTGATGCAGTAGTAGAAACTGTAGGTAAAGCTAAGAGTTATGGAGTAATGTCAATAGAGCAGTGCATAGAAGAAATGTATGGAGATACATGGACCGATGAAGATAAGAACAAAGAGGTAGAAAGAATAAAAGAACAGAATGGTTATACAGAAGTAGAAGAACCAAAAGTTGTTGATGATCCTAATTATAATTTAGAAGATAAAGATAATGAGGGTGAAGAAGATGGACAAGAAGAATAATCCATCTAAGTTAGAAGATATAATTAATAAATTTACCAAGAAGAAAATAAAAAGTGATGTCAAAAAAGAAAAAGATAAGTCTTATGATATAAGAAAGATATTTGAGGAAATGGAACTGGCTTTAATATCTTCTATGCATAGGGCTTTTTATTTTCACCAGAAGGAACAAGCAAAAGAAGGTTTCAAATGGGAACAATGGCAACGTACTAAGCTAAGGGAATTAGAAAGATACAGAAAGAGAAACAAAAAACTTGTAGAGAGCTATAATAATCCAATACAAGAAGCGATAGATAGAGAGTTGCAAGGTAACTTTGTTAAAGGACAGGAAAGAGTAGATAAATTAATACAAGATGTTGAAGTACAATTTCCAGAGAATATAAAAGAAACCCAAACGGTTAAAGAGTATATATCAAAAGAACTTGGAAGACCTAGTACATTACAAAATGAAGAGAATTTCTTTGGTGTTAATGAAAAGAAACTAAATGCATTACAAGAAACAGTAAGTAATGATTTAAAAAAGGCTCAAATGTCAGTTTTAAGAAAGATGGATGATATATATAGGCAGACGATATTTAAAACTCATATATATTTACAAAGTGGTACTAAAACACTGTACCAAGCTATAGATATGGCTACTAAGGATTTTCTAGATAAGGGTATAAATAGTATAGTTTATAAAGATGGTAAGCAAGTTAATATAGCAAGTTATGCTGAAATGTGCTTAAGAACAGCGAGTCAAAGAGCTACTTTCTTAGGAGAAGGTAAAAAGAGAGATGAATATGGATTACATTTAGTAGTTATATCAGCTCATGCAAATACTTGTAAGATGTGTGAACCTTGGCAAGGGAAGGTATTAATAGATGATATATTTAGTCATGGTAGTAAATCAGATGGAGAGTATTCATTATTAAGTGAAGCTATAGAGGCTGGATTCCTACATCCAAACTGTAGGCATACATTGATAACTTACTTTCCAGGTATAACTAGAATACCAACTATACCAGATGGAACTGAAGCTATTAAAACATATGAGGCAGAACAAAAACAGAGAAGATATGAAAGACAACTTAGAAAATGGAAAAGGTTTGAGGCTGGTACTTGTGACGAGGAAAGTAAAAACATAGCACATAATAAAGTCAAAGAGCTACAAAGATCATTAAGAAAACATATAGAAGATAATAAGCAGCTTAGAAGAAATTATAATAGGGAAGATGCAATACCTGGCATAACTACTAATGATAATAACATTAATATAGAGGTGTTGAAACAAAAGGCTTTGAGTGCTAAAATTAAAGAAACAAGAGAATATATTAAATCTATTCAACCTTTAAAAATTGAAAGTGGTAAGCAAGGTAAGCATGTATTAGGACATAACAATTACATTGAAGGTAGGAGCTATTTAACTATATCTTTAGAGGAGGCACAAGAACTTGTTAATAAGTATGCTGGGACTGGTGAAATAAAGTTCACTTTAAAAGGTGAATGGGATAAAAAAGAAACTATTAATACAAATAAAGAAATTGGTGTTAATGTCAGTATGCTAGACAGTTTAGAAACAAAGACTAATAGTTTTAAAATACATTATTCTAAGAAAGGAACACATATAGTTCCTAATTAAAGAGGTGATTTTATGTTTAATTTAGTAGAGACATTAAGAACTATAATGAAAACTCATAAACTTAATAATAATCTTAGGTTGAAAGTAACTTCTATTGATGGAACTGTAGTTACTGGTCCTTATGGTGGTTTTACACAAGCTTTAGATAATGAGCCTGAAATAGCTAGTATTTCAATAACAAAACAAGGTTATGGAATAGAGATATATGAAAATGAAATAAAATCTATAGAAGTAATATAGAGCACTTGCTTAGTTAAAGAGTAGGTGCTTTTATTATGCAAAATTTAAGGAGGATTAGTTATGAAAGAATTAAACACAATACAAAAAAGAGAAAAGTTAAATAGAGTGTTTTCAGTTGATGAAGAAGGTCCAGGAGGTGCTAATCATGAATATGTAATAGTTTCAGATAAAGGGTTACAGGTACCGAAAGAAACTAAGTTGGTATTTCAGAAGGGTGCAAGAAACGAAATAGGAAGTCAACATGGTGTTTTAGATACAGACTTACTTGAAATAGTAAGAGATAGATACAAGGCGTTTCAAGCGGGACCATTTGCTAGTGAGTATAATGAGAAAGCACTAGAGCATATTGAAATTGCATTGATGTATGCCAACAGAAGAGTTGAGGATAGAATCGAAAGAAATGTATTAGGTACAAATAATAAGTAATTTAAAGTCTTAGAAATAAGGCTTTTTTATTTTGCCCAAAACTTGCTTAAGGCATTAAAAGATGCATGGATTTTATAGCCGACAGGCTTTAAATGGAGGTATTTATGTTTATAGTAAATTGTAGTCTAAGAAAAAGCTTAGGAATGGGAATGTTATTAGCTCCAGAAGATGGAGCAGGGAATGGAGGCGCTGGTTCAGATGAAGGAGTAGAAGAAAAGGAAGATACTAAAGAAGATAATCCAGAAGAAGAGAAAGAAGATAAGACTTTTACACAAGCTGATGTAGACAAGCTAATAAAAGATAGAGTTGCAAGAGAAAAGAAAGGTCAACTTTCAAAAGATGAGATTAAAGCGTATCAAGATTGGAAGGAAAGCCAAAAGACAGATGAAGAAAAGAAAAATGAAGCTTTAACTAATGCAGAAAAAGCTAAGCAAAATGCAGAAGAAAGAGCTAATACATTAGAGGCGAAAGTGACTTGTTTATCTAAAGGTGTTATAGCTAATTCAGTTGATGATGTTGTTATACTTGCTAAAGCTATTGTAAGTGATGAAGTTTCTATGGAACAGGCAGTTGATAAAATCTTAGAGAAATATCCAAGTTTTAAAGGTGAGCAACAAAAAAATAATGAAGAAGAACACAAAGGTTTTAAAATTGGCGCTTGTGCTGAAAAGCAAAAAGGGAATGTCGATGATGTATTAGCAAGAGCCTTTGGAAATAAATAATTAAAAGTTTAGGAGATGATTAAATGGCAGTATACAGTTATGCTGAACAATTTGAAAGACAATTACAACAAAAATATGCAAGGGAATTAACTTCATATTCATTAGAGCAATCTAACCCACAAGTTAAATTTATGAATGCTCAAACTATTAAGCTACCTAATATTACAGTAAGTGGCTATAAGGATCATAATAGAAGTGCTATGGGATTTAATACAGGTTCAATGTCAAATGATTGGGAACCAAAGAAACTATCTCATGATAGAGATATTGAATTTGCAATAGATCCAATGGATGTTGACGAAACAAACTTAACATTAGAGATGGCTAATATTCAAAATGTTTTTGAAACAGAACAGGCAATACCAGAGAAGGATAGTTATAGATATTCTAAGCTTTATGCAGAAGCTAAGGCATATAAAGCAAATGGTGCTGTTATAGATAATACAGCGTTAACTACAGCAAATGTATTAGATTGGTTCGATACTCAAATGGAAAAGATGGATGATGAAGGTGTTCCAAGTGAAGGTAGAATACTTTATGTTACACCAGCTATTAACAAATTACTAAAAAATGCAGAAGGATTAACAAGAAATATTGATGTTAATAAAAATAATGGAAATATAGATAGAAGAGTATATTCATTAGATGATGTTACTATTACTAAGGTTCCAAGTTCAAGAATGAAAACAAAGTATGACTTTACAAATGGATGTATTCCTGCAAGTGATGCTAAACAAATTAATATAATACTTATACATCCATCATGCCAAGTAACAAGAAGTAAATATTCTTATATTAAAGTATTTACTCCAGGCACAGATAGTAGAACTGCTGATAAGTATGTATTCCAAAATAGAAACTATGGAGATACATTCTTAATTAAAAATAAAGCTTGTGGTATTGCTATTAATGCAGAAGCAGAAAGCTAGAAAGGAGCATATAAATGAAAGCAAGTAGAGGTAATAAAGTCTATACAATAGATGAAGTTCAAAAGAAATCTTATATAGAGCAAGGATATGATATTTTAGATGATGAAGGGAATATCATAGATTATGGAACTGGTAAATCAGTTTCGTATGAAGATCATAGAAAAGTAGTTGATGAATTAAATAATCTAAGAGAAGAGAATGAGAAATTAAAAGAAGAAAATAAAAAGCTTAAAGCTGAAAATAAAGAGTTAAAGAAGTCTTAATGTTTAAGGCTTCTTTTCTTTATAAGGATGTGAAGATATGTCTTATGTAGATAGTACATATTACAAAGATACATTTGGTGGCAATATACTTTTAAATGAAAATATTAATAGCAAGCTTGAAAGAGCATCTGATCAGATTGATTCATTAACATATAACAGAATAATAGGAATGGAATTTAAAAACTTATCTCCATTTCAACAAGATAAAATTAAAAAAGCAATATGTTTACAAGCAGAATTTATAGAGCAGTTTGGAGAATTTATTAATATGCCTTTAAGTAGTTATTCTGTTGGTGGTACTTCTGTTAGTTTTAACGGAAGTATTGTAAATGGAATAACTACAACTAAAGAAGTTATTAATTATATATCTCAAACAGGCTTAAATAGTAGGAGGTTATAATTATGGGTGTTAAATTACCATTTCCTAAATGGATTCTGAATACTCCAATAAATATATATCAAACCTATATAAATGAGGATGGAGAGCCAGTAGAAGATTTAATTTATGATGGATTATGTAATTACAATGAAAAGAGTAAACAAACGCTTGATGCAGAACGTAGACTTGTAACTTTAAGTGGAAAAGTTATTGTTGAAGGCGATATTAATCCAGATAAATTAATTGAAGGTTATGTTCAATTAGGAACTCTAAAAAAAGATATTTATAAGGCTTCAAGACCACGTAATCCTGATGGCTCTGTATTTAGTACTGAATTGGAATTAATCTAATGAAATCTAAGGTAACAATTAAATTAGATACATCTAAGATAAATACTATAATTAATGCTAGAAATAAGGCATTGGAGGAAACTACAGAAGCTGTATTAAGTGATATTAAGTCGAGTGCACTTGTTCCTAAAGATACAGGAGAGTTAGAAAGAAGTGGATTTGTAGATTTAACTAGGATACAAGATGGTAAAGCATCAATTAATTTTGATACTCCTTATGCTCGTAGATTATATTGGCATCCAGAATACAACTTTAGACAAGATAAAAATATAAATGCACAAGGTAAATGGATGCAAAGTTATATTGATGGTGATAATGAGGAATTTGTAACAGATACTTATGCATACTTTTTAAAAATGTTTAGTAAAGGATTGATAAAGTAATGTTATTAAGTAAAGTTAGAGAATATTTAAAAACAAAAATAGAGTGTCCACAATGGTATATAGGAAAGATAGATGGTACTAAAGAACAATGTATAGGTATTTATAGTATACAAGGTTCTAAACCTAATATAGCCTTAGGAGGATTAGCAAATACAAGCTATTCAACTAAGGCTATATCCATACTAGTACATTGGGGAAAAAATGCTAATATAGCAGAGAAAAAGGCACAAGAATTATATAATGCTCTATTTGGGCAAGATGCAATTATAGGAAACAAAAGAGTAATACAGTTTAGTATGAAAACAACTGAACCTATAAGTGTAGGAACAGATAAAAATAACGTATATGAGTATGTTATTGAAGTAAATATAATACATGAAAGGTAGGTAATATTATGGCAGGATTTACAGGAGTATATCCAGTATATAATCTTAAATTTAAGATAGGTACAAAAGGTAAAGTGAGCGCAGATCAAGATATGGTTGTTATAGCCGATATGGAAAACTTCGGAATAAAGATAGATGGTAAAGTTGAGGACTGGACTCCAATGAATACCGCAGGTTGGGCAAGATCACTTATGACAGGAAAAGCATTTTCACTATCATTAAAAGGTAAAAGAAGTGTAGGAGATCCAGGAAATGATTATGTTGCAAATACTGCATGGAAAGATGGATTAGATTGTAGTTCTAAAGGTTCAATCGAGTTTCCAGATGGATCAAGTCTTAAATTTGATTGTGTAATAGATGTTAAGAATGTTGGTGGTGATGATAGTACTAAGGTTGCACCACTTGAATTTGACTTAAAAGGTGATGGTAAACCAGAGTTTACAGCAGGAGCACCAGCGAAACAATAGGAGGATTTAAAGTATGGCAAAAGTATACAATATAATGGATAAATTGGTTAATGATAAACCAATTTTAGAAATTGACGAAACTCATAAATATAAAATAAATAATAGTAAAAACAATGCAGTTTATATTCAATCTTTAGTAAGTACAAAAAAAGATAAGAAGAAGAAAAAAAGTAAAGGCGAAGATTCAGAAGTAAATGAAATTGAAATGTTAGAAAAGATAATAAAAGCATCATTAGGAATGGATGCCTATGACTATATTGAAAGCCTAGAATTAAGTTTAGAAGGATATAACGCTATAGTTAATGCAATAATGGCTGGAATATCTAATTTAGAGCTAGAAGAAATAGAGCAACTGGGTAAAGATGAAAAGGAACGATTTCAAGAAGAAAAATAAGCAATGGTATGATTTATTTGAAGATTGGGAGTTAATAGATGCTTCATTTACTGCACAATACGGTATAAGGCTTAGAAATGAACCGGATATGAGTTGGGATGAATTCTGCACATTACTTAGTGGAATAATGCCTAAAACGCCTCTAGGTCAAATTATAAGTATTAGAAGTGAAGAAGAAGAAGACATGTTAAAGAATTTTACCAAAGAGCAACATAAGATTCGTGATGATTGGAGAAGTAGAGAAATAGAAGAATTATCAGAAGAAGATAAGGCAGAACAAATAAAAGAATTACAAGAGATATTTAAAAAAGCATTTAGTTAAAACTAGGTGCTTTTTACTTTGTGAGAAAGGTAGGTGAGATAATGGCAGATGGTGATTCAGTAGGTAAAATTGGATTGGACTTAGAGATACAAGGTGGAGATATAAGTAAACAAATAGAACAAATTGCAAGTAATATTGGTAATCAAATAAGTAAAACGCTAGAAGGTATTACAAGTAAAATGGATTTTAGTTCTATATCAAAAGGTATATCTAGTTCTTTAGATAGTGCATTTAGTAGTGTAAATGAAACTATAAAATCTAATATGGAAAAGAATAAAGTTAGTATACTTAAAACCATAGAAGAAATAAAAGAAAAAGCTTTAGAGGCTGTAAGAAGTATAATGGCTAATGCAAAAAAGATTAAAGTACCTTTAAACTTTAGTCCTGTTAAAGATATTCCAATGCCAGGACAAACTACAACTAAAACAGCTAGTCCAAGAGCACCACCAAAGGCAAAAGTAAATACAGTTAATTTAGAAGGCATTAAAGCTCAAATTGATAATTTAACTAGTAGCTTAGATATAACTAATAGAAGTATAGAACAACAGAAAGAAAAGTTATTAAGCTTGAAACAGTCTTATAATTCTACCTTTAATCAAGCTAAGAAAAATAAAATAGAAGAGCAAATATTAAAAACAGAAACTAGTATAAATAAATTGATTGCTAAAAGTGATAAGGCAGGATTTAAATTAGCTGATTTAGATGCAGAATTCCAAAGATTAAGTAGTGCTGCTAGAGCTTCAAGTAATGGAATAAATCAAACTAATAATAGTATTAAGCGAACTTCCAATGTAGCCAATAATGCCAGTAGAAGTTTAAGAAATGCAAGCAATACTACAAGACAATATAGAAGTAATATGAATGGTGCTAGAAGTGCAACGGGGATGTTTATAGATAGTATGTTTAAATGGGGAATATTATTTCCTATTATAATGCAAGGAATAAGCGCAGTTGCAGGATATATAGGCAGTGCATTAATGACAAATGCACAGTTTGCTAATAGTTTAAATCAAATTAGGACTAATCTTATGGTCGCTTTTATGCCGATATATCAAGCAGTACTTCCAGCACTTAACGCTTTAATGAGTGGACTAGCAACAGCAACTGCTTATATTGCTGCATTTATAAGTGCTATTTTTGGTAAAACATATCAAGCTAGTTTCGGAGCTGCTAAACAAATGAATTCTTCAATAGCTTCAATGAAGAATATGGAGAAGCAAGGTAAAAAGACTTCTGGAGCTGTAGGGAAAATAGGAGATTCAGCAGAGAAAACAAAGAAAAAAATACAAGGTGCTCTGGCTGGGTTTGATGAGATAAATAAATTAAGTATGCCTAAGGATACAGATAAAACTCCAAAGGCACCAAAAGGCGGAGGTGGAGTAGACCCAATGCCTATGGTTGCACCCAATGTTGACTTAAGTCCAGCAAGTGCAGCAATAAAACAAATAAATGGAATGGTGGAAAAACTAAAAGATATTATATCTCGTATATTTCAACCATTTGCCAATGCATGGGCTAGAGAAGGTGCAGCAACTATAGCAAGCATTAAATATGCGTTACATGGAATATGGGAATTAATAAGATCAATAGGACATAGTTTTATGGAAGTTTGGACAAATGGAACTGGTGAGGCAATACTTGTCGTAATTCTACAAATCTTACAAAACATCTTTAATATTATCGGAGACATAGGAACTACATTTGCTAATGCATGGAATGCAGGTGGAATAGGGACAGCTATAGTACAAAGTTTAGCTAATGCCTTTTTAAATGTACTCACATTAATTAAGCATATGGGAGATTCTTTGAGAGAAGTTTGGGGAGAAGTTGGACCAGGAGTCGCCAATACTTTTATGCAGATTTTAAGGTCTACTTCTGGAGTGTTAGAGAACTTAACTCAAAAATTAATTTATGTTTGGGATAATGGTGGGAGTCATTTATTCCAAGGGTTTGTAAGACTGGGTGCTAAAATATTTGAATTAGCAGGATATATATATACTCAATTTGTTGTACCTATAGTTAATTGGTTTGTAAACAATATAGCGCCAGTAATAGCAAAAATTGCAGATGTACTAGGAACTGTATTAGATGCGTTTAGTGGATTGATGGGTTGGTTATTAGGTAGCGGAAAACCTGTATTAGATGTAATGATTGTAACAGTAAGTGCATTTTTTGCTGCTTGGAAAGTTACAAAGTTACTAGCATTTATACAGCAGGCAGGAGGCGTAATAAGCGCTTTAAGCAATATTGGATCAGCATTAAGGGCATGCACACTAACTAAAATAAGTGATGGAATTGAAACTATGAAATTAACTTTGATGTATGCTAAAGATTTTATTGTTTCAGTAGCAACCGGAACTGTTGAATTGGTAAAGCAAGCAGGTCAATTTGCAATAAATACAGGGTTAAAAATAGCTGAAACTGTAGCTCAAGGAGCAATGACAGTAGCAACCGTTGCATGGAATGTAGTAGCAGTTATCGCAACTACAGTTACTACTGCATTAGGAGTTGCAATTGCATTTTTAACTAGCCCCATAGGTATAGTAATAATAGCAATAACCGCAATTATTGCGACAGGAGTGCTGTTATATAAACACTGGGATTTTGTTAAAGCTAAAGCTATTCAAGTATGGACTGGAATAAAAGCTATTTTTAATGCATTTAAAGTTTGGTTACAGTCTGTATTTGAACGAGATTGGAGTAAATCCTTTGGAGTTCTTGGAAATTTATTAAATGCTTTCCTAAGAAATGTTAGTAATATTTTTGGTGGAGTTAAAAGAATTTTTGGAGGAATAATAGATTTTGTTGCTGGTGTATTTACAGGTAACTGGAGTAGAGCCTGGAATGGAGTAAAAGAAATTTTTGGTGGAGCATTCCAAGCATTAAGTGGTATAGCCAAAGCACCGCTTAATGCAGTTGTAGGACTTGTTAATATGGCTATAGATGGATTAAATAGTATTAGTATAGACATTCCAGATTGGGTTCCTAGTTGGGCAGGTGGCGGAAGTCATTTTGGTGTCAATATTCCTAAAATGCCGTACTTAGCAAAAGGTGGTATTGTAGATAAACCAACTCAAGCTATGGTTGGTGAAGCAGGAACAGAAGCCGTAGTGCCTTTAGAAAATAATACAGGCGGGTTAGATTTATTAGCAAATAAATTAACTGAAAGAATAAACAATATATTATTAAATTCAAGCAGTTTATTAAAGCAACCAGATTTAACTATGTTAGGTCAGAATTCTGGTAATGATACTAAAAATGTCAATGATCCTAATTATTTAGAAAAGCTAAAAGAAGCAATTGTTGAAGCTATAAAGGAAATTAAAGATGATAAGGATTATAAAGATACTGGAAATAGTTCTGGAGATACAGGAGATATAGTCTTTAAAGTTGGAGATACCGATTTTGGTAGAATTGCTATAAGAACTATAAACAAGGTTAATAGACAGTCTGGAGAACAATTATTAAAAATTTAGGAGGGGGTAACAATGAGTTTATTAATAAATGGAGTAGAAGTTACTGCTCCTAAAAGTTTTAAGGTAACTATATTGGATCTGGATGGAGAAAATACAAACAGAAATGCTAGAGGGATAATGCTTAGAGATAGAATAAGGGTTACAAGGAAATTAGAATGTGAGTGGGGTCCACTAACATCAAAAGAAATTAAAAATATATTAAATGCAATAAGCGGAGTATATTTTTCAGTTTCTTATCCTGATCCGAAGGAAGGGCAAATAACAAAAACATTTTATACAGGAGATAGATCATCACCAGCTTTTGATTTTAAAAGTAATATATGGCAAGGTCTATCTTTTAATTTAATAGAACAATAGAAAGAAGGAATTTTGAATGTCAGATGAAATAAAAGTAACAAGTACAATAAGTGAAACTACAAATTTAAATGGACTTGTAGAAATAGAAACAAATGGAATGAAACAACAAATTATGAGTATGAATTGTAGCTTAGTAGAAAATGGAGTTGCAAATATTCAAACCTATGTAAATGACATGGATTTATTTAAAGCTAATTCAGCTTCAGTTGCAGCAGAAGTTCAAAAGTTTAGAACAGAAGCATCCGCGAAAGGGAAAGCATTAAACTGTTTTGTATTTTAATTAAGAGCTTACATAATGTAGGCTCTTTTTATATTTAATAAATTAAAAGAAAGAAGGAATTTTAAATGGCAAAATTAACAAATAAAGAAATAATAGAAAAAGTAGGAATGTTAGGAGGGATCAGTGATAGAAAACTACCTGTTAAGGTTTCTTATGCTATTGCTAAGAATATAAGTAAAATAGAAAGTGAATTAAAACATTATAATAAAGAAAGAGAGAAGATAGTAGATAAATATTGCGAGAAGGATGAAGAAGGTAACTTAAAAATAGAAGATGGAAATTATGCAATTAAAAAAGATGAAAAAGAAAATTGGAATAAAGATATGAATGATCTACAAGAAATTGTAGTTGAAATTGATGCACATACATTTAATATGGATTTATTAACCGGCTATGATATGAGTCCAAACGAAATGATGTGTATAGATTTTATGTTAGAAGAATAATTAAAACATTAATCTTAAAAGAAAGGAGGTTAATGTTTGTTTAAAGTATCAGATGAATATAAAAAAGAAATAGAAAAACTTGGAGGAAGAAATTTTTTAAGTAAAGTCATAATAAGAGATAAAGAATATACTGATGATAATATTATTGATATGAACCTAGAGGAAAGTGTTAATCCTAGTGATAACTTTTCACTAGGCTCTGTTGTTTCTAATACATTTGAAATAAATTTAATTGATGTTGATACTAATGTTATCTTTGAAGATGCAACAATAAAACCATATATAGGGTTAGAACTTGAAAATAAAATAGAATATATTCCTTTAGGTATTTTTACAGTTGATGATGTAACAATAAAAAATAAAAAAGTTAAGTTAGAATGTGTAGATAATATGATTAAGTTAGAAAGAGCTTATTTTTCTGATTTAAAATATCCTTGCAATATCAATGAAGTATTAAAAGAAATATGTAGAAAAGCTAATATAACTTGTAATTCTATTTTACCTAATTACTCTATAGATGAAATAAAGGGATATAGTTTTAGACAAGCAATAGGAATTATAGCAACTCTATCTGGATGTTTTGCTAGGTTTAATAGAATTGGAGAGTTAGAAATTATATCTTATACAGATGCTGGATTGAGAATAACACCAGATGCATTTTTCAAATTTGAAACAAATGATAAAGATTATATTATAGAAAAAATAACAGCTAAAAAGGGAGAAAAGACTTTTAGCAAAGGTGCTAACACTGGAATATTAATTGATAATCCAGTAATTACAGAAGGGATTGTTAATGATCTTTATAATAAATTTAAAGATTTTACGTACAGACCTTACACGTTAAGTTGGCAAGGGAATCCAGCTGTTCAAGCAGGGGATAGAGTTACAATAGTAGATGTAAATGGCAAAGAATATAATACATTAATTATGGAGCAAAAACTTACTTATAATGGTGGAATTAAATCAGAATTAAAAGCAAGTGGTAAAACAGAAAGTTCTGATAAATTTGATAGTAAAGGCTCTATAACTCAAGCAATGGAGAATTATTCTATTGAACAGGCATCAATAAAAAAGGCTTTAATACAAAAGGCTAGTATAGATGAACTAAGTGTAATAGATGCGAAAATAAATAATTTATATACACAAGACTTGATAGCTTTAAAAGCAAATATTAAGGATTTACAATCTAATAAAATTAGTACTGTAGAGTTTAATGCAACAAAAGCAGAAATTCAAACTGCAATAATTTCTAAGGCCGATATAAATCTAGTTGATGCACAAGGTGCTAAAATAAATACTTTGGAAGCTAAAACAATTAGTGTAGAAAAAGCTTTAGCTGGTAACCTTACAGCAAAAAACTTTCATGCAAATGCAATAACTGCTGGGAGTGGAATAATAGCAGAGGGTGCAATTGGCTCAGCACAAATAAGTTCTCTAACTGTAAATAAATTAGAAGCTGGAGATATCACTACTAGTAAACACAGAATTGTTAGTGCAGATGGAACTATAGAAATAGTAGGTAATCAAATATTAATTAATAGAAATAATCTTAATAGAGTTATTTTAGGAGAATACAAAAAGCAAGATAATACAACAGATTATGGATTGCTTATAAGGTCAAAAGATGGTAAGACTATAATGCTAGATTCTGAAGGAGTTCATAATGCTGGTATTACAGATGGTGCTATAAATAATAATAAAGTTGCTGATAATGCGAATATAGCTGGTAATAAATTAGATATAAATAGTGTTATAAGAGAAGTAAATGGAGCAACTGAAACTATTAAAGGTACTAAGGTACAAATAGGTGATAGAACTTTAGATATAGAACTATCTACACAAAATAATACTATCAAAGAGCATGGGAAAGAACTAAGTACTCAAAAGGCAAGTATATTAGCATTAGATGATTCTTTTAAATTAAAAGTAGATAATCAAACATTCAAAGAAACCACAAGTAAAATTAATTCTAGTATTACTATTGCTAAAGATGAATCAAATAAGTATACGAATGATGTAGGAAGTAAGTTAAAAGCAGATTCAGAGAAATATGCTAATGATGTTGCAACTGCAAAATCACAGTTGGC
>NZ_JAVXRL010000058.1:0-18791 GCF_036643715.1 Clostridium sp. | reverse complement strand
AGTAAATTTTATCCTATACTTTATCACTATTTCTTAGGAACTACTAGTAGGTTTATTTACTAAATCATTCGTTATAATTCCTTTTTTCTTGTGTAATAAAAAATATTGTTATTATTAGTAATACAAACGCTGGAAATCCAATAAAAACATACACATAACTAATTTTATCTTTCCATAAATAAGTATCTATTAGCATTGTGTTTGGTGATGACCACTTTTCAACATGAAACTTTTTGTTTCCATTGGAATCTTCTATAAATTCACCATATAAGTTAAGTATATTTCCAGATACCCCATATTTAATAACTGTAAGTTCATCACATATACTATTTAGTGAATCTTCATCCAAATAATTATGTATCTCTTGGATATTATCTCGGTTATCATACTCTTCTTTAGTTACTATTCCATCCTGTGATGAACATATTACTTTTAATTTAGTATATCTAGGATCAATTAAACCTATTGAAGACTTATATGGTAAGAAAGGTAATAATACAACTAAAGATAGAATTGTTATTATTATTACTATAAGTATTTTTCTTATTTCCTTTTTTTCCATTTGTATACCTCACTTATCCTTCCTAAAACCTTTTTTTGCAACTTTCTATTATTCTTTTACCCAGTAACTACTACAGTCATTAGAACGTTTCATAAATCCGTACTCTACTAATGCTCTTCTAATAGTTGCATAGTCCTCATATATTCGTTTCAAAATTCTATTTATCTCTTTTTCGTTATATTTCTTTTCTTTAGAAAATTGTTTAACAATTTCAGATAAAATTATTATTTTTCTCTTTTCTTTCGCTGGAAAAGTTTTTATTGCTCCAGTTTCATTCATGTAATTTTTAATTGTACTTTCTCTTTCTTTATCAGTTATATTGTATCTATCATCAATAGTGGTTGCTGTTTTGTGTGCATCACATAGTTTATCCTTATCCAATATATTCACCTTCTTATTTGTATTTAATGCTATTAGCTCCATCGTTGCTAAAAATAATCTTGCTTGTTTTTCTTTTTCACGCAGCTTATAGCGATGATTTCTTATAGTAGACTGTGCTACCCCTAACTTTAATGCAATTTCTTTATCAGTTAATCCTGATGCTATTAATACTAATAAGTCTCTTTGAACTTGTGATACCCCTATAAATGATGGATTCATATTTAATAAATATTCTAAAGTAGATCCATGATTTTCTAATATATGGAGTTCCGTAGCCTTTCTTGCATCATATAGCCTAGAATCTATTTCATATATCCTTCCCTTTGTGAATTCAGAATCACAAATTATACATTTGTAGCTTTCATCTAACTCAATATACCCATTCTTTACTTCTTCAATATTTGCATCCCAAAATACTTCTTTATTATTTCCATTCATACTTCAAAGCACCCCTTTACACTTTTTTACATCTATACATTATATTATATGTAACTTTTGTATTTTTGTCTATAAATATATAAACTTTTATATATTTAGTCTATAAATTAGTTTTAAATAAAATAATAGCTAGTAAAACTTAGTCTGTTTTACTAGCTTATTATTTCTAAGTAGCCTTTTTACTAATCCCAAAAAGTAATCTAACTCCTGGTATTCTTCTGACAACTTCATACGTCAAAATACAGAAAATAAAGCCTACTCCATTAATAATTAAAAATTGTATTAATTGATTTTTTACTAAAGGTGCAAATATAAATGCTGCTAATATTAACCCTGGATAATGAAAAATATAAATTGCAAAGGAGGCTTCAGAAAAATATTTTGTAAATTTATTATTGAACTCTAAGTATTTTCTTCCTATAGAAAGTACTGCTAATATTCCAAACCATTGAATTATCAATCCAAAGTATGGAAAAAGCCAACTAACCTTGTAATTAATCATACCGATTGTTGTTTGATACCCAGCATTGTTAATTATAATATTTAAGGTTGTTAAAAGAATAAATACTCCTACAAGGAACCAACTCTTTTCTACAAGCTTTTCCTCTATAGCATTATCTCTAAAAAAGAAGTATCCAATTAAAAGTAAAATAAATGCTCCACTTAATGTTACAGTTGCTCCAAATTCAATAAATTTGCCCAATAATAAATAAGGTACGCCAAGTAAAATTATAACTACCATTGGCATTTTATTTATCGAAATCTTAAGGTTCTTACTAGCAGCTGTGTATATAAATATTAATGCTAAAATTGAAACAATATAGAGACAAAGTATAAACCAAAGATGTTCACATTTTGTGACCACTCCTAAAATATCAGATAAATATGAGGTCATAAACATAATAAATCCTTTATTCTCTACACCTTGAAGACTTACAATGTAATACATAAACGGAACAATAGTAGTAATTCCAGTAACAAAAGGAATTAAAAGCTTCTTTGTTCTTTCTACTACATACTGTCCATAGCTTCTTTTATTTAGTGAGTATCCTGTTGTCACACCTGCAATTAAAAATAGCAAGCCCATTAAAGTTGGAGTAATGGCTAGAAAAAAGGATAGTAATCCATTATTTTCACTTATACTGTTAAATACAAAACTATGACTTCCTTTTGGAGCATATAACACTGCTGTATGTATTGGAAATAGAAACATAATAGAAACCCATCTCAAATTATCTAAATAATATCTTCTCATAACTAGCTCCTATCTTATTTATTAAATTATTGTAAAAGTAAATAAATCACCTTGTAGATTTGCATCTATCAGTCCACCATGTACCTCAACTATCTTCTTAGTTATTGATAATCCAAGTCCTGAGCTATCATAATCACTTTTTGATTTATCATATTTGTAAAATCTATTAATAATATATTTTACTTTTATATTTATAATCATAATAAATACAATCAAAAATGTACATATCAAAAAGAGAAGATTTACTATAATAAAATTACCACCTTATTTTATTCCTCAAATAAAACTCTCATTTCAAATCTCCTTATTGTTTACTAGACTTCTTATTCTTATAATTTAATTCCTTGATAAGCATATTACAAGTATTAACTTAATACAATTTAAGAATTATTCAGTTTATTTTTTAAATCATAAGACCTTTATAACCTCTTGCCTATGCGTAAATTTTCACTTTCACCTGTATTCATATCTTTTATTTTAACTTCTTTATTTTTCACTTCATCTTCACCAATTAATATAACATTGTTAACACCTATCTTATTTGCATAATTCATTTTTTTCTTTAATGAGTCCTCTTCAAAATAAATTGTCACTCTTCTCCCCTGTCCTTCTAAATATTTCATTACATGTACAGAATATTCTATTGTATCACCAATAGGTAATATTAAATAATCTAACCCATTTTCTATCTCATATTTATCTATAAAGCCTATTTCCTTTAAAATAAAGAATAATCTAGTTAACCCTATTGATATACCAACTCCAGGTAATATATTATTAGTGTAGTTTTCAGCTAAATTATCATACCTTCCCCCTGAACAGATAGAACCATAACCTTCATTTCCTAATAATTTAGTTTCAAAAACTGTCCCAGTATAATAATCTAGCCCTCTTATTATTTTTAAATTCACTTCAAATTCTTCATCACTGACTCCTAAAATTGATAATATATAACATACCTTATTTAGTTCATCTACCCCTTCAACAAAATATTTATTTTCAATATTAAGTTTTAAAAGTTGTTCTATTCTTACCTTATTATCACCATTTATATCTAATACTTTATTAATATACTTAGTTTTCTCACTTCCTATAAGATTTTCTAACTCCTTTGTAAATCCCGCTTTGCCTATTTTTTCATATTTATCTATTAATACCATAACTTCATTTTCTTTATCTATTTCTAGTTCACTTAATATACCCTTTAATATCTTTCTATTACTTACTTGAAATCTATAGTTATTTAATCCGATTGCCTTAAAAGCTTTTGATGCTAAGCTTATGACCAAGGCATCATTATCTATACTTAACTTTTCTTTACCAATAACATCTATATCGCATTGATAAAATTCTCTATATCTGCCTTTTTGATTTCTTTCACCTCTATATACCTTTCCTATTTGATATCTTTTAAATGGAAATGCTAAATCATTATAATATTGAGCTACATATCTAGCAAAAGGTACTGTTAAATCAAACCTTAAAGCTAAGTTATTCTTTCCTTTTTTAAAACTATAAACTTGCTTTTCTGTTTCTCCACCTGTCTTTGCAAGCAATACTTCTGCTTTTTCTATTATAGGTGTATCTATTGCTAAACATCCATTATCTTCGTATACCTTCGTTATTTTAGAAACTATGTCATTAAATTTTTGTTGCTCCTTTGGTAATAGTTCCATGAATCCTGGTAATATACTTGGTTTTATAATATTTCTTTTCATTTTAATCACTCCTATATATTTTTTGGTACAACAAAAGCCATGTAGGCATATATCCCACATGGCTATAAATAAATTATGATTTCACTTAATTTATCATTACCTAGAGACACAAGCCTAATGTTAATAGACTTGTGTCTCTGATTTTACAGACCAAGTCTCTAGTAATGATGATGTAATTTTGTTTGTCTAACTACATTAAGTGCTTTCATAACTTTCCTCCTAAAATAATATTACTAGTATTATACATTTAAATTATTTAACATTCAATAATATTTATAATATAAATTTCTCAATAGCTTTTGCTACTCCATTATTATCATTATCTGAAGTTATATACTGAGCTATATCTTTAAGTTCAGGGATAGCATTTCCCATTGCAATTCCAACTCCGGCAAATGTTATCATTTCAATATCATTTGCTTGATCACCTATACATATTATTTCTTCCTTTTTAATTCCTAGCTTATCTGCTAAAACTTTCAATCCGTACCCTTTATTACAATCTTTATCCATAACTTCTAATAGTATTGGCATTGTTTTTACTACATTGTATTCATCAAAAAATTCTTTTGGTATTTCAAGCATTTTCTTTGAAAGTAATTCCTCAGTTTGAGAAAATAATACTTTCGTAATCTCATCATCATCTTTAATATCTGAGTTAATATCAATAATTTTAACTGGTGTTCCAACATATTCTGTTTCAAATCTTGTGAAGTCATTTTCTTCTGGTGCAATAGCACCTTCATGTGTATATCCAATCATATTAAGCCCAAATTCTTTGCTTAAAGTATGTGATTTTATAAAATCAATCCCTTTTAATCCTTTATAAAAAATACACTCAAAATCACTAGTTCTATATATTGTTCCCCCATTGTTAGCAATAAGGTACTGATTTTCTCCTCTTAAATTAACTTCATCTAAGAAAGTATCTAAACCCTTAAGCCCTCTGCCAGATGTTATAACAACTTTAACACCTTTTTCTATAGCTTTCTTTATTGCTTCTTTATTTATTTTTGAAATAGTTCTATCACTATTTAGTAATGTTCCATCCATATCAATAGCTAATAACTTGTACATTTTTTTCCTCCTACAGTTCTTCTTGTTAATTATAAGATAGACATCTCTGAAAATTAACTATTTATTATAGCTAGTTTCTCAGAAATGCCTAAGTTTATAAAATATTACGCTAAGAATTACCCTATGACGCTAAATTATATCTTTTAAAATAGTTTATATTTTATATTCTTCTTTATCATTTGTTATCTTTCATTATCATTGTATATCATTTAATGGTTTTATTCAACATATTTTATAAAATCAAATAATAATGTTATAATACTAATCAATAACAATACTAAATGATAATAATTAATGAGGTGTCCTAAATGTTTACTGAAGAAAGATTAGAACAAATTTTAAATATACTTAATAAAAATGGTAGAGTGAAAGTAAAAGAATTAAGTGATCAATTCAATGTTTCAGAAGGTATGATAAGAAAAGATTTGCAAAGGTTAGAGAAAAGTGGAGAGATTCAAAGAACTTATGGTGGAGCGATCTTAAATAGAAAGATTTCTAAATGTAGTTCTATAACTACCCGAATGAAAGTTAATCTAAGCAGTAAGGAATTAATAGCAAAGAAGGCATTTAACCTTATAGAAGATTACGATGTAGTCTTTTTAGAATCATCAAGTATAAATTTTTTATTAGCTAAACTCATTGCTAATAGCACTAAAAATATTGCTTTGATAACTACTATGTCCATAATACCACCTCTTTTTGATAATAACGATATAGTTAAGTTAATAACTATTGGTGGTGTATATGATAATAAAAGCGGTGGTGTTTTAGGTTCAGAGGCAATTAAGAGTATTTCTAAATATACTTTTAACAAAGGTTTTGTAGGAAGTTCAGGCGTAAATTTAAATACTAATAGTGTTGGAACTGTCCTTTTAGAAGATGGTAATGTTAAAGAGATTGTAGTTTCTAATAGTAAAGAAGTATATTTACTCGTTGAAAAAGAAAAATTTAATGTAGATAGCTATTATAAATTTGCTACTATAGATGAGTTTGATGGTATAATTACCGACTCAGACATTTCTAATGATATTAAAGAAAAATTTCAAAAGTTTAATGTTGAGTTAATTTAACTTTAAAAGAATAATATAAAATGGGACTTACTTTCATATAGTAAGTCCCATTTATACCTAGACTTTTAGTTCCATTATATATTCTTCAAATCCAGAATCTTCATTCTTTTGCTCTTTAATAATTTTAAATCCTTTATGAGTATAAAATTTAACGGCTTTTTCATTTTCTTTATAAACAGCTAAATTTAACTTCCCATATTTTGAAGTTGTATAGTTAATTAACTTACTTCCAATTCCTAGCCCTTGATACTTAACATCTATAAATAAGGCCCCTATAAATTCATCATCTATTATACTTATGAATCCCTTTATATTTTCTCCATCATCATAGACAAAGGTGTCTGAAATAGGTATGTGTACATTTTTCACAGTATCATAATTATTTTTCCAGTAATCTTTATCTATAAAATCATGTGCTTTAATTGTACTTTCTTCCCAGATATCCATGACTTTATTTATATCTTCATTTTTTAGCTTTCTTATCATAATATTGTTCTCCCTTTATCTTATAGTTTTATAACGTATAATCTAACTATTAACTCTAAATATTAAATGCCGTTACAAAAAAACATATTGCAGTAATAAGTGATAGTGGTGTCATAATATATCTCTCTTTTTTACTTTTAGATATTAGATTCATAATAGTATTCAAAGATAGGTAAACTGCAAAAAATAAACAAATATACTTTGTTACTTTAATAGAAAACCATACCTGAATAAACCCTCCAGCTTGTAAAATAATTATTATCGCAAAAAGTTGAATCACCACTGAGACTATTGCCATAACTCTATATTTTTTAGGTAATATTTTATGTTGTCCACCCATCGTGAATTCTCCCAGTGGTAACCCCAAAGCTACCATAACAGACATCACAGCTATAATAAAAAATAAACTTGCTCCTATTATTGAAAACATAACTACATCCCTCCCACATATACATTATGTATATTTTCACTATGAATTCATTCTTTTAATTGTTTCATCCAATGAAATACATTCTGCATATCTTCTGTTCCACATGAATTCATTGTGATATTTATAACTTTGCTCTGCTGACATAAATATATTATTTACAGTTGTATTAGTATCTTCTGGAACTATAATATTAAATCCATGTTCAAATCCACATTTTATAGTAGCATCCATACAATAATCTGTTTGAATACCTACAATTATTATTTCTTTTTCACCTTTATCATTTAAATACTTTAATAAGCCTGTCCCCTTAAATGCACTATTAACCTTCTTATCAAATATTTTTTCATCATATACTGGTTGAAATTCTTCATATATCTCAAACCCATCTGTTCCTCTTGTTAGTTCACTGTCATATCCGTCATCATGACGTACATATATTATTTCAACGTTATTTTCTCTAGCCTTATTTATTAATTCTTTAACATTAGCCACAAATATATCAAAATTATATAATTTATCATTTGTAATTAACTTTTGTGTATCAATTACCAGTAAAACCATTATATTCTCCTTTTCAAAACTATAATTTGAATGTGATTTATCAGTTAAAAACAAGCATCCCATTATGATCGTATTTAAAATTTGGGCCCCAAGCAACTTCCCAATAATATCCGTCCAAATCAGCAAAGTATGCATGGTATCCACCCCAAAAAACATCCTGAGGCTCTTTAATTATTTTCGCTCCAGCATTTCTGGCTTTTTCTATTACCCTACTAACATCCTCTTTATTTTCTACATTGTAAGCTAGTGTAATTCCACTAAATCCATTGGAAATCTGTAGCGTATTTTCTTCGTTAATATCTTTTGCTAATAATTCTAATGGGTAAAGTTCAAATTTAGTTCCTGGTGTATTAAAAAATATTACTTCTGGATTATTACTTTTTTCATCAGTTTCAAATCCAAGTTTATCTCTATAAAATCTTATAGCTTTATCCATCCTTTTTACGCCTAGACATATGCATGTAATTTTATTCAATTTTGAACACTCCCTATAAATCCCTATTTTATTAGTCTCAATAATTTAATATTATTCGTAATCATTTTCTATATAAGTTAATTCTTCTTTTGAATCTATCCATATTTCAGCATATCCACATTCAGAACAAATATAATAATTAGGCTTTATAAGTTTTGGAATAAACCCCTTTTTAATTTGTACTGGTATAGCCTTTACTACTTTAACGTTAACCGAGTTACATTTAATACATTTCATTACCTTTTTCATGCAAAATACTCCTATTCATCAATTTTAAGTTTTACTAACTAAAAACCACTTTAAAATCTTCAAATATAACTGGCATATCTTCTGAAAATGTATAGCCTAGTTCCTTTCCTTCCCTTGAAAAGAAACTAATATGACCTTTCCTCCATGATTCTAAATTTTTATCTTCTCCTTCTCGTTTACATATGTCAAAAGTAATCTCTTTGAAAGGAATAATCATCACATTTGTAGTTTCTATCACACATTTAGGATTGCAGTCCCAATCAGTAACAATACTTAAATCACCAACTTCAGGTATTCTCTCTCCATCAATTTTATACGCCAGCAAACTACTAGATGTTGCTTTTTTTTGTCCTATAAGTACTAATTTAAGTAATTCATTTGCCCACTTTTTAGTTAATTCAAAATGAAAACAATCTATATATTTAGTATCTTTATCTTTATTTGTTTTCAATAAGAAGTCTCCCCAAAATTCACTAATCACAGTCGATTTTCCACTCATTTTTTTACCCCCTCTTTAACAACTTCCATTTTTTTGATTTAACGATACTTACGATAGTAAAAATAACTATCACTTTCCATATTAGGCTGTCTATGACTAATTGGAGTCCTTTTCTCAAATAATTCAAACCCGCACTTTTGAGCAAGCATACATGATTCCAAATTAGCGCAATCAATAGTCAAAATAATATAGTTTATATTTGACACATTGAAACACCAATTTACTAATTCATTTACTGCTTCTACTGTATATCCTTTTCTTTGATGTTCTTCTGACATAAAATATGCTATTTCAACTTCATTCAATGTATCTTCAAGCCCCATACCAACCATACCAATCATTTCATCTGTATTAGTTAGTGCAATTGCATATCTTTTATTTTCATAAACATCAGTTGAATCTCTTTGAGTCTGATGCCAGTCAATATATCCAAAATATGATTCTGGCGAATTTCCAATTTCTGACCAATCCGGCATAAATCTCAAAATATTATTTTCTCTAACAATCTTATTAAGTTTTTCGGCATCCTTTCTTTCAAAATCTCTAATTATTATTCTATTCGTTTCTATTCTCATACTTCCCCTCATCCCCTAATAACCTCGTACTTTAATCATAATAATATTGTACTAATATTTATAAATAATGTAAATATTATACGAATAATACAATTGTCCATTTTATCTTTTGTGCTATAATATCCCTATAGTATTGGAGGTGTTTTTTTATGAAAGTTAATAATACATTCAGCTATAAATCAGCTTGCTCCTTGCAAAGATTACAACAATCAGC
Organism: Clostridium sp.; assembly: GCF_036643715.1. GTDB lineage: Bacteria > Bacillota > Clostridia > Clostridiales > Clostridiaceae > Clostridium. The sequence continues at coordinate 8,798 of NZ_JAVXRL010000058.1, read as the reverse complement.
TATGCATTGTTTGGAGCCTAACCTGTTAAATTAGCTGAAATATGTACATGTTTTAGGTTCTTTGATACATAGCTTTTTAGTATTCTTTGCTTTTAATAATTTATTTAAAGTAAGGAGTAAGCCTATGAAGTATGTAAAAGCACAAGATGTGTTACCAGAAGAAATTTTTAAACTAATACAAGAATATGTAGATGGAGAGTATCTTTACGTTCCAAGGAAAAAAGAAAATCATAAATCCTGGGGAGAAAAGAGTGGTATAAAAAGTAGCCTTAAAGTAAGAAATAAGGAAATTTATAAAAAATACATTAATGGAACTACTATTAATGAACTTAAAGAAGAGTATTATCTATCTGAAAAAAGTATAAGAAGAATAATAGGTCAAGAGAAACGTCTATGATCATAATCATTACAGAGTTATTTATTAGATTGAATGCTTAATTAAACTCATGTTATACTTTCATTGTTTCAATTAATGAAAGTTATCATTTTTTAACTAAGACAATATTTTAAATTTAGATGATTATTATTACTTTCAGTTGAAGTAATAATAATCATCTTTTTATTTAAATAATATTAACCATACCATTTGGAAAAAGGAGGGCACAAATTTATGAAAGCATTTATAAAAAAACATGAATATAATTATATAAAAAAATGTTTAGGTGATTTTAATAATGCATTAAGAAATTGTTTAGATACTAATACTATTTTGGCAAGCAAAGCTTATATACAAGATAAAATATTAAATTCTTTTACAAATTTATCCGAAGAAGAAAAAGCTCTACTTGATATTAGCAATATAACTGACCCATTACACATTGATAAATATTTAATCAATTTAAATGAATATGTATATGGAATGCCAAAGGTTACAAATGTCCAAATTAGCAAAATATTTAAAAAAGAAAAGAAATTAAAGCTTCCGGATATAGAAGCACAAGAGGCAAAAAATGTGTATTTAGGTTGGATTGATCCATCTATAAGAAAGTTACTTATAGTTTATAATATGAATGGTAAACTTCTTGGAATGGCGTGCAGAATCCCAAATTCTAATTACAATAATACTAATGTTTGTGCACTTTGTAATCATATAGGTCCCAGTAATGAAATTGCTTTTGTTTCACCTGTTTGTAAGAAAAATAGTGCTAACAAGGACTATTATAGATCAATAGGATTTCATATGTGTTTAGATAGTGCAAAGTGTAATGAGAGAATTGTATCTTTAGAAAATCTTGAGAACATACTAAAAGATGTTAACAATATAAAATAATATTAGTATTTATACTATCCTAAATTTAAAAAGTACCATTTATATAAAAATGGTACTTTTCATTATTTTATTATTTATTTGATATTTGTAATTTATAGTTTCCATTATCTGAAGAATCATATTTATAAACGCATAAATAGTATTTTCCTGGCTTTGCCTTGTAAGTATTAGATAACTTATTGCCATCTTGTTTAGCATAAGTTATATAATTGTCTAAATCATCTTCTGAATATAGTATCCAGTTCATTCCTATACTATTACTATTATCAACTAATATATTTAAATCACTTGTATTTGTTACATCAAAACTATAAACATCTTTAATGTCTTCTCCATTTAGAGATGCTGATATTTTACTGTTATTACTTACTTTCATTGAAGTTTCAAATTCATCATTCTTTTCAACTTCTTTAATATACTTTTGTTGATCTTCCCCCTTATCAGTTAGTGGTCCATTAACATTTAAAGTATAATCTCCTGCTTGACCATCATAACTGTATACATTAATGTAATATCTGCCTGGCTTCAATACAGCCTCTCCTTCTTTTGCCCCATTATTATCACTAGTTGGATATATTACATATTTATTTTGATCCTTTTCGCTGCAAACAGTCCATGTCATTCCAAGTGCTTTTGGATTCTCCATACTAATGCTTACTTTACCCTCTTTATCAACATCAAAATAATATTTATCATTAGTATCTTCTTTAGATAAATTTGCTTTTACGAGCATGTTTGATTTTGATATTTGATTTGCTTTTTCATATGAGTTATTTGGTTCTGACTCTGTAATTGTGCCACTTGGAATGCGCTTAGTTATCTTTATATTTTTACTAGTTATACTTGTTGCACCTAGATTATCAGTAACCTTTAATTTAACAGTGTACTCACCGATTTTACTGAATTCATGATTAACTACTGCATCTTTTGATGTAGTTCCATCTCCAAAATCCCATTCATAGCTTTTTATTTGACCATCTTCATCTTTAGAAGTAGTTCCATCAAGTTTCACTTCAGTTCCTACTGCTGATGTATCAACTGATTTTATTACTGCTTTTGGTATTTTGTTATTTTGCTTTTCATTAACATTAAGTCCATGGAATACAACATCATATTGGTAGTTGCCATCTTTATCTACTTTGTGATTAACAAAATATGCAGTAACAGTTTTGTATCCACTCCACTCTTTATTAGATAAATCTTTTAATATTTTATCTAATTTTGAATTCATATCTTTCCAATCTGATGCTTCTCCATTACTTTTACTACCTGTATATGTTCCTCTTATATCATAAGTATTAAAGAATTGAGATTTTTCTTCATTAATAGTTATATCTTTTATATTTGAAACCTCTTTTATGTCGTTGTCCACTTCATTTATATTTTTATAAGGATGACTTTCTGTATAATCATCTGATACTAAAGGTACATTTAAATTATCAAGGTTCTTCAATAAACCATCCATATACTCTTGATATTTATTATTTAAATTAGAATCACTGCTCATAGATTGTATATAATCTTTATATCCATTTGAATCATTATGTTTTATATAATCTGTCATTTTCTTAAACATTTCTATATTATTGTTGTACATATAATTTGAGAATGCAAAGCCATAATGGTAAAACTCCCATGAACCATACTTCGCATGAAGTAAATCATTTAAAGACATTCTGCTATTTCTATCATATGCTATATTTTGAGCTACTGACTTTCTTGGTTTAATTCCATCAGTTCTAGTTGAACCTGCAAAGAATTCTGCTGTTCCTTCTTCATACCAAGTTAATTCTCCATCTTTATAAAAATCTCCTTGTCCAAACATTCCAGGTACAACATATCTTGCTTGAAGATAGTGAGTAAACTCATGACGGAATAATTCTTCTAAAGTGTATATACTCTCTTCTGGAGTTCTTTCATAAGTAAAGAATGTTCCTACCCCTTCAATATATATTCCACCATTATCAGTGCTATATCCGTATAATTTTTGATTTAACTTATATTCTTCTGGTGAATTATATATAGCTACAGTTAACACATCATCTGGATTACCTTGTTCTAGCGCTTTATCATTTTGAACTACTCTCATAAATTGAGCTTTTACTTCCTTAGATGCCCAATATAATCTTTTAATTTTTTCTTCTGATACTTTATCACCAGCTTTAACTATAAATTTTCCATTATCAAACTTATATGTTTTTGATAAATATTTACCTTTTGCATCTTCTTTTATTTTATTAAAATTTATATCTTTGCCATATTCATCTTTACCATTAAAATTACTATCTAAAGAACTAGCTGCTTCTATATATTGATAAGATAAATACTTGTATGTATTCATTGCATCTTCTAATGCTCTTTGTGAAAGTCTTGGATCCATTCTAAATTGACCCATTCTACCAGTAAAGTAAAGAGCATTATTAACAAGCCACTCATTATCTTTATTCATTCTATTTCCTAATAAACATAATCTTTCTAATTGTTCCATATAATAATCAATTCTACCATAGAAAATAGTATCTTTTGCATTATGTGATTTTACATTGTATAATGTTGAACTAGTATAATAATCTATACCTTTAAGTATATTATATAGTGCATTCCCCTTATTTGTATCGCTACTATATTTTTCGCTATTATCATTAAATTGAATAAGTATATTTCGTGCATTATTTATAACCTCAGGATCTGCTGATGCATTACCTATAAGTCTTCCTAGTGACTCAACTACTCCATCTTGTATTTTTGTACCTAATCTAAAGTTAAAATTATTTTCAATAGCTTTCATAGCTGGTAGGCATTTATCTTTAAATTCTACTGTATTTAAGTATGATAATTGATTATTATAATATCCAAGATAATATCCAGCTCTTAACACTTCTACTAAAGTTGGTATCCCCTTATTATCACTACTCGTATAATTTCTGCCACTATCTTCCAATCCATTTATGATAGCTTGTATACGTTCTCTATTATTGAAGAACCTATAAGAACCATCACTAAATTCAAATAATCCTTGTATATTTTCATAACTTATGCTTTTCAATAAAGAAACTAAATCATTATAATTCATTCTGTTTAATTCATCGAAAGTATAATTCTTCTTTTGATTATTATCACTTTGAATTACCGTTGCATATCCTTGTGGCTTATTATTACTCTGTACTACATTTTTATCTGTCTTCTCTTTAAGTGAATCATTGCTACTAAATTCTCTAGTTAATTCCTTATTATTCCCTGAAGTTCTCTCTACTGCATATACAGGGATTGCGCTATTAAATAAAAAAAATGCTACTAAAGTTAGTGCTATCCCCCCATCTTTAATCAGTTTTAGTTTTTTCGTTTTTTTTCTAAGTATTTTTTCTTTTGTAATCATAAAATTCCTCCTGTGTAAAGTAATTATTTATATTAACGTACTCTTATATTTGAAAGCACATTATATATCCACCAAAGTAGTCCGGAAGATTAATTTTATTATTTTTTTAATTTAATTATAGTTTCTATTAAACTTTTCCTAAAATACTTAACCAGTATACCACTTTTTATGTATACGTCTACTAATAAAAGGTAATTTTGTCCTGATTTTTAACATTTTTTATAAATATTATGAAAAAAAATTAGGGCTACATAAGTATAAACTTATGTAGCCCTTTTATTATAAAATGTCCCCGTTAGATTTTATTACACCTTTGTACCAATCAAAACTTTTCTTTTTTCTTCTCTCCAAACTTCCATTTCCATCATTATCTTTATCTACATATATAAATCCATATCTTTTCTTCATCTCACCTGTTGATGCAGAAATTAAATCTATACAACCCCAAGGAGTATATCCTAATAAATCAACACCGTCTAAGACAGCTTCTTTCATCTCTTTTATATGCTCACTTAAATACTCAATTCTATAATCATCATTGATACTTCCATCATCTTCAATCCTATCTATTGCACCTAGTCCGTTTTCAACAATAAATAATGGTTTTTGATATCTATCATATAATGTATTACAAGTTATTCTTAATCCCTTAGGATCAATTTGCCATCCCCACTCAGAAGCTTTTAAATATGGATTTTTTATTGTTTCAAATACATTACCTTGAGTCATTCCATTTAAAATTTTTGGATCTGTACTTGCACATCTGCTTGCATAATAACTAAATCCAATATAATCAACAGTATATTTTTTTAATATATCGCAATCTCCATCTTCCATGTGAATATTTATATTATTTTCTCTTAAAAATCTCTTTGCATACCCTGGATACTCACCTCTTGATTGTATATCAATAAAGAAATAATTTTCTCTATCATTATCCATAGCTTGCTGAACATCTTCTGGCTTACAAGTATATGGATAAGTAACTCCAGCTGCGAGCATACATCCAACCATAGAACCTTCTATTATTTCATGTGCTGCTTTAGTTGCTAATGCACTTGCTATTAACTGATGATGTGCAGCTTGATATTTAACTTTATTTTTATTTTCTCCTTCTTTTAACACTATACCAGCTCCCATAAATGGTGCATGTAATAACATATTAATTTCATTAAAAGTCATAAAGTATTTAACTTTATCCTTATATCTATTAAATACAGTAGTAGTGTATTTAACATAAAGGTCAACTAGTTTTCTATTTCTCCAACCTTCATATTTTTTTATTAAATTTACTGGAATATCGAAGTGACATAATGTTACTATTGGCTCTATATTATGTTTTATCATTTCATCGAACATTTCATCATAGAATTTCAATCCCTGTTCATTAGGTGTTTCTTCATCTCCATTTGGAAATATTCTAGCCCACGCTATAGAAATTCTTAAGCACTTAAATCCCATCTCTGCAAACATAGCAATATCTTCTCTAAATTTATGATAGAAATCAATAGCTTCGTGAGATGGATAATATTCGCCTTCTATAGGATCTAAACTATCTAAATTTCCCATAAGTACATTAAATCTATTTTCTCCCATTGGGCAAATATCAACATTTGTTAGTCCTTTACCCCCTTCTAAATAAGCTCCTTCACACTGGTTTGCAGCTAAAGCTCCTCCCCATAAAAAGTTTTCTTTAAATCCTACTTCTTTCATATTACTCATCCTTTCTTTATTAAATAACTACTGTTAATAATTCATCATTTTGATCTACATTATTTTTATCAGTTTCTATAATATCTAAATAATTATCAGAATTTGTTACAAGCACTGGTGTTGTTACTGAATACCCTGCTTTTTGAATTTTTTCAATATCAAACTCTAATATAAGTTGTCCTTTTTTTACTAAGTCACCTTGTTTTGCTTTAGGTGTAAAATATCGTCCATTTAATTGTACAGTATCCATACCTACATGTATTAAAATTTCAGCACCTGTATCTGTTGTTATGCCAATAGCATGTCCTGTAGGGAAAAATGTTGTTATCCTTCCATTAGCAGGTGAATAAACTTTACCTACCTTAGGTTCAATTGCAATTCCCTTTCCTAAAATACCTTTTGAAAAGGCATCATCTTTTATTACACTTAAAGGTTTAACAGCTCCACTAATAGGACTATTTAATACTTCTTGTTTTACTAAAACATTTTCCTTAACATCTTCACTAGTAGTTTTCTCATTTAACTTTGTTAAAAACATCATTATGAAACCTAATACAAATGCAACTACAGCTGATATAGCCATTCCATAAAATCCTTTAGTTATTCCAATCTCTGGGTTAATAAATGTTGGAATTGCAAATATTCCAAGACCTCCATTCATATAAGTTAATGTACCCATTCCTCCGAGTATTCCACCACCTACAGCACCTGCGATACAACTTATTACAAATGGTTTCTTACGAGGTAATGTTACTCCGTAAATTGCAGGTTCAGTAACTCCAAATATACCTGAAATAAATGCTGGTAAACATAGTGACTTTAATTTCTTATCTTTAGTCTTTAGCATAATTGCAAGTACAACTCCAATTTGAGCAAATGATGCTGCAAAAGTTAAAGCTAATATTGCATCTTGTCCATTTACTGCAAGATTGTTAAATCCAATTGGAATAAGACCCCAATGCAATCCAAATATAACAAATACTTGCCAAAATCCTCCGATTAATACACCTGCTAAAATTGGACTAAACTCATATGCTATAACTGTTAAAGCTCCAACTAATTGACTTGCCCATGTTGCTATAGGTCCAATTACTATAAAAGTTACTGGTACTATTACAAGCAATGTACAAAATGGAACTAAAAATGCTTTTACTACGCTTGGAATAATATTTTTAAATACTTTTTCAATTTTGCTTCCAACATAGCATGAAATAATTATTGGAATAACACTTGATGTGTAATTCATTAAAATAACTGGAATCCCTAAAAACGTTACATGTATAGGTGATTCTATTATAGTTCCTTGGAATAATACAAACAGAGGATCTCCTGCTGTTACTCCAGCTAAGCTTGGATAAACAAGTGCAGCTCCGATTGCCATACCTATAAATTCATTCAACTTAAACTTTTTAGCTGATGTATACCCTAAAAATATAGGGAAGAAGTAGAATAGACAATCTCCTATAGCATTTAATATTGCATAAGTCCCTGATCCCGCATCAAGCCATCCCATAGCTAAAAATAATGCATTAAAACCTTTAATCATTCCAGTTGCTGCTAATACTCCTAATATCGGTGTAAATACCCCAGATATTATATCTATAAATTTATTAAATGGATTCATCTTTTCTCCTGTTTCCTCTTCTGACTCAGATGTTCCAATCTCACCAATTAGCACTACATCTTTATATACATCAGGAACATGATTTCCAATAACAACTTGATATTGTCCACCACTCTTTATAACAGTAACTACTCCATCTATATTTTTCAAAATTTCTGTATTTGCTTTACTTTCATCTTTTAATTTGAATCTAAGCCTTGTTATACAGTGAGTTAAACTATTTATATTTTCTTTTCCCCCAACATTTTTTATAATTTCTTTTGCTAATGATTCATATTTCATAATAATCCTCCTTAATTTTTTATAAAAAAAGCGAGACCAAACTGAGAATATTATGAAATACTCTAACTTATGGTCTCGCCTAATAAAAGTAACGATCCTATTATTCTATTTTGTAATCCTTTGAATATGCAATGTTAGATAAAGCTGTTCTTCACTATTTAAATCCTTTTCTAAATACTTCTGTATCTTAAGCATACATTTATATGCTCTGCTGTATTTATCTTTAACTTGACTTAAAAGAAACTCTTCATTTTCACTTTCTTCTCTGTTCTTATTTTCTATTCTTTTAAAGAAAAATTTCAAATGAGTTATAAACCGTTCATAAGATAATGAACCTTCATCTATCTCAATTCCATAACTGTACTTTACTATATTTAATATATCATTTACCTTTTTACTTATATCAGATAAATTGCTTAAACTATCCTTACATCCATTAACTTCGGCATTTATAATATGCATTGCTATATTACATGCTTCATCTTCACTAAGTTCAATGTCTAATTCATCTTTTATATACTCTATAGCTTTCA
>NZ_JAVXRL010000057.1:0-18852 GCF_036643715.1 Clostridium sp. | reverse complement strand
TAATGAATTAAATAAATATTAAAAGGGAAAATTAACTGTAGTATGAAAAGGTAAGGGAGATTATCTTATGAAAGAAAGCACCTTAGTTACAATTTTAGGAGAACATAATGAAAGTGGATTAATATTAGCAAATAAATATAATTTTAAAAGCATTATAATACTTACTAAGGAAAAACAGGAAGAAGATAAAGCTTTAAAATTAAAAGAAGTTTATTTAAGTAAAAACAGCAATAATAATATTGATATTGTTTTTAAAGATTATGAGAAATTTATAAATGATAGTAAAGATCATAAGTTAACAATAAACTTAACGTTAGATAATACACTTAAAGCATTAAAGTTACTTAATTTATGTAATATTACAGGAAATTATGGGGTATATGTTGATATAACAGCTAAAAATGAGTATTGGTTTAATAAAGATATGGAAGTATTAAAAGAGGAGCCTATTGATTTAGATATAAATGATATTTTTGAAGCATCAGGAAATAATATAATAGCTCATGAATGCAAATATCAAAAGGATGAGTGTATATTAGAACTTGCTAAAGTAATACATAATAACTTAGAGCTTTGGCACAAATATAAGCAAAGACTTTATGATAATAGCTTATTTGAACATGACTATATGAATAGTACACTAATCCATATAAATAAAGAAGGCTTAGATAATGAAGAAAAGATGCTTTTAGAAAAAATATTAAAAAGATTAAAAGAACTTAAATTAATAGAAATTGAAGAGGATAAGAAGCTCCATATTAAATTATTAAATGAATATATTAAAGGATTCATTTTTAAAAGTGGAACATGGCTTGAAGTATTAACTGAAAGCATTGTAAGTGAAATTGAGTCAGTGGATGAAGTTAAGAGTGGAGTAGTATTTTTATGGAACAATGATAAAAATAATATAAAAAATGAATTAGATGTAGTTGCAGTTAAGGACTCTACTATAGTTTGTATATCATGTAAAGATAGTGCTAAATATGATGAAAATGCCTTAAATGAATTAGAAGTTTATAGCAATAAAATTGGGGGAGAAAATGCAAAAAAAATATTAGTAGCAACAAAACAACCTTTAAAGGCATCTGTTGTAGATAGAGCAAAAGAAATGGGTATATACTTAGTAATAGTAGATAATGATATAAATATTTTCAAAAAAACATTAGAATTAATAATAAATAAGAAAGAGCTCAAGAATAATTCTTGAGCTCTTTCCTATTTCGTAATTATTATTTTAATACTTTAGTACCTATTTTTTCGCCCATAAGCACTTTAGTTTCATAACCTAATTTAGTTTGCTCTACAATATCTTCATCAATTTTTACAATATCTTTTTTTAAGAATAATATTACAGTTGATCCACCAAACTTGAAGTAGCCTTTTTCAGCACCTTTAGTAACTCTTTTTCCTTCAGGGCAACTTTGTATTATACTACCAACACAAGTAGCTCCAACTTCAACATATAGCACATCATCAAAATTATCAGATTTAAATAGAGACCATTCTCTTTTGTTTTGACAAAATAATTTTGGAATTTTATCAACAGCAACAGGATTTACAGAGTAATAGTTTCCTTTTATACGATGTAATTTTCCTGAAACTCCAGAATCAATAAAATGATATCTATGATAATCAGTAGGACACAGTCTAAATATTAAACAGCTTCCCCCTTGATACTCACTAGCAATTTTTTGATCCCCTAGTAATTCACATAAACTATAAGTAATACCTTTAACTTGAACAAGGTTTTCCATATCTATATTTTCGTATGCAAAAACTCTACCATCAACTGGAGATACTAAAATATTATTAGAGTAATCAATTGGTCTTGCATTAGGAAGTACAGTTCTCGCAAAGAAATCATTAAATGTAGTGAACTCTGAGACTGGCTTAGAATATATATCCATATCAATATTAAAGTCTTCAATAAACGGCGGTATTTTCTTTGTGCTTGATTTAGTATCACAGAAAAATCCGTAAACCTTAGAACAAAGCTTCTTCTTAAACAGTAATTCAGTTAACCTTTTACCGGCAGGTGATTCATAACACCAATCTAAATATTTTTTACCAGCAACTTTTTCTTCATCGTATGATTTTGTAGTTCTATTGTATACAAGTATCATTATTTGCTCCTTTTTGTTAATATTTTAGGAATTTTCATATTAAAAGTATAGTTGAAAGTAATAAGGAATGCAAGTTATAGGAAATTCTAATTGATATTGTGGTTGTAATAGGGTAAAATTTAAATTGTATGATAAATATATAGGCTGTTGAAAATGAAATTTATATGGAAACATTAGTTAAAAAAATAACAAAGTTTTCTTAAAGAGGATTTTAATTTATATTATGGAGGTACGTCTTTTAGGATGAAAAATTTAGTTATTAATGAAAAAGAGATCCAAGTTGCTGAAGGTACTACTATACTTGAAGCGGCAAGAGCAAATGGAATTGATGATATTGCTACTCTTTGCTATTTAAAAGAATGCGGTAACGTTGGAAAATGTGGAGTTTGTGCAGTTGAGGTTGAAGGTAAACCAAATCTTGTGCTAGCATGTCTTGCAAAAGTAGAAGACGGTATGGTTGTTAAAACTAATACTGAAAAAGTTCAAGAGAGAGTAAAAGCAAGAGTTTCAACTTTACTAAACAAACATGAATTCAAATGTGGTCCATGTTCAAGAAGAGAAACTTGTGAGTTCTTAAAATTAGTTATAAAGAGCAAAGGAAGAGCAACAACACCTTTCTTACCAAAAGATAAGAGTGAATTTGTTGATGAAAGAAGTGCATCAATAACTATAGATAGATCAAAATGTGTACTTTGTGGAAGATGCCAATCAAGCTGTAAAGTTAAATCAGGTACAGAAGCTATTAAGATAGCTAACTTTGATGGAACAAGAATGGTAGCACCAACTGATAATAAATGTTTTGATGATACAAACTGTTTATTATGTGGTCAATGCGTATCAGCATGCCCAGTTGCAGCTTTAGAAGAAAAGTCACACATAGAAAGAGTTGAAGAAGCTCTATTAGATCCAGAAAAGCACGTAATAGTTGCTATGGCTCCAGCTGTAAGAACATCAATGGGTGAATTATTCAAAATGGGTTACGGGGTTGACGTAACAGGTAAGCTATATACTGCATTAAGAGAAGTAGGATTCGATAAAGTATTCGATATTAACTTTGGTGCTGATATGACTATAATGGAAGAAGCTACTGAACTTATTCAAAGAATAAATGCAGGTGGTCCATTCCCAATGCTTACATCATGTTGTCCAGCTTGGGTAAGACAAGTAGAAAATTATTACCCAGAACTTATTGATAATTTATCATCAGCGAAGTCACCACAACAAATATTTGGTGCTGCATCTAAGACATATTACCCACAAATAGCTGATATAGATCCTAAAAAGGTATTTACAGTAACAGTTATGCCTTGTACAGCTAAAAAATATGAAGCGGACAGACCAGAAATGGAAAACGACGGAATAAGAAATATAGACGCTGTTATAACAACAAGAGAATTAGCTAAGATGATTAAAGGAAGAAAGATTGACTTTGCGAAACTTGAAGATGGCGTTCAAGATCCAGCTATGGGTGAATATACAGGTGCTGGAGCTATCTTTGGAGCAACTGGTGGAGTTATGGAAGCTGCTATAAGAACAGCTAAGGACTTTGTTGAAAAGAAAGATTTTGAAAGTATAGAATACGCAGAAGTTAGAGGACTTGATGGAATCAAAGAAGCTACAATAAACATAGCTGGAACTGATTATAATCTAGCTGTAATAAACGGTTCTTCAAATCTTTTTGAATTCATTGAAAGCGGAAGAATGAAGGAAAAAGATTATCACTTTATCGAAGTAATGGCATGTCCAGGTGGATGCGTAGACGGTGGTGGTCAACCACACGTAAGCGCATTAGATAGAGAAAAAATTAATGTAAGAGCTGTAAGAGCATCTGTACTATATAATCAAGATAAGAACTTCAAGAAGAGAAAATCTCATAAAAATGAAGCTCTATTAAAGATGTATGAAAACTACATGGGTGAACCAGGTCATGGAAGAGCGCATGAGTTATTACATCTTAAGTATAAGAAAAAAGATAAAAAATCAGAAGAAATTGTATAGCATTATACAATAATCTACATTTTTAATAAATCTCATGCTATATTTAGTATGAGATTTATTTTTTTGGAGGTATTATGAAGATATTAGCAAGTGACTTTGACGGAACACTGTGTGTAGAGGGGAAAATAGACAAAAAGGATATAGAAGGAATAAAAAAATTAAGAAAAGAGGGTCATAAGTTTATTGTATCAACAGGAAGAACTTTAATTGGGATGCAAGAAGCTATTGATAAGTATTCAATAGAATTTGATTACTTAGTTTTATGTAATGGGGCTTTAATATTAGATAAAGACTTAAAAGTTATTGAAAATAACTTAGTGGATTTTAGCGACGTAAAAAAGATTATAGAAGAGTTTTCAGGTAAAGAAGATACTATGATTTACTTTGATAATGGAAATGGTATGAATCTTATTAAAAACCCAAGAGTTGACATGAATAAATTAGAATTCTTTTCAGAACTGAAGGTTATCATAAGTAGTAAAGAGGATATTTTAAATTTAAAAAGTGGGGCACTTATTGTGGGAGTATTCGCACCAAGTGGATCTGTAGAAAAAGCAGAAGAAATAAGAAATAAACTTTTACATATGTTTGGAGATAAACTTAGTATATTTAGAAATCAATTCTTTGTTGATATAGTTTCTAAAGGATGTTCTAAAGGAAATGGTTTATCAAAAGTACTTAAATTAGAAAATAAAGATTTTAGTGACATATATACTGTTGGAGATTCGTTTAATGATGTTTCTATGTTTGATATAACTGAAAATAGTTATACTTTTAATAGAGCAGAAGAAGGAATTAAGAAATATGCAAAGAATCATATAGATTTTGTTCATGAAGTAGTAGATAAATTAATTAAATCATAAAAGTTATTAAGAAAGAAAGTTAATTTATAAAAATTAACTTTCTTTTAAATATATACATAATTAGGCAAAAGCATATGAAAAGATAGTATTATTTATATAGGAAGGAGATGGTATATATTAGTGAAAAAGGTTAAAGTTATAATAGATAAATTAGATAAGAAACTTTTGAAAGTTAATTTTCCAATATTAGCAGTTATTCTTGTCATGCTTATTGGGTCTGTTACTTTATTTGTAAAACCTATTGTTGGAATGGCAAATAACGGAGATTTCTATAGAATTATTAGTCAAAATGATTTACACTACTTAGACGATAATCCAGCTCATACAGAAGATAACTTCTTTAATTATTTTCAAAAGGATTATGGTATAAATCAATTCTATAATGATGCTCCTAAAATGCTTATATCAACTCAATCTCTTTTTATAAAACCAGCTATTATTTTAAGTGAATTAGTAACAGGAAATAACCAAGTATTTGATATTAGGTTTTTAGCTTTAATACTTTTAGTATTTCATGCTATAGCAGCCTACTTATTAGTAAAGGTATTTACAAGTGAAGTTAAAAAGCCAATTTCTAAGCTAATAATAACTTTATTATATATATTCATATTTATGGATACTGGATATATAGCATATTTTAACTCTTTTTATGGAGAAGGTGTTAATATACCATTTTTCTTACTGAGCGTAGGAATATTATTATATATGATAAAATTTGATAAGTTTACATGGTATAACTTAATTGCATTTTTAATAGCATCATTTATATTCTTTGGAGCAAAGCAACAGCTAGCACCAACAGGAATACTATTAGCTATACTAATGTGGAGAATAATTTGTTACACTGATAAAAAATGGATGAAAGTAATGTCTATTGGGATGATTATTACTTTCGTTATTGGTGCAGGGTTTTTCTATAAATCAATAAAGGGTGATTTTGATTACATAAATAGATATCATGCATTAAACAGAGGGATACTACTTTATGAGGGAGATCCAGATGAAATACTTAAAGATATGAATATAAATGAGCAATATTCATTACTTGAAAATACAATATTTTTTGTGGATGTATCTCAAATTGATTTAAGGGATAGAGATTTAGTTAAAGAATATTATAATCATTTTACAGTTGGAGACATTGTGAAATACTATGCGTTACATCCAAGCAGCATGATGAAAATGATAAAGATAGGATTTTCAAATGCTTATTATATAAGACCTCATACTCAAGGAAACTATGAAAAGAGTGCATGGTATGAGCCAGGAGCAAAATCATATTTCTTTAGTGGATGGAGCTTATTTAAATCTGATGTATTACCACATAACTTTTTAGCTTCAATGGCTTATTTAGGTGTTTTCTTTTACTATTCAGTGAAGAGATATAAAAAAGCAATGGATATTGGAGATGATAATGATTGTTTAATGGAAGAAGCATTTTTATATATTTTTTTAGTTGGTCTTTTCCAAATAGCAACATCATTAATTGGTGCAGGAGATGCAGATCTTTCAAAGCATGAATTTATGTATAACATGTCATGGGATATGATGTTTTTATATTTCATAGTAAATGTACTTAAGAAGAGAGATGAGAAGGAGGTATAATATGGGTTCATTAGACATAAGAAAAAGGCTAGATATTACGGTAACTATTTTAATTGCTTTTTTCTTTTCTATAGTGATAGTATTCAATTCATTAAAATTTGAAAAGAATTTTGAAAATTATATTATGTTTTTAGCTCTAATAGTAATAATGGTAGTTTCATACTATACAACAATTACTCTAGCGCTAATATTAACTCTTATAATAGAATTCGCATATATAAGCGTAAAATTATATTCTAGTATAGGTGGGGTTAGTACAATAACTAGTAGTACTTATTTTTGGATTGTAGTAATTATTGTAGCAGCGCTTATTACATCAACATTATCTAAACAGATATATGAACTACAAAAACAATTAAGTGATTTAAAAGTGAAGAATGATACTCTTGTAATGATTGATCATGAAACAGGACTTAGAAATACAAGAGCATTTATGAATGAGATGCCAATCTATATAAGTATGACTAAGAGGCATAAAGATCTACCTGTAACTCTTATGGTAGTAAATATAAAGTATAGTGATAGGTTAAGAAAGCTTATAGGCGATGATAAATATGAAGAAATACTAATTTCAGTGTCATCAAGAATAGAAAGCTTATTAAGAGATGAGGATAGAAAATATATATTAAACGACTCAACTTTTGCTTATATATTAATTGCACCAAGAGAAGGTGCAGAAATAGTTAAGAACAGGCTTAAAGAGGATATAAGTAAAATAGCTTTAGATAAAAATAGCATGCTAGGTGGCATAAATTTAGAAATACAGGTTGGATTTGAAACTTGGAATGATAAGATTCAAGATGCAACAGATTTCTTAAATAAAGCAGAGTCTGCAGGTGAGTATGATGTATAAAAAATATATAAAAAATATATTTTTTATACTATTTTCATCTATTTTGATTATAACAATAAATAATACTAATGCTTATGCAGATAGTAAAAAGGATAAAATATTGCTACTATATGATGCTTACAAAGAATATGGAAGCAATGATAATACATTAAGTTATGTAAACAACATGGCTATATCTACAGGAAGTGAAGTAGATATATTAAATATTCAAAGTTATAAAAAAGGTGTTATAAACGATTATAAAAAGATAATTGTACTTTCTAACAAAGAAAACACCATAAATGGAGTGTTAGGAAGTGATATACAAAACTTTAATGGGAATATATTTTGGATAGGAGATAATTATGATAACTTCAAGAATAAGAAAAATATAAGTTATATTAGTGAAAGCAACTTATATAGTAATAGTCAAAGTAAGTTATTTAGTGCACTTGGATATGGAAAAGATTTAAAAAATAAAAAGTATCTTTTAATTGATAACGTAACACCGTTTATAGAGTTAAATGATTTAGTAAACAAAATAGATTATTTATATAATAATGGAATTCAATTTATAATAAGTGCAATTCCGGTATTTGAAAATGCAGACTTTAATTCCATGAAGAGATTTACTGAAGTTTTAAGATATGCTGAATCTAGAGGTGGAACTATAGTAATGCATGGTCCATATTTACAAAATAAAGATGCACCAGCAAATGATATTACATCTGCAATAATGATTGGTTATCAAAACTATTTGAATTACTGGGTGTATCCAGTAGCTTTAGATATGCCACAATCATTTTTGTATAGAGATGATATGAAACCATTTTTAAAGAAATATAACACAGTATTTCTACAGGAGAATAAAGATGTAGGAATACTTGATTTTGGAGCTTTTAAAAATAATCAATTCAATAATGTAATACAGAAAATTAATTATAAAAATATAAATAACAGTGATTACAAAGACTTTCAGAATATTGCAGTATCAATAGATAATAAAATTCCATACAAAGAATTTATGGATATTGTAAATGGTATAACTGATAAAGAGATATACTTTAATAATCCGAGTTATATAAATGCAAAAGTAACAATAAATGGTGAGGTACTTACAGCTGGAGGAACTGGAATTTACTTAAATAATAATCCAGTGACACAAAATACTTTTATAAATAATAAAGAATTTGAAAAAGCTATTTCGAAAAATGATAAAGAAAATAACGTAGAAAAAAAACAAGATACAATAAATATTTCAAAACCAAGAAAAGTAGTAGTAGCTATAGCATCTATAGTATGTATCATTTTCCTTGTAATAGTAATTTTAAGTAGAAAGATAGACAAAAGAAAATACTTCAAATAAGGAGAATACAATGGATATATTCGATTATTTAGCTATATATGCATTAGTTGTAATATGGATAATAATATTTATTAACGTAGTTTTAGTAATTGCAGGTTATGTGTACTATACGAAGATAGAGAAGATTACAATGGAAGAGGAACTAGATGAATACCCGTTTGTATCGGTTATGGTACCAGCCCATGATGAAGCTATAGTAATAGAGAAGACTGTGCAGTCTTTATTAAATTTAGATTATCCAAATGACAGATATGAAATTATAGTTATAAATGATAATTCAAGTGATAATTCACATGAAATTTTAACTAATATGCAGAAAAAAAATCCTGATAGAAATTTAATTGTAATAAGCACTGATAGTACAAATGGTGGTAAAGGTAAATCTAATTCCCTCAATATAGGATTTGGTAAGAGTAAAGGAGAAATTCTTGCAATTTATGATGCAGATAACACTCCAGAACGAAAAGCTTTAAAGTATTTAGTTCAAACTCTTATTAAAGATGATGGACTTGGAGCTGTAATTGGTAAGTTTAGATGTAGAAATAAAAGCAGAAATTTGCTAACAAGATTTATAAATATAGAGACATTAACATATCAGTGGATGGCACAGGCTGGAAGGTGGCAACTTTTAAATTTATGTACTATTCCAGGAACAAACTTCGTAATACGAAGAAGCATAATTGAAGAAATGGGTGGATGGGACACTAAAGCAATAACAGAAGATACAGAAATAAGTTTTAGAATGTATAGAATGGGATACAAAATAAAATTTATGCCTCTTGCTGTTACATGGGAGCAAGAACCTCAAACATTAAGTGTTTGGATGAGGCAAAGGACGAGATGGGCAAAGGGAAATACGTATGTTGTAATAAAGAATTTCAAATATTTATTTGCAAGGGATGCAGGTGTAACTAGGTTTGACATATTATATTATGCAACAACATACTTTTTATTCTTATCAGCAAGTATAATATCAGATGGTATATTCATATTAGGAATGGCCGGAGTTATACACCTCCATTTAAGTGGATATGGAGTACTTTTATGGATAGTTGCAATAATTATGTTTATTCTATCTATAATGGTTGCAATATCAACGGAAAAGGGTGAACTTACGTTTAGAAATATATGTGTAATATTCCTTATGTACTTTATATATTGTAAGCTATGGGAAGTAGTTGCTATATTAGGGGTTTACAACTATATAGTAGATATAATATTCAAAAGAAAAGTTAAATGGTATAAGACACAAAGATTTTAGGAGGAGGAGTTTCCTATGAGAAATAATAAAATATTAAAGTTTTTTGCGACGATAATGATAGTATTTAGCTTTGTATTTTTACTTCAATTTAATATAAATAGTAAAAAAGCAGAAGCAGCGCCTAAGGATAATAAAGTAACAAATGAATTGAGTCAAAAAACTTTTAATATTGATTCAGATGTTGTTTTTAAAGGAGTTTTTTCATCACATAGTTGGTTCTTTGATGTAGATAAGTGGTGGAACACTGAAGAGGTTCAAGGAGAAATTACATTTAGTATAAATCAAGTAATTCAGAAGGGAGTTCAAACTTATTTAACTTTTTCAGTTAATGATATTCCTTTTAAATCACAGGAGATAGCGTATAACGATAAAGAGGAAAGGCAGACTGTAAAGTTTACTATTCCAAAAAAGTTATTTAAAGAAGGTAGCAATAAATTTACTATAAATGCTTATGCTAGAGTTACAGGTCTTCCATGTGTAGATGATGTAAATTCAGCTAACTGGCTTGATATATTTAAAGATTCTAAAGTTGTAGTTAAGTATAAGGATATTAATGCAAATAATGAAATTGCTAATTTTCCCTATCCTTTCTTAAAACAAAATGATAGTAAAAATCCTGGGACAGCTATTGTAATACCAGATAAATATACTGATAGTGATATGTCATCAGCTCTAATGATGAATGCATACCTTAGCAGTATTTATAAAAATGGTGATTATAATGGAGCAATAATAAAATATTCAGATATTAATAAGTATAAAGACTATAATTATATATATATAGGTGAGAAAAATACATTGCCTAATGAACTTAAATCGCAATTTGATGGAATTGATGAGGGGAATTTTAAAGATGGTGCACTCATTAAAATTATAAATTCACCTTATTCAAAAAATGAGAATACAAAAGTATTATCTATAGTTTCAGAAAATAGTGAAATGATGACAAAGGCAACTAAATTTATGATGAATAAAAATTTAGTAGGGCAAGTGTTTCAAGATAAATATATAGTGGATGGAAATACTGAAGAATTAGATAAGGCTTACGAACCAGCAGATGAAGTAACATTTAAAGATCTTGGATATGATGATATTTTATTAAAAGGTCCATTTAGAAGAACTGCAAATTTAAGTTATTATATGCCAAAGAACAAGGTTCTAGCGAATGGTGGAAAAATAAAATTAAATATGAGATATGCGGAAAATTTAGATTTTAATAGATCATTAGTTACTGTATACATTAATGACGTGCCAATAGGAAGTAAAAAACTTACTAAAGAGAATGCAAACGGGGATAGTGTAGAACTTTCAATACCTAGTGATGTTAAAGATACAAGTTTCCTTAATATCCAAATTGCTTTTGATTTAGAGATGGAAGGACAATGGTGTCAAAAGAGAGAAGAACAGACACCTTGGGCAGTAGTTACTGGAGATTCATATATGTATCTTCCAAATTCAGAAGAATTAAACTATTACTTTAATAAGTATCCAAATCCATTTATGAAGAATAACCAGCTAAATGATACATTAATAGTTACTCCAAATAATATGACATCAGAAGATATGACAGCTATAGGAAATATGGTTTCATATTGGGGTAAAGACTTAAAGTATAATAACGGTAAGCTTATAGTTAAAAATGGATCAGAGAATTTAGATAATGATAAGAAAAATCATAATATTGTTGTCTATGGAACACCAGATAATAATCCATTTATAAAGGGATTAAATAAAGATTTATGGTTTAAGTATAATGATGATTATAAGAGCTTTGAATCAAATGAGAAACTATATTTAACATCACCTTTTAATGCTGAGATGACAACTTATCAGTTATGTGAATCACCATTTAATAGTGAATTTGGAATGTTAGTACTAACATCACCAGATAATAATTTATTAAATGAATCTGTTAATTATCTTTTATCAACAGATAAAGCCTTTGGACTTAGTGGAGATTCAGAAGTTATAGATAAATTCGGTAACGTAAAGAGCTTTACAATGAAAGCGCCAAAAGATAAGCCTGTATTTGAGCAGATAAATGGTATGAATAAGGAACAAAAAGGACTTATGATAACCTTAGTAGTAATGTTTATATTAATAATACTTTCAATAGCATTATTTGCATATAAGTATAGAAAACTAGACGGAAAGAAAGATCATAATAAGAGCACTATGGAAAATAAATTTAAAGATTTATTTAA
The DNA here is from genome assembly GCF_036643715.1 of Clostridium sp. Classification (GTDB taxonomy): domain Bacteria; phylum Bacillota; class Clostridia; order Clostridiales; family Clostridiaceae; genus Clostridium. The sequence goes on along the minus strand of NZ_JAVXRL010000057.1, from coordinate 6,600 downwards.
AAGGAAATAAAAGAAAGCCCTAAAGTCAAATTAATGACTTTAGGGCTTTTACTTATATTATAAACTAAATTATTTTACTGTTTCTAAGTATTCGTCATAAGACATAGCCTTATCAACTAAAGTACCATCTTCCTGTATGTTGAAGATTCTGTTTGCTATAGTTTGAACGAACTCATGGTCATGTGATGCAAATAATATAACGCTCTTAAAGTCTTTAAGACCATTATTTACAGCAGTAATTGACTCAAGGTCTAAATGGTTAGTAGGTTGGTCTAACATTAATACATTCGCATTTGAAAGCATCATTCTAGATAACATACATCTAACCTTTTCTCCTCCTGAAAGAACTGAAGCTTCTTTTAATGCTTCTTCTCCTGAGAATAGCATTCTTCCAAGGAATCCTCTTATATAACTTTCAGATTTTTCATCTGAGTATTGTCTAAGCCAATCAACTAGTGAAAGGTTGCAGTCATTAAAGAATTCTGAGTTATCTTTAGGGAAGTATGAAGTTGATATAGTAACGCCCCATTTGAACTCACCACTATCTGGCTCCATTTCTCCGCTTAATATTTTAAATAATGTAGTGATAGCAATTTCGTTATCACCAATTAAAGCGATTTTATCATCTTTATTAAGTCTGAAGCTAACGTTATCTAAAACTTTAACTCCATCTATAGTTTTACTTAAGCCTTCAACAACTAATATGTCATTACCAACTTCTCTTTCAGGTTTGAATCCAACGAATGGATATCTTCTAGTTGATGGTTGGATATCATCTAGTGAAATCTTATCTAATGATTTCTTTCTTGAAGTCGCTTGCTTAGATTTTGAGGCATTAGCACTAAATCTAGCAATGAAGTCTTGAAGTTCCTTAATCTTTTCTTCTTTTTTCTTGTTTTGGTCTTTAGCCATTTGAAGAGCTAATTGACTTGATTCATACCAGAAATCATAGTTACCAGCAAAAATCTTAATCTTACCAAAGTCAACATCAGCAATATTAGTACAAACTTTGTTTAAGAAGTGTCTATCATGGGATACTACGATAACAGTTCCATCAAAGTTTATTAAGAATTCTTCAAGCCAGTTAATAGATTTAATATCTAAATGGTTTGTAGGCTCATCTAGTATAAGAATTCCAGGGTTACCGAATAATGCTTGAGCTAATAGAACTTTAATCTTCTCTGCACCAGTTAATTCTGAAATCTTTTTATAGTGCATATCAGTAGTAATTCCAAGTCCTTGAAGTAATGATGAAGCTTCTGATTCAGCTTCCCATCCATTAAGGTCAGCAAATTCACCTTCAAGTTCTGAAGCTTTTATTCCATCCTCATCAGTAAAGTCAGGTTTTGCATATAATGCATCCTTTTCTTTCATGATCTTATATAATCTTTCATTACCCATTATTACTGTTTCTAAAACTTCGAACTCATCGTATTGATAGTGGTCCTGTTTTAAAACAGACATTCTTGTATTTGCGGCAATTGAGATATCTCCAGTATTTGCTTCTACTTCTCCAGAAAGAATCTTTAAAAAGGTACTCTTACCAGCACCATTAGCTCCAATTACGCCATAACAATTTCCAGCAGTGAACTTTAAGTTAACATCTTCGAAAAGCTTACGTCCACCATATCTTAAACTAACATTTGATACAGTTATCAATATTATTCTACCTCATTTCATAAATATATTTATTTGCCTATTATAACATATAAATTAAAAAAAATACCATAACAAAATAAACATTAAGTAATATGGTCTAAAACTGTCGAATTTATACGACATATAAAGGAAGGAAAAGAATAATTTTTATTGACAAAGATTTTAAAATGATGGTAAAATATAGCTTATAAAGAAGTAGGTTGGGAGAATGGTCATGAAAAATTGCATTAACTTAAGATTTATTAAAAAAGTTAATATGGCATATTACTGTAACTATTATAGATAAAGTTTGTATTTATAAATATTATAGATGCAAACTTTGTGAAAGCATTTGTTTGTATCTATGATGGTTAGGGTTCTAATGACTTGTTCGGAATTCATATATTAGCCACATAGGAGAAAATTACTATGTGGTATTTTTAATTTTAAGAGTAATACCGCATAGGATGAAAATCCATATGTGGTTTTTTTTATGTTTATAAATAGTAGTACAGGAGGAATAGTAGGATGAAAAGAGAAAAATTTGGAAGTAGAGCAGGCTTTGTACTTTCGTGTATAGGAGCTGCAATAGGACTCGGGAACATATGGATGTTTCCTTACAGGTTAGGACAGTACGGAGGAGCAGCGTTTTTGATACCATACTTTATATTCGTATTTTTACTTGGTACAGTTGGTCTTATGACTGAATTTGCTTTTGGAAGAAAGTTTAAAGGAGGTTCATCAACTGGTATAAGAAAAATATTAGAAGAAAAAAAGATTAAAGGAAGCAAAATTATTTCAGTAATTCCAGCTATAGGTCTTATGGGTGTATTTATGTTTTATAACGTTGTTGTAGGCTGGATTATAAAATATTTTGGAATGAGTGTAACTGGAGAGGTTAATAAGGTTAATATTAGTACATTTTTCGATTCTTTTGCAGGGAGTAGTAGTACAGTAGTTTTCAACTTAATAGCAATAGCATTAACACTTGGTATTGTTTATTTAGGAGTATCAAAGGGAATCGAAAATATAAATAAAATCATAATGCCAGCACTGTTTGTAATATTTATATTACTTGCAATAAGGTCACTTACATTACAAGGAGCTGGAGAAGGCGTTAAATACTTATTAACTCCTAACTGGAGCTTCCTTTTAAAGCCTGAAACTTGGGTTATGGCATTAGGACAGGCATTCTTTACAGTATCACTCAATGGATGCGGTATGGTTGTTTATGGTAGCTATATTGATAATAAATTTGATATACCAAAATCAGCATTTAGTACAGCAATCTTAGATACATCAGCAGCATTATTAGTTTCTTTTGTAATAATGCCAGCAGTATTTGCATTTGGGTTAGATCCACAAGCAGGGCCACCATTGTTATTTATAACAATGCCAACAATATTTAAAGCTATGCCAGGTGGGCATATACTAAGTATAATATTCTTCTTAAGTATATTATTTGCTGCAATAAGTTCATCAATTAACATGCTTGAAGGTCCAGTTGAAGCTTTAATGGAGAGGACTAAGCTAAGTAGAAAGAAAGCATCAATATTGCTTGCAATTATTGGATTTATTTTATCAATACCACTTAATTTAAGTATGAGCAATTTTGATAGTTTCACTAATATGATGACTGTAATAATATCACCAATTGGAGCACTTATAGTAGCAGTAGTATTTTACTATGTTTACGGTGGTAATAAGGTTTTAGAGGCAATTAATATTGGAGCAAAAAGGAAAGTTTCAAAGGGATTCTTAATTATGGGTAAGTACGTTTTCCCAATTACAACTATTGTTGTAATAATTCTTGGAATTATTTATGGAGGAATTGGATAAGATTAGTAGAATATAAATTAATGTAAGGTAAAAGTGAGGGGGAATAAATATGATTATATTAACAACGGATAATTATCCAGGAAAAAATATTGTAGAGGTTAAAGGTCTAGTTAAAGGAAGTACAGTAAAATGTAAAAATGTTGGTAGAGATATAGGATCAGCATTTAAAAATCTTGTTGGTGGAGAGATGGTTGCATACAAGGAAATGCTTGATGAATCAAGAGAAGTTGCAACAGCAAGAATGATTGAAGAGGCAGAGGGCTTAGGTGCTAATGCTATTATTTGTTTTAGAATGATGTCATCAGCAGTAGCTCAAGGTGCAGCAGAGATGGTGACATACGGAACAGCAGTTGTCGTTGAGTAATAATAAGGGGTTATTTTAAAATGAAAGATTTATTTAATGTAAATGAAGGGCTTTTTAAAAGTGCAAGAGAGGGCAAGCCATCGGGTACCGCATTCACTGTGTTACTACCGATAATAGCACAGCTTGCAACAACGCTTTTATTAATTATACCAGTAGTGATAATTCAAATATTTTTAAGTTTAAATCCAATTATACTTATGAGATATGGATTCCAAATTACACTTATTTTAAGTACTGGTGCTATGATAATTTTTTACTTCTTAATAATTAAATTTAAAGAGAAGCGAAGTATAGCATCGATTGGACTTAGTTTTAATAAGAGTACAGTATACGAATATATAAGTGGTTTCTTAATTGGAATATTGCTTATGGGAATAGTCTCAGTTTTAATAGTTGTTACAGGGAATGGAAGCTTTGAATTTAATAATAATTTAAATATGTCTTTCATAGGTCCTTTTGTAGTAGTTTTAATAGGCTGGATTATACAAGGAGCGTCAGAGGAAATAATGATGAGAGGACATATGATGCCAGTGCTTGGTAATAAATATGGACCTATTATTGGAATAATAGTATCATCAGCATACTTTGGTGCACTTCACTTAATGAATCCAGGAGTATCACCATGGTCAGTAGTTAATCTTGTTTTATTTGGTGTTTTTGCAGCTATATTTGCTATATATAAGAATAGCCTTTGGGGAGTTTGTGCACTTCATAGTGCATGGAATTTTGCTCAAGGAAATGTATTTGGATTTTTAGTGAGTGGAATGGATGCTGAAGGTGGTAAATTAATTACATCAAGAATAACTGAAAATAATATTATAAATGGTGGAGCATTTGGACCAGAAGGTGGGATAATGACAACTGTTGTACTAGCTATAGCAATTGCAGTTGTAGTATATTTACTTAGAAAGAAAAATTTAAAAAATAAAGTTTAATAATATATATAAAAACAGATTACATTAAAAATATTTTTAGTGTAATCTGTTTTTCTTATAAATTTTATAAGTTTTTATCTATATCGAAAGTTAGTTTTGAAAGATTAACGCTTTCAACTACTAATTGTCCGATGAACTTCATAGTTATTTCACGCATTTTAGCAACAGTTTCATAATTTTTCTTTGTTAAGAAGTCAGTTAATGCTTCATTTTTAAAGTTTTTACCTTCTTCATCTATTTTTGAAACTGTTCTAATTAATGTTTCACGACATTCTTTTAAGTAGTCTAAATCTGATTGTAGTAGTTTACTGTAATGACCTTCCACTAAAGCAGTTACAGTACGATACATCCAATAAGCATCATCCATATTCCATTCTAATTTTGTATTACTATAGCTTGGGTCTGTATCGTTAGCATTTCCGTAAAATGGTACGTAAGGAGTATGAGCTGGAACTCCAACGCATATCCACATTAATGCAGATAATTGTTCTGGTACAGTATTTCTAACTTGTAGAATATGAGAGTTTTGAGTACGATTCAAAGAAACTGGTCTGAATAAGTATTTTTCTTCATCTGTTCCTTTGCCATATGGATCATATTCAGTTTCATCATAATGAGAGCTTAGAATATATTGTACATCTTCTACAGAAATTTTTCTATTTGCATGGAAGATGAATGGTAAGTTACTAGAAGTTGGTTCTTGTTTAATTTCAGGGTTTAAGAATTTTTGTCCAAACCAAACTCTTGGAGTATTGTAGTGACGATCTTTTTCTGTGCTTGTCCCAAAAATTCTACGGAAGTTCCAACCAGTTAAATTTGTATTTAAATGATTTTTTTCTACGAATTCTTGAATTCCTTCTGACCACATGAAGTTTTCATGGTCATTAAAATCTACTTCTTGGATCGCTACTTGATTTGCAATTACGCAACATGAATCATCAGGTATTCTTTGAGCTACCCAGTGATGTCCTGTTACAATTGACATGTACCAAACATCATCTTTATCACTGAAAATAATACCGTTTCCTTCAGCTGAACCATGTTCTTTAATTAAATTACCTAAATATTCTACACCATGTCTAGCGGAGTGAATATAAGGAAGTACCATAAGTGTCATAGAATCTTCAGCTAATCCATCTGATAATAAAGGATCATAAGCTAATACACGTTCATTTGCATAAACACTTTCAGTAGCACTCATTCCTACGTTTTTTTCGTTGAAGCCACTTTCTCCAAAAATTCCTTCCTTTTCAGTATCTACATTTGGCACGAATTGATATCTATATGAAACCTTAGGGATCTTTGCTGTAAATCCATTTTTATTAGAGACATAAGTACCACTTTGTTCATTATTTGCCGCTTGAACATAAAATCTTTGTGGGTTATAAGGTAAAAAAGTATCATCATTTCTACCGATAATTGTTGAGCCATCAATTGAAGCTTTTTTTCCGACTAAAACAGTTGTACACATAATAAATTCCTCCTAAGTTTTTTATTAATATATCTATAATTTATATGATATACTTTAAAAAAAATTTGTAAATCAAGTAAGATTTCAACTATCAGTAGTTTAAAATGCTATTTATAACTGTTTCTATACTTTTTAAAATAGATACTACAAAAAGCTTAATGATTTATAATTAATACTTAAAATATTGTAATATTTATAAAAAATAAAAAAAGTAGGAAAATATATTTTCCTGCTTTTTTATCTATTTTCTACTATTTCAATATTATTTTGCTCAAAATAATATTTAGCTTTCCAATCAGTTTTAGACTTAATATTTTCATAAGAAGATGTACTGAATTTTTTTAATAGTTCTT
>NZ_JAVXRL010000056.1:4436-18910 GCF_036643715.1 Clostridium sp. | reverse complement strand
AATTAAAGGAAGATGCAAATTCACCAATTGATATATTTTCATTAGTGAATTCATTAGATAATTTAACTATAGTTTTTTATCCAATGAGTGATAGAATAAGTGGAATGTGTATTAAGGTTAATAATAATAGCATTGTTGCTATTAATTCAAATATGACATATGGTAGACAAAGATTTACAATGGCTCATGAATTATGTCATTTATATTTTCATAAAGAACTTAATAGTATATGTGCAAAAGATATTGAAAATGTTAAAGATGAAAAAGAAGAAGAGGCAGATATGTTTGCTTCATATTTTTTAGCTCCTTACGAAGCTTTACAAAGTTTTATATCAGAAGAAAAATTAACGGAAGATAATAGAAAAATCACAGTAGAAGATGTAGTAAGAATAGAACAACATTTTGGATTAAGTAGACAGGCGATTTTAAATAGACTTGTTTCAGATGGATATATGAATAAATCTGAGACTTATTCAATGAAAAGTGGGATTATTAATTCAGCTCTAAAATTAGGATATGATGCTACTTTATATATGCCTAGTCAAGCAAATAAAAAATATTTCACAATGGGTAAATATATAAAAATGGCAGAAGAATTAAATGATAAAGAGCTTGTATCCAGTGGAAAGTATGAAGAATTGTTATTAGATGCTTATAGAGCTGATATTGTCTTTGGATTAGATGATGAGGAGGAAATGTATGACTAAAGAAATGTTTTTCGATACAGATTGCATTTCCTCTTTTTTATGGGTTAAAAGGGGAGATATTATAATAGATTTATTTACTGGAAAAATAATTTTGCCGAAACCTGTTTATGATGAATTAAAGAATCCAAGAATACCTCATATAGGCAATGAAATAGATTCTATGAATAGTAAGGAGATATTAGAAGTATTAGATATAGAAGTAGGATCAGAAGCTTATGAAATTTATATTGAATTAGCTATAAAACCTAAAGACGGTAGAAAGCCTATAGGAAAAGGCGAAGCAGCAGCTATAGCATTAGCAAAAACATACAATGGAATTATAGCAAGTAATAATTTAAGAGACATAATGTATTATGTTCAAAAGTATAATCTAAAACATGTTACGACTGCTGATATATTACTTAAAGCTTTAAATGATGAAGAAATAACTGAGGATGAAGGTAACTGTATTTGGAAGAAAATGCTTTCTAAAAGAAGAAAGCTTCCGACAAAGACTTTTACTGAATATATAAAAAACAAAGACAAGCTATAAATAGTATTGAATGATAATAAAGAAAGTTATATAACTTTCTTTATTTAGATTAAGGGAGATTAAAATGGATTTGAAAAAAATGAAGTCAGAGGCATTGGAATATAACAAATTAAGTGATCAGCTAAATAGTTTAATTGAACAATATAGTTCTAAATATAAAGACTATAAAGAAGCATATTCAAATCGTAAAGGTAAAATGGTAGATAAGTTTATAAAGGAATTTAAAGAAATATATACTAAACTTGATTTTGAAATTAAAGAAAGTAAGCGCTACTATAATACAGTTAATGAAATATATATTGAATATATAGCTGATTTACAAAGTCTAGAATTTCAATTAGTAATATCAGCAGAACCAAACGGAAATTATGATGGAGAAATATATAAAAGTATTAGATTTTTACAGACAAAGCCTCAAAGTATAAATGTTGAAATAATACCTAATATTTGTGAATTTAAAATTGACTTTAGCTTAAGTAGAAAAAAAGATGGAATAATAATAGATAAATATTCAAGAGATAATATTAGTGTGTTAAATGATATAAAAGAACATATAAAAGAAACTAGGTTTACAATAGAAAGTATGAAATTAGCGTATAATATAATTGATGAGAGTAAGAATGTTTTAGAGAAGAGTTTGGAAGAAGTAAATAAAAGAGATTTTATTGGAGTAATAAAAATTAATGAAGAAAATATAGATATAGAATGTCTACAGAATTTAATCGATGTTTTATAAGTAAAATGGTTAAACTAATAGAAAAATAAATTAATAAAAGCAATAAGGACTAGGGTGTATTTCTTAGTCCTTTATTTTTTGAATTTCATCGTAAAAGTGGGAAAAATAGTGGTAAACATAAAGAAAAAGCACTATCAAAATACTGTTTAAGCAAGTGATAGTGCTATTCTTATAAATGTATGGTGCCACCAGTGGGAATCGAACCCACACGGTAAAACCGCATGATTTTGAGTCATGTGCGTCTGCCAGTTCCGCCATGGTGGCAAGAAAAGTTTCTTAACAAAATCATTATAGCAAATATTAGTATAAAATTCAATGAAACAAATAAAATTATCAAAAAAATGAAAAAAATTAATATTTTAGTTGTTTGATTGTAACACATTTGCTAAAATGTATGTAGGATAAAACTTAACCCACTGGGGCAGTTTTTGACCTAGCTAGAAAAGTAAACTAATTTTTTATACATAAAATGAGTTTATAATCTAATAATTAGGGAGGAGAAATAAGAATATGATGTATTCAACAGAAGTTCAAGAAATGTGTGTAATCGCTAAAGGACCTAACCACGGACCAGCACCTATTCCTGAAGAAGGAAGATGGGTTTTAGCTAAAGAAGTAAAGGATATCTCAGGTCTTACTCATGGAGTAGGTTGGTGTGCACCTCAACAAGGAGCTTGTAAGCTTACTTTAAACGTTAAAGAGGGTATAATTGAAGAGGCACTAGTAGAAACAATAGGATGTTCAGGAATGACTCATTCAGCTGCAATGGCTTCAGAAATATTACCAGGAAAGACTATTTTAGAAGCATTAAACACAGACTTAGTTTGTGATGCTATAAATACTGCAATGAGAGAATTATTCTTACAAATCGTATACGGAAGAACTCAAACTGCATTCTCAGAAGGCGGACTACCAATAGGAGCTGGACTTGAAGATTTAGGAAAAGGTCTTAGATCACAAGTTGGTACTATGTACGGAACAGTTGCTAAAGGACCAAGATACCTTGAAATGGCAGAAGGATACGTAACAGAAGTTGCTCTTGATGCTGATAATGAAATTATCGGATACAAATTCGTTCACTTAGGTAAGATGATGGAATTCGTTGCTAAGGGAATGAGCGCTAATGAAGCGATGGAAAAAGCAAGAGGACAATACGGTAGAGTAGAAGACGCTGTTAAATTATTAGATCCAAGACACTCATAATTTAAATTAATTTGTAAGGAGGAATTTAATCATGGCATTATTTGAAAGTTATGAAAGAAGAATAGACCAAATCGTTCCAGTACTTAACAAATACGGAATGGAAAAAATAGAAGATGCTAAAGCTGTATGCGATGCTGTAGGTATCGATCCATACACAATCGCAAAGGAAACTCAACCAATCGCATTTGAAAATGCTGGATGGGCTTATACTTTAGGTGCTGCTATAGCAATAAAGAAGGGTTGCACAAAGGCTGCTGAAGCTGCTGAAGCAATCGGAGAAGGATTACAAGCTTTCTGTATCCCAGGATCAGTTGCTGATGATAGAAAAGTTGGAATAGGACACGGAAATCTTGGAGCTATGCTTTTAAGAGAAGAAACAGAATGTTTCGCTTTCTTAGCAGGACACGAATCATTCGCTGCTGCTGAAGGTGCTATCAAAATAGCTGAAAAAGCTAACAAAGTAAGAAAACAACCATTAAGAGTTATCTTAAACGGTCTTGGAAAAGACGCTGCTATGGTAATCTCAAGAATCAATGGATTCACATATGTTGAAACTTCATTTGATTTCTACACTTCAGAATTAAAGGTAGTAAGAGAAAAAGCTTACTCAAACGGAGACAGAGCTAAGGTTAGATGTTTTGGTTCAAACGACGTTAGAGAAGGTGTTGCTATCATGCACTTAGAGGGAGTTGACGTATCAATAACTGGTAACTCAACAAACCCAACAAGATTCCAACATCCAGTTGCTGGAACATACAAGAAAGAATGTGTTAACGCAGGAAAGAAATACTTCTCAGTTGCATCAGGTGGTGGTACTGGAAGAACTCTTCACCCAGATAACATGGCTGCAGGTCCAGCTTCATACGGTATGACTGATACTATGGGAAGAATGCACTCAGATGCACAATTCGCAGGATCATCATCAGTTCCAGCTCACGTTGAAATGATGGGTCTTATCGGAATGGGTAATAACCCAATGGTAGGAGCTACTGTTGCTGTAGCTGTTGCTGTAGAAGAAGCAATGAGCAAATAATTTAAATTTTGTAAAAATTTATTTTAATAATAAGGTCCAATGCTAGATTTTATAAATCTTGCATTGGATCTTTTTTATTTTAAAATTATATTTAGTATAGAAATGTAATAAAAAATTATAAGAATGTTAATTTCAAATATGATTTTATAGGTGTAGAATTAAAATGGAAGATAAGATTATGTCACAAAAATAAATAAATAAATAAATAGATTGATAGTTTTTTGAATTTGTGATAGTATCAGGATATTACACATTTTTAGGAGGATTTAAAATGACAATAGAACCAGAGCCGGGGAGCATTATACCCCAGTTAATATTAATAATTGTTTTAACAGCAATTAATGCTTTTTTCTCATCAGCAGAAATGTCTATAGTATCAGTAAATAAGAGCAAAATTAGAGTTCTTGCAGAGGGTGGAGACAAGAAAGCAATTTTATTAGAAAAAGTTATGAAAAACCAGAGTACTTTTTTAGCAACAATTCAAGTAGGGATAACTCTTGCAGCATTCTTTTCAAGTGCATCAGCTGCAACAGGAATTTCAGGAGCATTTTCTAAGGAACTAGATAGTCTTAGTGTTCCATATGCTAATCAAATAGCAATAATAACAGTAACAGTTATACTATCATACTTTACATTAGTATTTGGAGAACTAGTCCCTAAAAGAATAGCACTTCAAAGAAAAGAGAAAACAGCACTTGGTACAGCGAAAGTAATATATCTTACATCAATAATAGCAAAGCCTTTTATTAAAATACTTTCATTATCAACTACACTTATATTAAAAATTGTAGGATTTAATGGAGAAGGCATTGAAGAAAAAGTGTCTAAAGAAGAGATACAAGCCTTAATTTTAGAAGGTGAAGCTGAAGGTGCAATAGGTGAAGATGAAAAAGATATGCTAAATGGTATATTTGAGTTTAATGATAGATTATCAAAGGAAATCATGACATCAAGAAAAGATACATATATGATAGATGTGTCAGATGACATAAACGAATATTTAGATGATACGATAAATTCACAGTATTCAAGAATTCCAATTTATGAAGATGATATAGATAATGTAATAGGAATACTATATATTAAAGACTTCTTCGTAAAGGCAAGAAAAGTTGGATTTGAGAATGTAAATATTAGAGAAATTCTTCATAAACCATATTTTGTCCCAGAAACTAAAAGAATCAATGAACTATTTAAAGAACTTCAAGTAAATAGAAACCATATGGCAATATTAATTGATGAGTATGGTGGATTTTCAGGTATAGTTACTATGGAAGATTTAATTGAAGAAGTTATGGGGGATATCGATGATGAATATGATATTGATGAACCTGATATAAAGCCAATAGGAGATGGAAAATATTTAGTTAAAGGAACTATAAATATATACGATTTTAATGAAGAGTTTGACACTGATATTGAAGAGGGTGATTATGATACTTTAAATGGTTATATAATTACTAAAATAGGTAAAATACCTAAAGAAGGTATTAATGTTGAATTTAGAATAGATGATGTGGATATAAAAGTAGTAAAAGTAATGGATAGAAGAATTGAAGAAGTAGAAGTTACGTTATTACAAAAGGAAAAAGAAGAAATATTAGAAGCATAGAAAATGTGGTTAATCTAGAAGAAATTATCTAGATTAACCTTTTTTTTTATTAAAACCCGAATTATAGCATGTCCAAAAAGGTTCTATAATTCGGATAATCTTACGATTTCCATAAATAATTTAAAAAAAGTTCAAAAATATTCGGATATAGGGTAGAAATTTGACGAAAAATAATATATTATAGTTTTCGGACAAAAATTATTAAGAGAGAGTGGTAAGATGAAAAACTTCTTTAAAAAAGATGGATTACTTGATGACTATTTTGAAATAAGTAAAAATGGTTCAAACACAAAAAGAGAGGTAGTTGCAGGATTAACAACATTTATGACTATGGCATATATATTAATTGTTAACCCATCAATACTTGCAGCAGCCGGAATGGATCAAGGCGCAGTATTTACAGCTACAGCACTTTCAGCTTTTGTTGCAACAATGCTTACTGGAATTTATGCTAAGCTACCTTTTGCACAAGCACCAGGAATGGGACTTAATGCATTCTTCGCTTATACGGTAGTAGTTGGTATGGGATATTCATATCAATTCGCATTAACAGCAGTTTTCTTAGAAGGTATAATATTTATATTATTAACAATAGGTAATGTAAGAGAAGCAATAGTTGATTCAATACCAGAATGTATTAAAAAAGGTATATCAGTTGGTATAGGTCTACTTATAGCTTTAATTGGATTAGAAGGAGCTGGTATAGTTGTACACCCAGCAGATGGTGGAACAATACTTGCACTTGGAAATATAACTAAAGGCGCAGGGTTACTTGCTATAATAGGATTATTAATTACAGCAATACTTTTAGCTAAGAATGTTAGAGGAGCACTATTCTTTGGTATGCTTATAACAGCTATTATTGGAATTCCTTTTGGAATAACACCAATGCCAACAGGAGTAGTTAGTGCACCACCTTCAATTAGTGGCGTTTTATTTGATTTTGAATGGCATAATATATTCTCAATGGATATGTTAATAGTTTTATTTACATTATTATTTATGGACTTATTTGATACTATTGGAACTTTAGTTGGAGTTGCAACTAAAGCCAAAATGCTAGATGAGAATGGAAAAGTTCCAAACATCAAGAAAGCTTTGCTTTCAGATGCCGTAGGAACAACTTTTGGTGCTTGTGTTGGAACAAGTACAGTTAGTACATTCGTTGAAAGTGCAGCAGGGGTTGCAGAAGGTGGAAGAACAGGACTTACAGCTGTAACTACAGCTATAATGTTTGGATTATCATTATTCTTTGCACCAGTGTTTGCATCAATTACTCCAGCAGTAACTGCTTCAGCGTTAATATTAGTTGGATTATTTATGATAGAGCCAATAAGGACTATTGACTTAGAAGATTATACAGAATCAATTCCAGCATTTTTAACTATGATAATGATGCCATTTTCATATAGTATTTCAGATGGTATTATTTTTGGAGTAATTTCATACATAGTATTAAAGTTCTTCACAGGGAAATATAAAGAAATAAGTATAACTACAGTAATTATTGGTGTAGTATTCTTACTTAAATTTTTAGTTTAATTTAAATCCTACAGTTTGTTTAACGAACTGTAGGATTTTTTATTAATAATAATAAATTTTTTAATATTTATTTTGAATTTAACACTTTAATATAATAAAGTGTTAATTTTATAGCTTTAAGTAATGGGTATTTTGACAAAGTGTTAAATAAAAGTTTTAAAATCGATAAAATGATAAAAAAATCATATAAAAGCCGAATATTGTCGAAATGTAAAAACTTTGATATAATAGACAAATACTAAAATAAAAATTTAACAATGAACTAAAGAAAGCGAGAGAAGAATAATGTCAAATAATGATAAGAAACTAAGATGGTATAATCTTGCTATGATGGCCTTTGTTTCCGTTTGGGGATTTGGTAATGTTGTTAACAATTTTGCTAACCAAGGACTACAAGTAATTGTATCATGGGTTTTAATAATAGGATTATACTTTGTACCATACGCATTAATGGTTGGAGAGCTGGGTTCAGTTTTCAAAGATGGTAAAGCAGGCGTAAGTACATGGATAAGAGAAACTAAAGGAACAACATTAGCATACTTTGCTGGATGGACTTATTGGGTTGTGCATATACCTTATTTAGCACAAAAACCACAAACATTATTAGTAGCTTTAGGATGGGCGGTTAAAGGAAATGGTGATCTTGTTAAGTCAATGGATCCATTAGTAGCTCAACTTATTACTTTAGCAATATTCCTATTCTTCTTATGGGTAGCATCAAGAGGTATGACTTCACTTAAGCTTATAGGAACAATAGCAGGAACAGCTACATTTATTATGTCAATATTATATATTGTATTAATGATGGCAGCACCAGCTATAACAGGAGCATCAATTGCTACAACTAATATATCAATGGATACGATAATTCCGAATTTTAACTTTTCGTATTTCACAACTATAGCAATGTTAGTATTCTCAGTTGGTGGAGCTGAAAAGATTGCACCTTATGTAAATAATACTAAAAATGCTAGTCGTGAATTCCCACTAGGAATGATTATATTAGCTGTTATGGTTACTATTTCAGCTATACTTGGTTCATTTGCAATGGGAATGATGTTTAATGCAAATGATATACCAAAAGACCTTATGATGAATGGTCAATATTATGCATTCCAAAAACTTGGTGAATATTATGGAATAGGTAATGGATTCTTATTTATATATGCTATAGCAAATGCATTAGCACAAATATCAGCATTAATATTCTCAATAGATGCACCACTTAAAGTATTATTATCAGAAACAGATGATAACTTTGTACCAAAGGGATTAACTAAGACTAACAAGTATGGAGCTCCTATAAAGGGGTATTTAATGACAGCGGTATTAGTTAGTATATTAATAGTTGTACCAGCACTTGGTATAGGTAATGTAAATGAACTTTACAACTGGTTATTAAGACTTAATGCGGTTGTAATGCCACTTAGATACTTATGGGTATTCTTAGCATTCATATTACTTAAGAGAGCTGGAGATAAATTTAAGGCAGATTATAAATTTGTTAAGAATGATAAGTTTGCATTAGTTATTGGTGTTTGGTGTTTTGCATTTACAGCAATGGCATGTATATTAGGAATGGTTCCACAAGGCATTGAATCAATGACAAGTGGATGGTGGTTCCAATTAATATTAAATGTTGCAACACCATTTGTATTAATAGGACTAGGATTTATTCTTCCTAAGATTGCAAGAAAAGAAAAATTAAAAGCTTAATATATATACTTAAAGACACCTGCTATTTTTAGTAGGTGTCTTTTTAAAAATGAATGTTAATAAAATTGATAGAGAAACCTCTTTAATACTTAACAATTAAATTGTATAATAGTTAAAAATGATATTATTATAAAGGAATGAGAATATGAACAAAAATTTTAAATTCGCGCTATATTTTATAATAACAATATTAGTAATAGGAGTAGTTGCTGGATTTTTCATTAGAATATTACCTTATTTAATATTAATAGGGTTAATAATGTGGGCAATATTCAAAATAAGAGCTTATTTCTCAAGAAATAAAAATGAGTATGATAATAATGATTATAAAGAAACTTACACATATGAAAGTCCAGAAAATGAAACTAAAGATGATGAAGAAGAATTTGATACATCAAAAGCTATAGATGTTGATTATGAAGAAGTAGACAAAAAATAGGTTATAGAATTAATTTAAACCTTATTTAAAGAGGGGTAATATAATGAACTTTAGAAAGTTGAAGATTTTTTACGAAACAGCAATTAATTTAAATATGACTAAGGTTGCAAAATCTTTGTATATAAGTCAGCCGTCTGTTAGTCAGGCTATTCAAGAACTAGAAGAAGAACTTGGAGTTAAAGTATTTGATAGAATAGGAAAAAGACTTAGTCTAACTTATGAAGGTGAAATATACTTTAACTACGTTAGAAGAATATTAAATTTATATGATGAAGGTGCCCAAAAGATAAAGATGATAAATAACAAAGAAGAAGGTAAGATAGTTATTGGGGCAAGTACAACTATAGGGATTTATATTCTTCCAGAAATTATAAAAGGATTCGTTGAAAGGAATAAAGGAATAGAAATTTCTCTTATAATAGAAAATACAAAGAATATAGAGAAAATGATACTCCAAAATAAAATTGATTTTGCTTTTATTGAAGGTAAAGTACATTCAGAAGAAATAAGATATGAAAAGGTATGGAAAGATGAGATTGTATTTATAGCTCCATACAATGATAGATGGTGTGAAAAATCAATAATTAAAAGTAATGAATTAAGCAATGAAAAATTTATAGTTAGAGAAAGAGGTAGTGGAACTAGAGAAATTGTTGAAGCTTACTTAAATGATAAAGCTATAGAGTACAATGTATTTATGGAGCTTGGTAATAGTGAAGCTATTAAAAGAAGTGTTGAAGCTGGCCTTGGGATTGGATGCATATCAAGACAATGCATAAAGGAAGAGATAAAAAGAAAAAAAGTTAAAAAGATAACTTTAGACAAAGAGACAATAAATAGAGATTTATTATTATTAGTACATAAGGATAAGTTTATTAGTAATAATATGCACGAATTCATGGATGAAGCAAAAACATATAAATTATAATTGTTAAAAAAGAAAAGTCTAAATATGTACTTAGTATATATTTAGACTTTTCTTTTTTATATTAAATTACATATTTATATAAAATTGATAAATAAATACAGTTAATGTATAATTAATTAAATTGCTATAGTATAGCAGTATAAAAGGGGGCGTTGAAATGAAGAAAATTGAGATGAAAAATCCATTAGTAGAAATGGATGGGGATGAAATGACAAGGGTTTTGTGGCAAAGTATTAAAGAGGAACTTATAAAGCCATATGTAAACTTAAAAAGTGAGTACTATGACTTGGGGATAGAAAATAGAAATAGTACGAGTGATGAAGTAACGGTACTTGCTGCAAATGCAGTGAAAAAGCATGGAGTAGGAGTTAAATGTGCAACTATAACTCCTAATGCTCAAAGAGTTTTAGAATATAATTTAAAAGAAATGTGGAAAAGTCCAAATGGAACAATAAGATCTATATTAGATGGTACAGTTTTTAGAGCACCTATATGTGTAAGCTCTATAAAACCATTTGTAAAGAATTGGACTAGGCCTATAATAATTGCAAGGCATGCTTATGGGGATGTTTACAAGGATGTCGAAATGAAAGTAGAAGGTAAAGGTAAGTGCGAATTAGTATTTACAAGCGAGAGTGGAATTGAAAAGAGAGAATTAATACAAAACTTTGATGGAGATGGGATAGTACTTGGTATGCATAATTTAAAAGCATCAATAGAAAGTTTTGCTAAAAGTTGTTTTAATTTTGCATTAGATAGTAAAATGGATTTGTGGTTCTCAGCGAAAGATACAATTTCAAAAAAATACGATCATACATTTAAAGATATTTTTGATGAAATATATAATAATGAATATAAGATGAAATTTGAAGAATCTAATATAGAATATTTTTATACGCTTATTGATGATGCAGTAGCCAGAGTTATTAAATCAGATGGTGGAATGATTTGGGCTCTTAAAAATTATGATGGAGATGTTATGAGTGATATGGTAGCTACTGCTTTTGGATCTTTAGCTATGATGACATCAGTTTTAGTTTCCCCAGATGGTAGTTTTGAGTATGAGGCTGCCCACGGTACGGTTCAAAGACATTATTATAAACATTTAGACGGTGAAGAAACATCAACTAATTCTATGGCTACAATATTTGCTTGGAGTGGTGCATTAAGAAAAAGAGGGGAATTAGATAAAATATCAGAATTAGTAAGATATGCTGATATTTTAGAAAGGGCATCTATTGATACGATAGAAAGTGGAATAATTACAAAAGATCTAGCTTCTATAACTGAATTAGAAAATTATAAAGTTGTAAATAGTTTTGAATTTATAAACTGTATAAAAAATAGAATAGAAGAGCTAATTTAATAATCAAATGGAGGTGTTTTTAATACCTCCTTTTTTACTTTAATAGAATAAAATGGTAAAAATATTTTATCAAACACGAAAATGAATATAATATGAATTATAGAAGTAAAAGTTTACAAAAATATCGTATTTTTTATATTTTTTTAACAAAAAATGTTTACAATCAGGAAAGAATTGTATAAAATAGTTAATATACCAAAGAAGTTCACAGAAATTAGGAATAAAATAGTAAGTGTAGAAGTAAAAATAGTATATATAAAAGTCAAGATAGTTTGAATAATTTAAATATAAAAAATATTCAGAAAACTATGTACAGGATGTAAAAATTATGATAATATTGTAAATAATAACAGATGTTTAGTGTGTTCATTGACATAGTATAATTACTGACTAATATATGATATTTATTGTTAGAAGGAGATGTAGAAAATGAATAAAGTTTTAGTTTTATCTAAAGGAACTGGACAAGCAAAATCATTTGAAAGAGTTATGGTTGAGCATACTGAAAAGAATGCTTTAAACATAGAATGGATTTTTTCAAAGCATGGGGAAATGGGACAAATTATTGAAAATGGAGATATAAATGTTGTAATTATATCACCAGAAATGATGCTTGTTGAAGCAAAGATAAAAGAAGAACTAGATTCTAAAAACATACCTTATGTAGTATTGAAACCAGTAGATTTTGGTTTAAAGAGAGTAGACAAGATCTTACCTCTATTAGAACCACATTTTAATTAAAATAGAGAAAAAGGGTATGGGAAAACTATAGAAGATTAAATTTCTATAATATAGGAATTAAATTGATGCTTATATAATATTAATATTGTATAAGCAGAAAAAAGGGTTAAATGTAATCTTTTACAGGGAATGATTTTATAGCTATGCTTGTTTTCAAATACAAATATGATTTGACGTCATTCTAATCATACAAGTATGAGTAAACATTCATATAAATTTATTATTAATTTTGGGGGGGAACCGAAATGAAATTTATGGACAAATTTTCTGCCTGGCTTGAAAAAGTTATGATGCCAATTGCATCAAAATTAGGTGGACAAAGACACTTAGCTGCGCTAAGAGACGGATTTATAGCTTATTTACCAATATCTTTAGTTGGTGCTGTAGGAACAATGTTCCTAAACGTTTTACTTAAACCGGACTCATTACTTGGAAAACAATTAAACACAATTGCAGTTTACAAGGATTCAATACAACCTTTCCTTGAAAAGTATGTAAATACTGTATTCAACCAGATGTGGTGGAGTACACTTGCAATGACAACTATTTTCTTAGTTATAACAATTGCATATGCTTTCTGTAGATCACAAGATGTTGATCCATTAGCAGGTGCTGTTGTTGCTGTTGCTTCATACTTAGCAATGGTACCAGATTCATTAAATATTACTGTTGAAGTAGAAAAAGGTGTTGAACAAACATTTGGAACATGGGGTAATATCTCATGGGGATCATTCAACTCAACTGCAATGTTTGCTGGACTTATAGTTGCTTTATTATCAGCACAACTTTTCTGTGCGATAAACAAAAAAGGTTGGGTTATTAAATTACCTGATCAAGTACCACCAGCTGTTGCAAAAGCATTCTCAGCTGTTATACCAGCTATATTAACAGTTGCTGTATTCGCAATTATATCAATGTTATTTATTAAAGTTGTTGAAGTTGATTACAAGACTTGGATTGATAAAACTATTCAAGAACCTTTAACAAAACTTGGACAATCACCATTCACTTACATTGGATTAATTACTTTATCACAATTATTATGGTTCTTTGGATTACACGGTATGAACATGGTAGAGCCTGCTCTTAACACTATGTACTTACCGACATTAAACCAAAATATTGAAGCTGTAAACCAAGGTAAAGAAGCATTACACATCTTCACTAGAAACTTCGTAGATGTATACGCAATGCCAGGTGGATCAGGTGGTACATTAGCGTTAATTATCGCTATATTCATATTCTCTAAGAGACAAGAAAATAGAGAACTTGCAAAACTTGCATTAGTACCAGGAGTATTCCAAATTAATGAACCAGTAATATTCGGTTTACCAATCGTGTTAAACCCAATATACTTCATACCATTTACATTAATTCCAGGAATTCTATGTACAATAGCTTACTTTGCTACTAAAGCAGGTCTAGTTGACAAGATCAGTGCATTTATACCATGGACTTGTCCTCCAATTATATCAGCATTCTTAGCTACTAATGGAGATATCAAAGCTACAATCTTAGCTGCATTATTATTCTTATTAACAATAATAATATGGGCTCCATTCGTTATAGCTGCTAATAGAATCGGAAATGATGAATAAGATTAAATAAAAATATTTTGAAGTGCATAAGCCTTATGGCTTATGCCTTCTTTATAAATAAGAATATTTAACAAATTATATATTGAAGGTTAAAATTATAGTATATAATATAGAAGACAGGGGTATAGATTATATACTATAATTTTAGAATTTAAGTTTGGGAGGTAGAACGATGTCATTTAAAAATTCAGCAGAATTAGATTATCCAGTAGAGGAAGTATTTAAAGTTTTCATGAGAAGCGCTAAGAAAGACTTTCCAAAGTTCAATGAAAAAAATCCAATAGGAACTTCAGTTACAAAAAAAGGTGGAGCCTATGCAGG
>NZ_JAVXRL010000056.1:0-4426 GCF_036643715.1 Clostridium sp. | reverse complement strand
CGTTATGGTCGTCTGCCGAAAAATATTCGTTCATAAAAGTGTTGATATGAATGTAGAAATAACTGATTATAAAGAAAATGAATTATATCAAATAACAAGTGTAAGAAATAAACTAGCTTTCGTTTCAACATATAAATTTGAAAGAATTGATGATAATAAATGCATTTTCGGGTTAGAAGAAAGTGATAGCACAGCTGGAATTTTCAAAGGCCTTAATGCAATACTTCAAAATTTTTTATTTAAGAAGAGAATAACAAAGAGATTTCAATTTTTAATTCAAGGATTAGAATATGAAATGAAAAATTATAGAGAAATGATTAATAAGAACGCTAAAAAAGAAAATAAAGTTACATTGTAATTAGAATTTATCTATTTATGAGAGGGATTTAAGAGTATGGATATAAAGGGGTATATGAAATATTATAAGCTTTTAGAACAACTTAAAAAAGATAAGACTACAGTTGAATTTAAATATAACCCAACTACAGAGGGTGCTTATAATGTTAAGATAGAAGGCGGTAAAATGCCACAAGGAGAAGTTATTGAAGAAGCTTCAAATAACTTACAAGATTTACTTAGCAAAATATATGCAAATTATAAAGAGAAAAGTAAATAATAAGAAGCTATAAGCAATTGCTTATAGCTTCTTTAACTTTATAAATAGAAGTTACCATCTTTAAATACAGGTATTTCTTTTGAGTCGTAAGTTACTCCTGTAATATTAAGATCTTTTGAACCTATCATAAAGTCTACATGAATTAATGATATGTTAGAATTAGCATCTAATAATTCTTCATCACTCATATTTTCACCATTTTCTATACATGAAGGATATGCTTTACCTAATGCTAAATGGCAAGATGCATTCTCATCAAATAATGTATTATAAAATAATATATTAGAGTTTGAGATTGGTGAGTCATAAGGCACAAGAGCCACTTCCCCTAAATATCTAGAACCATCATCAGTGTTTAAAAGTTCTTTTAAAGAATCGTAACCTTCTTCAGCTGCGAAATCAATAACTTTACCATCTTTAAATGTTAGCTTGAAATTATTAATTAAGTTTCCACTATGATTTAAAGGTTTAGTAGAGATTACAGTACCGTTAATACCATTTCTTTTTGGTGTAGTAAAGATTTCTTCAGTTGGCATATTAGCTATAAATAACTTACCATCTTTTGTGTAATCTGCACCACCACACCATATATGTCCTTTTGGTAGTTCAATGTGAAGGTTTGTTCCTAAGTTGTTTTTAAATATAAGCTTCTTAAAATTATTCCTTTGAAGTTCTTTCATATTTACTTTTAAATTTTCTAAATGTCTATCCCATTCTAGTGAAGGATTATTACTTCCATCAATTCTCATAACACTAAATATTGCATCCCATAATTTTGATACAGCATTTTCAGATGTACAATCACTAAATACTTTCATTGCCCATGCTTTAGTTGGCATTGATATAACGCACCAAGCATTTTCGTTGTTCATAAGTTTATCAGAATAGTTTCTAAGGGCTAAGCTTTTAGCTTTACTTGCAGCTGCTATTTTTTTTGAATCAATATCTTTAAATAATGAAGGGTTACTTGCTGATATTGAAATGAATGATGCACCGTTATCAACAAAATAGTTATATTTATCGATTTCATATTGTGGAACATTTTCAAGAGTTTCAGTAGCCACTTCTTCAAATCTTAGTTTTGTGAAAAGTTCATCAGAGTAATTGATGTATACATCTTTTGCGCCTAGTTTAAAAGCTTCTTCTGAAAGTAGTCTTGCAAATTCATTACATTCAATTGGAGAATTAATAAATAAAAGAGTGTCCTTTTGTAAATTAACTCCTTTTGTAACGACTAAATTAGCATATTTTTCTAATAGAATATTAAAATTATTCATTATAGTCACCGCCTAATTTTTTTACTTATATTTTACCATAAAATATAAGTATAATACCTATATAAATAATAGATGTGTATTGTTGTAAGAAAAGTTAATAAGTAATATAATATATTTACTTGATTTTGTTTAAGAATATATGAAAATGGGGTGAGTTTAACGTGACTGATTTATTAAATCAATTAGTAGATATAAATAAAGTCTATGGAAAAGAGGGTAAGCTAGCTTCATATATACCTGCATTACTTAAAGCTGATGTAAATGATTTAGGTGTTGCGGTAATGAATTTAGATGGAAAAGAATATTTTGCTGGAAATTGTGATGAGAATTTTACAATACAAAGTATTTCAAAAATAATAAGTCTTATTCTTGCATTAAAGGATAATGGAGAGGAAAATGTACTCAAAAAAGTAAATGTAGAGCCTACAGGTGAAGGCTTTAATTCAATAGTTAAACTTGAGACAACAGACACAAAAAGACCTTATAATCCAATGATAAATGCAGGAGCTATAGTTACAACATCATTAATAAAAGGGGATACCGAAGAAGAAAAACTTAAAAAGTTAATTGACTTTATGAAAAAGGCTACTAATAATAATACAATTACTATCAATGAAGAAGTATATGTATCTGAAAAGCTTACAGGAGATAGAAATAGAGCATTAGCTTACTTTATGAAAAGCAACGGTATATTAGAAGGTAATGTAGAAGAAATATTAGATTTGTATTTTAGGCAATGTTCAATTGAAGCAAATGCTAAAGATCTTGCAAGACTTGGGGCAGTTCTAGCTAATGATGGAGTTATTCCATGGAGCGGAGAAGTTTTAATTGAGAAAAAAATATGTAAAATAGTAAAATCAATAATGGTTACTTGTGGTATGTACGATGCATCAGGAGAATTTGCTGTAAGTATTGGAATACCAGCTAAAAGTGGAGTTGGTGGAGGTATAGTTGCTGCTGTCCCTAAAAGCATGGGAATAGGTGTATACGGACCATCATTAGACAAAAAAGGAAATAGTATTGCCGGAATAAAAGTACTTAGAGATTTATCAAGAGAATTAGATCTTAGTATATTTTAGTTTAAAATAAATTTAAGTAACTTTTAGGTGATATAATAAAATATATGGGACATAATTATAACTAGGCGCAAAGCTTAAGTTAAGGAGGAAAAAATGGAGAGAGTATTAATTTTAGATTCTAACTCACTTATGAACAGAGCCTTTTATGCATTACCACCGACACTTACGAATAATGAAGGTGTTCACACTAATGCGATATATGGCTTTACGAATATGCTGTTAAAAATGAAGGATGATATAAATCCTGATTATATAGTTGCAACTTTTGATAAGAAAGCACCAACATTTAGACATGAAGCATATGGTGACTACAAAGCAGGAAGAAAGAAAATGCCAGATGAACTTAGAGAACAGTTTCCTATAATAAAGGAAATGCTAACTCTTCTTGGAATAAATATATATGAATTAGACGGATTTGAAGCAGATGATATTATAGGTACTGCTGCAAAAGACGCAGCAAAAGAAGGTATGGAGGTATTTATTGTAACTGGAGATAAAGATGCTCTTCAACTTGCAGATGATAATATAAATGTTATTATTACAAAAAAAGGTGTATCAGAAACAGCAGAGTATAATAAGGAAGCTTTCATAAAGGAATTTGAAGTAACACCAACTCAATTTATTGATGTTAAAGGTCTTATGGGAGATAAATCAGATAATATACCAGGGGTTCCAGGCGTTGGAGAGAAGACAGCATTTAAACTAATTAAAGAATATGGTTCTGTAGAAGAGGTTTTAAAGAATATAGATAATATTAGCGGTAAAAAGCTTAAAGAAAATCTTGAAACTTATAGTGAACAGGCAATATTTAGTAAAAAGCTTGCAACAATAATGACTGAAGTTCCGATAGATAATTTAATAGATGGAATAAAGAAGACAAATGATATTGATAAAGAAGGGCTTAAAAAATTATTTATAAACCTTAGAATGCAATCTTCATTATCTAAATTTATAGGTGAAGAAGAAAAAGAAGAAGTTTTAGTAAATGAAATAACTTCTTTAGAGCAATTAAAGGAGTTTTTAAAAGAAGACAAGACGTATTATATAGCATATGAAATCGAAGAGTCACCTTTAAACTCAAAGAGAAAAATTAATACTTTCATTTTTGGAGAAGAAGGAACTGCTACAGTATTTAACTTTGCTAGTTTTTATGAAAATGAAGGCGTAGAAGTTACTAAAATATTAAAAGAGTTCTTTGAATCAAAAAATAAGAAAAAAGTAATACATGATGCTAAAGCATTAATTAAAATATTAAGTAGAATGGATATAGAAACTAATGGCTTTGAATTTGATATTGCAATTGCAGCATATATAATTGATTCATCGAAGGGACAATACCCATTAAATAGTATAGTAGGAACATATATTGGTACTGAAATACAAAAAGGACATGAAGGTCTAATTGAAGGTGCAACATATTTAAAAAGAGTTTTTGATATCCTTACAAAGAAAAT
>NZ_JAVXRL010000055.1:0-19099 GCF_036643715.1 Clostridium sp. | reverse complement strand
ATCCTGCGGTGGTTAAACACCGTACCGGTTCGATTCCGGTCTTCGGCACCAAGTTAATTTTTTGAAAAAAGGCATACAATATAATATCGCGGGGTGGAGCAGTTGGTAGCTCGTCGGGCTCATAACCCGAAGGTCGTAGGTTCAAGTCCTGCCCCCGCAACCATAACGCGTGGCGGAATAGCTCAGCTGGCTAGAGCATTCGGTTCATACCCGAAGTGTCGTAGGTTCAAGTCCTATTTCCGCTACCATTAACGTGCCGAAGTGGCGGAACTGGCAGACGCACAGGACTTAAAATCCTGCGGTGGTTAAACACCGTACCGGTTCGATTCCGGTCTTCGGCACCAAAAGATCTAAGAATTTTTTCTTAGATCTTTTTTTTATGTAAAAAAATAAAGGTAGGTTCTAAAGTCGATATACTTAAAGTAAAGAGTATTGATTTTAGAATTTTTTTATACTCAAAAAAATAGTTTAATATATAACAAATTATAATATATAGCGACATGGTAAATATTTACAAATAAATAGCTAAAACTATTGAATCTATTAGTATTAAGTGTATTTTTATGACTTTATAAAAATATAGCGAAAAAGAATATTAAAGAAAGAAAACTAAAAATAGGAAAGAATAATGTCCGACGAAACTTAAAAAGTAGACTATGTATTGACATAAATCGAGGAAGAAACCTGTTATAATTAATTTACAAAATATGGTAAATAATAGGAGGAGGGAATATGCAATATAGACTTAATGGAACTGCAATAAAAAGTTTTGAAAAGAGCGCTACGGAAATAAGAACGGAGCCTATAAAATTAGCTTTAATTTTTATAACCACATTGTTACTTAGCAGAGTAACTATTATGGTTGGAGAAGGAGACATTGTTGGAATCTCTCCCTTTGGAATAGCTTTTCTTATTAGCATAATTCTTGAGAGAGATGATAGTAAAGTGATTACAGCTTCAATAGGAGCACTAGTTGGCTACTTTACAGTAAACGCTATGTTAAAGGATGGATGGGTATACATAATAACTATACTTATGATGCTTGGATATAGTTTGTTATTTAATAAATTAAAAAGAAGAGTTAGTGATAAACAACTATTTGCCATTATATTTTTAAGTTACGCAATTTATGGATTAGCAATTAGTAATTATGATATAGGTGTCAACATAACAATGTCAGCGTTAAATACGATACTTGCAGTACCTGTTTATTATGTAATTAAATATGGGTTGAAATGTGCAGGTGAGTATAACACTAATTATTTCTTTAATGTTGAGGAACTAATTAGCATTGCATTTATAATATGCCTAATGATAGCTGGTGTTGGTGGAGTATCAATAGCGGGAATAAGTATTAGAAATATATTATCTTTAGCAGTTGTAATTTCGATAGCCTATGTGGGAGGGGCGACAAACGGTGCAACTATAGGGATAGCGATGGGAGTAGTAATTGGAATTACTACAGGCGATATGATAAACAGTATAGGGCTATATGGAAGTGTTGGGTTAGTATCTGGTTTATTCAAAGAAACTGGAAAGGTATTTTCATTTTTAGCATCAATAATGATATTTTTAATTGTTTCATTGTATTCCCAAGGTCTTAATATGCAAGGAATATCAGAGATGGTTATTGGAGGGATGATCTTCTTAATAATACCTAAAAGGATGTTAAGGATGCTTGAGATTGAAATATGTGCTGATAGTAAAATAGAAAAAATAAATGAAGAGCATTTAGAACAGGTAAAGGAGGAATTTTCAGATAAGGTTCAAAATTTTGGTGCTGCCTTAGATATTGTAGCTACATCACTAAATAATATGTCTGATAACGATAAGTTGTGTTACAAGAATAGAAGTACGGCACTTATAGAAAATCTTGCAGATAGAGTATGCAGTGTTTGTTCAAGTTGCAATAGATGCTGGGGAAGAGAATTCAATCAAACTTATACGGCTTTTGAAATGTTACTTAAAGGAAGGGAAGAGGGTAGACCTAAATTTCCATCAGAGCTTGAGAAGAAGTGTATTAGAAAGTCAGATCTTATATGTAATTCAGAAGAAATAATAAATATATTAAACGGCAATGAAATAACAAAAAGAAAATTAGAGGAGGGAAGAAAACTTGTAGCAAGTCATATTGAAAATATATCTTACAACCTTGATACAATGATTAGAGATTTTAAGAGAGATGTAACATGGTGTGAGGAATTAGAGAGGGTGATAAGAAGGGAACTTAATAAAAATTCTATAGCGTATAAGGAAGTGTTCTGTTACACAGATAAAGGTGGAAGAGTTAATGTGAAGATAAGTATGGAAAATTGCTCAGGGGGCAATTATTGCGCAAAGAACGTTCTACCTGTTGTAAACGAAGTAATGAGATCTCCTATGGCTATAAATTGTAATGGATGTAGAATAAATCCAAATAATAAAGATTGTTATATAGTTCTTGAAGAAATGCCTAAATATAAAATAGTATCTTATGCTGGAATGAGAGTTAAGGAGGGTGAAGAGCATACAGGAGACACTTATAGTTTTGGAAGAGTAGATGGCGGTAAATATATGACTCTTTTAAGTGATGGAATGGGGTCAGGACCTGAGGCATCAAAAGAAAGTAGAGCAACAGTCGAATTAGTTGAAAAGTTTGTTGACGCAGGGTTTGGGGTCGAAACAGCGCTAAATACAGTAAACTCTATAATGAGTATGAAATTTGAAGAAGATGAGAAATTCTCAACGTTAGATTTAAGTACCGTTGATTTATATACAGGGAAAGCTTCATTTATTAAGGTAGGAGCTGCGGCAAGTTTTGTTAAGAGAGGAGATAAGATTAAAAGGATTTCATCAAATATGCCGCCTTTTGGTTTGATGGATAAGGTTATAGTTGAAAGTGTTGAAGAAAGTTTGAAAAATGGAGATATTATAATAACTCTAAGTGATGGAGTTTTAGATGTTGATAAGGATGGTGTTGGAGATTCCACATGGCTTGAAAATTATTTGAAAGGAAAGCATAGTAATCCAAAAGATCTTGTTGAAGACATATTAGAAGAGTCTAAAAAAATCAATAATGGGACAATAAAAGATGATATGAGTATAATAGTTTCTAAGGTGCATGCTGTATATTAAAAAGTATATATGTTAATAATAAAAGCTGGCGGTTAGTCAGCTTTTATAATTTTAGCATTGCAAAAGACGAATATTAAGGTATTATATAATAGAATACTTATTACGTAGGAAGTGAGAAAGTTGATTAACGAATTTATAAATTATATAAAAGACAATGAGCTTTTAAATAATGGAGATAAGGTCTTAGTAGGGCTATCAGGAGGCCCAGATTCAGTATGTTTATTACATTTATTACATTCAATAAAGGATAAATATTCACTAGAGATTGGTGCAGCTCACATAAACCATATGATTAGAGGCGAAGAAGCGCTAAAAGACGAAGAATATGCTAAAAATTTATGTGAAACATTAGGAATAAGATTCTATAGTACAAGACTTCAAATAGAAAAAATGGCAAAAGAGCGTGGGGTTTCAACGGAAACTGCAGGCAGAGATGAGAGATATGGCTTCTTTAACCAAATAAAAGATAAAGAAGGATATACTAAAATTGCAACAGCTCATAATGCGAATGATCAGGCTGAAACTATAATAATGAGAATGATGCGTGGTACAGGATTAGAGGGCTTAGGTGGAATACCTGTTATTAGAGAAGGTATTTATATAAGGCCTATACTTTTCCTTGAAAGAAAATTTATTGAGGATTATTGCAGTAAAAATAAATTGAATCCAAGGATAGATAAAACAAATTTAGAGAACATATATAGTAGAAATAAGATAAGGTTAGAAATACTTCCTTATATGAAAGATAATTTTAACCCAGATGTAGTAAAGGCTATTAATAGAATGGCGTTATTACTTCAAGATGATAATGAATTTATCAATAATGAAGCGATTAAAGGTTTTTCAAAATATTGTACAGTAAAAAATGATGAAATAATTATAAATAGGGAATTATTTAATAAAGAAAAGGCTATAATTACTAGAGTAATAAGAAAATCTTTAACAACATTATCAAAGAGCTTTTATGATTTTGAAATGAAACACATAAAAGAAGTAATAGATCTTTCTACCATTGGTACTCATAAGAGAATTGATTTACCAAATGGTATTTATGCAGAAAATGTATATGGAGAAATTTATATTAAGAAAAAAGAAAGATTATTAAAAAAGGAAAAAGAAGTTAAAGATATTACAATAAATAAAGAAGATCTTGATGGAATTGAAATTGACTTTTTAGGGTGTTTAATCCAATTTAAGGTAGATTTTAAAGAAAAAAATTTAAAATTTAACAATAATGACTTAATTAAGTATTTTGATTATGATAAAATTAATGGGTATGTTACTGTTAGAAGAAGAAAAGATGGAGATAGAATTATCCCATTAGGTATGACTGGTAGCAAAAAACTTAAGGACATATTTATAAATATGAAAGTTCCAAAAGATTATAGAGATAATATTCCAGTTGTACAATTTGATGATGAGATTGCTTGGGTTTTAGGTGTGAAAACATCTAATACATATAAAGTTACAAACCAAACAAAAAATATACTAAAAGTTATGTGTAAAAGAGAGGAATTATAACATGAGAGAAGACGTTAAAAAGGTATTATTTGATGAAGAACAATTAGCTAAGAAAGTAAATGAGTTAGGAACTCAAATAAGTAAAGACTATAAAGGAAAAGATTTAATAGTAGTTGGAGTTTTAAAAGGTTCAGTTGTATTTGCAGCAGATCTTATAAAGAACATTACAATTCCTTGTGAAATAGACTTTATGGCAGTATCTAGTTATGGAAATGCAACAGAAAGTTCAGGTGTTGTAAGAATAATAAAAGATTTAGACCATAACATAGAAGGAAAGCATGTTCTATTAGTAGAAGATATTGTAGATAGTGGAATAACTTTAACTTATCTTTTAAAATACTTAAAGGCGAGAAAAGCTGAAAGCATTGAAATAGTTACATTACTTAACAAGCCTGAAAGAAGAACAGCTGATTTAGACGTAAAATACATAGGTTTTGAAGTACCTAATGAATTTATAATTGGATATGGAATAGATTATGCAGAAAAGTATAGAAATTTACCTTTCGTTGGAGTTCTTAAAGAAGAAGTATATAATAAATAAATTGGAATAATTTACAATAAAAAATATTGTAATTAAAGAAGACGTATAGTAAAATTAAAAAATAATTAAAAGAGAGGGGGGCCTTGAATGAAAAAATATTCAAGTGCAGCTGTTTGGATTGTTACGATAGCGGTGCTGATTTTTGCAGCTTTTGCCATGTGGGAAACAGGAAACAAATCGGAGACAATTTCATACAGTTCTTTCCAACAAAAATGGAATGCTAATGAAGTAAGTAGCATATACGTTCATGAAAATGATATGACGATAGATGGTGTACTAACTGATGGAAAGAAGTTTGTTACAATTGCACCAGAAGAAGTTATTTCAAAAATGGTTACTGAAAACCCTAAGAGTGCTGT
Source organism: Clostridium sp. (assembly GCF_036643715.1). GTDB lineage: Bacteria > Bacillota > Clostridia > Clostridiales > Clostridiaceae > Clostridium. The sequence continues at coordinate 13,564 of NZ_JAVXRL010000055.1, read as the reverse complement.
AAAAGTTGATTTCGAGAAACCATCAAATAGTGGAGCCTGGATATCACTTATACCAACTGTACTTATGGTTGTTCTATTCTTAGTGCTTCTGTTTGTGATGACACAACAGTCACAAGGTGGCGGTGGCGGAAGAGGTGTTATGAACTTTGGTAAAAATAGAGCTAAGGTTGCTACACCAGATGCTAAGAAAGTAACATTTAAAGATGTTGCTGGTGCCGATGAAGAAAAGCAAGAATTAGAAGAAATAGTTGATTTCTTAAAAGAACCAACAAGATATACTCAAATGGGAGCTAGAATCCCTAAGGGAGTTCTTTTAATAGGACCTCCTGGAACAGGTAAAACTTTACTTGCTAAGGCAATAGCAGGAGAAGCTGGAGTACCATTTTTCAGTATTTCAGGTTCAGATTTCGTTGAAATGTTTGTTGGGGTTGGTGCCTCAAGAGTTAGAGATTTATTTGCAGACGCAAAAAAGAATGCCCCTTGTATAGTATTTATTGATGAAATAGATGCTGTAGGTAGACAAAGAGGAGCAGGTCTTGGTGGTGGACATGATGAAAGAGAACAAACTCTTAATCAATTACTAGTTGAGATGGATGGATTTGGAGCAAACGAAGGAATTATAATGATTGCAGCTACAAATAGACCAGACATACTAGATCCAGCTCTTTTAAGACCAGGTAGATTTGATAGACAAATACTAGTTGGTGCACCAGATGTTAAAGGAAGAGAAGAGATTCTTAAAGTTCATACAAGAAAGAAACCTTTAGCAGATGATGTACATTTAGATGTATTAGCGAAGAGAACTCCGGGATTTGCTGGAGCAGACTTAGAAAACCTTGCTAATGAAGCAGCGCTGCTTGCAGTTAGAAGAGGTGATAAGTTAATTACAATGATTGATATGGAAGAAGCTATAACAAGAGTAATAGCTGGTCCAGAAAAGAAGAGTAGAGTTATTAGTGAAAAGGATAGAAATTTAACAGCTTATCATGAGGCAGGTCATGCTGTTGTAATGAAGTCATTAAAGTTCTCAGATCCAGTTCATGAAATAAGTATAATTCCAAGAGGTAGAGCTGGTGGATACACTATGCATTTACCTGATGAAGATAGATCATATACTTCAAAGCTTAGACTTAAAGATGATATGGTTGGACTTCTAGGAGGAAGAGTTGCTGAGAAAATAATACTAGGTGATATAAGTACTGGTGCTAAAAATGATATTGATAGAACTAGTGCAATTGCGAGAAGTATGGTTATGGAATATGGTATGAGTGAAAGACTTGGAACAATTTCATATGGTTCACAACAAAACGAAGTATTCCTAGGAAGAGACCTTGGTGGTGGAAGAAACTTCTCAGAAGAAATTGGAGCTGAAATAGATAAAGAAGTTAAATCATTTATTGATGAAGCTTACGAAAGAGCAGAGAAGATTTTAAGAGAGAACATAAACAAGTTACATGCAGTAGCGGGTGCTCTTTTAGAAAAGGAAAAGCTAGAAGGAAAAGAATTCGAACAAATATTCGATGAAGCATAGAAAAAAAGCTCTCCATTAAAATGGAGAGCTTTTTTTATACTTTATTCCTGGGAAATATTTAAAACAACTATTTTTAAAAGACAAATTGCTATAAATGTATTTTGAATATGGAATTGCGATAATTTATGTGATTTATACTTAAAAGTAGTATTTTTTTGCTGAATAATGCAAAAATATAACAATTAAATGATGATAATACGAATTATAAAAATAAAAATAGCAATAATGTTCGAATAAAGCGTTCAAAAATGATGGGTTTAATGGTATACTTTTAATAGATAGGTTATAATAAAAAATAAAACTTTTATATAAGAGAGGGGCTAGGTGGTAACAATGAAAAGTGATATAAAAATAGCACAAGAAGCTAAAATGGAGCCAATAGTTAAAATTGCAGAAAAAATAAATTTAAATGAAGATGATATAGAATTATATGGGAAATATAAATGCAAAATTTCTTTAGATGTTTTAAAAAGAAAAGAAAATGATAAGGATGGAAAACTTGTTCTTGTAACTGCAATAAATCCAACTCCAGCAGGAGAAGGAAAGTCAACAGTTACAGTTGGGCTTGGTGAGGCGTTATGCAAGATGGGCAAAAACTCAGTTATAGCACTTAGAGAACCTTCACTTGGACCTGTATTTGGAATTAAAGGAGGAGCAGCTGGTGGTGGATATGCACAAGTAGTACCTATGGAAGATATAAATTTACACTTTACAGGAGATATGCATGCTATAACATCTGCTAATAATTTATTATCAGCAGCTATAGATAACCATATTCATCAAGGGAATGATTTAAGAATTGATTCAAGAAGAATTATATTCAAAAGAGTTATTGATATGAATGATAGAGCACTTAGACATGTTGTTGTTGGTTTAGGTGGAAAGATAAATGGTTTTTTAAGAGAAGATGGGTTTATGATTACTGTTGCATCAGAAATTATGGCTATACTTTGCTTAGCAGAAAATCTAAGTGATTTAAAAGAAAGAATGGGAAACATATTAATTGCTTACAACTTAGATGGGGAGCCGGTATATGCTAAAGAGTTAGAAATACAAGGGGCAATGGCGCTTTTAATGAAAGATGCAATTAAGCCTAATTTAGTTCAAACACTTGAAAATACTCCAGCTATAATTCATGGAGGTCCTTTTGCAAATATTGCACATGGGTGTAATTCAGTAATTGCAACTAAGCTTGCGCAAAAAGTTGGGGATATAGCTGTTACAGAAGCAGGTTTTGGTGCTGATCTTGGAGCAGAAAAATTCTTAGATATAAAGTGTAGATACGGAAATTTAAATCCTGATTGTGTTGTTATAGTTGCTACAATAAGAGCATTAAAGCATCATGGAGGAGTTTTAAAAGGTGATCTTAATATTCCAAATGTCAAAGCGTTAGAAGATGGAATATCAAATTTAGATAAACAAATCGATAATATAGCGAAGTTTGGAGTTCCAGTTGTTGTTGCAATAAATAAATTTACTTCAGATAGTGAAGAAGAAGTTAAATTTATAGAAGAATTCTGCAAGACTAAAGGTGTTAGAGTAGCTCTTTCAGACGTTTGGGCAAAAGGTGGAGAAGGTGGAATAGAACTTGCAGAACAAGTTTTAGACGTTCTAGAAAATGAAAAGTCAAACTTTAAAGTGCTATATGATGAAAAAAATGAAATCGAAGATAAGATTTTAAAAATAGCAAAAGAAATTTACGGTGCAGATGGGGTTAATTATTCAATACAAGCTAAAAAGCAAATTGAGGAACTTAAAAAATTCTCATTAGATAGACTTCCTATATGTATGGCAAAAACTCAATATTCTTTATCAGATAATCAAAGTCTATTAGGAAAGCCAGAGGGCTTCACTATAACGGTTAAAGAAGTTAGGGTATCAAATGGTGCTGGATTCATTGTAGCTCTAACAGGGGACGTTATGACTATGCCAGGACTGCCTAAAGTTCCTGCCGCAAATAAGATGGATATATTAGAAGATGGTGAAATTGTAGGACTATTCTAATAATGTGTTAAACTCTTGACAAATACCACCGAATTGTTAAAATTATATTGTTAAAATTAAGTTATTTTATCAAAATAAAAGCAGCTTGAATAATAGCTGCTTTTAATTATATTAAGGTGGTGCTTTTATGATATTGCTCGTCGATGTAGGAAATACAAACATCGTTTTAGGAGTTCACAAAGATGATAATTATATAGCTAGCTGGAGGATTTCAACAGATGCTAAGAAAACATCAGATGAATACAGTATACAAGTTATGCAATTATTCTCTCAAAACGGATTAGATCCGAAAAAGGTTAAGGGAATAATAATATCATCAGTTGTTCCTAATATAATGCATTCATTAGAGAATATGATAAGAAAATGTTTCTGTATGGAACCTATAATAGTAGGTCCTGGAGTAAAGACAGGAATAAATATAAAGTATGACAACCCTAAAGAAGTTGGAGCTGACAGAATAGTAAATGCTGTTGCAACTTTTGAGATATACAAGAAACCAAATATAGTTATTGATTTTGGTACAGCCACAACTTTCTGTTCAATAACAGAAAAGGGTGACTATTTAGGAGGATGTATCGTTCCAGGTGTTAATATAGCATCAGATGCATTATTTGAGAGAGCTGCTAAATTGCCAAGAATAGAACTAGAAGTGCCAGAGAATATAATTTGTAAAAATACGATAAAGAGCATGCAAGCTGGTATTTTATATGGATATATTGGGCAAGTTGAATATATAGTAAAGAAAATGAAAGAAGAAATGAGAAATAAGTGTGTTGGAGAGCCTCTAGTAATAGCAACAGGTGGACTTGCAAATTTAATTGCAAATGAAACTGATTGTATTGATGTAGTAGATAGTGATTTAACATTAGAAGGATTGAGATTAATCTATAACAAGAATAAGGAATAATACTCAAAAGCAAGAGAAGAGAGAAAAAAGATATGAAAATTGGGAATTTAGAATTTAAAAACAACGTATTTTTAGCTCCAATGGCTGGAGTTACAGATATATCATTTAGAGGACTTTGCAAAGAACAAGGATGTGGACTAGTATATACTGAGATGGTTAGTGCTAAAGCATTACACTATGGAAGTGATAATACACAAAAGCTTTTAAGAATTTCAGATGAAGAAATGCCAGTTGCCGTTCAAATATTTGGTAATGAACCAGATATAATGGCAAAGGTAGTTGAAGAACATTTTAATAAGAGAGATGATATTTGTATAATAGATATAAATATGGGGTGTCCAGCTACTAAAATAGTAAAAAATGGAGAAGGCTCAGCTCTTATGAAAGATCCAAAACTTGCAGCTGAAATTGTTAGAAAGATAAAAGAAGTTTCAACGAAACCTGTAACTGCAAAGTTTAGAAAAGGCTTTGATGATGAACACTTAAACGCTGTTGAATTTGCTTTAGCTTTAGAAGAAGCAGGTGCAGATGCTATAGCAGTGCATGGAAGAACTAGAAAGCAAATGTATGAAGGTAAAGCAGATTGGAACATAATAAAAGAAGTTAAAGAAAGCGTTTCTATTCCTGTTATAGGAAATGGTGATGTGTTTAATGCAGAAGATGCAATTAAGATGAAAGAATTAACTAACTGCGATGGAATAATGGTTGCAAGAGGAAGTATGGGTAATCCATGGCTTTTCAAACAAATCGAAAGAGCTCTTAATGGGAAACCACTTAAGGAAATAACTCCAGAAGAGAAAATTGAAATGTGTATGAGACACTTCGAACTTGCAATAAAGTATGACGGAGAGTATAAGGCAACTAGGGAAATGAGAAAACATGCTTCATGGTACATAAAGGGACTTCCAAAATGTACTGAGGTTAGAAGCGTTATGAATACTCTAGAAAACAGTAAAGACGTTATGGAAATGTTAGTTAATTATAAGGATGAACTTAAGAATTTAAAAAGATAAATAATATAGTAGAGTTTAAATATAAGTGTATATAAAAAGAGATTTGTGTTTAAACTCTATTATTATGAATAAAGTAGCTATATAATAGATATTATATACTACTGAAACGCTTTTATAGAAGCTTGATTTGTTGACATATTATAGGCACTGCTTTATAATATTTTAAATGAATTTGAATATTTATTATAGGGCTTTAATACGGATATAATCAACAATTATTAATTGAAAAAATATAGACCATATACGGTTGTTAAAGGGGAGTTAAATATGAGCGAACAAAAAAGATTTGTAATGACTTACGAAGGTGTTAAAAAACTTGAAAACGAATTAGAAATTTTAAAAACAGTTAAAAGAAAAGAAATTACAGAAAAGATAAAAGTAGCATTAGGATACGGAGACTTAAGTGAAAACTCAGAATATGATGAAGCTAAAAACGAGCAAGCATTTACAGAAGGTAGAATACTTCAACTAGAAAACATGCTTAAAAATGCTGAAGTTGTAGATGAATCAGAAATATCATCAGATATTGTTTCAGTAGGAGCAAAAGTTAAAGTTAAAGATTATGATTTTGACGAAGAGGTTGAATATACAATAGTAGGTTCAGCAGAAGCAGATCCAATGGAATTCAAGATATCAAATGAATCACCAGTTGGAGCTGGCCTTATAGGTAAGAAGGTTGGCGATGTAGTTGAAATAACAGTACCAGATGGTATTAGCAAGTACGAAGTACTAGATATAAGAAAAGCGTAACGGAGGGATAATTAATGTCAACTGAGGAAATGAATATACAAGAATTAGAAGCTCAGTTCAGTGAACAAGAAGCATTAAGAAGAGAGAAGCTAGCAGAATTACAAGCAGCTGGTAAGGATCCATTTGATGTATACACAGTAGAAAGGACTCATTCTTCTGAAGAAGTAAAGTCAAACTACGATGAACTAGAAGGAAAAACTGTAACAGTAGCAGGAAGAATAATGTCTAAGAGAGGACAAGGAAAAGTTGTATTCTCAGACATACACGATAAAGACGGAAAAATCCAATTATTCATAAAGATTGATGCAGTTGGAGAAGAAAATTTAAAAGCTTATAAGAGTTTTGACTTAGGTGACTGGGTTTATGCAACAGGAGAAGTTTTCAAAACTAGAACTGAAGAAGTTTCAGTTAAAGTTTCAGATTTCGGCTTAACATGTAAATCATTAAAGCCATTACCAGAAAAGTTCCACGGATTAAAAGATCCAGACTTAAGATACAGACAAAGAGAAGTAGATATAATAACTAACCCTGAAGTTAAAGATACTTTCATAAAGAGATCACAAATAATAAAGGGAATAAGAGAATTCTTAGATAATAAAGGATTCATGGAAGTTGATACTCCAATACTAGCACCAATAGCTGGAGGAGCTGCAGCTAAACCATTTATAACTCACCACAATGCTTTAGATATAGATATGTATTTAAGAATTGCTACAGAGTTATACTTAAAGAGATTAATAGTTGCTGGATTTGAAAAAGTTTATGAAATGGGTAAAAACTTCAGAAATGAAGGAGTTTCAGTAAGACATAATCCAGAATTTACTGCTATAGAATTATATCAAGCTTATGCTGATTATAATGATATGATGGAAATAACAGAAAATATGATTGCTTATGTTTGTGAAAAAGTAAATGGTACAACTAAAGTAATGTATGAAGGAACTGAAATTGACTTCACACCACCATGGAGAAGAATTACTATGGTTGATGCTGTTAAAGAATATGCAGGAGTAGACTTTAATGAAATTGCATCAGATGAAGAAGCTCAAGCTATTGCTAAAGAAAAGCATTTAGAATTCCCAAAACCTTTAGATAAGGTAACTAAGGGAGAAGTTCTTAACATGTTATTCGAAGAATATGGTGAGTCAAACTTAATGCAACCAACATTCTTAGTTGACTACCCAGTAGAAATATCACCTCTTACAAAGAAGAAGAGAGGAAATGAAGATTTCACTGAAAGATTTGAAGGATTCGTATATGGAAGAGAAGTATGTAATGCTTACTCAGAACTTAATGATCCAATAGTTCAAAGACAAAGATTTGAACAACAAGCTAAGGAAAGAGAATATGGAGATGACGAAGCATACATGCTAGACGAAGAGTTCATGAGTGCTTTAGAAACAGGTATGCCTCCAACAGGTGGACTTGGAATTGGTATTGATAGAATGATTATGTTCTTAACTGATTCATCATCAATAAGAGACGTTATCCTATTCCCAACAATGAAACCAAGCAAATAATTAGTGTATTTCAAGGTATCTCAGAGATGAGATACCTTTTTTTATGCCTCATATCCTAAAATATACAAATATGTTAAAATAATTATATATTTATAACTTAGGGGGATTTATGAGAAAGATAAAGGGATGGTTATTAGATTTTGATGATTTTAATGTTAAACCAATAGGGGTGCTTGGAGGAATAGGGTTTAGTTTCTTATTTTACACAGCGTTACTTATTATGATGCTTATATCAATTGCAGTAATAATGAGTAAAGTTACAATATTTTATGAAGTGGATTTTATAATGAGTATTGCAATTGCTAGCACGGAGGTTTTAGCATACTGTGCAGTTATATCATTTATAAAGAGGTTGTATTTAGATAAAAATAGTATTAACATTGAAAAACAGTATATTACGCATGTAGAGCTAGATAGAAGTGACTATTTGAAGCTTGTTTTAATATCTGTAGGTGAAATAATATTTGTTATAGGAATAGTTTATTTTATTAATTTAATTCCAATACCAGAATTTATTAGAGAATTTATAGAAGTTGAAGAGGAATCTGGATCTTTTATAGCTATATTTTTAACTGCAGGGTTAGTAGCACCGATTGTTGAAGAAATTCTCTTTAGAGGTATTCTTTTAAAAGGTTTATTAAAGAAGTATAGTGTAAATAAAGCTATTGTAATTGGAGGATCATTATTTGCCCTTGCACATCTTCCTGATATTCAAAATGTATTAGCTATATTAGCTGGATCTTTAATATATTGTGTTGTATATGCTTATACAAGAAGTATAATACCAACTATAATTCTTCATATGAGCTATAACATAGGAATAGTTTTAAGTGAACAGTATTTTACGGCCTTTAATATTGATTATAGTGAAATTGCTATTATTCCATCTATAATATTAAGTTTGATTGGAATTATAATAATGTTTATATGTTATAAAGGGATAAAATTTAAGGAGAGATTAGAAGATAAAAAGTGTTCTGTAGCTAGAGATAATATTACTATGGAGAATTTCAATTAAAAATCATTTTTTTTCTTGAAAAGAGGTTGCATTTTACTAAAAAGGTGATATAATATCAAATGTAGCAAATATTCCGCGATAGCTCAATGGTGGAGCATTCGGCTGTTAACCGACAGGTTGGAGGTTCGAGTCCTCTTCGCGGAGCCATTTTTCTTTTAAAAATAATATATTTGTTATAAAAATATTCCGCGATAGCTCAATGGTGGAGCATTCGGCTGTTAACCGACAGGTTGGAGGTTCGAGTCCTCTTCGCGGAGCCATTTTTCTTTTAAAAATAATATATTTGTTATAAAAATATTCCGCGATAGCTCAATGGTGGAGCATTCGGCTGTTAACCGACAGGTTGGAGGTTCGAGTCCTCTTCGCGGAGCCATTTTTTTATTAAGAAGTTTAGCAGTGAAGTTGTCACTGTTTTTTTTATTTGGTAGGAAAGTATAGTTAGTACTGTCCTACCATTTTTTTTATTTTTAAATTTCTTCTTCAAAATTAACAATCATATCAATAATAACGGCACAAGCTAATATAAATCCATCTTCGTTGAAGTCTATAACATCAACCATATAACTATCTTCTACACCTGAGGTTCCGTCAGATACAGTAGCAGCTATATTATTATCTTCATAATAGAAGCTAAAAGTATGATCTGAAAAGTCACCTTTAGCGATAAGTTCTCCAAAAGGACTATCAATATCAAAATGCTCACTTAATGGAGCTGAAAGGTGTTTTTTTACTCTTCCATAGTATTCATTTGCACGTTCTATAATAAATGTATTATTAACGTGAAGTAGTTTTTTCTTAAGTTTAAATAGTTTATTGCCATTAGCATCTTCTAAATATAATTTTTCTCCAATACTAATTTTAGGAATAGCTACCTTATAGCAAACTAAACCATTCTCATCTGTTATTAATAAATAAGGATCTGTTGAATCTGTTTTGTGATTTAAAAAATATTTCATCTTTAAGTCTCCTCTCATAAATATTTAATTATATTATATAATATACAAATGTTTATTTAATTAAATTTACGTAAACAGTAAAATAAGCTTGTATGTATCTTGACATATATAAGGCTTTTGATAAAATTAGATATATAATTTAATATATACAGTGATGAAGAGGAGTAATTCTATTTTTATTTTTAGAGAGATGATGTTTTGGTGGGAATCATTAATAAGATTGAATGAAGGGAGCTTTTGAGTATAGCTTTTTATAAAGTTGGGCTTTGGCCAAGAAGGGTGGAACCGCGGAAAGATTTTTCGTCCCTTTATTGTGCTTAAGGCTTTTTTTAATGTATAAATTTAATAAAATTTTTGGAGGTAATAGAAATGGCAGTAGAAAAGACTATGGATAAAATAGTTTCACTATGTAAGAACAGAGGATTTATATTCCCAGGTTCAGATATATATGGTGGACTTGCAAACTCATGGGATTACGGTCCACTAGGAGTAGAATTTAAAAACAATGTTAAAAAAGCTTGGTGGAAAAAGTTCATTCAAGAAAGTCCATACAACGTTGGAGTTGACTGTGCAATCTTAATGAATAAAGAAGTTTGGGTAGCATCAGGACATTTAGGCGGATTCTCAGATCCTCTAATGGATTGTAAAGAATGTAAAGCTAGATTTAGAGCTGATAAATTAGTTGAAGACCACATGACAGAAAGTGGAGTTGAAGTTGCTTCAGCTGATGGGATGTCAAATGAACAATTAAAGGCATACATAGATGAACATAATATAGTATGTCCTAAATGTGGAAAGATGAATTACACAGACATAAGACAATTTAATCTTATGTTTAAAACTTTCCAAGGAGTAACAGAAGATGCTAAAAATGAGATATACTTAAGACCAGAAACAGCTCAAGGTATATTTGTAAACTTTAAGCAAGTTCAAAGAAGCTCAAGAAAGAAAGTACCATTTGGTATAGGTCAAATTGGTAAGTCATTCAGAAATGAAATTACACCAGGTAATTTCACATTCAGAACAAGAGAATTCGAACAAATGGAATTAGAATTCTTCTGTAAACCAGGAACAGATTTAGAATGGTTTGAATATTGGAGAGCATACTGCTGGAACTTCTTATTAAACTTAGGTGTTAATAAAGAGGCTTTAAGATTAAGAGATCATGAAGCAGAAGAACTTTCATTCTATTCAAATGCAACTTCAGATATAGAATACTTATTCCCATTTGGTTGGGGAGAACTTTGGGGAATAGCTGATAGAACAGACTACGACTTAAAGAAGCATGCAGAACATTCAGGACAAGATTTAATGTACTTAGATCCAATGACTAATGAAAAATATATACCATACTGTATAGAACCATCACTTGGTGCTGATAGAGTTACACTTGCATTCTTAGTTGATGCTTATGATGAAGAAGATTTATCAACAGAAGATAAGAAGGATTCAAGAATAGTAATGCATCTTCACCCAGCACTTGCGCCATTTAAGGCTGCAATATTACCTTTATCAAAGAAATTATCAGATAAAGCGTTAGAAGTTTATGGAGAACTTGCTAAGAAGTTTAATGTTGATTTCGATGAAGGTGGTAGTATTGGTAAGAGATACAGGAGACAAGATGAAATTGGTACTCCATTCTGTATTACAGTAGACTTTGATACATTAGAAGATGGTGCTGTAACTATTAGAGATAGAGATACAATGGAACAAGAAAGAGTTAAAATAGAAGAATTAGAAGCGTATATAGCTAAGAGCTTAGAATTCTAATTAAATTATATAAGAGTATTTCCTTTTAGGAGATACTCTTTTTATATTATTAAATAGATGAATTTATATGGTAAAAAATTAACATATGAGTGCCGTAAGTACTTAAAAATAGGGAATTAAAATGTTATAATTAAAGTTAAATGAGACAAAAATAGAAATAATTCATAATATATAAGTTAGTAGTAGCTAGTGTGGAGGAAAAGTATGAAAAAAGATTTCGGAGAGTTTAAAAAGTTTATAAAAGGTAAGAAGGTTGGAGTAGTAGGAATTGGAGTAAGTAATATACCACTTATAAATTTCTTAGTTAATCTTGGCGCAGAAGTAACTGCCTTTGATATGAAAAGTGAAGAAAAACTTGGAGAAACAGCTAAAGATTTCAAAAGTAAGGGAGTTAAGCTTTCTTTAGGTGAAAATTATTTAGATAATTTAACTGGATTCGATGTAGTGTTTAAAACACCTTCAATGAGAATAGATTGTGATGCTTTAGTTAAAGTTAAAAATGAGGGATCATACATAACTTCAGAAATGGAAGAGTTCGTTAGATACTGTAGTGGAAAGATATATGGAGTTACTGGTAGTGATGGAAAGACAACAACTACTACTATAATATCTCAGTTGCTAATGGAAGAAGGATTTAAAACTTGGGTTGGTGGAAATATAGGTACACCTTTATTTTCTCAAATAGAAGATATAAAAAAAGAAGATATGGTAGTTCTAGAATTATCAAGCTTTCAGCTTATGACAATGAATTTACCTGTTGATGTTGCTATATGCACGAATTTAGCACCAAATCATTTAGATATGCATAAAGATATGCAAGAATATATAGATGCAAAGAAGAATGTATTCTTATACGGAGAAAAAGAAGGGGTTCTTGTTGTAAATAGAGAAAATGAAATAACATATGAATTCGAAAAAGAAGCTAAAGGTGAAGTGAGAGAATTTAGCTCAAAGAGAATTATTAAAGATGGAGCTTACTATAAAGATGGAATACTATATTTAGAAGGCAAGGAAGTATGTAAGAAAAAAGATATGGTATTAAAGGGAATGCACAATGTTGAAAATTATTTAGCAGCATTTATAGCAACTAAGGATGATGTTTCAATTCAGTCAATGAAAGATGTATTTGAAACATTCGGAGGAGTTGAGCATAGGTGTGAATTTATAAGAGAGTTAGATGGTGTTAAATACTATAATGATTCTATAGCTTCAAGTCCAACAAGAACACTTGCAGGTCTTAAAGCTTTTGATGAAAAAGTAATATTGATAGCTGGAGGGTATGATAAACATATTCCGTTTGAACCTTTAGCAGAAGAGGGACATCAATTTATTAAGGAGCTTATATTAGTTGGAGATACTAAAGCTAAAATAAAAGAAGTGTTTAATAAGCTTAAAGAAGAAAAAGGAATAGAAGTTGATATTATAGAAGTTGAGACATTTGAAGATGCTGTTATTAAAGCAAGAGAAATTTCAACTGAAGGAGATATAATAACATTATCACCAGCTTGTGCTTCTTTTGATATGTTCCCTAACTTTATGGAAAGAGGAAATGAATTTAAAAAGATAGTTAAGAATTTAAAATAAATTAGAAGAGCCTAAAGATATTTTGCTTTCTAAAATAAATGAGTTTAGAGAAAATCAAACTTATTTTAAAAGTTAGCCTAATGTTTTTAGGCTTTTTTTAATAATTTATAATAAAATCATTTAATTTAATGTTATTTCATAGGGGTTGATGGTATGAATAAAGGTATAAATTGAGAAAAATATAGGAAAAGTAAGGATAACTAAACCAGGCGTATCATTATTAATTAAACTTAGAAAAAAGAAGAAAAAAGAAGTATTATTAACATAATTTATTATAATGGAATGTGACATAAAGTGAGCTTTGCTCTAATCATGATATTATAATATCCGTCGTCAGGTGATGGCGGCCACTAAGAACAAAACATTGAAAATAACTTAAGAAATTAACTTCAAAAAGTTGTTGACAATAAGTAGTTCCGGTGTTATTATAATAAAGCAGTCAACGAGATTGCTTAGATCTTTGAAAATTGAACAGAATATATAGAATAACATTTAAAACCAGCAATTCTTT
>NZ_JAVXRL010000054.1:0-19104 GCF_036643715.1 Clostridium sp. | reverse complement strand
AAACTTGTGTGCTGCATCAGCGACGTGTTTTATAATATCATAATATGTAGGTACCTATATATTAAATTATTCTGTTTAATAACATTACACCTATCATACTCAATTATAATGTAAATAACTCCTCTTTAATACTATCGACACTCTAGGTATAGTGTGTGCATTTTCCACTGTATTATTCAACTATATTTATATCTTTTAATATTAACTCACACTCTTTCGCTATTTTTTCGAAATCTTTTAAGCTACTTTCATTATTAAAAAAGATAACAAATTTATAATCGTAGTTACTCCAAATAGTAAATTCACCACTTTTAAAGTAAAAAGTACTAAATAAAATATTCTTCAATGATAAAGTTAATAATAAATATAAGTCTTTTTTACTTTCTATCTCAAAATATATACTATCTTTATTTAAATCTTTTCTTATATTAGTAAGAATTTTTCTATCCTCTTCTTCTAATTGACTAATCATATTATTAAATTCATCCTCTTCAATTGCATTTCCATAATAATCTGCTACAAGTTTTTCTTCTTCTATATAATACTTATTCAACAGATTATAAAACTTTAATTCAGTTTCTTTGCCCTTACCCCTATCATCAATTATTATTGCACTTGTATAATCATCAAACCCATTTATTATATTTGTAGGTTTTACTTTTATAACTTCTTCAAAACTTTTTTTATCTATATTTTTCATATAATCCTCCTAAAAAAATAAAAGCTATTTAAAATAGCTTTTTATTTTATCCTTATTAATAACAACTTTTATTATAACTACAATTGCTATTATTAATACTATTATAATAGAATACTTCTGTAATAATGCACTTATCATCTCCGTATTATCACCAAATATATAACCTAATGAAATTAAAAGTGCATTCCATATAGTTATTCCTATAGATGAATATAATATAAACGGTGCTGGCTTCATCTTAACAACTCCAGCTACTATTGAGATAAATGTTCTTGCTACCGGTATTAATCTTGACAGTAAAACCGCAAGGTTATCGTATTTTTCAAGCCAATTGTATGAAGCTCTAATTGACTTTTTTGTTTTAGGAAACTTCCCTTCTATATATAGTATTGTTCTTTCCCCAAAATATAGTCCAATAAAATAATTTAATATAGATCCAATTATCCCTGCCACTACTGAAACTATTAATATCTCAAAAAAATTAATTCCATTTAAAGCTCCGACAACACCCATTAAAGGTAATACTACTTCGCTTGGCAAAGGAAAATTTGCATATTCTAAAAGGACAAGCAGAAATACACTAACAACACCATAATTCATTATAAAGATTCTAATACTTTCCTCTAAACTCATAATTCTAATACCTCAACCTTTTTATATAATTAGTATAGAGAATATCAGATTAGAATTAATATTTCAACGGGGTTTATGTTAATTAATTACTGTTTTATGTTAAATCTACATTAAACGTAAAAAAAGTGAAGGTTTAAACCTTCACTTTTCGATATTTTATATTATTACATCATTTTTTTAATATGTGATACTAACGGATCTGCTAATGTTCCAACAACTACTTGAAGGTTTTTAGCATCTAACTTCATTATTCCTGTAGCACCTAATCTCTTTAATGCTTTTTCATTAACTATACTTGAATCTTTAACTGTTAATCTTATTCTTGTTACACAAGCATCTATATTTTCTATATTTGAACTTCCACCTAAAGCTTCTAATATTCCTGCTGCTTTTTCATCTATTGATGATGATTTGCTTGTAGCTTTTCCAAGTTGTGCATTATCTTCCACTACCTCATCTAATATATCTTCCTCATCATCATCTTCTCTACCTGGAGTTGGTAAGTTGAATTTCTTAATTGCGAAGTAGAATACTACAAAGTAAATTGCTGCAAATATTAAACCTACTAATACTATAAGTACTGGTTTCTCTGATATACCAAAACTTAGACCATAATCTAATAATCCGGCTGAGAATCCGAATCCCATCCTCATTCCAAATATATTAGCAACTGCAAGTGCCACCCCAGTCATTAATGCATGGAATACATATAATACTGGTGCTAAGAACATAAATGTGAATTCTATTGGTTCTGTTATTCCTGTTAAGAATGCTGTTAAAGCTATACTTATAAGCATACCTGTAACTGCTTTTCTCTTTTCTTTCTTTGCTGCCATTATCATAGCTATACAAGCTGCTGGTAATGCAAACATCATTATAAAGTAGAATCCTGTCATGTAAGTTCCAGCTGTTGGATCTCCTGCGAAGAATCTAGCGATATCTCCATGAACCATTGCTCCATCAGCTCCAGGGAATGAACCAAATTGGAACCAGAATACCGCATTAAGTACGTGGTGTAATCCAACTGGTATAAGTAATCTGTTTAATACTCCAAATACAAAAGCCCCAACTGCTCCTGCTCCAGCCATTGAATTACCAAATGAATCTAAACCCCCTTGGATCATCGGCCAAATGTATCCTGCTGCGAATCCTAATGCTAAACATACAAAAGCTGTTGCTATAGGTACAAAACGCTTACCACCAAAGAATCCTAAGAACTGTGGTAATTGAATGTCCTTAAATTTATTGTAAAGTAATCCTGCAACTACCCCAACAATAACCCCTGCTAATACTCCCATATTAATTGTATCATCAAATGTAACCGCTACATTTGTAATAGTGAAGTAACCAACTGCTGCTGCAAGTCCTGCAACACCATTATTTTCTTTTGCAAGTCCTATTGCTATCCCGATAGCAAATAAAATTGCTAAATTATCAAATATAGCAGCTCCAGCTTTATTCATCCATACTATGTTTAAAACATCCGGTGCTCCTAGTCTTAATAAAAGTGCTGCTGCTGGTAAACAAGCAACTGGTGTCATAAGTGCTTTACCTAGCTTTTGTAATCCGCCAAGTACTTTATTATTTCCTTTAGACATATAATTCCCTCCAATATAAATTATTTAGTTTTATAAATCGGTATTTATCATAATATAGAATAGAAATAATGACAACAAAAAAAGCCGGAAAGAATACAATTATAGTATATTCTTTCCGGCTAATGCCCAAATTATTAATGGTAACACGCCGATCCAATAAAACTTATTTCGTTTTGTTGATTTAATTTTAATATATATATATTCGTCTGTCAACGGTTTCATGAAACTTTTTTTTAAATTTTATTAATATTTTTTTAATACAAATAATTACTTATTTTAAATTGACACTTTATTTATAAGGATGTATAATATTCTTGACGTGTAACTGAGTAATATCAGGCATAAGTTTAACTTTTTAAACTTATGCCTTTTTTTATTTTTTACGCTTATGTGGTATACTATGCTTATTAAATAAGCTATAAAAAATGATAATTTGACTTTAAATTTTTAGTATTGAAAGGAATTGAATAATATGTTTGGATTATTTAAAAAAAATAAAAACGAAAAAAATGAGGCACTAAATTTTGTTGCTCCTGTAAGCGGAAAAGCTATAGACTTATCAGAAGTTCCAGATCCAGTATTCGCTCAAAAGATGGCTGGAGACGGATTAGCAATCGACGCAACAGGTGATGTTATAGTTGCACCTTGCGATGGAGACTTAACATTAGTTTTTAAAACTAAACATGCATTCGCTATGACTTTAGATAACGGAATAGAAATGCTAGTACACATTGGTATAGAAACTGTTTCACTAAATGGAGAAGGATTTGAGCAATTAGTTGAAGCTGGTACTAAAGTTAAAGCCGGTACTCCTATTATTAAAATAGATAGAGAGTTTATTAAGAGCAAAAACTTATCATTAGTAACTCCAATTCTTATAACAAATCCTGACGTTGTTAAATCAATGGAAGCTAAAACAGGCATGGATGTTGTAGCTGGAGAAACTGTAGTTTTAGAATACTCAATTTAATAATTAAATTAGACTTTATCAAAACACTTAAGAAAGCCTATAAGCTTTTCTATCACATGTTGTTTTGATAAAGTCTTTTTTTATTTTAGATTTTTTAAACCTTCTAATATAAATTCTCTCTCTTTTGAAAATTCTTTTTCTATTTCATCACTTATATTTTTCATTATTTTATCTGAATCCATTTCCTCATCTAGTCCTTCATTTAAAACTCTATCCCATAGTTTAAACGCTCTTTCATCAAAAGGTGTTACAGGATACTCTTTAGTTTTTTCCATTACTTCTTCATAAAAACCTTGTTCTCTTTGACCACCTAAAAATTTATTTTCTTTTTTAACTGCATCTTCATTATTTCTAAAAGGAATATACCCATGAACACTCCCAACTACCTCTTTATCATACTGTTCAAATACATTTTGCTTTACAAAGTCCATAGCTACATTTTTATTAGCACATTTCTTTGTTATAGAAATTATTGAAGAATTATTCCAACCATTAACTCCAAAAGGTAATGTTGTAACTCTCCACTTACCACTTTGATCCGGAACCATAGTTTCGAGTTCTCTAGCTCCCCATGATCCTAAATATAGCATAGCAAATTTATCATTTTGTAAATATTCTTTTCCTAGTGGTGACCATATATCCGTATAAGGAATTAAAGATTTTTCTTTAACTTGTTTTGCCATTTCAATTCCTTTTTTAAATTTTTCATTACTTCTTTTATATTTAAGCTGTCCATCAAAGTAAGGCATATCAGCAGTATATATTTTTGTTATTTCAGCTGCCCACTGTAACATATATATTCCATCATCTTTTAATCGCTTTGCCATCTTAATCCAATTATTAGGATTCTCCATATATTTTGAAAGTTCATTTGGCTCTGACGGAAATCCGTACTTTTCCATAATATCGGCTCTATAATATGTAACTAACGGTGCTGATGCAAATGGCAATCCAAGAAGTCTCTTTTTATCTAGTGACATTCCAAGTTCCCATAAGTCTTTATCATAATCATCTTTATATTTTAAAATACCGTATTGTTCTTTTGACATATCTTCTAATGCATCTATAGATGTAAAATCCCCATACTGATTACTATCTATAATTAAAATATCTGGACCATTCTCTTCTGTTAAACCCTTTTTAACTTCATCAATATAATAATCAAACTTAATTATCTTTTGATTTATTTTTATATTTGGATTTTTATCCTCAAAATCTTTTATTAATTTATTAGCATCATAATATGACCATAATTCTAATTGGACTTTTTCTTCCTTTGCCTCTTTACTATTATCCTTGCCATTTAAATTATTTTCAGTTAATTCCGTACTTGTACAGCCAACAAAAAAAATAAATGTGATAAATAATGTAACTACCTTAATTATATTTTTCATTTTAATTAGTGTCCCCTCTCTAGTACATGTTCTTTATATTATTTTTCATATCCTCTTTAAACATTTTTGCACAACCCCCACCATTTTCCTTAGACTCATACATCGCTATGTCTGAATACTTTATGATATCGTCAAAATCTTCACTATCATATGGGTATCTACTTACACCTATACTGCATTTAATGTTAATCATATGATTATTTATTTTAAATACATCAGTAAACTTTTCTATAATACTATTTGATATATCCTTTATTTCGCTTATATCTTTATTTTTACAAACTAATACAAATTCATCTCCACCAATTCTATATACATTAATTTCATCTTCTAATGCTAAATCAGATAACCTTACTGCCACATCTTTAAGCAATAAGTCTCCAACTGTATGCCCTAAAGTATCATTAACTTCTTTAAATTTATCTAAATCAAGAAACATTACAGCAAATGTATTCTTTTTATTAGAAATTAAACTCTCTACACATTTAATAAAAGATAATCTATTTGGTAATGTTGTTAATACATCAAAGTAAGCTAATTTATAAAGCTCCTCTTTTGAAATATTGAGCTTTGTAAAAATATCTTTCATATTTATAGCCATATCTTTTATATTTTCAGTTAACCCATTAATTTCAT
The DNA here is from genome assembly GCF_036643715.1 of Clostridium sp. Classification (GTDB taxonomy): domain Bacteria; phylum Bacillota; class Clostridia; order Clostridiales; family Clostridiaceae; genus Clostridium. The sequence continues at coordinate 13,173 of NZ_JAVXRL010000054.1, read as the reverse complement.
CTATTTTGCTTTCCTCCCAGCTTACATTACCACCTGACTCAATCTTTATAGGCAAGTTTTTAGTATCCCTTGATAACTTAACTACAGACTTCAATATCATCTTATTTATTATCATTGCATTTATTATTATAAATAAGCTAAAAAATATAAAGAACTTTGCTTGATTTAAATGTTCTTTAATTATTTTTTCTTTATATACTATCATTGGCGTTTCAATATATATTTTAAATTTATCATCAAATAAGTTTGTATCATATATTAATGAACTTCTTTCCCAAATATCATCATTATAAATATCATTATTCATTGTAGGCATAACAGTATACAAATTATCATTTACATTCCTTTTAATATATTCATTATCTTTTTCATAACTTATTTTTTTATTTTGTAAATTGCTTATAGGATTATCATCTTTATCTGTTATATAAATATTCAAATCCTTATACATGCTAACTTTTTTCATAATCTCATTTAAATATCCAATTTCAACTAAACTTGATAACTGAAGATTAGTAATCTTTTCATCACTCCACTTTTTAATATCTTCTTTTATATACATGCTTGTCTCATTACACATTATTTCATTACTATTAAATATATCCTCATACCCATTATATAAATCTATACTCATATTAATAATAAATGGTATAAGCATCGCTGCCGTAAGTATATGTATAATTAAGTCACTTAACTTGAAAGTGCAACCTTTCTTATAAACTTTATTTCTTATACGATATATAACTATAAGTTCTGCAATAAATATATTAAAAATTGAATTTAATATTTCTACTAATACATTAAAATATAAGTTAAATCCATATGAGAATATTCCCATAATAACAAACAATGGAATGGATATAGTAATCCAATATATTAAGTCTCCAACTATTATGTTAATCTTCTTCTTCTCTATACAAAAATAGCTAACTATAATAACTTCAGCTAATGATATTAATTGCATTACATTAGAATCTATAAACAGGGCTGCTATTAAAAATGTAACTACCGTACTTATTATTCCTTTCTTAAATCCATATATTTCGAATATTATTATAGCTACTATACTGGATAGGTTTATAACAAAACTCATTAAATATGTTATTGAATTTATCCTAAGAAACAATACCAATAGTGATAATAGTACATACGCAGCTACACTTTTAAGCTCCTTGCTTGATTTGTTTCCTTCAATAAATGTACTCATCCTTCCCCCTCTTGTTCATTCACACATTTTCAACATTATTAACACTTAGTTAAAGTTTAATATAAAATTTACCAATTTTAAAGTTATTTTAATAATTTTCATAATACACACTAACTTTTTACATATACTTTAACTAATCAATGAATTTTTGTATGTTTTTTTATTATTTTGAAAATTTATACATTTATTTGAAATAAAAAAGCCACACCTTATTCCTTTATAAGATGTGACCTATAGTTACTATTTTATCTTTTTTTCTTCATTAAAATTAGTAGTATTGCACCACAAACAATAAATGCACTTCCATATACTATAAACTTAAATACAACTTTACTTGTTTCAGGTAATGCTTCATTAGGATTAATATTATCTAACTTTTTATATAAAGATAGTTCTACCACTTCCTGATTATCTCCTGATTTAATATTTATATCTTCACTTCTATACATATTATTTTTTGGCATACTCTCATTTGTTATTTCATAATTTTTTGGAATTCCAAACTTAACATAGTACTTACCAGGTTCTAAATCATCAAACTTATATTCTCCATTATCATCAGTTTCAACTAATGATATTAGTCTATCATTTGAATCATATAATGAAACTTCAACACCTTTTAAGCCTTCCTCATATTTATCAATACGTCCGTTTTTGTTTCTATCATCCCAAACCTTATTTAATATGCTTCCATATTTTATTACTCCAGCATTCACTTTATTTATACCATTATCTTTATCGACTTTGATATTGTTACTAAACCCACTAGAGTTAACATTACTATATTTAGAGTTGATTTTTGATGTCTGTTTAGTAAAATCATTATACCCTTTAACTAGTGAAACGTTCACTTTATACTCACCTTCAGGTAGCTTTTTAAAGTATACTTTTCCTTCTTCATCGCTTATCTCTGGTTTCACTAAATCTCCAAATACATCTCTTACATCATTACCTTCTGAATCTAATAAGCTAACTTCTACATTTTCAATAGCCTTTTCATCAGCACCTTTTATTCCATCAAAATTCTTATCATTCCATATAGTTGCAGTTATTTCACCAAAGAAAGTAAGTCCTGCATTAGCATTTTCATAAGCCTCACCTTTTGATAAATCAATTATATCTGTTTTACCATTTGAATTTACATTGCTATTAATATCATTTCCTTTGTTTTTTGGTGAGAAATGATTATACCCTTCTGGCTTATTTACTTTAACATAGTACATACCTGGTGATACATTATCAAACTCATACTTACCATATTTATCTGTTCTAGTCTCTCTTAATAATGTTCCATCCGCTAAATGCAATGTAACTTTAACGCCTTCAATTCCATCTTCATTATCATCTTTTAAGCCATCAAAATTCTTATCTTCAAAGACTACGTTTCCGATTTTACCTTTATGAAATCCTGCATTAATATCTTCTTTTACATCACCTGAACGCAATGTAAAATCTTCTGTTTTTCCTTGCGTATCTATTGCGCTAATAATCTTATTTTTAGTATTAGTTTTTTCTGTTGGTACATAGTTGCCTTTATTATCTCTAAAGTGAATTTTATACTTTCCTGGAGTTAAATTAACAAATTTATAATGACCATTTGCATCTGTTTTTATCTCAGAAAGAAGATCACCATCTTTATATAAGTCTACAATTACGCGAGATAATCCTTCTTCATTTTCATCATGAATCCCGTTCCAATTCCTATCATTCCATACGAAGCTCCCTATAGTTATTGGCTTTAGTAATCCACAGTCAATACTATAATCTGAATTTCCTTCTTTTACTTCTAATGGCTTTGTTAATCCGTTATTATTAAAGTCACTATTAATACTACCGTCTTCTCCAACCTCTTCTTTAGTAAACATTGTATATCCTTGTCCTAAATTAACCCTTACATTGTATGTCCCTTGTTTAAGATCATTGAATACATATCTACCAAATATATCAGTTTTTGTTTTCTTTAACACTATATTATTATTGTCTATAAGTTCTATGTCTATATTTTTAAGTAATGTTTCATTGTTATCTTGAATACCGTCTCCGTTTAAATCATCCCAAACTTTACCACCTATAGATGCTTTATCATCATCATCTTTATCATCATCATTTGGTTTAATTTTATTATTATCTAAATTAGCTAGAATCATTTTTGATAATATATCTTCATAATCTCCAACAGTTAGTTTGTCCTTTCTAACTTTGTCGTAATTTATTAACATCTTAGGTGAAATATAATATTTTCCGTTATTTAAATATGGAAATAGATAGTATATTCCGTTATCGCTTTTATCCTTTTCGTTATCAATTTCACTGCTTTTCGTAACTTTAGAATTGTCGTCTGCATAAACTCTAGTTGCTCCTATATTGGCAGTAAGCTGTACCAAAACAGATACCGTCAATAACACTACTAACCGCTTTATCATATTTTTATTTTTTATCATATTTATCACCTTAGTTTTCCTGATTATTTCCTGAATTTATTTAATCAGTTCTAGCTTTGCAATAAACCTATCAGGTGCCGGACCTACATATCTAAATGGATAGCATGTAACTAAAGTAAGATTTAGGTCTTTTTCCTGTGCCAGTATTGATTTGTCTTCAGGATCTGTAATATATGTTTTTTTAAGTTCAAATTTATAAGTGCCTGTTACTGTTTCGATATCTATTTCATCACCAACATTTATATCTTCTAAAAATCCAAATGTTGTCTCTCTATGTCCAAGAACTATTGCTGTTCCATCTTCTCCTGGAAATACTCCATTATCGTACAGAGTTGCTCCGCCTCTTAAATTTTCTTCAGTTGCCCCCATAAGAATTGGAATTTGTTTACCAGTCTTTACTACAATAATTTTTCCTATTATATCTTTTCCATCAACTTTAATCGTTGGATATTTTTGATTTGCCTTATTATTTGACTTAACTTCCTTAATTACTTCACCTTTTTGCTTATCCCATTCGCTTACATTTTGAGAAATCTCTTTCTTATCAAGACCAATCTCTAAAAAAGGATATATTATAAGTACTACTCCACATATAACTAGTAAAATCCCTAAAATAGTTATTAACTTACTTCTTTTCTTTTTATCCGTACCTTTCAAAATTATGCCTCCTTTCTTTTTATATTTATATTTATTTACTAACTGATAATCTGAATCTTTCAATATGCATAGCTAAGTATGCTATTTCATCCTCTACTATCTTAGTATCTAATTCTTCTTCTAACATTTTCCCTACTTCTATTGCAATATCATATGCTTTAGCATACTTAACTTTAATAATTGACACTAAATCATTTTTTATCGGACTCTTTGTCATTATTCTTTCGATTGCAAATCTTATATGAGTTAAAAATCTTGCATAATCTAATGATTTTCTACTTATCTCTATATTTAATGTTTCTTCAACGTATTCTATTATTCTACCACTTAAATAACTATATTTAATAGTATTTGATAGTTTACCATTATTTCTAGCAGAATGAATATGAAGTGCTATGAAACCTATTTCACCTTCTGGCATAGTTACCCCAGTTTCTTTTTCTATCTTTTTTGCTGCTCTAAAAGCAAGTTCAAATTCTATTGGATATAAAGTTTGTATCTCAACAAGGAATGGATTTTGTATCTCCTCATTAAGTTCTAGTCTCTTAATTGCAAAAAATAAATGATCAATAAGTCCTATATGAATATTTTCACTTAGTTCTTCCCTTAAACTTTCTGATACATCATAAATTATCTCTTCACATAAGGCAAAGAAATCATCATCAACCCTAGATAATATTTTATTGAAATTCTTTATATTCTCTTCGTTTTCTATTTTGAATAATTTATCTACTTCTGTACCAGCTTTTATTATTTCTCCAAACTTTTTACCAAATCCAATGCCTTTTGAAAATAATATTTTTTCTTTGCCATCTGACTTTACTAAAATTATACTATTATTGAATACTTTAGTTAATACCATATCTTTTTTCAATATTGTTCCCACAAATTCCACCCACTTATCTCACTATTTTACTTTATAGTATGTTATGTGATCTTGCCATACTCCGTTTATAAATAAGTATTTCTCATTAATACCCAGTTTTTTAAAACCTGTCTTAATTAATACACCCTGAGATCTTTCATTATCTACAAGCGCTGATGCTTCAATTCTATGAAGGTCTAATTCTTTAAAGGCATAATTAACTACTAAATTAACTGCTTCCTTCATGTATCCAAGCCCTTGATACTCTTCATCTATTGAATATCCAAGTATACCACTTTTAAAAACACCGTATACTATATTAGATAACCTAAGTTTCCCTATTATTTTATTTTCTTTTATAATTGCTAAATCTATAGAGGTTCCATTTAAGAATTGTTTATAACTTTCATTTAAACTATTTCTCTGTGCTTCAATTGTATAAAAATCATTGTCTCGTGTAGGCTCAAATTTTTCAAGGTGTTTTCTATTCTTGTTGTAATAATCTAACAATCCTTCTGCATCACTTGGATTTAAATTTCTAAGAGAAAATTTACTTCCTTCAATTTGAATCATTGATGCACAATTTTTATAGCGATAATCTTCTCTATTTATACCAAGCATTAATTCACTTTTGTATACTCCATTAGAAAAAGTATTATCTGATAATATTCCTTCCAATATAAATCCTAAATCTAGGAATGGCGAAAGATTTATCTCTTCACTAATTTTTATATTTACTTTATAAATATCCTTATCTTTAAATGTTGCTAATAATAATATTTCTAAAGTTTCTCTAAGCAGGTCATATTCATATTCCCTGTAAAATTTTAAATCTATGTTGCATCTTCTACTACTTTTGTTTAATTCGACTATAGAAAATCTTCCGATACTTATATTATTCTTATCCCTAATAAGATATTCTGTCTTACTTCCAGTATTAAGTGCAACATTTATATTATGTTTTGGTGACATATTAAATTTCTCCTAAATTATAGTCTTATAACAATATTATATATTATACTAGATTGTTTACAAGTTATAACTGTCCATATTTGTAAATAATCTCTCCATAATTGTAATTTTTTTCTTTTTATATTAACTATTTGCTATTTTAATTAATTTTTTTGATGTTAATGCTACTATAATCGCTTTTACTATATCACCAGCTATAGTTACTAAAAATCCTGAATAAATTATATTCCACATGGAAGTATCCTGTCCTAAGTAAAAATTTTTAATTATATATAAATGTAGTAATCCAAAAATATAAATTACAAAAACTCCAACCATACAAATTAAAAATAATTTTAATATAGTAACTTCCTTAATCTTTTCTCTAAGTTTACCAACTACATAAGCTCCAAATATCATTCCTATTAAATATCCGAATGTTGGACTCAATATATATTGTGGACCTCCTCCTGATGTAAATACAGGAATACCTATAAGTCCTATAAAAATATAGAGTAATTGTGATATCATACCCCTTTTTGCTCCAAGGACTACCCCACTCATAAGTGAAAATACAATTTGAAGAGTTATCGGTACAACTGGTAGTGGTATTCTAATAAAAGCACCAACTCCTGTTAGTGCTGCAAATAATGCTATTAATATCATATCTTTTGGTGTTAAATTAAATTTCATACGCCCTCCTTTTTACTTTGATTATCAAAGTATATCCAAAATAATATGATATTTTATTATAGTTGTCAAACTTCTATCTACGACAAAAAAACCTACCGCAACTTTTTTACCGTTACAGCAGGTTTTTCTATAAATTCTTAAGTTATCCCCAATTTTATCAACATGTTGTTGATAACTATCCTAAAGCCACAATATATAGTGGCGAACATACTGTTGCATATTGAAACTTTATGTTATCTTCCATCGACAAAGGTCACTTTTTATCCAATTTTTGTAAATATTTTTAAAAGTTATCCACAGGTACCTTTTTACTTATCATTCATCCCTATTAAATCTTTTATGACTTCTCCACCAATTATCATTCCCGCAACTGGAGGAACGAAGGAGATACTTCCCGGTATTTGTCTTTTTTCTGCACATTTCTTAGTACCACCTGTACAAACGCAACCTGTTTTACAAGTAACTACATCTTCAGTTCTTGGTTTAGTTGGTTGCTCTTCTGAGTAAACAACTTTAAGTTTTTTAACTCCTCTAGCTTTAAGTTCTCTTCTCATAACTTTCGCAAGTGGACATACTTTAGTTTTAAATACATCACTTACTTTAAATTGTGTTGGATCAAATTTATTTCCTGTTCCCATTGAACTTATTATCTTTATATCATTTTCATAGCAATATTTTGCAAGAGCTATCTTTGCTGTTACTGTATCAATTGCATCTACTACATAATCTACATCATCAGTTATAAATTCTGTTATATTATCAGGTGTTACAAAAGTTTGGTGAGTTATTACATTACATTTATGATTTATGCTAAGTACTCTATCTTTCATAACATCAACTTTTACTTTGCTTATTGTATTATATGTTGCATGTATTTGTCTGTTTAAGTTAGTTAGACAAACTGTATCGTCATCAATTAGTACTAAGTTTCCAACACCAGCTCTAGTTAATGCTTCAACAGTGAAACTTCCAACCCCTCCAACTCCAAATACTACTACTTTTGATTCTTTTAATTTATCTAAACCTTCTTTTCCTATAAGTAACTCTGTTCTTGATAATGAATGTTGTGCCATTTGATTTTATCTCCTTTGTTTTCTCAAAATATTTATTTCTATTTTATTGTATATTATGTCCTTACACAAGTTTTTTTAATTTTCTTATATTAACTAGTTTTTTAATGTATATAGTTTCTTTAATATTGTATTTAATCAATATATATACAATTTTACATTATTATCATATAATTATATTAAATTATGAAAGGATGTGTTTTTATGGAAAGAACTCTTGAATTAGATAAAAATGAAACTTTATTATCAAGCTTAGTTTGTCACACTGAAGTATCAAACTCTTCAGCAGTTCTAAGTTTTACTGTTAGTTCCATTATATCTCTCCTAGCACCATCTAGTGGTGGTGGTGTAATATCAACTTATATATTGTCTTTAACTACTGATAACATATATTTAGAAAGTATTTATTATACTCCAATAGGTAACTTACCTGAAGTAAATGGTGTTACTAAAATTCCACTATCAACTATTGAAACTTTTGATGTTAAATCATTGCATGAAGATGATTATATTGCAGAGCATATCCACTTTGTTTCAAATGATAAAGAATATAACTTCATATATAATAATAAGAAAAATCTGTTTAAGGGTAGGAAGATGAAAGAGTTATTCGATAGCCTAAGGTAATAGTTTCACAATAAAGTGTGTTTACTATATAGCCCATTAAGTCTATAATATTACCTATGTTAATTATTTTTATAAACGGAGGATTAGATTTATGGTAATTGGAATAATCAGTGCAATGGAAGAAGAATTAGCAATTCTTTTAGAAGATATGGAAGTTACAGAAAAGAAGATTAAGGCAAATATGACTTTCCACAAAGGTAGACTTTGGGATAAGGACGTTGTTGCAGTTGTTTCAGGAATTGGAAAAGTTAATGCTGCAATATGCACTCAAATACTTATTTCAGAATACAACGTTGATCACGTTATAAACGTTGGAGTTGCTGGTGGTATTGGAATGGATATTTATCCTGGAGATGTTGTTATAGCTGAAAACTTAGTTCAATATGATATGGATACAACAGCATTTGGTGATAAGCACGGTCAAATCCCAAGACTTGATACTTTTGATTTCTTATGTAATAAGGATTTAGTAAATGTATGTAAGGAAGCTTGTTCTGAAATAGAAGGTTTTAATACTTTCTCAGGAAGAATTGTTTCAGGAGATCAATTTGTTGCTAGTATAGAAAAGATCAAATGGCTTGAACAAGAATTTGAAGCTAAAGCTGTTGAAATGGAAGGAGCAAGTATTGCTCACGTTTGTTATTTAAACAACATTCCTTTCGTAGTTATAAGATCTATTTCTGATAATGCTAATAATGGAGCTCATATGGATTACGAAAAATTCACTCCAATTGGTGTTAAAAATTCAACTACAATACTTAAAGGTATGATTCACAAAATGTAATTTTAAAAGAGCAGTACTTAATTTTAAGTACTGCTCTTTTTCATTATATACCATTGATAGTTAACTTTAATATCTATAATTATTTCTTCTTCATTTTATATTTTTTACTTTAACTTATGAATAAATAATCCACTTCTAAGTTTTGGTTCAAACCAAGTAGACTTAGGAGGCATAACTTCTCCAATATCTGCAACATCCATAACATCTTGTATTTCTGTTGGGTACATTGAAAAAGCAACTTTCATATCCTTATTACATCTAAGCTCCAATTCTTTAATACCTCTTATGCCTCCAATAAAATCTATTCTATCTGAAGTTCTAACATCATCTATCTTAAGAATTTTCTTAAGTAAATTTTCCTGAAGTATAGATACATCAAGTCTATCTATTGGATGATTTTCATTAAAGCTTCCTTCTTTAGCTTTTAAAATGTACCATTTATTACTTAAATACATTCCAAAAGTGTGCTTATCACTAGGTTTATAACCGCCCTCTCCATCATAGGAAGAAACAATAAAATCCTCACTAACCTTACTTAAAAAATCCTCTTCACTAAGTCCAGCAAGATCTTTAACAACTCTGTTATAATCCATTACAAAAAGATCCTTATCTGGAAAGGCTACAGCTAAAAAATAATTAAATTCTTCATTACCTGTAAAAGATGGATTTTCTTTTCTTCTCATTTTAGAAACTTCTACGGCAGAAGCACTTCTATGGTGTCCATCTGCAATATATAAATTATCTACATTATTAAATAGATTTTCCAACCTATTAATAATATTATCATCATCTACTATCCAAACAATTTGACTTACTCCATCTTCAGACTTAAAATCGTACTCTGGAGTTTTTAAAGTCCATTCACTTATTATATTTGAAATTTCTTCATTCTCCCTGTAAGTTAAAAATATCGGACCAGTATTTGCATCACAATAATTTACATGCTTTATTCTATCAATTTCCTTATCAGCTCTTGTGAATTCATGCTTCTTTATTACATTATTAATATAGTCATCAACTGAAGCTCCAATTACTAGCCCAGTTTGACTTCTACCATTCATTATCTGTCTGTAAATATAAAAGCTTGGTTTATTATCTTGAATAAATTCTTTATCTTTAATCATTCTATTTAAATTTGCTTTAGCCTTTTCATATACTTTATTATCATGAACATCAATATCTAAAGGGAGGTCTATTTCTGCCCTATCTATATGAAGAAAAGAATATGGATTATCAAAAACCATAACTCTTGCTTCTTCACTGCTCATAACATCATAAGGTAATGCTGCAATTTTTGATACAAGTTCTCTCTGTGGCCTTATAGCTTTGAAAGGCTTAATTTTAGCCATTTCATCTCCTCCTTATTGTAAAGCGAAAAACTCTTTAATTACACTTACTACTTCTTCACCAATTCTATCTTGAGCTTCTCTTGTTGATGCACCAATATGTGGTGTTACACTAACTCTTGGGTGATTAACTAAAGATTCATTAGCTGTTGGTTCTTGTTCAAATACATCAATCCCAGCACCTGATACTTTTCCACTATCTAATGCTTTAAGTAATGCTTCCTCACAAACAACTTTTCCTCTAGCACAATTTATAAGATAAACACCATCTTTCATTAATGCAAATTGTTTATTATCAATTAGTGTTCCTCTATCTTTATCATATGGAACATGTAAAGATAAGAAATCTGATCTTTTAAGCACCTCATCAAAACTTACGCACTCATAAGTTAAATCATCATGCTTCCCTTCTATTGTATAATAAATAACATTCATTCCTAAAGCTTCAGCTTTTTTTGCTAAACTTTGTCCTATTCTTCCCATACCAATTATTCCAAGAGTCTTTCCTGCAATCTCTGTTCCTTGGTACTTTTTCTTATTCCACTGCCCATTTCTCATTGTAGAATTAGAATCACCTAAAAATCTAGCAACTGCAAATATATGCGCAATAGCAAGTTCTGCAACTGAATCTGAACTAGCATTTGGTGTATTTCTAACTTCAATACCAAGTTCATTAGCTGAAGCCACATCAATATTATCAATTCCAACACCAGCTCTTATAGCAAGTTTTAATTTTCCCTTTGAAGCTTCATCTAAAACTTCTTTAGTAAGTTTACTTGCACTTCTAATTACTATAGCATCAAATTCTTTTAATTCTTTTCCGAGTACATCTTGATTATAATGAGTGTTTACAACATCTATACCTAATTTTTCAAGTTTATTAATAGCCCCTTGTTGCAAACCGTCATTAGTTAATATTTTATACAATTTTTTTGCCCCCTTATAAAAAAATTATAATCCTAATATATCCTCAATATTTGAAAGTAGTTCATCTATATCTTTCATTGTACAATCTGCCATATGTGCTATTCTAAAAGTTTTTTCCTTTAAATCCCCATATCCGTTTGAAATAGCAAAACCTCTTTCACCTAATTCTTTATTTAAATTAGCAACACTAATTCCTCTAGTATTTTTAATAGTAGTTAAAGTGTTTGATAATATATCATTCTTTTCTGGGAATAGCTCAAAATACTTTCTTCCCCAATCTCTAACTCTATTTGCCATTTCTAAATGTCTATTAAATCTATTTTCTAACCCTTCTTCATTTATAATACAATCAAGTTGATAATCTAGTGCAAACATATGTGATAATGATGGTGTTGACGGATATTGATAATCTTTCTTTTGAATGTATTTATAAAGTGATAAAAGATCTAAGTAAAACCCTCTGTTTGGAACTTTTTCTGCTCTTTCTTTAGCCTTATTTGAGAAAGTACATACAGCCATTCCTGGAGGAAGTCCTAAAGCTTTTTGACTTGATGTTATACATATATCAATTCCAAATTTATCAACTTCTATTTTAGTTCCAGCAGCTGAACTTACAGCATCAACTATAAATACTACTTCTGGATATTTCTTAACAACTTCACCAATAGCTTCAATAGGATTCATTACTCCTGTTGAAGTTTCATTATGTGTTACAGCAACTAAATCATATTCTCCTGTTTTAAGTGCATCATCAACCATTTCTGGTGTTATGCCTTTTCCCATTTCAATTTCAAAAAGATCAGCTTGTACATTATTATTTATAGCCATTTGATACCATCTTTTTCCGAATGCCCCAACGGAAAAAACTGCAGCTTTTTTTAATGTACATGATCTTATAGCGCCTTCCATAAGTCCACTTCCTGAAGTTGTAGATAATAAAATTTCACTATTTGTAAAAAATAACTTTCTTAAATTATCACTTATTCTTCTTTGCAGAACTGAAGCATCTTTGCTTCTATGTCCTATCATTGGTGTAGCCATCTTTTTAAGTACTTCAGACCTGACTTCAACAGGCCCTGGAATAAATAACTTTTTATGCATAATGCATTCCCCCCAAATTATTGCTCTTTTATATCATTTTAATTTTGCTTATTTTTCTATTCTACTACTTTTTTACTTTAATTACAAATATTATATTATTTTCTTTAATTTAGGTGAGTGTTTTTAAAAATGTACATTCATTGCGTACATTTATATCATTTGTTCTTTTTTAAGCAAAAAAAATCACATCCTAAAAAATTATAAGATGTGATTTCAAAAGGCAGGTTTTTAAAAAATATAATGAATTCTAGTGAGTGAATCCATACTTTCCTTTAGTTGCTTTTCCGTGACATAATACGTTAGCTTGGTTAAGAGCTTCTATTCCAGCTTTCATATCTGTTATTAATTGTTCTGCCATGTTACGACCAAGGTCAGCACGACATACAATACGTTGTATTATAGTATCTTGTAAGTTTTCTGGTAATGGGTAAGCTGGTACTTGCCATCCGTTCATTGCTAATCTATCTGCTAGATCATATAATGTCCATTGTACATTAGCATCAT
>NZ_JAVXRL010000053.1:0-19365 GCF_036643715.1 Clostridium sp. | reverse complement strand
TTAATTAAATTGGAAAAGAAAGATTTAGACAAAAGAAAATATAATACAGATATTAATAATTGAAAATGAGAAATTTATTTATACAATATTATAAGTTAATACAGTATTAACTTATTAAATGAGGTCGAATTTTGTATAAAAAAAATATAATTTGGCATAAAAAAATTGTTTATTAATACAAAAAATTACAAAAATATATGTTGAAAAATAGTAAAATAGATACTGTAAGCTTACTAAATAGAAAATAAAGGGTAGATAGGAATTTTTATGTAAATAAAAAATAGTATTATTCGGAATTATTGGAGTTATGAGTATGCCTATGGTTTCAACATTTGCAGCAACTTTAAGTTCAGTATATTTAGATTCAACGACTATTATTAGTGGAAGTCTGAATGTTGTAAATAACAAAACTCAAGGTAAAGCAGAAACAACAGTGCATCAATCAGTAAAAGGAGATAAGCCAGGTGTCGGATTACAATGTCTTAGTTATGGAGGAAACTATTACAGTTTAGGAGGTTCTTATGGGAGTGCTAGCACTACTAATAAACAGAGCATTACACATACTAGAGGACATTCTGAGGCAAAACAATATGAATCATTCCATACAACATCAAAGGTTGGTAAGAAAAAAGTATTAAAAGTAACAAAGTAATTTAAATGAAGAAGAGGAGTATATTTTTATTAATATACTCCTTAAGAATAGGAGTATATATGAAGAGCATAAAAGAATTAATGGCAAATCCAATAACAACAACTTTTTTAATGCTTTCTCTTATAATATCAATATTTTCTATAGATATAGTATCACAAATGTTAAATTCAGCCTTTAGAAGTTATGATGGTGAGCGTACATTTTATAATGAGAATATATCAATAATATTAAAGGATAAGCCTTTAAGTTTAAGTGAAATTAAAGATATAGAGGTTCCATTTATAACAGAGCCATTAAATCACATGGAAGCTATAGGAAATGGATTTAAAAAAGTAGTAATTTATGGAGTGAATAATTATGGTGGACTTGAAAAATATATAAAAACTCAAAATGAAAAGTATTTTAATTATGAAGATTATAGAGGCAATGAGAATGTAGCTATAGTAGGCGAATTAAACAAACAATTAGTTTATAAGAAAGATGGAATAGAGTATATAGATATAAAAGGTGAAAGCTTCAGGGTTGTTGATTATATATCAGATAAAATATCTGATTGGAGACATGGAATTATAATACCAGTTAATAGATTATCTAAAGAAATTTATGGAGAAGATGGAACTAATATAATTAATATTTATAATACTGATTACAATGAAAATGCACAAAATATTTTAAAAGAAAAATATAAAGGCTTTAGTAATATAGATAAAAATATTAGTAAAGCAAAAACATGGGAGCTAGTTATTTCATATAATAATGGATTTATAAAGACAGCTATTTTAGGCGTATTGGTAGGCTTGATAAATTGCATTATATCATCAATATTTTGGACACAAGGATTAAAAAAGAATATTGCCATAAAGAAAGTATTAGGTGCAAGGCGAATGGATCTTGTAGGAGATATATTTATAAAATTAATAATATTAAATGCAGTAGCATTTTTAATAAATATAGTTCTTATAAACTTAACAACAAATATTATTGGAGCAGTAACTCGATCAGTAATTGAATATAGCTTTATGTCATCATTAATTTCATTAAATATAAGCTTATGGATTTCTTTATTTATAGCGATATATTTGCTAAAGGATATAAGAAAAATTAGTATGGGTGACAATTTAAGGTAGAGAGGATATTATGAGAAATGGAAAAATATTAAAGGTTTTTTTAAGAAAAAATATGTTTATAAGTATATTACTAACAATCGAATTATCAATAGCAACATTATTAATTTATAATATCCAAAAAGAATTTAAAGTGTTTGGGTATATGAATAAGTTAGATTCATATTCATGGAATGAAGAGGGGAGTTACAAAATATCTTTAGCGCCAGACAGTTTTCTTTTTGAAAATGAAAATTTAAATAAATTTTATAAGGAATTAAAGACGAACAATGTAGTGGAGAATATTGGATTAATATATCCAAATCAAGTTACTATAGATGGATTAAAGGTAAGTTATTTAGATAAGATACATACACCCTATTCTGTAAATGGAACAATTACTCAAGATTTTGGGGAGGAGATAAAAGAATTAATCCCTATAAGAATTATGGATTATGGATACTATAAAGAATTAGATGTTGATATTAAAGAAGGTAGGGAATTAACTGATAAAGATTCAAATAAGATAATATTAGGGAAAGAGTTTGGAGATTATGTTAGTGTAAATGACAACCTTAAACTAGCAATAGGCTCAAGTGGGGAAGATAAAAGTTATGAGGTATTAGGAATTTCTAAAGAAAATGTACCATTATATTTTGATAGACTTTATGATAATGTAGCTCCTTTTTTAGATGATTCAATGATTGTTATATTAAATGAAAATGATTTTTATAAAGATAATATACTTGGAGAGCTAGCAAGCTTAGGTGGTATTAATATAAAGTTTGTAGATGGTAATTATGATAATTATCAAAGTGACATAATAAAATTAGCTAAAAAACATGATTTAGATATTAGTATAAATAGTAACTTAGAGGAATATGGGAAAGCAAAAGATAGAATATTAGGAGACATAAAATATTCATTGATGAGAACTAGTTTATTGTTAATATTAGTGCTTATTGGTGGTGCTGGAAGCATAATATATTCTTTATATCAACTAAAAAAAGAATTAGGAATAATAATATCTTTAGGAGCTAAAAAGAAGGATATTATGTTAGTAGTTTTATTGAAGATGTTACTTATAACAGTTATATCATTTATAATCGGAACTTATTTAAATAAATTCATTAATTTAGCAGGCGGAGGATGGTTTATCATTCAATCAGAAATTGTAAACAGTATAATTACTGGATTTATTCTTTTAATAATAATATTTTTAATACTTGTAATTCCAATTAGAAGTATTATTAAAATTAAGGCTGTTAATTTAATTGGAGGAGAAAAATAATGAAAATATTATTAGAAGATGTTAGTAAAGTTTATGGAAAAAGGGAAAATGAATTTAAAGCATTAAAAAATATTGATTTAAAAATAGAAGAGGGAGAACTTATTGCGATTATGGGCGCTTCAGGTTCAGGTAAGACAACCCTATTAAATATTATAGGGTGTATAGATGAATTAAATGACGGTAAGTATTTATTAGATAATCAAGATTGTAGTAATAAAAGTTTTGATGAACTTGCAAAAATAAGAAATGAAAAAATAGCATTTATATTTCAAAATTTTGCATTAATTAAAGAGCTTACAGTTAAAGAAAATATAATGTTACCATTAGAGTACAGAAAAAAGAAAAAGGATTTTAATATAGATTTTAATGAATACATTGAAATGCTAGGGTTAAAAGAAATCTTGAATAAAAAGGTAAGCAAATTATCAGGTGGCCAGCAGCAAAGAGTTGCTATTATGAGGAGTTTAGTTCAAGGTGCTGAAGTTATATTGGCAGATGAACCAACAGGAGCTTTAGATGAAGATAACGGTAAAAAGATAATGAATATATTATTGAAATTAAATAAAAAAGAAAATAAGACAATTTTAATAGTAACGCATAATCCAAGTGTAGCTAAATGTTGCAACAGAGTTATTCATATAAAGGATGGTATGATATACAAAGAAGATTTACAATAAACAACCTTAATTGTAAATAAAGAAACTGCCACATGTATAGGACTTTCAGCAGTTAGACTTTTAAAAAAAGATAGGGATGCAGTAATGATAGTTTTGCCATCAGATCACTATATAGAAAATGAAAAAGCATATATAGAGACATTAGCCCAAGCTGTAGAATTAGCAAATAGGAGAAGATGTATAGTAACCTTAGGGATATATCCAACAAGACCAGAGACTGGTTATGGATATATTGAAATGGGCGATAGAATTAGTGGAAATAGACCTGCTTATAGGGTGGCAAGATTTACTGAGAAACCGAATGTTGAAGTCGCTAAGGATTTCATTTATAAAGGAACTTATTTATGGAATTCAGGTATGTTTGTCTTTAGAGCAGATGTAATACTAAGAGAAATTGAAAAATATCTTCCATTAATGCACAAACCGCTTATGGAGATATATAAGCATATAGACGAAGTTGATGAAGAGAAAGTTATAGAAGAACAATACAAGCTAATTGATGGTATATCTATAGATTTTGGTGTTATGCAAAAGACACGGAAAGCTTATGTTATAAAATGTGATTTTTCTTGGGATGATATAGGTAGCTTTAATGCACTAAGTAGATTTTTAGATAAATATAGAAGTAATTCTATTTCAAAAAATGTTTTTCTAGAAGAGTGCGAGAATTGCTCTGTATTTGGGGGGAAGAACCTTATAATAGGACTAGGTGTAAAGGACTTAGTTGTAGTTGATGCAGGTGACGTACTTCTCGTTATGGATAGGAATAAAGATCAAGAAATAAAGCATTTGTTAAATGAATTAGAGCGAGAAGAAGATTATAGAAAATATTTATAAACATTAAAAATAACAAGCTAACTTTAAGTTTAGCTTGTTATTTTAATGTTTACGAGGCAACAAGTGTAAACAATCTGTAAACGATTAATGAAACTGGTTTAATTATTGATATAATCTATATAGTTTAGCGAAGAAATAAAAGGAGTGTACAGAATGAAAATACTTGTTGTAGATGATGAGATTAGTATTTTAAAATTATTAAAAATAACATTAGAGGTTGGTGGGTATGAAACAGTATTAGCAAAAGATGCAGTATCTGCTTTAGATATAATTATAAAAGATCCACCAGATATAATAGTGTTAGATGCAATGCTTCCAGATATAGATGGATTTAATCTTATACATAAAATTAAAAAAATAAAAGATATACCTATAATTATGTTAACTGCTAAATGTAGCATGAATGACAAAGTTTTAGGACTACAATTAGGAGCAGATGATTATATAACTAAACCGTTTAATAGTACAGAACTCTTATTAAGAATAAATGTAATAGACAAGCGTATTTGTAAAATGAATAATACTTCTGAGGATGAAGTAATTACAATAGGTAAATTAACATTGTATTTAAAGGAAAAAAAGGTATCAATAGAAGGTGAATTTATAGAGTTAACTTATAAAGAGTTTCAAGTGTTAAGTTACTTATGTGAAAATCACAGTAAGGTTTTTGCAAGAGATGAGTTATTAACTAAAGTTTGGGGATATGACTTTGAAGGAACAACAAGAGCTGTTGATATGCTAATACAAAGATTAAGAAAAAAACTTGGCCCAGTACAAGGATATATAAAAACTATATATGGATTGGGATACAAAGTAGATGAATATTAGAAAATTTAATTTGAATATAAAAGTGAAGATAATAATAACTAGTATTATTATTCTATGTCCTATAATTATTTTTATATGTGCAATAACATTTAAAATATTAACTACAAATTTATTAAATAGTTCTATAAATTCATTAGTAGTTGAGAGTAAATCAGCTCAAGTATATGTTCAAAATATAATTAATGATAATAAAGATTCGAGTATAGATTCTATAATTGATGATTATGCTGCATACATATGTAATGAACTTAAAGAAAGATTTAGCGTGAGAGTTCAATTTTTTGATAGTTCTCAAAAATTAATATATGACACTACAGATAATAATGATATTTCTAGATACTATAAAGATATAGAAGAAGCAACTAATGGGAGGAAAGCATATATAACAAAAAATATAGATGGTATGCCGTATATCTTTATTTCATCTCCTATATTTTATAAAAATAATGTTTGTGGAGTAATAAGATTTATTTTTAAAGATATAGCAACATATCAAATAGTTAGAAGAGCATTTTATATAGTATTAGGTGTTGCGCTTTTTTTTATGGTTATAGGGATAATTTTATTTTATATTTTTGCAAAAAAAATAACTAATCCATTGATAAAGCTAACTGATTATTCTCAAAGAATTTCAAAAGGGAAATATGATGAAGAAGTAGAAATAAAGAGTGGAGATGAGATAGAAGTACTTGCAAATACTTTTAATCAAATGAGTAAAAATATTAATAAATATATTAAAGAAATAAGAAAATCTTATCAAAACCAAAAGGAGTTTTTTGATAATATATCACATGAATTTAGAACTCCATTAACTTCGATAATTGGATTTGCATACATAATCCCAAAGCTTAGAGATCAGGAACAAATAGACGAAAGTTCTTACCATATAAAAAAAGAGGGGGAAAGATTATTAGGATTAGTAAATGAAATATTAGAAATAGCACGGAATGAAAAAGATTTTTTTCAAATCAACAATGAATTTGTTAATGTGAAAAAAATATTAGAAGAATGTATTTCAATATTAAATCCTAGATTCAATAAATATCACATAATTGTTGAAAACAATTGTATTATACATTTTATATATGGTGACTATAACAAGACTAAGCAAGTATTTTTAAATGTTTTAGATAATGCGATAAAGTACAGTGGCTGCGAAATATTAACTATAAATTCCATTGAGTATGATGATAGATTTGAAGTAGTGATTAAAGATGATGGAATCGGGTTTAATTCTAGTAATCCAGTAAGCGAAACAAGTACAGGGTTTGGATTAAATATATGTAATAAGATAATGGTTAATCAAAATGGAACTTTCAAAGTAGAAAGTAATTTATATGAGGGGACAAGCTGTATAATAAGTTTTTATAAATATGCATTTAAGGAAAAAAGTATGAAAGGACATGAAGATGAAAATTAAGTATTTAATTGGGGCGATAATGATATTTATAATGGGAGTATTTATATTAACACTAAACAGTTTTAATATAGGGTATGACAAATTAACAATAGTAGAAAGTAAAGAGGATGCAATAGAATCATTAAATACTGCAATACCAAAAGAAATAGTAATATATACTGATTTTTATACGCAGACTGTTATTACTAGTAAGCTTGAAATAGATGATATTTTAGAATGTATTAATACAATAAAAAAGACTTCATCAGAAGTGGATGGAATTATTGAGAGTGATAAGTCTTCATATACAGTTAAAGGAAAAATACTTTATAACAATAAAATTGATAATTTCACTTTAAGCAATAAGCTTAATTTCAATAGTCATGTATATAATACCAGTTCATATTTAATAAATAGCCTTCATAGGAAGCTATTTAATTATTTTAATACACATGAACATTTAATCGATATTTTAAGGAATGATAACTCAGATGTAGTATATTTAAATAAAGATAATGATGTATATTTAAATAAAAAACAACAAAACGAATTAGCAAATAAATTATCCAAATTGAAAATTATGAATGATGAAATGAAATTATATAAAACAAAAATAGATGATAAAAAGATGTACACTCTTAAAATAAGGATAAATAAAAAATTCAAGAATAAAACTAATAATTTGATATTTTTAGATGTGTATAAGGAATATTCTGTTATTCAATTTTTGGCTGATGATAATGGTAAAAAAATTTATATGGAAGGTAGTATAAATGAAATTTAAAAATAAAAATATAATTATTATATTAATAATAATATCAATTGTAATTTTAGTAAGTTTTTATTTGAAAAATAGTAAAAAAAAATCTGTTGAAGATTTTAGTGGAGAACATTTAGTTGTGTACTCTTGCTTACGTGGTGAAGAAACAAAAGCTATATTAGAACTTTTTAAACAGAAATACAATTGTTCATATGAATATATACAGCTTCCAACTCAAGAGGCAATTGCTAGAATAAAGGATGAAAAGGATTCTCCTAAAGCGGATGTGTTTTTAAGTGGAACTGGAGACGGATTAAAAGATCTTGCTAAAAGCAATGCAATAAAAAAATATATATCTGAAAATGATGAGAATGTACCAGATGCATTTAAAGGTAAAGATGGAAAATGGATAGCATTTGAAGCACATCCATTATCTATTGTCATAAATAAGAAGGTTTTAGAGAACCAGCTTGGAAATGAGAAAACTCCAATTCCTACAAATTTTAAAGATTTAACTAATCCAAAATATAAAGGCAAAATAGCTATGCCAAATCCTTTGACATCAGGAACTGGATACAGCTTCATAAGTTATTTAGACAGACTACTTGGTGATGATGAATATAGAAAAGTTATATCAAAGATTAAAGATAACACAGGAATACTTTCAACTAGAGGATATAATGTAGTACAAAATGTTGCATCAGGAGAATATCCCATAGGAATATCATATTTAAATAATATTAAGTTTATGGAAAAAACTATTTCAGACTTTATTGTAATAACACCGAAAGATACGGGGGTTGATATACATGGGGTTGGAATAATAAATAAAGCAACTAATACTAAAGTTGCTGATGAATTTGTTGATTTTATTATTTCGAATAATTTTCAAGAAAAACTTAAAGAATTTTCAACATCAATACCTATTATAAAATATAATGACTACGAAGATAAATATTTAATTCAAAATTTAGATAATAAAGAATCAGTAATTAAAATATGGGAAAACTCATAAAACATAAAATTATTAAAAACTCATGAATGTTACATTTGTAATATATTTGTGAGTTTTTTCTGTTACGTTAATCGTTTAACATAACCTTACAGAAACAATTAATTAAATTAAAAGGAGGTTCTGTTAAATGATTGGTTTTTTAAAACCTGCTCCGGCAGCAAACCGTTTATCAGAAAATAAAATTAAAGGTGCTTTTAAAGGTTACCGTATTCGTGTATTTATAATGATAATGGTAGGATATATGTGTTTTTATCTAGTAAGAAAAAACTTTTCTATGTCAACGCCATTATTAATACAACATTTAGATTTTACAAAGGCAGATATTGGACTTATAAATAGTGCATTTGCAATTTCCTATGGATTAAGTAAATTTATACTTGGTACATTGGCAGATAGATCAAATGTAAAAAAATTCTTAAGTATTGGATTAATAGCATCAGCTGTAGTCAATATAGGGTTAGGATTTGCAACAGAAATTTGGATGTTTATAATTTTAATGATATTAAATGGAATATTCCAAGCAGCGGGTGCTCCAGCTTGTCATATTGTTATAGGTAAATGGTTCAGAAAAAATGAACGTGGACTTGTAATGAGTACTTGGAACACTTCACATAATATAGGTGGTGGACTTGTTGGTCCATTGGCAACGATGTCATTATTTGTATTTGGTGCTAATTGCTATCAAAGTATATTCTTTATACCAGCTATAATTGCTGTAGTTATTGCTATATTTATATATTTTATAGGTGCTGATACACCAGAATCAGTAGGATTACCTTCAGTTCAAGATTACTATGGAGAAGATATATTAGATGAAGAAAAAGGTGTAGATGTAAGTGCACTTACAGTTAAAGATATAATGATTAAATATGTATTAACAAACAAATATGTTTGGATACTAGCCATTACTAATATATTTATTTATGTTGTAAGACAAGGCATGGTTGATTGGATTCCAATATATTTAACACAAGAAAAAAACTTTTCATTAGCAGATGCAAGTTGGGCAATGTTCTTATATGAATATGCAGCTATACCAGCTACTATTTTAATTGGGTGGTTATCTGATAAAGTATTCAAAGGAAATAGAGCTCCACTTGGAATTATATGTATGGTAGGTGTTTTAGTAGCAGTAGTACTATATTGGAAGACTGATAGTTACCTTATAACAATGCTTTCAGTTGCCTTTGTAGGATGCTTTATATATGGACCGGCGATGCTTATAAATATGAGCTTAATTGATTTGGTTCCTAAATTTGCAGTTGGATCAGCTGATGGGTTTGCAGGATTAACAGCATATCTTATTGGACAGTTTAGTGCAAATTACATAATTGGGGTTATTGCAGATAAATTTGGTTGGAATGGAGCATTCTCATTCATATTAGTTGGAGCAGTTTGCGCATTATTAGGACTAATTATTTTACAAATAACAGTAAAAAACAATAATAAGAAACTTGCTAAAAAATAAAAATTGAAAAACCGTTAAAAGCTATTAATATAAAACTTAACATCAATTATATACTGATGTTAAGTTTTTTTATAACTATTTTTTGTATATGAGGTGAATATAATGAAAAAAACAAAAATGATTTTTACTATTGGTCCTGCAAGTAGTACAAGAGAAGTGATTAAAGAATTTATAATAAATGGAATGAATGTAGCTAGACTAAACTTTTCTCATGGAACACATAAAAGTCATGATGAATTAATAAATAGAATTATTAGCGTAAGGAATGAACTTAATGAGTCAACTGCAATACTTGCAGATGTTAAGGGACCGAAAATACGAACTGATAATTTCAAAAATGACTTAGCTAAATTGATAAAAGGAAATCAGTTTTCATTTTTATGTAATGGTGAAATTTTAGGAGATAGTAGTAAATGTTCTATCTCATATAGAGGATTATATAAGGAAGTAAAGTCAGGGGATAGGATACTCGTTGATGACGGGTTACTAGAGTTTAAAGTTAATGAGGTTAATAATAAAGAAATAATATGTACAATTCTAACTAGTGGAGAAATATCAAACCATAAAGGAGTAAACGTTCCAAATGTAAAAATAGGACTTCCTGCAATAACTAAAAAGGATAAGGAAGACCTTAAGTTTATATGTGAAAAAGATATAGATTTTATTGCAGCATCATTTATAAGAAAAGCTTCAGATGTAAAAGAATATAAAGAGTTTTTAAGGATAAATGGTAGAGAGGACATTAAAATAATTTCTAAAATTGAAAGTAGCGAAGCTATAGAAAATATTGAAAGTATAATAGAAGAATCAGATGGAATAATGATTGCAAGAGGTGACTTAGGTGTTGAAATTCCAGCTGAAAAAGTACCATTAATTCAAAAAGATATAATAAAAAGATGTAATATGGCAAATAAGATTGTAATAACAGCAACTCAACTTTTAGATTCAATGATAAGGAATCCAAGACCAACAAGAGCTGAAGCAACAGATGTTGCAAATGCGATATTAGATGGAAGTGATGCAATTATGCTATCTGGAGAAAGTGCATCTGGAATGTATCCTGTTGAGGCTGTGAAAATTATGTATAAAATAGCTAAAAGTACAGAAGAACATATAGATTATGAAAAAATAATAGAGCAATTTAAAGACAAAAAATTAACAGAGTATAAGGAATTAATCAGCTACTCTGCTGTAGAGAGTGCTAATAAATCTCCTATTAAGGCTATCATAGTAGAAATGTTTGATAATGATGATAAAGTTAAGACTATTTCTAAATACAGACCAAGAGTACCTATAATAGCAATAACTAATAATAGAAAAATTGCAAGATCAGTTGCTTTGGAATTTGGAGTAGTACCAATTATATGTAGTGAAACATATAATGATGAAGAATTTTATTTAGAGTGTAGAAATATTATTTTAGAAAACAATATAGCAAATAGAAATGAATCTATAATTGCTGTTATTGAAGAGAAAGATCAATTTGGGAAAACATATAGTTTTAAGGTTGAGATGGTTTAAAATGATAGTAACAGTTAATATGGATAAAAATAATAATTAGTATAATGAGAAATTTTTGTTAGGCGTTAACAATATTAACTTAAAAAGGATAAAAACTTCATTTAAAATTAAGTAATAAAATAACAAAAGAGTGGTAAAATAAAACTATGGGTTTAATTGAGTTTTTTGATGATGTGGTTATTTGAAATAATTTAGAAATTGTCCCAAATAACATCTATATATTTAAGACAAATAGTATAGTAACATTAACTTAAATCTTAAAAATTATAAGGATGTGTTGTTTAGATGTTAATGAACAATCATAAAATGATTGCAGATTATATATTAGATAATATGAGAGACGATAGATTACATTTAATAAATAGAAAAAGATTTATTTGGGGAAACATAAAGCCAGATTGTGCTTCAAGATATAAATTTAAAAAGCATTACTATAATGAAAGTATTGATATGGTTGTAGAGATGATTGAAAAATTATCATCATTATCAATAAGTGAAATTAATAATGAAAGTAGCATTGGGAAATTTAGTGGAGTTCTAGGGGTTGTGTGTCACTTCCTAACAGACTATTACTGTTTACCGCATTACCAAAGATGGGAATTTAAAAATGCTATGAGACCACATGTTGTTTATGAAAGAGAACTTTCAAAAGTCTCAAAAAATTACAAAGTAAATGTAATTAAAAACAACAGTTTAAAGCCAAGTAATATAAGAGAATTTATAGATGGAACATTAGAAATATATGCAATTGATCAAAGTTTTGAAAATGATCTAAACTTTGCTTATTATGTATGTAGCTCAATATTTGATATGATAATCGAGTCAGTAGTTCAAAATGAAATAAATATAAATAATAGAATAGCTATGTAAAATTATATAAATATAATTTAGTTTTCACTATATTAGTTATGTTTATTATAAAAATACAAATACGTGAATAGTCTAGAGTATGAGGTAAATTAAATATTGCCACATACTCTTTTTTTTATTGGGTAAATTATAAATGAAAGTTCAAAAAAATTAACTTAAATTTTATTGACTATATTATAACTTATGCATATAATGAACATATGAGCAATCATTCATATGAAAGAAGGGATTTGAAATGGATAAATCTTCAATAGACAAATGTGTTGAAAAGTGTACAACTAATGCTATCCATCAAGATAGAATAGATTATGCAAAGAGTAAGTTACCAAAAGAAGAAACTCTATATGACTTAGCAGAGTTATTTAAAGTATTTGGAGATACAACGAGAATAAAAATAATATGTGCACTTTATGAAAGTGAAATGTGCGTTTGTGATATAGCTAATCTTTTAAATATGACTCAATCAGCAGTATCGCATCAACTTAGAACTTTAAAGGCAGCAAGGTTAGTTAAATTTAGACGAGCTGGTAAGGTTGTTTATTACTCATTAGATGATGAACACATTATGAGAATATTCAATGAAGGATTAAATCACGTTAATGAATAAAAGGAGGGACTTAATATGGAAAGTAAGAAACTGAAGCTTACTTTAAACGGATTAGATTGTGCAAACTGTGCAGGTAAAATAGAAAAGGCAGTTAGCGAGTTTGATGAAGTTAAGGAAGCATCACTAAACTTCTCATTTAAATTATTAATAGTAAAATATAATGGTAATGTAGATGAAAAGTATATTATAGATAAAATAACTAAAGTAGTTAAAGACTTAGAACCTGAGGTTGATGTTGAGAAATATTCATTAAGCTCAAGAAAAAATATAGAAGCAAATAATAAAAGTGTATGTACTGATGGATCATGTGATGGGCATAGTCACGAACATAGTCATGAAAGTACAAAAGAAAGTGGACAAGATGGGAATAATAAATTTATAAGATTTTTAAAGGAAAACTTTAGATTAGTAGTTGGTATTATATTATTTATAGTTGGTATGATACTAAATGAAAATGCAGTAATATTAGTAATTTCATATTTATTTGTTGGTAGTGAGGTACTTTTAAGTGCTGTAAGAAATATTTGCAAAGGAAAAGTTTTTGATGAGAACTTTTTAATGAGTATAGCAACACTTGGAGCTATAGCCATAGGTCAATATCCTGAAGGGGTAGCGGTTATGGTATTTTATGAAATCGGAGAAATGTTCCAAAGCTATGCAGTAAATAGATCAAGAAAGTCTATATCAGAACTTATGGATATTAAAGCAGAATATGCAAATTTAATAAAAGATGGAAAGACAGAAAAAGTAGCACCAGAAGAAGTAAAAGTTAATGATATTATAATGATAAAGCCTGGCGAAAGAGTACCTTTAGATGGTGTTATAGTATCAGGAGATACATTAGTAGACTCCTCAGCACTTACAGGTGAATCAATGCCAAGTAAGAAGAAAACTGGTGATGAAATATTAGCTGGGTGTATAAATAATACTAATGTTATAGAAGTTAAAGTAACAAGCGAATTTGAAAATTCAACTGTTGCTAGAATATTAGAACTAGTACAAAATGCAAGCAGTAAGAAGGCATCAACAGAAAAGTTTATTACTAAATTTGCAAGATACTATACACCAATAGTTGTTGTGTGTGCATTAGCGTTAGCTATAATTCCTTCAATTGTTATAGAAGGTGCTAATCCAAGTGAATGGATATATAGAGCATTAATATTTTTAGTTGTTTCTTGTCCTTGTGCATTAGTAATATCAGTACCGCTAGGATTATTTGCAGGTATTGGTGGAGCTTCTAAAAAAGGAATATTAATTAAAGGTGGAAATTATTTAGAATCTTTAAAAGATATTGATACAGTAGTATTTGATAAAACTGGAACATTAACTAAAGGAGCTTTTAAAGTAACTCAAATTAACAATGTAGGAATTTCAAAAGGTGAACTTTTAAAATATGCAGCTATTTGTGAGAGATATTCAAATCACCCAATAGCAAAATCAATATTAGAAGAATACGAAACTTCTAATAATACAAGCATTGATGAAATTAAAATTGATAATCATAAAGAAGTTTCAGGTAAAGGTGTAATAACACAAATTAAAGATAAAAGAATTTTTGTTGGTAATAGCAAACTTATGAAGAGTAACGGAATTGTTGTACCAGATGAAGAGTATATAGGAACTGTTGTTTATGTTGCTGTAAATGATGAGTACAAAGGTTCAATAATTATATCAGACCAAATTAAAGATGATTCAAAAGAAGCTATAAGAGAACTTAAAGCATTAGGAGTAAATAAAATAGTAATGCTTACTGGTGATAGTAAAAAAGTAGCAGATGCTGTTTCAAAAGAAATTGGAATAGACAATGTTTATTCAGAACTTTTACCAGGAGATAAAGTTTCAAAAGTAGAAGAGTTGTTAAAGGAAGAAAGAAAAGGTAAGCTTGCCTTTGTTGGAGATGGTATCAATGATGCCCCAGTACTAGCTAGAGCAGACGTTGGTGTTGCTATGGGTGGAATAGGTTCAGATGCTGCTATTGAAGCTGCAGACGTTGTTTTAATGAAGGATGAGCCATCAGCATTAGTAAGTGCTATAAAGACAGGGAGAAAGACAAATAAAATACTATGGCAAAATATAATTTTTGCATTAGGAATAAAAGTTATAGTTTTAATACTAGCAACAATTGGTGACGCTAACATGTGGGAAGCTGTATTTGCAGATGTTGGAGTAACATTAATTGCAGTTATTAATTCAATGAGAGCATTAAGATAATATTATATAAGATAAAAGTCTAGAAAATTTCTAGACTTTTACTCTTTTCTACATAAATTAAGTTTTAAGAATATTAAAGGACATAAGAATGTTACCCAGAATATTAGAATAAAGTATTTTAAAAATATTAAGATTCCATAAGTTAATACTTTAGATAAACCTAAATAAAGTACTAAGACACCGATGATTCCTATAAGTAATTTTATAATATGATCCTTTGTAGTTCCTTTAGGATTAAAGTTTAAAAATTTTCGTTCTAATAATAAAGAAATAATTAGGGCAGATAAGGCACCTAAAGCTTTAATTAAATCTTCACTAGGTAAAATAAACCCAAGTACTATAAAGAATACTGTAGTATAAACTATAAGATAAGAAGAGTTATCATAATATTTATCAAATAACTTATTAGATATAAATACGGAGATAATTCCAATAATAGTACCAAAAATAACATCAAGTGGCCAGTGAACTCCAAAATATAATCTAGATAGAGGAACTAATATAAGCATTAGCATTCCAATTATCCATACAAATTTATTTCGATATTCATTCATAAGGAAAGCGAAAGCTGTTCCGTTACCTTGAGAATGCCCAGAGGGGAAAGAACTTCCTGTAGCAGTACTTACCTCTCCACTTATAATACCTTCAGTTCCTATAGGTCTTTTTACGTTAAAGAAACCTTTCAATATATTATTAAGTGAGAATGAAAATAGCATTGCATATAAAAACTTAAATCCAAGTTTTTTATTAACACACCAAAATAAAATAAGAGAAATAACAACACCGATTGTTTGACCGCCTAAATTTGTTATTATAGAGAAAAATATATCTAGAGACGGGCTAGAAAATTGTTGTATAAATTGTATTACTTCCATTAAACTACTCCTAAGTAAAAATTTATTAAATAAAATAAATTATAACCTTGAAAGCTAGATTGCACAAGGCTTTTAGCATACAAGTAATTCCATTGACAAAGAGTTTAAAGGTAAGTATAATTACAACGTTAAATCTTCCAGGCAATGAAGATGGGTAGCATGCAGGATTTTCCTGCTATAAAGTCAAGATTAGGCTTTATATCTTGAATAAAGTTTATATATAAGGTAGATAATCTTATATATAAACTTTATTTTTTTAATTTAAAAAATAGATAATTATGTTGATTTTATGGTAAGATAAAAAAGATAGAGAAAAAAATAATTAATACATTTGGTTTTTAAAACAAGTAATTGTTAAAAATATATATGAACATTGTTAAAAAAAAGATTAGTTAAGGAGAGTACAGTATGGAAAAAAAGAAGAAAATTTCTATGGCTGTCATAAAGAGACTGCCTAAATATCATAGATATTTAAATGAGCTATTAAACAATGACGTTGATAGAATATCTTCAAAAGAATTAGGTGAAAAAATAGGTTTCACTGCATCTCAAATACGTCAAGATTTAAACTGCTTTGGTGATTTTGGACAACAAGGATACGGCTATAATGTTAGAGAGCTTACAAATCAAATAAGTAGTATACTTGGATTAGATAGAGAATACAATGCAGTAATAATTGGTGCAGGTAACATAGGGCAGGCAATTGCCAATTACACTAGGTTCGGGAAGACAAGATTCGATTTAAAAGGAATATTTGATGCAAATCCTAAACTTTTAGGAATGAGGATTAGAGATGTAGAAATACAAGATATTGATACATTAGATGATTATTTAAAAGATAATAATATTGATATTGGTGTTATATGTGTTCCAAGAATTAATGCACAAAAAGTTTGCGACTCATTAGTAAACGGTGGAGTTAATGGAATATGGAATTTTGCGCCTGTAGATCTTGCAGTTCCAGAAGGCGTTATGGTAGAAAATGTACATTTAAGTGAAAGTTTATTAACTTTAATATACTTACTACATGATAAATACAACAACGAAAAATAGGAAATATAAGGTTAAAATAAAAAAATATAATCATAATTGAGAATTATATTGCAAAAAATTTAACAAAGTATTATAATTGTAATTGAAGTTGAAAGACTTCAATTATTTTTTGCAATTATTTGTTATAATATTAACAATGATGAAAAAATTAATAATTTTATTAATTTTAAGCAAAGAAATATGTAAAAAAATGAATATACGACCAAATAATTAAAATATAAAAATTCAAACACGTAATTGTGAAAGGGAGGGCTTTATTAATGGAATTAAAAAATGTGCTTCTTGAAAAAGAAGGAAATTTAGCTATTGTAACAATCAATAGACCTAAAGCATTAAACGCTTTAAACTCAGAAACATTAAAGGATCTTAACACTGTAGTTGAGGATTTAGAAAATGATAATAACATAACTTGTGTTATCTTAACTGGTGCTGGAGAAAAGTCTTTTGTTGCAGGAGCAGATATTTCAGAAATGAAGGACTTAAACGAAGAGCAAGGAAAAGAATTTGGAATTTTAGGTAACAAGGTATTCAGAAGATTAGAAAAGTTAGATAAGCCAGTTATAGCTGCAATATCAGGATTTGCACTAGGTGGTGGATGCGAACTTTCAATGGCATGTGACATAAGAATTGCTTCAGAAAAGGCTAAATTCGGTCAACCAGAAGCAGGACTTGGAATTACTCCAGGATTTGGTGGAACTCAAAGACTATCAAGATTAGTTGGAGCTGGAAAAGCTAAAGAACTTATTTATACATGTGACATAATTAGAGCTGATGAAGCTTTAAGAATAGGTTTAGTAAATAAAGTGGTTCCTTTAGAAAACTTAATGGAAGAAACAAGAGCAATGGCTACTAAAATTATGGCTAACGCACCAATCGCAGTTAAGTTATGTAAAGATGCAATTGATAGAGGACTACAAGTAGATATAGATGGAGCTATTATGGTAGAAGCAGAAGACTTCGGTAAATGTTTCAGTACAGAAGACCAAGTTGAAGGAATGAACGCTTTTATCGAAAGAAGAGCTAAGAACTTCCAAAATAAATAATTTTAAAAATAATTATAGATAACTAATAAATTTAGGGTATATCGATTAGGAGGGTAATTTAAATGAATTTCCAATTAACTAGAGAACAAGAATTAGTAAAACAAATGGTTAGAGAATTCGCTATAAACGAAGTACAACCAATTGCAGCTGAAATCGACGTAACAGAAAGATTCCCAATGGAAAACGTAGAAAAAATGGCTAAGCTTGGTATGATGGGAATACCTTTTAGTACTGAATTAGGTGGAGCTGGCGGAGATGTACTTTCATATATCTTAGCAGTTGAAGAATTATCAAAGGTATGTGGTACAACAGGAGTTATCCTTTCAGCCCACACTTCATTATGTGCTTCATTAATAAATGAATTTGGTAAGCCAGCACAAAAAGAAAAATACTTAGTTCCACTTGCAAAGGGAGAAAAAATCGGAGCATTCGGTTTAACTGAACCAGGAGCAGGTACTGATGCAGCTGGACAACAAACAACAGCAGTATTAGATGGAGATAACTATATCTTAAACGGATCAAAAATCTTCATAACAAATGGTGGAGTTGCTGAAACTTTCATAATATTTGCTATGACAGATAAATCAAAGGGAACAAAAGGAATTTCATGTTTCATAGTTGAAAAAGACTTCCCAGGATTCTCAATAGGTAAAGTAGAAGAAAAGATGGGAATTAGAGCATCTTCAACTACAGAACTTATTATGGAAAATTGTATAGTACCAAAAGAAAACCTAATCGGCCAAGAAGGAAGAGGATTCGGAATTGCAATGAAAACTCTAGATGGTGGTAGAATTGGTATCGCAGCTCAAGCATTAGGAATTGCAGAAGGTGCTTTAGATGAAGCTGTTACTTACTTAAAAGAAAGAAAACAATTCGGAAGATCATTATCAGCATTCCAAGGATTACAATGGATGGTAGCTGAAATGGATACAAAGATAGAAGCTGCAAGACACTTAGTATATAAGGCAGCATGCAATAAGCAAGCAGGTCTTCCTTACTCAGTTGATGCTGCAAGAGCTAAACTTTTAGCTGCAGACGTAGCAATGGAAGTAACAACTAAGGCAGTACAACTATTTGGTGGATATGGATACACTAAGGAATACCCAGTAGAAAGAATGATGAGAGATGCTAAGATAACTGAAATCTATGAAGGAA
>NZ_JAVXRL010000052.1:0-19436 GCF_036643715.1 Clostridium sp. | reverse complement strand
CAGGAAATATAGTTGAAGAGGCTAGTAGTAGACCACTTGATAAAGAAAGAATAGAAAAAGCCTTATTTAAGTCAGGAGATTATCCATATAAGTTTGATACGGTTGATTTTGTATCATTTGAAGATGGATTTATGAGAATTGGAGAACTTAATGAGCTTAGGAGAGAATTGTTCCAAAAGATAATTAAGAAAGAATGTTCAAAGTATAGAAGAAGACGTAATGGAAATGAAGAACTTAAAAAATCAGTAAGTAAAGAGAGAAACTTCGAAAATATTGAATACTTACCTAAAGTAATATTAAAAGAACAATTTGAAGAAATTAAAAATGAATTTGATTTTATAGCTGTTGATGTATTTAATAGACATCAAAATGGAATGAAAGTAAATGATTTAAAAGAGTACAGTGCAAACTGTAATTTAATATTAAAAGTACCATCAATTATAAAGGAAGAATTTAATTCTGTTTGCAATATAATAGATAAGAGTATGCCTTTTATTAAAGGAGTAATAACTTCAAATGTCGGGATAATAAATAAATATAAAGGTAAGATGATTATTATAGGAGACTATAAACTTAATATTTTCAATAAAGAGGCATTAGAGTTTTATAAAAATGATTTAGATATATTAACTTTAAGTGAAGAACTTAATAGAAAGGAACTTAAGGCTACTATAAAAGGTTTTGATGGAATCACAAGTAAGCTTATTTATGGTAAGTCAGAGCTTATGGTAAGTGAATACTGTCCTATTGGTAGTACATTTGGATGTAAATCATCAAATAAAGAGTGTAATAGAGCTTGTGAGAAAGATACATTTACACTTGTAGATAGGATGAATGAAAGATTTAGTGTTATGACTGATATATTCTGTAGAAGTCATATATTAAATCAGGCACCATTAAATCTGTTTGAAGAAGTTTCTGATTTAAAAGAACTTGGATTTGTAACATTAAGACTTGATTTTACTGATGAAACTAGAGAAGGAGTTAGAAGAGTTTTAAATGAATTAAATTCAAAATCTGATATAGATAATAAAAACTATACTAAAGGACATTATAGAAGAGGTGTAGAGTAAAAAATGAATGAAAGAACATTTAGAGTTTTAGAATTTCAAAAAGTAAAAGAAGAAATAAAAAGATTCTCAAAAACAAAAGGTGGAAAGAATCTTGTAGATAAATTAGTACCTTATGAAACAAAGTATGAAATGGAGTTAGCTTTAAAAGAGACAAAAGAAGCACTTGATATGCTTGTAGCAAAAGGAACTCCTCCTTTTGAAGGATTACATGATGTAAATGAAGGTATTGAAAGAGCATCTAAAGGTGGAGTGTTATCTGGAGCTCAATTACTTAACATTGGTAATATGCTAAGATGCTCTAGGAGATTTAAAAAGTATGTAGAAAGACAAGAAGAGGAAGTAGCTTATCCTATAATTGAAGATTTAGCTTATATACTAGAACCTTTAAAAGCGCTTGAAGAAGCAATAGAAACTGCTATAGTCTCTGAGGATGAAGTAAGTGATAGAGCTTCATCTACACTAAGAAGCATAAGACGAAGCTTAAAAGAAAAAAATTCATCAGTTAGAGAGAAAATAAATAGCATAGTAAGAAGTTATTCTAAGTATTTACAAGAATCTCTTTATACAATGAGAGGTGATAGATATGTGTTACCTGTAAAAGTTGAATATAAAGGTCAAGTTCCAGGTATTGTCCATGATCAAAGTTCAACAGGGGCTACTTTATTTATTGAACCTATGGGTCTTGTTAATTTAAATAATGAAATTAAAGAACTTATGCTTAAGGAGAAGGCTGAAATTGAGAGAATACTTTCAGAACTTTCAAAGAAAGTTAGTGAAGATGTAGATGTATGTAAAAGTAACAATAAAATATTAACTGAATTAGATTTTATATTTTCAAAAGGAGCGTATGCATCATATATAGATGGAACATATCCTTTAGTTACTGATAATGGAACATTTGATATAATTTCAGGAAGACATCCTTTAATAGATAGAAAGACAGTTGTATCTTCTGATATTTATATGCAAGAGGGATATAATGTTATAATGATTACAGGACCAAATACTGGTGGTAAAACAGTTACGTTAAAAACTGTTGGAATAATTCACTTAATGGGAATGTGTGGACTTTTAATACCAGCTAATGATGGATCAAAAATTGCATATTATAATGAAATATTTGCTGATATTGGTGATGAACAAAGTATAGAACAATCTTTATCTACATTCTCATCACATATGACTAATATAGTTAAAATAATGGAAGAGGCAACATCTAATTCCCTTGTATTGTTTGATGAACTTGGAGCTGGAACAGACCCAACTGAAGGGGCAGCACTTGCAGCTTCAATAATAAATAGTTTAAAATCTAGAGGAACAAAAATAGTTTTAACTACTCACTATAGTGAACTAAAAGGATACGCCCTTAGAACACCTGATGTAGAAAATGCATCAGTAGAATTTGATGTTGAAACATTAAGACCGACATATAGACTTTTAATTGGTATACCAGGTAAGTCAAATGCTTTTGAAATTTCAAGAAGATTAGGTCTTAAAGACAATATAATAGATGGTGCTAAAGAATTCATACAAGAAGATAATTTACAGTTTGAAGACCTTATAAGAGAACTTCAAGAAAAAAGTATTATAGCAAAAAGAGATGCAAGAGAAGCATTAAAAGAAAAGGAAGATGCTATAAAACTAAAAGATAAATATGAGGAGAAACTTAAAAAGTTAGACAAAACTAGAGATAAAGCTTACATGGATGCTAGACGCGAAGCTAAAGAAATTATATCAAGAGCTAAGGATGAGGCTGATGATATATTAAAAGCCATGAGGGAGCTTGAAAAAATGGGCATAGAGAGTGGTGGAAGAGGTAGACTAGAAGAAGAAAGAAAAAAACTTAAAGATAGTCTAGAAAAGAAAGAAAATTCTCTATATAAACAAAAAGAAGAAAAAGGTGAAAAAGTTAAAAATATTAGCCTTGGTATGGAAGTGTACATTCCATCATTAAATCAAAATGTAACTGTAATATCTCTTCCTGATAATAAGGGTGAAGTTCAAGTTGAAGCGGGCATAATGAAGATTAGTGTAAAAGCAGATGATCTAAGAATTTCAAGTAATAGTCAAACTAAGACTAAAGCTAAGAAGAAGAGAGAAGTTAAACTTAATTTAAGCAATGTAGAAACTAGAGTTGATTTAAGAGGGTTAGATTCTGAAGAGGCTTGTTTTAGAACAGATAAGTATTTAGATGATGCATATATGGCTAATCTTGCAGAAGTTACTGTAGTTCATGGTAAAGGAACTGGAGTTCTTAGAAAAGCTATTAATGATATGTTAAAGAGACATCCTCATGTAAAAAGTTATAGACTAGGTGTTTATGGCGAAGGTGGAGATGGAGTAACTATAGTTACTTTAAAATAATAAAAATGCGACATATATTTATAAATATATGTCGCATTTTTTTATTGCTTTACCAATTTAATTGTTTACATTAAGTGGTTTTAAAAAATTCAATAAAAATTCTTTATTTTTTTCTTTTTGTAACTTATAATTAATATATATTTTTATATTAAAATGGGAAATAGAAACGGGAGAGATAGAATGATACAAGAAGATTCATACATACTAGTAATGGGAGCATCAATAGTTGATATCCTTGGCTTTAGCAGAAATACATACAAGGGAATGGATTCAAATCCGGGAAATATTAAAATTTCACTTGGAGGAGTTTGTAGAAATATTTCAGAAAATCTTGCTAGAGTTGGAGTAAATACTAAATTTATATCAACTATAGGCGACGACGAAAATGGTAGAAACATACTAGCGCACTCAGCGATGATTGGATATGATATGGAAGAGTCATTAATACTTGAAGGTGGATGTACACCAACATACATGGCAATATTAGATCATACAGGTGAAATGGTGTCAGCAGTAGTTGATATGGAAAGTTTAGATGAAATGGATACAGATTTCATAGATTCTAAAAAGGCAGTTATCGAGAGTTCAGAGTATACAATATTAGATGCAGACAATGCAGAACTTTTAGAGTACATACTTACAAAATATGCTGGCAAAACTAAATTTGTTTTAGATCCAGTATCAGCTGCAAAAGCAGAAAAGATAAAACATTTAATAAAATATTTTCATACAATAAAGCCAAATAGATATGAGGCAGAAATACTTTGTGGATTTGAAATAAAGACAAGAGAAGATTTAAATAAAGCAGGAGATTTTTTCTTAACACAAGGAGTAGAAAATATTTTTATAAGTTTAGATGAAGATGGAATATATTATGCAAATGCAAATGAAAGTGGTCAAATTAAAGCTCAAAATGTAAAAGTTAAAAATACAACAGGCGCAGGAGACTCATTTGTTGCAGGAGTTGGTTATGGTTATATGAATAACTTAACTATTAAAGAAACTGTAAAGTATGCAATAGCAATGTCTGCTATTACTATATATCACGAAGATACAATAAATCCAAAAATGAGTGAAGAATATGTAGAAGTATATTTAGATAAATTGGATTGGCAAGAAAATACATATTAAAAATAAGGCAGTTAGTACATATTCATATGTACAACTGCTATTTTTATAAAATATTGTTGTATAAGTAATTTAGGAGGGGATTAAATGATAATAATAAGTGCTTGTTTATGTGGTTGTAATTGCAAGTATAATGGGAAAAATAACAAAAATGAACAATGTATCAAATTGTTTAAGGCTGGGAAAGCCGTATTAATTTGTCCAGAACAATTAGGCGGAATGGCTACGCCAAGACTACCATCAGAGATAAGAAAAGAAGAAGTATTTACTAATGAACATGAAAATGTAACTAATAATTTTATAAGAGGTGCAGAAGAGTCTTTAAATATTGCAAAGATTGTAAATGCAAAGTTTGCAATACTTAAAAATGGAAGTCCCTCTTGCGGAAGTAGTTTAATTTATGATGGGACTTTCCAAAATAAAAAGATAAAAGGGGAAGGTTTTACGACAAAGTTACTTAGAAAAAATGGAATAGAAGTTTATGGAGAAGATGAAATTAATGAAGAAATTCTAGCAAATATAAGTATTAAAAAGTAATTAAGTGTTGATAGAAATTAATATTCAAAATATGTTTTAATTTTTAAATATGTATAAAAATCTTCATTTTGAGCCATACTTTAAAAAGAGTTTTGTATTAAAGTGAGGAGGATTCGTATGGGAGAATTAAAAATAAAAGAAAGAAATAAAGTAAACCATGGAGGAAAGAAGGCAAGAGCTAAGGGGTTAGTGCCTGGTGTACTTTATGGTAGAGAAATTAGGAATTTTATGTTTGAAGTAGGATTGTTAGAACTTGATAAGGAAGTTTCAAGTATTGGTGAACATGGGATATTAAACATAGAACTTAATGGAACTAAACAATCAGCGCTAATAAAAGAAGTTCAAAGAGAACCTGTTAATCATGAAATTATTCATCTTGATTTAGAAGCGATAGATAAGAATGAAAAGATTCAAACAGAAGTGCCAATTCAATATATTGGTGAAAAACTACTTACAAAAAAAGGCGCAGTACTTCAAAAAGAGAAAGATGTAGTTAAAGTATCTTGTGATGCGACAGAATTACCAAAGTCAATCAAAATAGATGTTTCAAGAGGTATTAATGGATCTGTATACAGATTAGAAGATTTAGAAATAGCAAGTGAAATATCAATAGTTGAAGATTTAAATGCTGTAATTG
Organism: Clostridium sp.; assembly: GCF_036643715.1. Taxonomy (GTDB): domain Bacteria; phylum Bacillota; class Clostridia; order Clostridiales; family Clostridiaceae; genus Clostridium. Next base: position 13,697 of record NZ_JAVXRL010000052.1, on the reverse strand, counting down.
CGTCAATATCAAATGAAAGAAAACTAGTTTCTGAATTAGTAGAAGAAGAAATGGCTCCAATTCAGAGTTCTGCAAAGAATAAAGAAACTAAAAAATAATTTGTTGAATTAAGAGGAAATTTAGAGAATTCTGAATTTCCTCTTACTTTTATAGGTTAAATTGTAATAAAACATAGATAAGAAAAGTTTGAATTTTTTACCTTATGATGTATAATATATCTGTAACAAATAAGGGAGGTATATAGATGAATTATAAGGATAAATACAACAATTGGTTAGAATCAGAAATGATTAATGAAGAAACAAAAAATGAATTAAAAATGATAAAAGATGATAAAGAAATTGAAGATAGATTTTACAAGGATCTTGAATTTGGAACAGGTGGACTTAGAGGGATAATTGGTGCAGGAACTAATAGAATGAATATTTACACTGTATCAAAAGCAACTCAGGGGTTTGCGAATTACCTAAATGAGGCATTTGATAATCCATCAGTTGCAATAGCATATGATTCAAGAAATATGTCAAAAGAATTTGCTAAAGCTACAGCATTAACTTTAGCTGCAAATAATATAAAAGTATACTTATTTGAAGGACTAAGACCAACACCAGTGCTTTCATTTACAGTTAGACACTTAGGATGTACAGGTGGTATAGTTATAACAGCGTCACATAATCCAAAAGAATATAATGGATATAAAGTTTATGATGAGTTCGGTGGACAAGTAACAGACTTAAAAGCTAACAAAATAATAAGCTGTGCAAATAATATAAACGATTTCTCAGAAATAAAAAATATATCTGAAGAAGAAGCTTTAGAAAAGGGTTTACTAAATTATATAGGAGAAGAAGTTGATAAAGCTTATATAGAAAAAGCTAAAGGACTTACTATAAGAGAAGATTTAGTTAAAAATAGTGCTAAAGATTTAAAGATTATATATACTCCAATACATGGTTCTGGAAATGTTCCAGTTAGAAGAGTTTTAAATGAATTAGGATATGATAATTTAACTGTTGTTAAAGAGCAAGAACTTCCAAACGGAAACTTCCCTACAGCACCATATCCAAACCCAGAAGATCCAAAGGTATTTGAGATCGCACTTAATATGGCAACGGAAGAAAATCCAGATATAATATTTGGAACAGACCCTGATTGTGATAGAATAGGTGTAGTTGTTAAAGACTCAGACAATGAATATAAAGTTCTTACTGGAAATCAAACAGGATTATTATTAACTAATTATATATTAAGTTCATTAAAGGAAACTGGAAAGTTACCTGAAAATGGTGTAGTAATTAAGACAATTGTAACAACTGAAGGTGCAAGAGAGATAGCTAATCATTATGGTGTTGAAATAATGGATGTTTTAACAGGCTTTAAATATATTGGTGAAAAAATAAGAGAATTTAAAGAAAGTAATGAAAAGACATACCTTTTCGGATTTGAAGAGAGTTATGGGTACTTAGCAGGAGACTTTGTACGTGATAAAGATGCTGTTATTGCTGGTATGTTAATATCTGAAATGACATTATATTACAAGAAAAAAGGACTTAGCTTAGCGGAAGCTTTAAATGAACTATATGAGCAATTTGGATTCTTTAAAGAAGAGTTAGTTTCAATTGAATTAAAAGGTAAAGAAGGACAAGAGAAGATTTCAGCTTGCATTGATTCATTAAGAAATGCAACTATTACAGAAATCGGAAATGTGAAAATAAAGACTAAATTAGACTATAAATTAAGCATTGAAGAAAATTTAATAGAAAATAATAAAACAAATATTGAATTACCTAAGTCAAATGTGTTAAAATTTATACTTGAAAATGGTTCATCATTTGTTGTAAGACCTTCAGGAACTGAACCTAAAATGAAAGTTTATCTTGCTGTAAAGGGAAGTAGTTTAGATGGCGCTTTAAATGATATGAAATTATTTAAAGAAAACGTAATGGAATTAATTCAAAGTAAATTAAATTAATTTTAGTCAAAGTTGTGCTACCATCTTTAAGATGGTAGCAATTATTTTTTTATAGGCGGTGAAAGTTATATGGATTATAAAGCTTTATTTAAAGAAAAATTAAGTAAGTTATTATTTTTAGAAATTGATAAAGAAGGATTTAAAAAGGTTGCAAACATTCCAGAATATATTACTTTTAGTAGTAAGGAATTGTTTATACCAATAAGTTCAGAGTACATAACAAGTAATATAGGAGATAGAGTTAAGATAGAAAATTTACCTATATATTACTTTATAGAAGGAATGCTTTTAACATTAGGAGCAGATAAAAATATAAGTTATAGTGAAGACTACAAACTTTTATTAATGCAAATACCTGAAAGTGAAGAATGTGGTAAAAGTTTAGTTGCAGAAAGAGTTAAAGAAGGAAGATTTGAGGATGCGTATTTAATATTAAAAGGACTTTTAGAAATTAATGAAGATGAAGAATATATGAAAAAGTTACTTTTAGTTGGAATATCTATTAGAGAGAAAGATTCTGGATTTGAAGAAATATTACTTGAAGATATTGAAGAGGCTAAAAAATTATTTGGAAAGATGAAAGAACCATATCTTTATAAAGGAATAATTTTAAAAGATAAACTAGATTACATTGGAGCTAAAGTTGAAATTAATGAGTATTTACTAAGAGGTGGAGAACAAACTTCAGAAATTCAAATGCTTATGAACGATATAGAAAATGTAACAACTTACGAAGAAGCTATATCATTAATTGAAGATGCACCAGAAAAATCAATTGGAATGTTTTTATCATTACTTGAACATTTTGATGAGAACCCACTTATATATTATTATTTAGGTGTTTGTTATAGAAGAGTTAAGCAATATGAAAAGGCTGTTTATTATTTACTTGAAAGCTTAAGAGTTGAAAGTGGAATTCTTGAAGTTGTAAATGAACTTGGATTAAACTATGCATGTCTTGGAAACTATGAAGATGCAGTTAGATACTTTAAAAAAGCATTTGAAGCATCAAGAGAAGTTGAAATATGTACTAATATAATAATGTGTTATTTAAATTCAGGAAATTTAAAAGATGCAAAATTACATTTAGAAATTGCAAAAAACCTTGATAAAGATGATGAAATAGTTAAAAAAATAGAAAAGATAATCGAGCAAAAAGAAAATAAATAAATTAACAATTTAATAGGAATACTAATCATATGATTAAATTTATGATTAGGAGTGAAGTGTTATGGAATTTTATGACGTAATTAAGAAAAGACAAAGTATAAGCAAGTATAAAGGTGAAGAAGTTTGCAAAGGAAGTATAGCTAATATGATAGATGCTGCGATGAGAGCACCTTCATGGAAGAATAAATCAGCTTTTAAGATTATTATAATTGATGATCAAAACATTAAGGATGATGTTGCATCGTCAATATTAAATAAAGATGATAAAGCAAAAGATGCAGTTAAAGAAGCACCTATTTTAGCAGTAGTAGTTGCAGAACCAGATAAATCTGGAGAAGTTGATGGCAAGGAGTTTTACTTAGTAGACGGCGCCATCGCAATGGAACATTTCATACTAGCTGCAACAGCAGAAGGGTATGGAACTATGTGGATAGCTGCACTTGAAGAAGAAAAGGTTAAACAAACATTAAATATACCAAAAGATATAAAAATTATTGGTATAACACCGGTTGGAATTCCAGCAGAAATAAAAGAACATAATGCTAAAAAAGATATTAAGGATTATGTATTTATAAATAAATATAGTAATCCATATATAGAAAAATAGTAAATAGGCTCACTAATGAGCCTATTTATTTTTTTATATTCTATAGAAGTAAAGATAATATGGTGATATAATCAAATAAATAAATTTAGGAGTGATTTTATGGAATTTAATAATTATAAAATAGAAGAATTTTTAAAGGATCTAGCATCTAGTTCCCCAGCGCCAGGTGGAGGGAGTACAGCTTCACTTATAGCTGCAATTGCTGGATGTTTAAATAATATGGTATATTCTTTAACTATAGGAAAGAAATCTTTTGAAAGATTAAATGATATAGAAAAAAATAAAATGATTAAATTAGAAAAAGAATGCAAAAGCTTTATTAATGAGTGTATGGTATACATGGAAGAAGATAGAACGTGTTTTAACAAACTTATGGATGTTTACAAGCTTCCTAAAAATACAGATGAAGAAAATGCAATTAGAAAAAAAGAAATTAAAAATAAAACATATGAAGCTATGATGGCACCTTTAAAGGTAACTAGAGAATGTTTGAAATTTTATGATAATATTGATTTTGCTATTGAATGTGGAAATAAAATGTTAATATCAGATGCAGGAGTTTCAGCAAGTATTTTAAATTCAGCTATTGAAAGTTCAATAATAAATGTGAAAGTGAATTTAAGTTCATTAAAAACAGAAATATTCTTCAATGAAATAAATGATGAAATTAGTTTTATTAAAGAAGAGTCATTAAAAAGAAAAAACAATATATTAGGAAAAGTAGATGAATGTATTTATAATTAAAATAAAAAATAAATGGTGCAAGTATTAACTTGCACCATTTATTATCATTTTTTCAGGTAAATCATTTAATGATTTGAACTCATAGCCTTCTTCCTTAAGGGAAGTTAAAACCTCTTTTAGTATTTTTGTGTTTGTATCAGAAACTGCATGTAACAATAATATTCCACCAGGATGAGCTCCATTTTTAATTTTTTCGATACCATAACTTTCTGATGGCTGATTATCTACTAACCAATCTCTATAAGCGAAGCTCCAAAAGATACTTTTATAACCAAGTTCTTCGGTCATTTTTAAAGAATCTTTTGAATATTTACCCATTGGAGGACGGAAGTACTTTGGTATATCACTTCCTATTAATTCTTTATAAGCGTCTTCTACGTCAGTCAATTCTTTTTTAAACTTTTCTTTATCCTGAATTGAAGGCATTGAAGGGTGAGTAGAGGAGTGGTTGCATACTAAATGGCCTTCGTTTACCATACGTTTTACTGTTTCTGGATGTGAAGTTATATAAGGTTTAACAACAAAGAATGCTGCTTTTACATTAACTTCTTTTAGGATGTCTAAAATGCCTTCAGTATTACCTTTTTCATAGCCTTCATCAAAAGTTAAATATAATTCTTTTTTAGTAGTATCGCCTAAATAAAAAGAATTACTGTCTTTTAAGAAACTTATAGACTCTTTTGGTGGTTCTGGTGTTGTACCTTTACCTCTGAATACAAAATACCAGTTAAGTTCATTTGAACTATTAATATTTGTTGCAAATGCAGTTATACTAAATATAAAAATAACAAATGAGGATAAAAGGATTATTTTAAAATATTTATTTTTCATAAAAAAACCTCCTAACTATCTCTTAGTTAGTATTAGGTAAATAAAATAAAATAAACATGGTAATATTTAAAAAATAGGTCTCTTATTTTTTAATAAGTTGAAAATTAATAATATGTAGAGTATAATTTATGAGTATAATTTAAACGAGAAAGGAATGTACATAATGAAGTTAGGAATTGTAGGTTTACCAAATGTAGGTAAAAGCACTTTGTTTAATGCAATAACAAAGGCTGGAGCAGAATCAGCGAACTATCCTTTTTGCACAATAGAACCAAATATAGGGGTTGTTAGTGTTCCAGATAAAAGATTAGATGTATTAGAAAAAATGTATAACACTAAGAAGAAAGTTTATACTTCAATAGAATTTTATGATATAGCAGGACTTGTAAAAGGAGCTTCAAAAGGTGAAGGATTAGGAAATAAATTCTTATCACATATAAGAGAAGTTGCTGCAATAGTTCATGTTGTGAGATGCTTTGATGACGGAAATGTAGTTCACGTTGAAGGTTCTGTAGATCCAATAAGAGATATCGAAACAATAAACTTAGAACTTATATTCTCAGATTTAGAAGTATTAGAGAGAAGAATAGAAAAATCAGTTAAACTTGCAAGATCAGGAGATAAGAAAGCAAAAGCTGAGTATGATACTATGATCAGAGTTAAAGAACACTTAGAAAATAATCTACCAGTTAGAACATTAGAAGTAACAGATGAGGAAAATGAATTCATAAAGAGTCTTTTCTTAATAACTTCAAAACCAGTTTTATATGCTTGTAACGTATCAGAAGATGATGTTGTAAGTGGAAACACTCATAATGATTATGTTAAAATCGTTGAGGAACATGCTAAAACTGAAAATGCTGGTATAGTAATAGTAAGTGCTAAGATTGAAGAAGAATTATCAGGACTTGAAGATGATGAAAAAGAAGAGATGCTTGGTGAGTACGGATTAACTGAATCAGGACTTGATCAACTTATAAGAGAAGGTTACAAATTACTTGGACTTATAAGTTATTTAACTGCTGGAGTTCAAGAAGTAAGAGCTTGGACTATCAGAATTGGTACAAAGGCACCACAAGCTGCTGGAAAGATTCACTCAGATATTGAAAGAGGATTTATAAGAGCAGAAGTTGTAGGTTATGATGATTTAGTAGAATGTGGTTCAGAAGCTGCAGCTAAAGAAAGAGGACTTTACAGATTAGAAGGAAAAGAATATGTTATGAAAGATGGAGATGTAGTAAACTTCAGATTTAACGTATAATTTTAAAAGTGGAGAATATTCTCCACTTTTTTATTTAATATAAGTAAAAGATGTGGAAAAATTCTCCACATCTTTTTCTTTTTGGCGGGAATATGTAGGAATCGAACCTACCTATGATGGTATTAGCACCACAAAGCGGTTTTGAAGACCGATAAGTCCACCAGAACTTCTCTATTCCCATAATCTTAAATATTCTACATAAGAAATTTAAAAAAGTCAAATAAAATTAAGAAATATTACCATAAAAAAAGAGGAATTTCACAATTGTTATAGAATAGTATAAATAAGTGGTTAAAAGTGGTGAATAGTGGTTGAAAGTAGAGAGAAATAACTGTAAAGTATAATAGGGGAGAAAAAGGATGTTTATAGGTGAATACCATCATGGAATAGATAACAAAAATAGAATGATTGTTCCCTCTAAACTTAGAGAAGGTTTTAATGGGAAATTTGTTATTACAAAAGGATTAGATGGATGTCTATATGCGTACCCTATGGAAGAATGGAAGGTTTTAGAGGAAAAGATGAAAACACTGCCACTTACTAATAAAGATGCTAGAGCTTTTGTAAGGTTTTTCTTCTCAGGAGCTTGTGAAGTTGAACTGGACAAGCAGGGAAGAGGATTAATTCCACAAAATTTAAAAGAATATGCTGGGATAGAAAAGGATATAGTAAGTATAGGAGTATTAAGCAGAGTAGAAATATGGAGCAGGGAAAAATGGGAAGAATATAATAACTCAAATATTGATTTTGAATCAATTGCAGAAAATATGAGCGATTTAGGAATTTAACGAGGAGATAAAGAATTATGGAATTTAAACACGTTTCAGTACTTTTAAATGAATGCTTAGAGGGACTAGATATAAAAGAAGATGGAAAATATGTTGATTGTACTTTAGGTGGTGCAGGTCACTCAAGTGAAATAATTAAAAGATTATCAAAAGATGGACTTTTAATAGGAATAGATCAAGATAAAGACGCTTTAAAGGCAGCAGGAAAAAGATTGGAAGAATATGATAATAAAGTATTAGTTCATAATAACTTTCATAACATCGGAGAAATAATAGATGAATTAGGTGTTGGAAAAGTAGATGGGATACTTATGGATCTTGGCGTATCATCATATCAATTAGATGAAGGTGAGAGAGGATTCAGTTACATGAAAGATGCTCCACTTGATATGAGGATGAATAGAGATATTGATTTTTCAGCTTACGATATTATTAATGGATATAGTGAGACGGAGTTATACAAAATAATAAAAGATTATGGTGAGGAAAGATTTGCAAAAAGAATTGCTTCATTTATTGTAACAAGAAGAGCAGAAAAGCCAATTGAGACTACTCTAGAGCTTGTTGACATAATAAAAAGTGCAATACCTGCAAAATTAAGAAGAGAAGGACCACATCCAGCTAAAAGAACTTTCCAAGCAATAAGAATAGAAGTTAATGGCGAACTTAGAATATTAAATAAAGCTATTGAAGATGGTGTAAGTAAGTTAAATAAAGGTGGAAGAATGGCTATAATAACATTCCATTCACTAGAAGATAGAATAGTAAAACTTAAATTTAGAGAACTTGCGAATCCATGTACTTGTCCAAGAGAATTTCCAATATGTAACTGTGGAAAGGTTGCAACAGTTAAGTTAATAAAAAGAAAGGCAATAGAGCCTAGTGAAGAGGAAGTTTTAGAAAATCCAAGAAGTAGAAGTGCAAAGCTTAGGGTAATTGAGAGAATATAAACTTTAGAAATAATGTTATAAATATAAGGGGATGTGAATAAAGTGATAGTAGAGGAATTTAATTATGTAAAAGGTAATACAGCTGTTAAACCTGAAAGAAAATATGACGATATAAAAAGAGATAAACGTTATAAAGATTTAGAAAAAGCAAAAAAGAGAAGAAATAAACTTGCCAAAGCGCAGAAGAAAAAGAATAAAAGTGCAGCTCTACAAATTGCATTAGTTATATTCGTACTAGGGGTTGGCACAATATGGAGAGATACTAAAGTATACAACTTACAATCTCAAATAGGTGGGTTAAATGATCAGATCAAAACAGTTAGTTCTGAAAATGAAGCTTTAAAAGTAGATTTATTAAAGAATTCATCTTTAAAGAGTATAGAATCAAGTGCCAAAAATAAGCTTGGAATGATTACACCAGTTGATGCAGAAAAAGTTGATGTAGATTTATCTAAGAATTATTTAAATGGTGCAGGTACAGATGGAGTAGAAGATAAAGAAAGTAGTGATAAAGGATTACTTTCAAAAGTAATGGATGTGCTTAAATAAATGAGCGCATCCTAAATGTTTTTAAGCAATTATACGGAGGAGTTAGTGTGAGAAAAAAAGGCTATGTTGATAGAGCTTTAACAAGAAAGAGAATGAGAACTATAATTTGGGGGATAACTTTCATTTTTGCAATTTTAGCAGTAAGACTGTCTTACATAATGATTGTTAAAAGGCAAGAATATGCAGCAAGAGCTGAAGAACAATGGACAAGCGAAGTTAAAATCGATGCTAGAAGAGGAAGAATATTAGATAGAAATGAAAATGAGCTTGCAGTTTCTGCTAATGTTTATAGAGTGGATTTTGACTTAAACTCTATTAGAGCATATTTAAAAAATACTGATAAGAAAAAAAATAAAGAAGATAAAACAAACGAAGATATAGCACCAAAAATTGCAGAAGCAGTTGGTATGAAAAATGAGGAAGTACTTAAAAAGTTGCAGACAAAGCTTCCAAGTGGTGCAGATGCAGGTTCTGCAACTCTAGTTAGAAGAATAGAGAAGGAACAGGCAGATAAAGTTAAAGAGTTAAATATAAGTGGTGTAATAGTATCACCAGATACTAAAAGATATTATCCAAACAATAACTTTGCATCACATTTGCTAGGAAGTACAAATATTGATGGACAAGGTCTTACAGGGGTTGAACTTCAATATAATAAAGAACTATCAGGTATTCCGGGAATGAGAATTGCAGAACTTGACAGCAAGAGTAATGATTTGCCCTATACAATATCAAAATTTGTTCAACCTATTGAAGGTAAAGATGTATCTTTAACTATTGATGAACATATGCAATTCTTTGCTGAAAAAGCAGCAGATCAAGCGCTTAAAGATAATAAAGCAAAAGCTGCATCAGTACTTATTATGGATCCAAAGACAGGTGAAGTTTTAGCTATGGCAAACAAACCGGATTTTGATCCAAATGATCCATTTAAAGGAGCAGAAGCATTTGCTGGTAAAACAGAATATGATAAAGTTCAAAAAATGTGGAGAAATAGATTAGTTAATGATACTTTTGAACCAGGTTCAATATTTAAAGTTATAACATCTATTGCAGCAATGGAAGAAAATGTTGTTAAGCCAACTGATACTTTTGTATGTAATGGATCATTAACATTTGGAAAGAGAAAAATAAAATGTTGGAAAACGGGCGGGCACGGAACATTAACATTCCCAGAAATAATTCAAAATTCATGTAATGTTGGATTTATGGAACTTGGTGAAAAAATTGGTAAAGACAAGCTTTACGAATATATCGATAAGTTTGGATTCGGTAAAAAGAGTGGAATTGATCTTCCAGGAGAAGCTAATGGAATAATAAAAAATCCTAAGAATATTTCAGCAACAGACCTTGCAACAATATCATTTGGTCAAACAAATACAGTAAATTCAGTTCAATTTATGGCAGCATTTAATGCAGTTGCAAATGGTGGAACATTAATACAACCTCATGTAATGAAAGAAATAACACATAAAGATGAAAGTGGTGTTAATGTAATAGATAAAAAGTTTGAGCCAACTGAAAAAAATGTGGCAAGTAAAGAAAAGACAGCACAGCTTAGACAGTATTTAGAAAAAGTTGTTACAGCAGGTTCAGCAAAAGGAACTTTCATAGAAGGTTATCATATAGGTGGTAAAACAGGTACAGCACAAAAGGTTAATCCTGAAAATGGAACATATGAACAAGGAAAATATATTTCATCTTTCGTTGGAATGGCACCAGTAAGCGATCCTAAAGTTACTGTAATGATAACAATAGATGAGCCAAGTAATGGCCAATACTATGCAGGGGTTGTTACAGGGCCAGTTGCTAAAAATTTATTTACAGACATATTTAATTATCTAGAGAGTGATTTCTCAAAAGAGAATAATTCTGCTATAATGAGGGATACAATAATTCCTGAAATAAGAGGAAAAAATATAGAAGAAGCTAAAAAGATTTTAAAAGAAGCAAATTTAGATTATAATATAGAAGGAAAAGGTAATACAGTATCTAGTATTAAGCCATATCCAGGCTATTCAGTTAAAGAAGGAACAAAAATTAATCTATACACCGAAGATTCAGATGCGAGTAAGCAAGCTATAGTTATGCCAGATATTAGTGGCTATTCTAAAGAATCAGCAGAAAGTTTATTAAAGAGTCTCGGCTTAGTTGTTAAATTTGAAGGTACAGGTAGAGTAACTGCTCAAAATGTACCAAGTGGAGAGCTTATTACTAAGGGAACTAACATTAAGTTAACCTTAAATTCAGATTATAAAGATTAAACTTTTAATTGTTATAGCATGTAGGGTTCACCTTACATGCTATTTTAAAGAGTAAATGTAATTATAGCTAGGGAATCAGCATATTAATTAAGGAGATGGTACAAAATGAAGCTAGCTAAGCTAATAAAAGGACTAAATTATGAGGTATTAAAAGGGAACGAAGATGTTTCTATTAATAATATCAATTATGATAGTAGAAAAGTAAAAGATGGAGATGTTTTTGTTTGCATTAAGGGATTTAAAAGTGATGGACATAAGTTCGTAGATTCTGCAATTAAAAATGGAGCTAAAGTAATTATATGCGAAGATGAAGTTGTTGTATCTTATGATATAACAATAATTAAAGTTGAAGATACAAGAAAAGCACTAGCTAAGATGGGTGCATCATATTATGATAATCCATGTGAAAAACTTAATATTATAGGTGTTACAGGAACAAATGGTAAAACAACAACAGCATTTATGATTAAAAACATATTAGAAAATTGTGGTGAAAAAGTTGGACTGATAGGAACTATTGCTAATTATATTGGCAAGGAAAAGCTTGAAACAGAAAGAACAACCCCAGAATCACTAGAATTACAAGAATTATTTAGAAATATGCTTGATAAAGGTGTCAAATATTGCATTATGGAAGTATCATCACATTCTTTAGAATTAGATAGAGTATATGGTGTTAATTTTAAAGTTTCAATATTTACCAACTTAACTAGAGATCATTTGGATTTTCATAAAACATTTGAAAATTATTATAAAGCTAAATATAAATTATTCCCAAGAAGCGAAACTAGCGTAATTAATATTGATGATAGTTATGGCGTTAGAATAACAGAAGATTTACAAAAAGAAAATATATCAAACTTTATAACATATGGAATTAAAAATGAAGCTGATATAATGGCAAAGAGTGAAAAATTAGAAAATATGGATATTCTTTTTGATTTAGTTACAAAAGAGAAAGTTCAAAGAGTATTACTACCAATTCCAGGTGAGTACAATATATATAATGCTTTAGGAGCTATATCAGCTTGCAAAATACTTGGAATAAGTATAGAAGATATAAAAGAAGGATTAAAACACGTTGTAGTACCTGGTAGATGTGAAAGAGCAGCTAGAGAATATAATCTTCCATATGAAATTATTATAGACTATGCACACACACCTGATGGGCTTGAAAATATTTTAAAAACAGCTAGAGAATTCACAAAAGGAAGATTAATTTCAGTATTTGGATGTGGTGGGGATAGAGATAAAGTAAAAAGACCACAAATGGGTAAGATAGGGACTGATTTATCAGATATATCTGTAATAACTTCAGATAATCCAAGAAGTGAAGAACCTGAGAGCATTATAAATGACATTTTAGAAGGAATAGAAAATGACAATTATATCAAAATAACAAATAGACATGATGGTATTGAAAAAGCTATGGAAATAGCAAAAAAAGGAGATGTTATTGTTATTGCAGGTAAGGGACATGAAACTTATCAAATATTAAATACAGGAACAATACACTTTGACGAAAGAGAAGTAATAGAAGAAATATTAAAGAAAAACTAGAGGTGCATTTTATGGAACTTACATTTAATGAATTACTTAAATATTCAAATGGAGAAATAATTATAGATAACGAAAACAAAAATTTCAACAAATTATCTACTGATACTAGAAAAATCGAAAAAAATAACATATTTCTAGCATTAAAAGGTGAAAATTTTAATGGTAACAAATATGTTAAAGAAGCATTTGCTAAAGGTGCATCAATTGTAATTGTAGATGAAGTACTTTTTGATGAAAATGAAATTGATGGAATTGTAATAAAAGTTAATGATGGAAAATCTGCTTTATTATCTATTGCTAAAGGTTATAGAGAAAAATTAGGTCTTAAAGTTGTTGGAATCACAGGTTCGACTGGAAAGACTTCAACAAAAGATTTAGTAAGTGCATTTTTAAGTGGTAAATACAAAGTTTTTAAAACAAAAGGTAATTTCAACAATGAAATTGGACTTCCACTTATGGTGTTAGAACTAGATAGTACAATTGATGTTGCTGTACTAGAAATGGGAATGAGTGATTTTAATGAAATTCATAACCTTGTTAATTGTGCAAGACCAGATATTGCTATGATAACTAACATTGGAGTTTCACATATAGAAAATTTAAAGACTAGAGAAAACATATTAAAAGCTAAAATGGAAATTACAGATTACTTCAATGAAAATAATACACTTGTAATCAATGATGAGGATGATATGCTTCAAACATTAGGTCAAAAGGAGTATGAAATAGTAAAAATTGGATATAATCATAATTGTGATTATTATGCAAGTAATGTAGTACTTACAAAAAAAACTACTTCATTTGATCTTAATTATAATAATAAAGTTTGTAGAATAACTTTAAATATGGTTGGAGCTCATAATGTATTAAATGCATTACTTGGAATTGGAGTCTCATTTAAGCTTGGACTTACTGTAGAAGAAATTATAGAAGGACTAAATAACTTAGAGGCGACATCGATGAGATTAGAATTTATTGAAGGTGATGGAATAGAGATTATT
>NZ_JAVXRL010000051.1:0-19636 GCF_036643715.1 Clostridium sp. | reverse complement strand
AAAGTTGGAGAAAACGAAACACTTGAAAGTGCGTTAAGAAGATTTAAAAGAAAATGCGCAAGAGCTGGAGTTCTTTCAGAGGTAAGGAAGAGAGAGCACTACGAAAAGCCAAGCGTAAAGAAGAAAAAGAAATCAGAAGCTGCTAGAAAGAGAAAGTTCAAGTAGCATTTTGAAAGAAGGTATATGTAATGCCAACAATTAAAGAGAGACTTCAAGAAGATTGGAAAACTGCTTTAAAGGCAAAAGACAAGTTTAAGGCTAGTGTATTAAGTACTGCAAAAGCTTCAGTTTTACTGGCTGAAAAGAACGGTGAAAATGTTGACGATGCAAAAGTAATTGAAATATTAGCTAAAGAAGTCAAGCAAAGAAGAGAAGCTGTGCTTGAGTTTGAAAAAGGTAAGAGACAAGATTTAGTTGATGAAGCTAATGCTGAAATAGCTATCTTGCTAAATTACCTTCCTCAGCAATTAAGCGAAGAAGAAATCTTAGAAATCGTTAAGGAATCAGCTATAACAGCGGGTGCAAGTAGCATGAAAGACATGGGAAAAGTTATGGCATTAGTTAGACCAAAGACACTAGGTAAAGCTGATGGCAAGCTTGTAAGTCAATTAGTAAAAAATTATTTAAATAATAATTAAATAATAAATAACAAGAGAGACTCATACTCTGAGTCTCTTTGTTATTTTAAAAAGGATAAGCTCTAGTAGCTTATCCTTTTTTGTTTTAAATACTGTTATAATATTAAATTTAATAATTACTTTCTATGTAATTTACTCTAAAAGGAATTAAAACGATATAAAAATCATAAATTACAATGATAGAAATAATATTAGGAGAGTATTAGAATGAGAGAAAATTTATTCAATAAGCGAAGTGAATTAATAGAAAAATTAGATCTGCCAAAAGATTTAGTAAGTAATTTGCCTAGAATAACGGTATTAGGCAACGAAGAAATACTTATAGAAAATCATAATGGAATAGAATGTTTTGACAATGAATGTATTAAAGTAAATACAAAATGTGGATGTGTTAAAATAGTTGGAAGAAGTTTCGAAATTCTATATATTGCAGAAGAAACTATTGTAGTTTCAGGACAATTTAAAGCAATTGATTATGAGGATAAGAAAAATGAACTTTGATTACAGAAAGTTAGCGATAGTAACCCTAGAAATAAGCAGTATGAATACAGAACAAATATTAAATAGCTTATGGAAAAATAATATACGAGCAGATAACATAAGAAAAATAAATGCTGTTACGATAACCGTTGATATATTTTTAGATGATTATGAGGATACTAAAAAGATTGTTAAAAGATCAAAAGGTAAGGTTAAAATAACAAAAAAGAGAGGACAAAGGTTTAAATTATTAAAACTTAAGAAAAGAATGTCCTTTGTTATTGGATTTTTTATGTTTATAGGTATAGTATTTTTGTTATCAACTAGAATATGGGCTATAGATATTCAAACGGAGAAACATGTGTCTCCCTATGATGTTAGAAAGTACTTAAGTGAATTTGGAATCAGACAAGGGCTTAAAAAGAAGGATATTAATGTATATGAACTAGAAAAGAAGCTTGAAGATTATAGTCCTGAAATACTATGGGTTAGGGCTAGAATGGAAGGTTCAAGTTTAAAAGTAATAATTGAGGAGAAAGTAAATCCACCTGAGCTTATTAATTTTAAACAAGGGGATATAGTAGCATCAAAAGATGGTGAAGTTAAAAGGATATACTCAGACTTTGGAACACCTGCTGTAATACCTGGTCAAATGGTTAAGAGAGGTGACACTTTAATTTATCCATATGAAGGAACTGGTGAGCAAAGTTTTGAAGTTAATCCAAGTGGAAGTGTCATTGCAAATGTTTTTTATGAAAGAACTTTAGATATTCAAGTTAGTGGTAAAGTAATGGAGAAAACAGGTGAAAAAACATCAGATATTTATATAAATTTAAAAGGAAAGAAAATTTACTTGAAAAAGGCTACAAATTCATTTGAAAGTTATGATAAAATAGAAGATAACGATGGAATATTGCAATCTGTTACTTATTACGAAAAGAAAGAAAAGGATATACAGTTAAACAAAGATGAAGTAGTAAAAGAATCACTTAAAAAACTTGAAGAGTTCCTTATAAAGGATTTAACTAATGAAGCTAAAATTGTAGGTAGAGAGTATGATGTTCAAGATGTTGGTGATGGAAAGATAAAAATTATTGCTCAATTTGCAGTGGAAGAAGATATATCATCATAAACAATAATGCTATATATTAGTTGATAAGAAGGTGGTAAACTTGATATTAAGAAGAGAGAAGATTAACATTAAGCCTAAAGAAAAGTATATAAGGTTTTTAGTAAATTTGATAACTATAATTATAACATATGTATTGCTTGTTACAGCAGTTGCACCTAAACAGTACGACTTAGCTGAAGGGGATATTGCAAGAGTGGATATAAAGGCTCCTAGAGACACTGTAAACGAAGTTGCAACCCAAGAGAGGATTAAAGAGGCGACAGAAAAAATTGATAAGCCATATACTTTAAAAGGCGAAGTCCAAAATGAAGCTTTAACTAATGTTGATAATGTATTGAAAAAAGTTATTAATTTAAATACAACCTTAGAGGATGAAAAGGAAAAGCTAAAAGAACTAAATAAATTAAACAACAAAAATTTAAGTGATGAAGATTATAGTATATTATTAAAATTACCTCAAGAAAAGTTAAATGATATTAAATTTGAAGTAAATGGAATAATAAATGAAGTATATCAAAAAAACATAGAATATGGTAATGATGAAAGTATTGCATCAGCAGAAAAGCTAGCACAAAAGAGAATAAATGAAATGGATGTTTCAATTGGTGTTAAAAATGTTTTGAAAAAGATTGTAATACCAGAAATAAAGCCAAATTTCTTTTATGATAAAGAAAAAACAGATGAACTTATAAAAGAAGTACAAAAAAATGTTCCAAAAGTAATTGTTAAAAAGAATCAAACTATAGTAAGTGAAGGAGAACCAATAACAGCAGAGCAAATAGCTGTACTTGAAGATTTAGGGCTTCTAGATCAAAGTGGTGGAACTAGCTTTGTAATATTGTATCTTGTACTTGCAGTATTTGTAATAGTGATTTTCTTTACACAATATATTTATATTGCAAAAAATCATAAAGAAGTATTTAAAAATACTAAGTTAATTATACTTATAAATATTATAAACATATTTAGTTTTGTACTAGCGAGAGTTATTGGTGGTATATATCCATCTGCAATTCCACTTGCTTGTGCCCCTATGCTAATTGCACTTCTTATAGATTATAGAATTTCAATGGTTGTATGCAGTATTAATGTAATAATAATTGCAGCTCTTGTTAATTTTAATCCACAAATAATATTACTTGGGATACTAAGTGCAATACTTGGAGCTACAGGGCTTAGGAAGATGCAACAAAGAAATGATATATTCTACTCTTCAATTTCGCTCATGTTTATGAGCGCGGTGCTAACATTTACGACTGGAGTTCTTATTTCAAATAACTTTAGCGAAGTAATTATGTTTAGTTTACTTGCAGCAGTTGGAGTAGCATTCTCATCAGTGCTTACAATAGGGTTGTTACCATTTTTAGAATCAACATTTGACGTAGTAACAACTCTTAAATTGTTAGAATTATCAAATCCAAATAACCCATTGCTTAAAAAACTTTTAATGGAAGCACCAGGAACTTATCACCACAGCATGCTTGTTGCAAATTTAGCTGAAATGGCAGCTGAAGAAGTAAATGCAAACCCTGTTATCGCAAGAGTTGGAGCGTACTTCCACGATGTTGGTAAAACAAAGAGACCTTACTTCTTTGGTGAGAACCAAATAGGTAAAGAAAACCCTCACGATAAAATAAATGCAAATCTTAGTACTTTAATTATAATATCTCATGTTAAAGATGGGGTAGAACTTGCTAAAGAATATAATTTGCCAGATGTAATTAAAGATATAATAGAACAGCATCATGGAACTACACTTGTTAAATATTTTTACTATACAATGAAAAATAATGCAGAAAATCCAGAGGACGTAAAAGAAGAAGATTTTAAATATCCAGGACCGATTCCAAGTAGCAAAGAAGCTGGAATAATAATGTTATCAGATAGTGTTGAAGCTGCTGTAAGGTCTATATCTGAACCTACTAAAGGTAAGATAGAGGAAATGGTAAACAATATAATAAAAGATAAGCTTTATTCAGGTCAACTCGATAACTGCGATTTAACACTTAAAGACTTAGAGAAGATAAGGAAATGTTTCTTAAAGACATTAAACGGTATTTATCATCAAAGGATAGAATATCCGACAGAGAAAAAAGTTAAAAATAGTTAAGTGAGATGGGGGAAGTTTACTAAGCTTCCCCTATATTTCTATAATAAATAAAATGCATAATATGAGAAGGAGAGTTAAAATGATATACTTAGATGACAGACAAGATAAAATAAAAATAGATGAAGAGTTTACTAATAAATTAGAAGAAGTAATTAACTTTGCGCTTAAAGAAGAGGAAGTTACAGTTTCAGCTGAAATTTCAATGCTATTTGTTGATAATGAAGATATAAGAGGAATTAATGCAGAAACTAGAGGTATAGATAGAGCGACGGATGTATTATCATTTCCTATGCTTGATTATGAAGATAAGAAAGTATTTAAAGAGATGTATAAGGATAAAATATTTAATGAGACTTTCATGGATGGAGATGAATTAGTTTTAGGAGATATTGTATTATCACTTGAAAGAGCGCTTGAACAAAGTGAAGAATATAATCATTCATTCACAAGGGAAGCTTCATATTTAGTAGTACATTCGGTTTTACATTTATTAGGATATGATCATATGGAAGATGAAGATAAAAAAGTTATGAGAGAAAGAGAAGAAGAAATCTTAAATAAATTAGAAATAAGAAGATAATTTACTAAAAAAGGGTGATTAAAATGAGATTGAAAAAGATGGTTGATAGCTTTAATCATGCGATAGATGGAATAATATACACTGTTAGAACTCAAAGAAATATGAGAATACATATGATAATAACCTTATTTATATTGATGGCGTGTTTATTGTTTGATGTATCAAAAGAAGAATTTTTAATACTTGCAGTAACTATAACTATGGTAATTGGTGCAGAACTCTTAAATACAGCTATAGAGGCAACAGTTGATATGACAACTAACTATTATCATCCTCTAGCTAAAATAGCTAAAAACGTAGCTGCTGGAGCAGTTTTATTAACTGCAATAAATGCTGTATGTGTAGGGTATATAATATTTTGGGATAAACTATCTTCAATATCCCTTATACTTTTAAATAAAATAAAAGGGTCTCATCCTTATACTATATTTATTGTGCTTGTAATTGTATGTATTGCAACAGTAATAACGAAAGCGATATTTGGTGAAGGTACTCCACTAAAAGGCGGAATGCCAAGTGGTCATAGTGCACTATCCTTTTCAATTGCAACTGCAATATCTCTAATAACAGAAGAACCAGTATGCATTATGCTAAGTTTTTTAATGGCGCTTATAACTGCTCAAAGTAGAGTAGACTCGGAAGTTCACTCTACATTTGAAGTTATAGTTGGCGCTTTATTTGGTATTTTAATTACACTTCTAATATTTACTGTGTTTAAACTGTAAAGCTTTATTATAATAACTTTTTTTAATTAAGTATTAGTGATATAATAAATAGCACACAATAAGTATTAGAATATACAATATTTGAAATGAGGGATGTAATATGGCAAACATGAAATTAATACAAGAAGCAATTAAGGTGAGAGAAAAGGCATATTGTCCGTATTCAAACTTTAAAGTGGGCGCTGCAGTTCTTTTTGAAGATGGAAATATTTATACAGGGTGTAATATAGAAAATGCATCATATGGTGCTACAAATTGTGCAGAGCGTACAGCTATATTTAATGGAGTATCTAATGGAAATAGGGTACTTAAGGAAATTGCATTAATTGGAGATACTAATAGTTACACTTATCCATGTGGTATATGCAGACAGGTTATTACTGAGTTTGCAGAGGATGAAAATATAAAAATTTATATAGTTAAAAATGAAAATGATTTTATAGAAAAAACTTTAGAAGAAATAATGCCAGGATCATTCACAAAGAAGGATCTAGAGTAATTTAGGAGGAAAAATGTTTAAATCAGGATTTGTATCAATAGTAGGAAGACCAAACGTTGGAAAGTCAACACTTATGAATTATATTATGGGTGAAAAACTTTCAATAGTTTCAAATAAACCTCAAACAACAAGAAATAACATTCAAACAATATTAACAACAGATGACTATCAAATGGTATTCGTTGATACACCAGGTATTCATAAGCCAAAGCATAAGCTTGGAGAATATATGGTAAATGCAGCAAAGGATTCAACAAAGGATGTTGACCTTGTACTTTTCTTAACTAATCCAGGTGAAGAGATAGGAAGAGGAGATAAATTTATATTAGAAACATTAAGAGGAAAGAAAACACCAGTTTTCTTAGTTTTAAATAAAATAGATGAATTTACTCAAGAAACAGTTGCTAAAAGTTTAGCAGATTTTTCAAAGGAATTTGATTTTAAAGAGATAGTTCCTATAGCAGCTATAAAAGGTAAAAATGTAGATAAACTTTTAGATCTTATGGTTAAAGAATTACCAGAAGGACCAAAATACTATCCAGAAGATATGATAACAGATGTTCAAGAAAGATTTGTTGTATCTGAAATAGTAAGAGAAAAAGCACTTAGAACATTAAGAGACGAAGTTCCACACGGAATTGCTGTTGATGTTATACAAATGAAACAAAAAGAAAATGGAACTTACCATATTGAAGTTGACTTAATATGTGAAAAAGATTCACATAAAGGAATAATAATAGGTAAAAATGGTCAAACTCTTAAAAAAATCGGAGAAACTTCAAGATATGAGTTAGAAAGATTTTTAAGAAGTAAGGTAAATATTAAAATATGGGTAAAAGTTAGAAAAGAGTGGAGAGATAATCAAAACTTACTTAAGGAATTAGGATATAAGAAAATGAAGTAGTTTTGGGGGCTGATTTAATTGTCATTAATTAAGACAAGTGGAGTAATAATTAAAACCCATGATTACAAAGAAAATGATAAACTTATTTGGTTATTTACAGAACAACTTGGAAAAATAACAGTGATTGGAAGAGGAGCAAAGAAAAATAAAAGTAAACTTTTTGCTATAACTCTTCCCCTCTGTTATGGAGATTATATGGTCTTTAAAGGTAAAAATTTATTTAATCTTCAAGAAGGAAAAATAATAAATTCATTTCAAGGTCTTATGGGAAATCTAGATAAGCTTACATACTCATCATATCTTTGCGAATTAATTGACATAGCACTTGTAGATGGAGAGACTAATAAAGCTTTATATAAAGATTTTATAACAACATTATATCTTCTAAATACAGATGCAATTGATTATGAAATGCTTATAAGAGCCTTTGAATTAAGACTTTTAAAAGCTACAGGATATGGTTTGTTACTTGATAAATGTGTAAGTTGTAAAAAGAAGATAGGTGTTTCAAATTATATTAGTTTATCAAGTTTTGGAGGTGTATGTGATGAATGTTCTAAAACACATGGGTTACATATATCTAAAGGAGCTTATAATGCACTTAAGTTTTTAACGAATACTAATTTAGAAAAGATATATATGCTAAATCTTTCTAAAGAGATAAAGAAGGAAATAGAAAGAGTTACTACATTTATAATTTCATCGAATTATGCAAAGAAGCCTAAAAGCTTAGAAATGTTAAATTACTTAAAGGAGTGATAATTTATGAAGGATATTACACTAGAAATGGTAGATCAAGTAAGAGAAAGAACTGGAGTTAGCTATGAAATAGCTAAAGAAGCATTAACTATTAATAATGGAAATGTACTAGAAGCACTTATATACATAGAGAATAATGTTGTAGTACCATTTGCAGAAGAACAAAATAGGAATGCGAAATCAAGTTATGAAGAAGCAAATGAAAAAAGTGAAACTGTAGATGAACTTAAAAGTTGGATTAAGGATACTGTAGAAAAAGGTAACATAAGCAGAATAAAAGTAAAAAAAGATGATTCTGTTTTAGTTGATGTACCAGTTAATGCAGGTATAGCAGCGGCTGTTATTGCTGTTGTAATTCCACCAATATTAGCTTTTGGGGTTATTGCTGCAGTAGCAACTAAAATAACAATAGAAATTACAAGATGTGATGGTTCCGTTGAAATTGTAAATAAGTATGTAGAAAAAGCTGCATCAGAAGCTAAGGGTAAAGCATCTGAGTTTGCAGATATAGTTAAAGACAAATTTAACAGCACAAAAAATGATTTAAAAAATAAGAAATCAAATAAACCAAAAGTATACGCAGGAGATGATACAGTATATACATACACTGTTAATTTCGAAGATAAGGAATAAATGGAAGAAAACGGGAGAAAAACAGAGGGATTAAAAAGATAAATAGAATAGAATGGGAATATTCGGTGGATTTGTTTGATTTTTCAGAAAATTTAGTATAGTCAAATAATAATTACATGGTATAATTAGTATATGATTTAAAAAATTTACAAATAAATCATTTATATCTGAATATTCCTTTTTTATATTGGAAAGAGGGATAATTTTGAAACTGTCAGCTAGACAAGAAGAAATAATTAGATTAGTTAAAGAAGGACAGCCTGTAACTAGTGAAGCATTAGCTGTAAAGCTTGGAGTAACTAGAGCTGCACTTAGAGCAGATCTTGCAATTTTAACAATGCTTGGAACATTAGATGCAAGACCAAAAGTTGGGTATGTTTATTCAAACAAACCAAAGAGTAGCTTAGTACATGAGTACATAAGTGAAATAAAAGTTTCAGATATTATGTCAAAACCATCCATAATAAATGAAAGTACAACAGTGTATGATGCAATCGTATACTTATTCCTAAATGATGTTGGTACTATATTTGTTGAAAATGATGGTCTTTTGACAGGGGCAGTATCAAGAAAAGATTTTTTAAAGATAGCAATTGGAGGAACTGACATTCATCAAGTTCCTGTTGGAGTAATAATGACAAGAATGCCAAATATTGTATGTGGAACTGTAGAAGATCCAGCTTATGATATTGCAACAAAAATAATAGAGCATGAAATCGATAGTATTCCAATAGTAGAGAAAATTATGGTAGAAAATAGGGAACAATACAAAATAGTGGGTAAGGTATCAAAAACTAACGTTACAAAGTTATTTGTCAAATTAGGACAGAATAAATAATTTTTATTAAGTGAACTACGGAGCAAATTGAAAGTTCCGCTAGTATATATAACATTAGTATTGAACGGAGGAGTATTGAGATGGAGAAAAAGTACGTTTACCTTTTTAAAGAAGGGAATGCATCAATGAAAAATCTTTTAGGTGGTAAAGGGGCCAATCTAGCAGAAATGTCTATATTAGGTGTTCCAGTACCACAAGGGTTTACAGTTACAACAGAGGCTTGTAATAAGTATTATGAGGATGGTAAAATTATCGGGCCTTCAGTAATTGAAGAGATTGAAAATGCAATGAAGGAGCTTGAAAAAGAAACAGGCAAAGAATTTGGAAGTACAGAAAATCCATTACTTGTTTCAGTAAGATCAGGAGCAAGAGTTTCAATGCCAGGTATGATGGATACAATATTAAACTTAGGTCTTAATGATGTAGCTGTAGAAGCTATGGCAGATCTAACAAATAATCCAAGATTTGCATATGATTCTTATAGAAGATTTATCCAAATGTTTTCAGATGTAGTTATGGGTATAGAAAAGAGACTATTCGAAAATAAAATAGAAGAAATTAAAGAAGTTAAAGGAGTTGAATTTGATACAGATTTAACTGCAGACGACTTAAAGGAATTGGTTACACAATATAAAGTTATATACAAGAAGGAAAAGGGAGAAGAATTCCCACAAGATCCTAAGGTTCAATTAATAGAATCAGTTACAGCTGTATTTAGATCATGGAATAATCCAAGAGCTATAGTATATAGAAGATTAAATGATATTCCAGGTGAATGGGGAACTGCTGTAAATATTCAAGAAATGGTATTTGGTAATAAAGGTGAAACTTCAGGAACAGGAGTTGTATTCTCAAGAAATCCTGCAAATGGAGAAAAAGAAATATATGGAGAGTATTTAATGAATGCGCAAGGTGAAGATGTTGTTGCTGGAATTAGAACACCATTACCAATAAAGAAATTAGAAGAACAAAATCCAGAAATTTATAAACAGTTCATTGACATAGTAAATACACTTGAAGATCACTATAAAGACATGCAAGATATGGAGATTACTATAGAGGAAGGTAAGTTATACTTCCTTCAAACAAGAAATGGTAAGAGAACAGCACAAGCTGCTTTAAAGATTGCAGTTGATTTAGTTGAAGAAGGTATGCTTAATAAAGAGCAAGCTATACTAAAGGTTGAACCAAAGCAATTAGATACATTGCTTCATCCAGCTTTCTATGATGTTGATTTAAAGAAAGCAACGCCAATAGCTAAAGGACTTCCAGCTTCACCAGGAGCTGCATGTGGTAAAATAGCATTTACTGCAGAAGAAGCTAAAGATAGAGCAGCTAAAGGGGAAAACGTTGTTTTAGTTAGACTTGAAACATCACCAGAAGATATTGAAGGCATGATAGCAGCAGAAGGTATTTTAACTGTTAGAGGTGGTATGACTTCACATGCAGCTGTTGTAGCTAGAGGAATGGGAACTTGCTGTGTTGCTGGATGTGGTGCACTTAAAGTTAACGAAGAAGCAAAAACTTTAGAAGTTGATGGAAAAGTATATAAAGATAATGATTTTATTTCAATAGATGGTACATCAGGAAATATATATGGAGAAAAAATTAAAACTGTTACTCCAGAAATAACAGGACACTTTGCAACATTCATGGAATGGGTAGATGGTGTAAGAAAATTAAAAGTTAGAACTAATGCTGATACTCCAAGAGATGCTAAGCAAGCAGTAGAATTTGGAGCAGAAGGTATAGGGCTTTGTAGAACAGAGCATATGTTCTTTGCTGAAGATAGAATTTTAGCAGTAAGAGAAATGATTATTGCAAAGACAGAAGAAGATAGAAGAAAGGCACTTGGCAAAATATTACCAATGCAAAGAGCAGACTTTATAGGAATATACGAAGCTCTTAGAGGAATGCCAGCAACTATTAGACTTCTAGACCCACCACTACATGAATTCTTACCTCATTCAGAAGAGGATATATTAGCACTTGCTAAAGAATTAGATGTAGATGCAGAGGATATTAAAAATGCAGTAGATGAAAAGCATGAATTTAACCCAATGATGGGACATAGAGGATGCCGTCTTGCTGTAACTTATCCAGAAATTGCTGAAATGCAAACAAGAGCGATAATAGAAGCTGCGATAGCAGTTAATGTTGAAAGAGGATATGATGTAGTCCCTGAAATAATGATTCCACTAGTTGGAGAAGTTAAAGAACTTAAATTCGTTAAAGACATAGTAGTAAAAACTGCTGATGAAGTAATGAAGGAAAAAGGAACTAAAATAGAATACTCAGTAGGAACAATGATTGAAATTCCAAGAGCAGCACTTACAGCTGATAGTATAGCAAAGGAAGCTGAGTTCTTCTCATTTGGTACAAATGACTTAACTCAAATGACTTTTGGATTCTCAAGAGATGATGCTGCTAAATTCTTAACATCATATTATGAAAGTGCAATATATGAGCAAGATCCGTTTGCTAAATTAGATCAAACAGGTGTTGGACAGTTAGTTAAAATGGCAGCAGAAAAAGGAAAGAACACAAGACCTAATATTAAACTTGGAATATGTGGGGAACATGGAGGAGATCCTTCATCAGTTGAATTCTGCCACAATATAGGTTTAAATTATGTATCATGTTCACCGTTTAGAGTTCCACTTGCTAGACTTGCAGCAGCTCAAGCACAAGTTAAAAATAAAAGATAATTATAAATTATAAAAAGCAGCTTAGAATATTTCTAAGCTGCTTTTTTATAATTTAAATCCATATTCACTTTCTATTCTAGGAATGAGTTCTTTAATGAATTTTAAGTGGAAGTATACTTGTTCATTAGATTTCTTTAATAAAGTTAAAAAGGAATATTTATTACACTTGCGCATATTTTTGTAATAATCCCGCGATATTTTCCAAAATCTTTGAGGGAAAGATATATAGGAGATTATATAACGTATGTCAGAAGGGGTAAAAGGTCTAATTTCATTATATTCTCTTAAAATTGAAAGAGTAAGGTCTACATCAAACAAAGTAGTTTCACGTCTTAAAAGTCTTCTTAAGAGATAGCTCAAATCTCTAGCAGAATAGTCTAGCTTACATTTATCTAAATCAATTACCCAAATGGATTTCTCTAAATCGATTATTATATTTTTATTTACATAATCTCCATGACAGAGAGAGTTTGATAGTTCATCATTTTTTATATTAGAAGATATAGTTAATGAGTATTTAGCAAGAGATAAATTATCCTCAAAATTATTTATAAACTCAGTTGAAAAAGCATCTTCTATTTCAGTTGCTAAATTATAATTTGTTAGCAATTGATCAAAATGCTTTGAAATTGATATGTAGTAATCATCAAATCCTCTCCTATCTTCACTGCCTTTAATTGGTGTGAATGTTTTAGTGCAAGAATGCATACCAGCTAGTTGTCTTGAAGATGTCAAAAGATGATCTATATTATCAAAATCACATTTAACTCCGTCTATCCATATTGTTAATATAAAAAACATATTGTTATATTTAACATATTTTTCGCCTTTTAAAGAATTCAATAATTTTGGAGTTTTAATGCCATTTTGCCAAAGCCATTCTAATGCAGAATACACAAATAAAAGATTTGCTTCATTGAAGTAAACCTTTTTAAGGCAATAGCAGTTACCTTTATAACATACTTTATAAACTGCACGTTGCTTATCGGTATCTTTAAATTTTACAATGTTAACTTCTGCGTTTTCTAGACCGTAATATATGAGTACATTCTCTTTAATATTTTGCTCTGAAAAAATATCTATAACATCAATTTTCTTATTTTTTTTAGCCATAAAATCATACTCCTTATATAATTGCTTATTATTATTCTATTAATTATAAATATGAAATAGAATAAGATAAATTTAAATAATAAAATTATAATTTTTGCAAATAATAAATTATAGTAATATTTAAAGGGATTTAGAGATAAATATAGAATGAATCATATGAGGTGAAACTATATGGATATAAGGGAGAAAATTGAAAGATTTGAAGTATTGACATTAAGAGATGAGGCTAAGCACTCAAATAGTACTCTTGGGAGGAAAAGAGAGGAAGAATACGAACGGGTTAGAACATGTTTTATGATCGATAGAGATAGAATAATTCACTCAAAAGCATTTAGAAGATTAAAAGATAAAACACAAGTTTATATAAGGACTAAAGGTGATCACTATAGAAATAGATTAACTCATACTTTAGAAGTGTCACAAATAGCAAGAACAATAGGAATTGGAATAGGACTTAATGAATATCTCATTGAAGCTGTTGCACTTGGTCACGATTTAGGTCATGTAGCTTTTGCACACAATGGAGAAGAAGTTCTTAATGAGTTTTTAAAGGGAGGATTTAGACACAATGAACAAAGCGTTAGAGTTGTTGAAAAGCTAGAGCGTGATGGGAAAGGATTAAATCTTACAGAAGAAGTTATTGATGGAATACGAAAACATAGTGGACTTTCAAAAAATGATAGCAATAATGCATCAACACTTGAGGGAATTGTTGTAAAGTATTCGGATAAGATTGCCTATATAAATCATGATATAGATGATTCAATAAGAGCTGAACTTTTAAATGAAGAAGATTTACCAAAGGATATTGTAAAAGTTCTTGGGAAAACACATTCACAAAGGATAGATACGCTAATCCTAGATTTTATAAAAGAATCAAATAAAAATTTAGATAATGGTATTTTAAAAGTTTCTCTTAGTGATGAAAAAGATGAAGCTATGAGAGAACTTAGAAAATATATGTTTAAAAATATTTATCTAGGAGATATTTTAAAAGAAGAGAGAGAAAAAGCTAAATTTATATTGGAACAAGTTATTAATTATTATATTAAAAATCATCATAAAATGCCAAAGTTGTATACTGATATTGTAAGAGAAGAAGGAGTGGATCGAGGGGTAGCGGATTACATAGCTGGCATGAGTGACGATTATTGTCTAAATAAGTTTAACGAAATATATGTTCCGAAGTTAGTAATATACTAGAATAGGGAATAAAATATACAAAATTAGGAAATATAAAATTATCGACAAAAAGAAGGAATTTAGATCTTTAAGAAGAATAAGTAATAAAGACGGATAAAAAAATATAAATATTAAATTATATGAAAATAAAAGAAGGAATATCGAATAATTTGTCGAATAAAATATAAGTTGCATAAAAAAGCTGAGGAGGGAGTGAAGCTCCTTGCGTATTACAGAAGATACTATTGAAAGAATTAAGCAAGAAAATGATATTGTTGATGTTATTTCAGAAACAGTAAAATTAAAAAGAGCAGGTCGTAACTATATGGGGCTTTGTCCATTTCATAATGAGAAGTCACCTTCCTTTAGTGTCTCACAAGACAAACAGATATATAAATGTTTTGGTTGTGGAGAAGCTGGAAATGTTCTTACATTCGTAATGAAGAATAAAAATTTAAACTTCATAGAAGCTTGTAAGGTTTTAGCAGAGAAAGCTAATATTCCATTAGACCTTGGAAATGGAGAAGAAAGTCAAGTAGTAAAGAAAAAAGAACTCTTATATAAGGTAAATGTAGAGGCTGCAAGGTACTTTTTTTCAAATTTACAAAGGGATAAGATTTCAAAGGAATATTTCACAAACAGAGGAATAAAGGAAATAACCATAAAGAGATTTGGTCTAGGTTATGCAAAAGATGGTTGGCAAAATTTAAGAATGCACCTTAAGAGAAAAGGCTTTAATGAAGACCTTATGCTTGAAGCGGGGCTTGTCTTAAGAAGTCAAAAGGGAACTATTTATGACAGATTTAGAAATAGAGTAATGTTCCCAGTATTTAATAGCAAAGGTGATGTAATTGGTTTTGGAGGTAGAGTATTAGATGATTCTAAACCTAAATATTTAAATTCACCAGAAACATTAGTTTTCCAAAAAGGTACAAATCTTTATGGATTAAATTTTGCTATAAAACATAAAAATGATGAGAGATATTTTATAATTGTTGAAGGATATATGGATTTAATATCACTTCATCAATATGGAATAACAAATGTGGTTGCATCTTTAGGTACAGCACTGACTACTAACCAAGCAAGGTTATTAAAAAGATATGCAGATAAAGTTATAATTTCATATGACGCAGATTTTGCAGGTCAAACAGCAACATTAAGAGGGCTTGAAATATTAAAAGAAGCCGGATTTGATGTTAGAGTTCTACAAATTCCTCAAGGTAAAGATCCAGATGAATTTGTAAGAAGTAATGGCAGAGAAGCCTTTTTAAAATTAGCAAAGAGAGCTGAAAGTCTTATATCTTACAGATTAAAAAAAGCAAAGGATGGAATAGATTTTAAAGATAAAAGTTCACTTATTGAATATGGTAATAGAGTTACAGATATACTAGCTAACTTAAATCCAGTTGAGAAGGATATATATGTAAAAAGTATATCAGAAGACACTGGAATTAAAGAACAGTCACTATATGACTTAATTTCTATGACAAGAAATACGAAAAGTGAAGATTTTATGAATAAAAAGGAAGAATTTGGAACAAAATTATATGTAGAGCCTGGTTATATAAAAGCTGAGAAGTCATTAATAAAATTAATGCTATATGAGGACTATTATAATGAAATTATAGAAAATATTTCGTCTGATGATTTGAACTCTAAAGCCCATGCAAAGATATTTAATCTAATTAAAGAGAGTAGAGACAATGCTTTAGACAATATTAACTTACATGTAGAAGCAGGTTGTGATGATGTAGATTCTTCTAAAGAATGGGTAAAAATAAAAGAATTCCAAGTTTTAAAAGCGCAAGATAAACACAGACTAATATTAGATTACATAAAGCAAATAAAAAACTTTAAGTTAACTAAAGAAGTAGATGTGCTTAGAAAAAAATTAAAGGAATTAGAAAACAATGGACTTATAGAAGAATCAATTAAAGTTGCATTAGAACTTAATAAGATTAATGATGCACTTAAAAAGGGAGAGAGGGATTAGTTGGTCATGACGGAAGGAGGTAACAAAATTATGGCAGGAAAAACAAATGTAAAAGGTAAAGAAGACAAGAAGGACAGAAATCAAAGGATGACGGTTGTTAAAACTCTTATTGAAAGAGGTAAGAAGAACGGGTCATTAACATACAAGGAAATAATGGATGAAATTGATAATATAGAGTTAACTCCAGAACAAATAGAAAAAATCTATGAGGTGCTAGAGTCAATGGGAATAGAGGTTATAGGTGAACCTCAAGCTGCTGAAAAGGAAGAAGAAGAGGAAGAAGAATTAGATTTAAGCGTTCCAGAAGGTATCGCAATAGACGATCCTGTTAGAATGTACTTAAAAGAAATAGGTAAAGTTCCACTACTTTCTTCTGAAGAAGAGATAGAACTTGCAAACAAAATAGAAAATGGTAGCCAATATGCAAAGAAAAAACTTGCAGAGGCAAACCTTAGACTTGTTGTAAGTATAGCTAAAAGATATGTTGGAAGAGGTATGCTTTTCCTAGATCTTATACAAGAAGGTAATTTAGGTCTTATAAAAGCTGTTGAAAAGTTTGATTACAGAAAAGGATTCAAGTTCTCAACATATGCTACATGGTGGATAAGACAGGCAATTACAAGAGCTATAGCAGACCAAGCAAGAACTATAAGAATACCTGTTCATATGGTTGAAACTATAAATAAACTTATAAGAGTTCAAAGACAATTACTTCAAGAACTTGGAAGAGATCCATTCCCAGAAGAAATATCAAAGGTTATGGACTTACCAGTAGAAAAGGTTCGTGAAATTCAAAAGATTGCACAAGAGCCAGTTTCACTAGAAACTCCAATCGGTGAAGAAGAAGATAGTCACTTAGGTGATTTTATTCCAGATGACGATGCATTAGCACCAGCGGAAGCGGCTGCATTTACAATGCTTAAAGAACAATTAATAAATGTTTTAGATACATTAACTCCAAGAGAGGAAAAAGTATTAAGACTAAGATTTGGATTAGATGATGGAAGAGCTAGAACACTTGAAGAAGTAGGAAAAGAATTTAATGTTACTAGAGAAAGAATAAGACAGATTGAAGCGAAAGCTTTAAGAAAGCTTAGACATCCATCAAGAAGTAAGAAGCTAAAAGATTACTTAGATTAATCTTAAAATAGCACCATAAAAATGGTGCTATTTTATTTAAAAAAATATATGATATAATAGATAACTGAAACTAAAGACAAACTATAATAAAAAAATCATCAGTGGAAATAGGAGAAAGATTATGGAATTAAGTAAAAGATTAGATTTAATAGTAAAACACATAGAAAAATGTGATACATTAGTAGACATTGGAACAGATCATGGATATATCCCTATACATGTTATTAAAAATGAAATTTGCAAAAATGCAATTGCATCAGATATAAATAGGGATCCATTAGATAAGGCAAAGCTTAATGCTATATTTGAAGAAGTTGATGAAAATATAGATACTAGATTAGGTGGAGGACTTAGCACAGTAGAAGTTAACGAAGCAGAAGGCTGCGTTATTGCTGGAATGGGTGGAAACTTAATAAGAGATATACTAGAAAGTGATAAAGAGAAGGCTAAGGGATTTAACTTTTTAATACTTCAGCCTGCTCAAAATCCTGAAGTTTTAAGAGAATATTTATATACTAATGGGTATGAAATAATTGAAGAAGACTTATGTATAGATGAAGATAAGTACTATGAATTATTTAAGGTTAAAGTCAAAGAAGGGGAAGAAACTATATTAGACCCTATTTACTATGAAATAAGCCCTAAGTTATTAAGAGATAGACATCCTTTAATGGGAGAATACATAGCTTATAAAAAAGAGAAGTATGAAAAGATATTAGGATTTATAGAAGATGATACTGAAAGTGCACAAGATAGAAGAAATGAATTAGAAACAAAAATAAGTGTATTAACTAATTTAGAAAATTATTTAAAATAGTATTATAAATTAGGAGGGAATAGTATGAGTACGAAAGTTCAAAATATTATTAATTATATGGAAAATATAGCGCCTGAGGTGCTTAAAGAAGATTTCGATAATGTAGGTCTTATGGTTGGCTCTAAAGAGAAGGAAGTTAATAGAGTACTTCTAGCTTTAGATTGTACTAAAGAGGTATTAGGTGAAGCGATAGACAATAATTGTGATATGATAATAACTCATCATCCTTTAATATTTAGAAAACCTAGCAGAATTATTTCTGATGATTTAATTGGAAGTAAAATAATAGATCTTATAAAAAACGATATAGCACTTTATTCTAGTCATACGAATTTAGATTCAGCTAAAGATGGGATAAACAAAACTATTGTTGAAATGCTTGGATTTTCATCAAATGAAATAATAGAGAAATCTAAAGTTTCAAATTTTAATGAAGCAGGTCTTGGGAGAATAGTTAGATTAGATAATGAAACTAAATTAATAGATCTTATTGAAACAGTAAAGAAAGTTTTAAATATAAAAGCTTTAAGAGTTGTTAAAGGTAGTGATTCAGTTTCTACAATAGCTATAATAAATGGAAGTGGTCAAGACTTTATTGGAGAAGCAGTAAAACTTGGCGCTGATTGTATTATAACTGGTGATACAACATATCATTTTGCTTCAGACTATAAAGAACTTGGAGTTTCTATAATAGATGCTGGACACTTTAATACAGAATGGTTAGTATTTTTAAATGTATTAAAAGGACTAGAAAATGAATTTGAAAATATAGAATTTATCAAATCTGAAAAATCAGAAGATCCATACACTTTTATTTAGTAACAACTTCTAAATTACTGCATATATTAGATAATGATAATAATATTTAATAGGATGGGGTTATGGGTAGAAGAAATAGAGGCGGATTTAATGATTTTTTCGGTGGTTTTAGAAATTGTTTTGGAAGAGGCTTTTTAGGAAATGGATTTTTTAGAGGCTGTAGATTAAATGGGTGGTTCACTCCCATTAGATGTTGTGTATATGGAGCTATATTTTGTTCTTTAATCTTCTTTGGAGTTGGTTTTACAGGAATGGTTATAATAGCACTTTTACTTTTAATATTGCAACTTATATGCTAAATGGAAAATTTTATATTTGTCAAAAAGGTGATTCTATGATAACATAGTTATTGCGAGTAAGACGTGCAATCGCTGCTAGCCTAGAGCTAGGAGAGGAAAGTCGGAGCTCCGTAGGGCAGGGTGCTGGCTAACGGCCAGTCGAGGCGACTCGAAGGATAGTGCAACAGAAATATACCGCCTAAGATTTATTTCTTAGGTAAGGATGGAAAGGCGAGGTAAGAGCTCACCAGCATAATGGAGACAT
Organism: Clostridium sp.; assembly: GCF_036643715.1. Classification (GTDB taxonomy): domain Bacteria; phylum Bacillota; class Clostridia; order Clostridiales; family Clostridiaceae; genus Clostridium. Next base: position 20 of record NZ_JAVXRL010000051.1, on the reverse strand, counting down.
TATGGCTATGTAAACCCCAC
>NZ_JAVXRL010000050.1:20434-21289 GCF_036643715.1 Clostridium sp. | reverse complement strand
ATTTTAAATATCTTTGTAGGATCAAAATTTTTATTTTTTTCTACTGTTTCTGAACTTGAACTACTATGTCCTGAACCTGAACTTGAACTTCCATGACTTGAACTACTGCCTGAACTACTATGTCCTGAACTTGAACCTCCATGACTTATTGATGAATTACTCTTATTAGAAAATACAAAATATGAGGTACTACGTTCACTTTCTATAACATCTTGGCTTAATAGTACAATTCCATCATTTTTTACTGTATCAATTAACCCACTATCATATATATAGTTCTCATTCCAACGATGAGGATCATAAACTTTAAAAAACACTCTTCCATTTATTACTTGCCATCCTGATAATACAATGTAGTGACCTCCTCTAGTTACATGTCCACTTTGCATACAAACTATTGCTAAATGTTTACCATCAGATAATAAATTTTTAATTCTACTAACACTACCTGTAGATTCATAGTTTAAATTATATTTTGGATTAGATGAATCATGTGAGGCTATACTAAATAAATTAGGATATGTTCCTGAATTATATGATCTACATCCTTTAGCTAATGCATATCTACACATTTCAGTTGGAGGTACATCAATATCATTTAATGTTGATACAACTATTGAAAATGCTGTTGGCCCACATGCTGATTTTGCTATTGTTTGATCAGGTGCCCCATGAGTACTATATATTATTCCTCCATATCTTGGATCATCTTGCGCATAATATCTTATATATCCATCTTTAAATGAACTCCCATAAAGATTTCCATCTGATCCAACTGATGAAGAACCACCTAATGTTACAAAGTCTCCCCTTACATATCCTGTTGTTCCATTATAGCTTATTTTGTACCAACCA
>NZ_JAVXRL010000050.1:0-20334 GCF_036643715.1 Clostridium sp. | reverse complement strand
CCCACTACTCCTGTTGATGTTGATGGTCCACTTCTTACATTTAAACTACTTGATGGATCATTTAATTTTATTGTTCCTGTTCCATTTCCTGCTGCTGATCCACCTAATGTTATAAAGTCTCCCCTTACATATCCTGTTGTTCCATTATAGCTTATTTTGTACCAACCATTTTCATTTCCTATTATTTGTACTACTGTTCCATGAGCTAAGCTTCCCACTACTCCTGTTGATGTTGATGGTCCACTTCTTACATTTAAACTACTTGATGAATCTTGTAACTTAATCGTTCCAGTTGTGGATCCTTCAGCACTTCCTAAAGTTAAAAAGTCACCTCTTATGTACCCCGTAGTTCCATTAAAGCTTATCTTGTACCAATCTCCACTTTTATCTAGTATACTTACGCTAGTTCCATGAGCTAAACTCCCAACTGCACTTGTTGATGTTGACGGCCCGCTTCTTACATTTAGGCCACTTGATGGATCTTGTAATTTTACAGTTCCAAAATATGCTTCAGAATATTCAAATGCTATTCTGTTCCAATCATCTCTGTAAATTTTATTATAATCTTTATAAGCCTTTTCTAAGTTAGATAGATTTCTTAAGTTATATCCAAGCTCTTTTCTAATATCATTTTCAATAGTTCCTGCAAAAAGCTCTTCCTCCAATCTATCCTTTTTACCTTCTTCGCCTCTTAATCCATGTATTAATTCATGAAATAAAACAAAAGCCATATTTGCATCATCTTTTGTTCCTTCATTTATTATTACTAATTGATTAGTAGATTTACCTCCAATGGTAACTCCAGCATTTTCTTCTGTAAATTTCTTGTTTATTACCGTTTCTTCATTGATACTGTATTCATTCCAACCACTATCTCTTCCAATGACAAGAACTTTATCACTATTTATTAATTTATCTAATATTACTGAACATATTTTTGAATTATTAGTATTAGTAGTTTTATTCTCAGTACACTTTAAAAATCCATTATTATCGATGTAATATTGTTTGCTCGCAAAATTATTTATTATATTAATTATAGATTTTCTATTTTTTTCTAAAATCCATATACCATTACCTTTTGGTATTCCATTTTTAAATTTATTTATATTTTTGTCATTCACCTCAGCCTTTTTACCACCTAAAAGACCTACTATAGCTACATCAAATATATCTAAATTTTTAGTTATATGCTTTTCTTCATCTAACTTTTCATTTTTATCATTTAAAGATTCTTCTTTATCTTTAATATTTTCATCTATTTTTTTATCATCTTTATTATTTATATTTTTTTGTTCATTATTTTCTTTATTTTTTTCATCTGAGTTTTTCTCTTCTAATTTTTTATCAGATTCTTTTTTATTTTTTTCATCTAATTTAGTGGCATTCTTATTATTTTTAGAACCTTCTTTAACTTCCGTATTAGTTAAATCATCTTGTAATAGACTTATACTTTTTAATTCTTTAAATAACGCCTCTTCTACATCAGAATTATTCTGGCTATTTAAGATTATTAGACTTTTATCCGCTGATTCATTAATTCTAACTAACTTTTTATCAGTGCTAGTATTTTTTATTCTTATTTTTTGTTCTTTATCATTATATCCAGTCCATTTAGCACTTTTTGAAATAATAATTTTTTTATTTTTGCTTAAAATATTATCAATTATTTTGGAATATTCTTTAGATTTTTCTGTTTCTTTAGCATTATTAGAATAGTTTGAAATTTTTTTTAGAAATCCATCTTTGTCTATGTAATATTTTTCACCTAAAGATTTACCTATAATATTATTTATTTCTTCTCTATCTTTTGGCAAAATATATATTCCATTTTCTTTTGGAATTATGTTTTTGATATTATCTGAATTTATTGCTGTATTATTTTTGTCTTGTAAAATTTCTGCAATAGCTATATCAATCTTATTATAATTTGATATAGTTTTTTTACTTTTTGACTTATTAACTTCTAATGATTTTTCTTCTTTTTCTGATATGTCTCTCTTATCTTTCTTTTCTGATTTATCTTCTATAGCATTTTTATTTACCTGTATTTTTTTATTATCATCAATATTTCCATAATCCGCAGCATCATAATGAAGAATATTAGCTTCATTATGATCTTTTAAGTTTCCAGCTATAGCCTTTACTTTATTATTTAATAATGTTGAAGCTTGTACAATATTTGCAGAAAAAATATTGATTGCAAAAATCATAAGTATTGTAATTGCCGTTAGTTTTTTTATTGTAAATAGTTTAAGTATTCTCTTATTATTTAATTTCACTATATGTTTTCCCCCTTGTTTTTCTTCTGTTGAAAAATATCAATTTTGAAATAGATTTCTAACATACTTTTAACAAATCAATATCTTTATATACCCTATATTATCCTTTTATTAATATATTTTACCTCTATTCATATAAATTGGAATTAATGAATTTATACACATTTAAGAAAGACTTTGAGATTATATCATCTATAAATTAAATATTCAAACCAACTTCATTTAATGATATTCCTATTTTCACATTATATTCAGACTTATTATGTAATAAAAAAAACATTTATTAATTAGATCATGTATTTTTTAATTCTTATTTAAAAAAATATGTTAAATTATGATAATTTCTAATAATTTTCAATTTTATAATTATTTTATTTAACTTTACTTCATTTTAATCAAAATCAATAAAAAGAATGTGCTTTTCTAGGCACTCTGATGAAAATTATTTTGATAAAATATTGTTTGTTATAAAAAAGTTTATTTGCTGTAAGAGATTTTATACTATTATTTCTACATCAGTAGTTTCTTTAGTTATTATTTCAGTATCTAACTTTTTAATTAAAACACCGCCTAACGTTTCAAAAACACCTTTTGAAATAATTAAATCTATTAGTTCATTAACAGCTGTATTACCTAAATTTTCCTTTACATACTTAACTATAATTTTAACCTTCTTTTATAATTCATTCTTAAAACTTATAACTAATGACTTTTGTATCATATTCCCTCTACCCCTTAATATTTTGATCTGTTAAGTTATATGAATATTGCTCTTCTCGCCCCATGGAAGTACAATGAGTTTGAAGGAATACACTATTCCCCAAAAAAATGAGATAAAGGCAATGAGCAACACTAATTTAAAATGTCCTCGCTGTCAATATACTAAACTATATAAGTTTGGTTTGATAAACAAGCTAATCAAAAATATCAATGTAAAGAATATACCCGTCAATTTATCCTAGTGGACTGAGAAGGAATTAATAGAATAACTAACGGTCCTAAATGTCCAAGATGCAATCGTGCTATGTATCTCCATAATAGGCATAAACATTATGACAGTTTTAAATATGAAATTTAAAACTGTAATCATATAATTCTTGCCCATCATTCTTTGAATATATATAAATCCTCCAGTGAACAACTTACAGGTTCCATTTCTATGAATTTAATTCATTTAATAAGTCTAATAATTTAATCCATATATTTATATTTCATTACAACTTTATTAGACCTCATGGATCACTAAGTTGATCTACTCCTGCCGAAGTTGCTAGCTTCGCTAGCTGTAATCGTTCCAAAAACTCTTGGTGTTTATCACCTTAATTTATTTTAATATTTTTGATCAACTTACAAAATTAAAATTATATAAGTTTGTTTTCTATACAAAAAATTATTCAAACTTATATAATTTTAAAAGAGCGAGTAATTCTAAGAATACCAAAACTATTTTTTCGTATCAAATTAAAAGATTCGCATTCCATCCCTATTTTGTTAAATTTTATAAATTAATCTAATTTAAATTATATATTAGCTTTGAAAATAATTTGCAAACTAACTGTAAATAAAATATAAACATAAACATAATTATTAATATTTAGGTAACTTTACATTATATATTAGTAATGATAAAATTTTCTTGTATGTGCTTTAATGCACTAAATAATAAACTTTATGATAAAGCCTAGGTAATATATTATTACCTACCATATTTGAAGGGAGATTTTATATGGAGGATTCACAGAATACACAAAAATCTAAAAAGAAGATGGCAACTTGGAAAAAAGTTGTTATTGGAATTGTTATTGCTGCATTAGTATTTATTGCTGCTGGAACTACATACGTAGTTAACTTAGTTGGTAAAACTAATCACGTTGAAGTAAATAAAGATAACCTTGGTATGCAACAAGATGCTGCAACTGAATCTAAAGAAGATGGAATAGTAAATATTGCACTCTTTGGTATTGATGCGCCGCAAGGACAAGTTGGTAGATCCGATGCTGATATGATACTAACAATTGATAAAAAGCATAATAAAATTAAACTTACTTCTATAATGAGAGATTCTTACGTAGATGTTAAAGGTCATGGTATGACAAAACTAACTCATGCTTATGCTTATGGTGGACCTGAACTTGCTTTAAACACAATTAATTCTAACTTTAATTTAGCAATTGATAAATTTATGACTGTTAACTTTACATCATTACCAAAAGTAATCGATGCTTTAGGTGGTATTCCAATTGATATTACAGTTGGAGATTTAAAGTATATAAATGGTTATATAGATAATTTAAATAATATTAATAAAACAAATGCTCCTCATGTAACTAAAACTGGAGAGCAAACATTAAACGGTACTCAATCTCTTGCATATTGCAGAATTAGATATGATGGAGGAGATCAAAGAAGAACTGAAAGACAAAGAAATATTTTAGAAGGAATCTTTACAAAAGTTAAGTCAAAACCTGCAACAGATTACCCAGCTCTTTTAAATGAGTTATTACCATTAGTTACAACTAATATATCAACAACTGAGTTCTTATCACTAGGAAAAGATATAATAAGTACTAATGCATCATCAATGAAAGAACTTAGAGTTCCTTGTGATAAACATGAAAAAGGCGAAATGATTAAAGGTGTTTACTATATGAACTTTGATATTAAAGCTGAAACAGACGAATTACACAATTTCATATTTAATAGTTAAATAGTAGAAAGCCCCAACGGAAATAATAAATTCCGCTGGGGCTTTTTAAGTTAATCATTAAAGAATGAGTATTTAGTATATTTTGAATATACTTCCCCTTTCTTAAGATAAGAACCTTCTTTAAATGATTCATTGTAACCTATAGGAGGTGCTTGAGTTTCAAAGCATATTGCCATTCTTTCTTTAGGCCTAATACTTCCTTTAAGCATACAATCATTGTAATAATTCATTGAGTATACAACGACAGCCTCCTGATTAGTTTCAATCTTCATTACTCTTCCGCTCTCTTCATCTTTTATAACAATCTTATTATTATCAAGTAGAAATGGATGATCGTATCCATTTCCTAATTTTATTTGCTCATTATTTTCATGTATATCTTTAGAAATTTTCTTAAATTTATTAAAGTCAAAAGGCGTATTAAAAGTATTTATAGTATTACCTGTTACCCCTCCATTTTCATCAATTTCTAAAAACTTATTTGAACTAATTTTTAAACTATGATTTAATATGTCTCTCTTATAATTACCACTTAAATTAAAATAACTGTGATTTGTAATATTAAGCAAAGTATCTTCAGTAGATTTTCCCCATATTTTAAAGAAGAACTCATTATTATCATTAAGCTCATAAATTACCTTTACTGTTAAATCACCTGGATAGTTCTCTTCTAAATGTTTAGAAAATAATCTAAGTTCTAACTTTGAACAATTATCATTATTTATTTCAGTTACTTCCCAAATTCTTTTATCAAATCCAATATTACCACCATGCCCTGAATTTACACCGTAATTTTTATTAAGGTTATATAATACACCATTTATACTTACTTCACCTTTATTAATTCTTCCAGCAGTTCGTCCAATTATTGCACCATAGTAAGATGGGTTACTGTAGTAGTCATTAAAATCTTCATAGGAAAGAACTATATTTTCAAGATTACCATTCCTATCTGGTGTAGTAATATTAGTTATAATACCTCCTAAATTTAATATAGAAACACTAATATTATTTTTATTTACTAAAGTATATTCAATAATTTCCGTATTTTCATGTTTACCCATAGTTTTCTTTTTTATAGTCATTCACTTTACACCTCCCACATTATATATAAAATTATATATCAATAGTTAGTGCTATGTAAACATTTTCCAAACATCATTAATTAACAATATTCTCTATAATATAATAAGACCAATAATAAACCCTAAAGTATTCATTATTATATCATTCATATCGCATGTTCCAGTTTTTGTTATAGCCTGTGTTATTTCTACACATGTTATATAAATTACGAAATATGTTATCATTCTATTTCTATTAAAGTTAAGTTTAGACTTAATATAGCTTCCTATTGGTATGTACATAAGAAAATTCCCAAATATATTAACAGTTCCATCTATTGGAGAACTTTTTATATCTATTATTGAAGCAAAAGGATTTAATACAAAGGAATGATGTGAAAGTTTTGCTTTAAAGAATGTTATTGAAATAATAAACAATATATACAAAATCATAAAGACATCTATATATAATTCTGTCTTGTCTTTATTAATTACTATATTTAGAGCTGCATACATAGTAAATGCTACTATTGTAGTAAAGACTATTTTTATAATTATATTTCTCTCGTATCCAAGTCTACTCCATATTGGATATATTATTTTATCATTTACTATTACTGAAAATGTAATTGCTAGTACCATATATAACTGCTTATTAAAGTTTTCTTTTATCATTTTACTTTTACTAATTCTTTTCTTTTCTATCATTAAATTTCCACCTTTTAATAGTCTCCTATTAATTATATCCTTATAAGAGGATGTAAAACTTAATAATTCTTAATTTTAATAAATTTGTTATATTATGATAATTATAGTTTTATTTATGCAATCGAAAAAGGCTCCTAAAAGTTTATGATTATTAATCATAATTTAATGACTCTTAGGAACCCTTTTCTAGTTTTATGGATTGTCTATGTTTGTGTAATCTGTAAATTAGTTATTAAAATTTATTAATTTAACTTTAGGCTATCTTTAAAGTTAAATTAGGTTATTTGGCTCGTTTCCGTTGCTTCTTCTAGAGTATATCATAGGTTTTTTTATAATAAAAATATCTTTTTCTTGTAGTGTATATAGGTATTTACCTATTTATTTTTGTATTATACCATAACTTTCCTTTATACTTGAAAATCCTTACTATAGTAAAAAGGCAGCTAATTAAAGCTACCTTTTTTATAGTTATAATCCAAATGCGAAGTAGAATACAAACAGTCCAGCTAATGTATACATTACAGGATGTATATCTTTAAACTTTCCTTTGAACATCATAAGTACTACATAAGTACAGAATCCAAATGCTATTCCAATTGCAATACTGTATGCAAGTGGCATTAATATTATTGTTAAGAATGCAGGTATTGCAACTTCTGGTTCTTTCCAGTTAATATCTGATAATGATGTACACATAAGTGAACCAACTATTATTAGTGCCGGTGCTGTAACTTCCGGTGTTACAACAGCTAAAAGTGGAGATACGAACATTGATAATAAGAACATTATAGCAACTATAACACTTGAGAATCCTGTTCTTGCTCCAATTGAAGCACCTGCTAATGATTCGATAAATGATGTTGTATTAGTTGTTCCAAATACTGCTCCAACACATGTTGCAACTGAGTCTGAAAGTAATGCTTTTGATCCATTTTCAATTGATCCATCTTCTTTTATAAGTCCAACTTTTGATCCTACAGCAACCATAGTACCTGCAGTATCAAAGAAATCCATAAATAACATTGTAAATACAACCATTAACATCTGTGGTGTAAATACTTGTCCTAAGTTACTAATTGCCACTCCAAAAGTAGGCTTAAGTGAAGGTATTGGTGCAATTACAGCGTCTGGCATTCCAATTACTCCAAATACTATTCCTGCAATTACTGTACATACCATTCCAATAAATATTGCTATTTTAACTTTTCTAGCTAATAATGCTGCTGTTAATAAAAGTCCAAATACTGCAAGTAATACTTTTGGATTTGTTAAATCTCCAATGCCAACGAATGTAGCTTCATTAGCTACTATAATTCCTGATCCTTTAAGACCTACAAATGCTATAAAAAGTCCGATTCCAGCACTAACTGCGTGCTTTAAATTTTGTGGTATTGATTTTATAATAAGTTCTCTAAGTCCTGTTACTGATATTATGACAAATATTATTCCTGAAACTAAAACTCCTGAAATTGCAACTTGCCAAGGGATCCCCATCTCTCCACACACTGTAAATGCAAAGAAAGCATTAAGTCCCATACCTGGCGCTAATGCCATTGGGAACTTTGCATATATACCCATAATTAATGTACCTGCAGCTGCTGCTAATGCTGTTGCCACGAATACACTATTTTTATCCATTCCTGCTGCACTTAGTATTTCTGGATTTACGAATAATATGTATGACATTGTTATAAATGTTGTAAGTCCACCTATTATCTCTCCTTTAAAACTAGCACCTCTTTTTTCAAAATTAAAATATTTTGAAATAAAATTCATAATTAATCCTCCTTAGTATTTTAAAACTTTACTATCGTATTTTAGGATTAATCTAAAAATTGTATATAAATTTAATTTTCAAATTAATCGTAGTCAAGTCATTTACGGTGACTTGGTAGAGACTATCTTTCCATATCTTCGATATTATACGATAATTATAATTTATTTTTTAAATATCTTTCGTATATGTATATAATATTATGTCTTTATAACTTTGTCAACATTCGTGTTTGATCATTTTATAGGTAATTTAACCCATTATAATAATTTTGTATAAAAAGAAAAAGAACACTTAATTAAAAATGTCCTTTTAATGTATTATTTAAATGATTATTATTATATTTTATAGTTATCTACAATACCTTTTAGTATTTCATGAACTTTAAAATCTAATATATTAAGCCAAAGCTTTTCATAAACATAATATTCATTTCCATCTTCATTAACTTTATTTGGTTGTACAGCTTCAGCTTTAACTTCTACTCTAAATTCCTTATCCTTATATAATGGATTATCTGTTTTATTAAAAGTCACAGAATCTAATAATTGAGCTGTTGTGCCATTTGCTTCTAATATATTTTTGTAATAATAATATCCATCATTAGACTTATACCAATTATCACTTTCTCCATTACTATTAAACTCCTCTTTGAAGTTTAAACTTACTAAATTTTCTTCATCTTCTATTACTTCCTCTTCATCTTTAGTATTAATCCACCTAGTAGAAATACTAACCCTTACTAATGCCGGATTATTAGTGTCATTTTCTATCCATATCTTCTTTTTAACTTTACTTCCATCAAAATTAACATCAGGATTCTTATCAAAATCCTCTTCAATATCAACATCAATTTCACCATAACTTAATTTATTAACTATAAACTTCTCATCCTTAAAGAAAGATAATGTTTCATTAAATATAGAAGTTAATACAAATACACAACCAACTATAGATAATAAAAGTATTTTTTTATTTTTCACTTCTAACATCCTCCTTTGGCTTATAGTTGAACCTATTAGTTATGCTAGATTCATCATAAAAATATTTATCATTAACCTTTTTATTTTTAACAACAATACAATTCCCATTATTACTTGATCTTAGTGTTAAATTATCAGCGGATGAAATTACATCATTATTATATTTTCCCTTCGTAATATCCACCCCAACTAGCTCATAATTTATTGGAACTATTTCCTCTACTTTATAATTAACTCCATACTTAAGATTAGAAAGCTTATAATACTTTGAAGGAGTAGCTTCAATATTAAATGAGCTTCCATCATCACCTTTAACCTTAATAGAGAATGTTCTATTTTTATCTGAATCATTTAAACTGTCACTAACTATATTCTTCTTAACATATAAATAAGGCTTAGTTATTTTTAAATTAGTTGAATCCTCTGCAATTATATTATTATTTCTTTTTAAATATATTGTATTTTTAACGTCATAGCTCCATTCTTTCTTAGGTTCTGGAACAGTCCACGCTTTCCCTATTACTCTAATACTCTCATTTGCATTTATCTTAAAATCATTATAATCAAACCCTTCAATTTTTTTAATAACCTCACCTAATTTGTTTAGCTTATAGCCTTCATAAGCCCAGTCACTTTTATATAAAGTTTCTTTATAATCACCACTTAGAATATCCTCTAAAGACAACCCGTTTAACGGAATATCTTCTTTACTTCCCCTTTTATCTCCAGTAGTTTTATTTGTAATATTAAAGATAAAACTAACCTTATCATTTGGTTCAATCTCTGGAACTTCCTCATTCAAATTAATATAACTATTATAAATTTCTTTTCCATCTCTAATAATAGTATGTGTATCTTTAGTTATAGTAGCCTTAACATCTGACTCTATTGCTTGTATACTAAACTTACCATACTCTTTAAGTTCAAGATTTCCATTTAAATAAAATGCTTTTCCTTTAACAACATTCTCAACCCTGCCATCTACATTTTTTAAATCACCAGGTTTTATTTCGTATTTAACATTATTTGAATCTAACACTTCAATAACTTCATTAGGCCTTAAATCTTTTAATAATTCTAACCCTTCAGTTCCAGTTCCTTTAGAATTTCTCATCTCTTCATTAGAAGTTCTAACGACTTCAACCTTTGAGCTATCGAGCTTTTTCATATCACTCTTTCTATATACTCCATCCTTATTAATAAGAATATCGATTAATTCATCCTCAAATGATACATCAGTTAAGATTTCCCTGCCTTCATTCTTCATATTAAATTTATAATATACCTCTTCTCCCGGATAGAACTTTTCACCATTATTGATATTTACTTTTTCCCCATCTTTAATTAAATAACCAGCCTTTGTTACATTAATCTTTGCTAAGTCAACAACAAATACATCAAGCTTCGAAGAGCCACCACCACCAGTGTTATCTCCTGCAATAATCTCTATCTTTTGAGTTTCCTTATTTTTATCTAAGTAGCTAGTTATATCTCCAAAATCTGCTCCTTCATTACCTTCATTAAGGTGAGCATGCCATGTATCAGTATGAGTTGTTAAGTTATTATGTTTAGTACAATTAGCATACCCTGCATTTTTATGATATCCTTGCTTAAATATAAGATCATCAACTACTTTATTTCCTCTTTTATCTGTAGTTTGAAGCTTTGCGAAATTTTTATTTCTTACAGATTGAGTTGAAAAATTAATGTCAGTTGATTTTCCATTTACTAAAACCATCATAATATCATTAACTGGCATAATAAGTTCTGGCCCATTCTCTCCTAATACTCCAAGGTAAACTTTTTTATTTGTCATATCCTTTGGAAGTTCAAATTCACCTCTAAACATTCTAAGGCTCTCCCCACTTCCATAGTGCTCCCATGTTGAAAAATCTTTAACTGGATAATTGTTGTTTTTTAAATATTCATCATTTATATATCCACTATAATACCTCTCTCTGTCTCCTAACCTACCATCCCATACTTTTTTAGTTTCTTTAGGTTCTAGTAACTTAACTAAAGTATCATAGTCATAAATAACATTATTATCTAAAGCTTGTCCCCATACCGTTTTATAAGTTTCAATTACTGCTGGATTTAATTTACTATTCTTTGGATACTTATCTAATACTTTATAGGATTCACCGTCAATCTTTCTATTACTCCAGTAATCTGCTCCATTATTTTTCATTGTATTTATAGTTTTAACCTTATTATTTGGTTCTACAGTTCTAGACCAATTAACTTTTAATGGCTCATATATATTACTATTTTGGGCATTTGTATATTCAAATTTTTGTATTCCAATAGTAAAAACTAATACTAATAAAAATGATATTATTCTTTTAAAATTCCTCATCTATTCCCCTTTACTCCTATTCCCTTTTTTTAAACTTGAAGTAACAATAAACATACCAGTAATAAACATACAAACTATTAAAATATTCTCTTTGACAAAACTAATAAAACTTCCTAAATAAGGTATATTAAAGACAACTTTCCCTTCTATCATCTTTTCTCTAACTTCAAAAGAATCAGTAACATCATTAGCATCACCTTTAGTTTTAAAATAAATTCCATCCTTGTCTTTACTGCATACTACAACTCTATGAGTTACTAAACTTCCATTAGTATTAGTTCTTATAGTAATAACATCATTAACATTAATATCATTAATAGGAACCTCTTTAGTTATTATTAATGATCCTTCCTTAATTTCTGGTTCCATACTTCCTGTTAATACATTAAATATTGAATATCCAAATATTTTTCGTCCACTACTTGAATCTTCTGCATTTGAAAACATCACTCCTATGGAAATTACAGCAACTATAAAAATAACGAATATTATATCAATTACCGTCTTCCTAATAGTTTTCATATTTCTAATCTCCTTCCTTAGTTAAATGGCTAATTAGAAATCTCTCTTCTAATTAGCCATTATTTTATAAAATTATTTTTTACTTAAAGCCTTTAGTCCTAATCCTATTAATAAAAATGCAAAAATAAATGTGGTCGCCTTCAAAGGTAAACCGGTTTGAGGTATATTGTTTGGCTCTTTTCCCTTAGTTGACTCATCATTATTATTAGGATTGTCCCCAACTATCGTAAATATTAAATTAAACTCTTCACTTTTATTTTGATACTCATTTCCTACACTATTACCATCTAAAGACGCAATAATAATTAATTCATTTTCAGCCTTAGGATTATATGTTCCAAGTTCTAATCTTCTTTCATTAATGTCTACTAATAATCCATTATAAATAAGTTTCCCTCTATGTGTAATATTAATTGTTATTTTTCCTAGCATGTCATTTTCCACTATGCTTTTTGACTCTAATTTAATGTTTAAAATACTATTTGAACTGTTTTTTAGAGTAATTTTTTCTTTAACACTATCCCCTGGAAGAATTCCAATACCATTTATTAATATTTCGCTATTCTCATTTAAAAACTTATTATCTTTATTTATTTCTATAACTTTTTCAGTAGCTTTTACTTGTATTGGTATATTTACGAAACTAAAAGTAACTATAGCTCCTAAAATACATTTAATTATTATTTTCATAATTACTAAAATTAATTATTTTTTTGACTATCTACAAGCCCATTTAAAAGTGTTTTTATTGTTTCATCTTCCACTTTCCATTCTGCATTGTATGCATCTTTATTAACTTGTACAGTTTCTGATTTCACAACAACATCTAATTTTCTATTTGCATATTTTTCTTGATCCTTTGTTTCACCACTTAATAATATAGAACTTAATATTTGATCTGAGTAACAACTTGGTAATGTGCTTTCATCTGAAATTTCATCTTCATTCGGATGAACTTCATCTTTATTATGAGATTTAAATATTTCATTATAATAATAGAATCCGTCATTTCCAAGTGTCCACTTATCATTCTTAATTACTGCTTTAACTTCGTGTGAAGCTGCATCTTCAACTTTAACCCCATTTTCATTTACCCATGTTGGTGTAATTTTCACTCTTAATAATGAATCTGACTTTTCTATGTTATGAATCCATACATCTTTATTAATTTCTTCTCCTGGAAGTAAATTTTGTGATGTATTTTCATCAAACTTTTCTATAATTTTGTGTTTAATTGCTCCAGTTGAAATTTTATTTATAACTTCCTGCTTATCTGTAAACCAAGCTAGCGTTCCTCCAATAACTGATATTGATATAACTGCAATACCCACCATAACTGATAATCTTTTTCTATTCATAATCGTTATCCCCTTTCTTATTCCTTTACAATTATATCCAAATATTAAGTAGTATTCAACATTTTTCGGAACTTTTATGACATTAACAACAATTTTACGATTTAATTTTCAATTCTTTTTATTTGTATTTAACTTTTTATTAACTTGTTAACTTTTTATTAACATTAAATACAAATTTTAAACACATTATATATTTTTTGAAAACATATAATGTGTTTCTTGCTAAATAGTTATTATTCCTATTGATAATATATATATTATGTGTAATAAATTTATTAATAAATAGCATATTAAAGCTATTGTTATTATTACATTCCCTATTTTTAATTGTTTTTCCGTAGCTGTATTCATTCTTTTAATTAATATAAATATTAGTATTCCTATGAAGATTATTTTTAAAAACATTACCTTTATTGGGCTGTCTAGCATGCCTCTAACTACTGAATTAACCTCTTCAAATAGTCCTGTCTTTATTAGTATTAGTGTAAATATAATATCTGTTACGTTTAGTAAGTATAGTAATTTCAGTTTGTTTGTCACAGCTCTATAACTATTATTTTTTATGAAAGCTATCATGTATTTCCTCCTACTAAAAAGCTTATATATTAATTGTATTGGTATTTTTTTACATTTATTATTACTTTTGCAATTATATATTTAATTAATTTCTTTTTCAATAGTTTTAAAAAAATGCTAAAAATATTATATATTTCTAACAGTTTTTTATATGTTTTGCTAATTTTCATAAAAAAATACCCTTAAGATTTCTATTAAGCATTTTTTAGTATGCTCATAAGTTACCTTAAGGGTATTTGTTATATTACTTATATTTTATTTTGCTACGTAGGAGTCTATTGCATTGAATACTTTATATAATAAATCGTTCATTCCTTTTCCTTTTATGAATTCTAGTTCTATATTTATTCCACCTGCAAGAACTAATTTTATTTCTGCATCCATATCGAAACGTCCTGCTGTCTCTATTGCATATGTTGTTATTTTGCTATATGGAATAGCGTAGTACTCAACTTTTTTACCTGTTAATCCTTGCTTATCGCATATTAACATTTTTTTGTCTGTAAATAATGCTGCATCTCTTATTGTTTTTACTGCAAATAGTGCTCTTTCGTTACCATTTACGAAATTCATTAAGTTTTCTGGGACTGCTACCTCACTGTAGAATGTAAATTTCTTTGTATTTAATATTTCTGCCATAATTCTCTCTCCTCTTTTTTAAAAATGTTATATATATTATAACATTTTTACCCCTGTGGTATTTACATTACTACTTCTTTTATTCTTCTTAACGCCTCTTTTAATACACTCTTTTGACATCCTAAATTTATTCTAATAAAACCTTCACCATCTTTTACAAAATAACTTCCATAAACTATTGATACATCAGCTTTAGTAAATACCTCTTTTATTTGGTCTTCATTACTAAATAAATCCCTCATATCAATCCACGCTAAAAATGCTGAATCGGCTTTCATAACCTTAGCTTTTGGGAAAACTTCTTCAAAAAACTTATATAATATATCAAAATTTCCTTCTATATATTCTGTTAATTCATCAAGCCATTCTTCACTCTCATTATACGCTGCAATAAGAGCTGGTATTGCAAATATATGAGGTGATGTAATTGAATTTATCTCTAATCTTTTTTTAACCTTTTCTCTTAAATCATCATTTTTTATAACAATATATGATGATTTTAATCCTCCTAAGTTAAAACCTTTATTAGGTGATATGCACATTATGCTATTATCAATTATTTCATTATTTGTATTCCATAATGTTGTAAATGAATCTTTTTTGAATACTATATCTCTATGAATTTCATCTGACACTAATACAACATTATTTTCTAAACATATTCTGCTAACTTCATTTAACTCTTCATAGCTCCATACCCTTCCTGACGGATTCTGTGGACTACATAATATAAATAGCTTAACATTTTCTTCTTTTATTTTTCTTATCATATCTTCAAAGTCAAAATAATATCTGTTATCGACTATCTTTAATGGAGAACAAACTAATTGACATCCTTGTCTAACTATTGCATCTTTAAAAGGATCGTAAGCTGGAGTATTTATCATAGCTGCTTCACCTTCATTTAATAAAGCTTGTACTATATAATGTAAAGTACTTACTGTACCAAAAGTCAAAGTTATCCACTCTTTTTTCAATTCAATATTAAATCTTCTTTTATTCCAATCTATTATAGCATCATAGTACTCATCATAAGCATATGTATAACCGTAATCTCCAAGTAAAGCTCTCTCAGTAAGTGCATTGACTATTGCTGGTGCACACTTAAAATCCAAGTCTGCAAGATCCATTGGAATTGCATTTGGCGTTAATCCAAACTTTTCTTTTAAGATTTTATTATCCCATTTCCTACACTTAGATTGTTTCCTGTTTATTATTTCATCAAAATTATAATTCATATAATCCTCCTTAAATAACTAAAAGTTTCTTAGTTGTAGAATTAAGTGGAACTCCTTTTCCATCTACTATCACTACATCATCTTCTATTCTTACCCCACCTAAATCTGGTATATAAATTCCTGGTTCACATGACATTATCATTCCATCTTTTAAAATATCTTTTGATGCTTTATTTAGAGTTGGCATCTCACCTTCCCCCATACCCATTCCATGACCAAGTCCATGATTAAAGTATTCACCATATCCTTTACTAGCAATATAATCTCTTGCTACTTTATCAACGTCACATGCGATAGCTCCATTTTTAATTGCGGAAATACCTTTTAACTGTGCTTCAAGTACAATTTCATATATCTCTTTTAACTTATCCGGTACATTAGATACAAATACAGTTCTAGTCATATCTGATTGATATCCATCTAAAACAATTCCAAAGTCTAATACTACAGAATCTCCACATTCTATTTTTTTATCGGTTGGTCTACCATGTGGCATTGCACTTCTATATCCTGATGCAACAATTGTATCAAAACTCATCCCACTAGCGCCGAGCTTCATAGCAGTATAATTTATTTCAGCTGCAATTTCTTGTTCTGTAACACCTATTTTTATTTTTTTTATAACTTTATTAAAAATAATATCTGTTACTTCGCAAGCTTTCTTAACTTTTTCTATCTCTTCTTTATCTTTAACTGCTCTTAAACTCTCTAATTCATTTTTTAATAATTCTATATAATCAAAGTTTTTAATTAACTCTATATACTGTGTAGCTAAAGATTGACTTCCCTCTATACCTATAGATTTAATATTTTCACTTTCTGATATCTCTCTTAATATTCCGTAGAAATCTCCACCATGATCAATTATTTCAAATCCATTAGTTTTTTTCTTTGCTTCATCAATATATCTTCCATCCAAAATCTGATATATAGACTTCTTAGTAACAAACACCTTTACTCCACTGCCTGTTAATGCACCTATATATTTTTTATTTGCCTTGCCTTGTATTAAAATAGAATCTATCTTTAAGGTATACATTAAATTTTTCAATCTATTTATTCTATCAAACACCTTATATTCCCCCCCTATATTATTATAAATGACCAACTTATTTTAAAATATAAGTTGATCATTTACTATAATTGCTTGTTATTGTTAATTAGAAATCTAATTCTAACTCACCTAATATTTCTTTTTCTTTTTCATCAAATATCTCTTTATTCTTTAACTCTGCCTTTGCTTCATCTTCTAGTTCCTTCTTTTCAACAATTTTAAAGAACGGATAATATAGAGCTACTGCAAGTAAAAGCTGTACTATATGAACTAAATAAACTTTCCAGTCAAGTGTTGCTAAGAATCCTTCACCAAACACACCAATATATGGTGGATCGAATACTGGTCTATTTATTATGTTATAGTGCATTAAGAAATACGGGAATGATCCTATAATTGTTCCACCAAATACAAATGGTATAAAGAACATAGGATTAAGTATTACTGGTGCTCCAAAAAGTATAGGCTCATTTATTCCAAATAATGATGGTAAAAATGATATTTGTCCAATCTTTTTATATCTTTTTACTTTAGATAGCATACAACATACAACAAGTCCCATTGTAATTCCACAACCTGTGAATCCAAAGAATGCGCTTGAAGCCCCCGCAGTATATATATGTGGAATTGCTTCTCCTGATTGATAAGCTTGTATATTTTCAGCTAAGAATTGTACCATTATTGGTCTTGTAATAGGTGAAAATACTGATGAATGTATCCCAAAAAAGAAAATTACACATATTACAAAATTAAGAGATACTATTGACCATGGATTGTCCATGCTTCCAACTAAAGGTTCTAGGAAACCTGTTAGAATTTCAGGTGGCAATTTATCAAACCACGCTAGAAATACTCCTCTAGTAATAATAAATGTACCTATAACTATTAATGTTGTTGGAATAAGTTCAAAACTTCTTGATACGAAATCTGGAACTCCTTCTGGCATTTTTATTGTGAATTTCTTTTCAGTACAAATTCTATATAGTTCTACAGTAATAACGGCAACAATCATTCCAGTAAACATACCTTTTGATCCTAAATTTGAAATAATTAAACTGCCATCTTCATTTAATACAACTGTTAATAATAAAAATGCTACACCTGATAAAAGAATACAACCGGGCGTATATAGTTTATAAGTATTACCTAAAAAGTATGCGATCGTTACAGTTGTAAAGAATCCTATAAAACCAAGTGACAACGTAACTGGAAGATCAAGTAATGCAATATTTTCATTAATAAAATTTGTAACAAAATTATCAGTGGAGAAGAATGATGGTATAGCAGGTATTATTGCAAATAATGACCCTAATATAAGTATTGGTATCATGCCTACCATCGCTTGCTTTATAGCACATAAATGTCTTTGCTTATCAACTTTGTTAGCAATAGGCATCAAGTATTTAGTCATAAAATTCTCAAATTTTTCAAACATAGCTTATCTCCTAACATATTTTATTTTGCTTATACTATTTAATTCCTTTTGAGTGCTGAGTATATTTAATTAAAGCCATTTTTAATACAGTAGCTCCATCCATTGATCCATACACATCTTTGTCTATTATTAAATACGGCTTATTTCTTGGCTCAGCTAATGATTTTATAAAATCAATTTTATGTGATATTTGTGGTCCAACAAGAACTATGTCATAATTATCGATCTCACTCTCTAAAGTTTCTGCTGGAATTGCAATTAAAGCGAAATCTTTTTCATCTAACTTTTTACTATTCTTTACTACCTTCTTTATATTTTCCATAAGCATTGTAGTTGAAAAACCACCTGCACAACATAATAAAATTTTCATATTACTTTTCCTCCCTCATTTGGTGTATATTTATCATTCCTTCAATTAAATCTCTTGCTAATTGAGTAGTCATATAATGATCTTGAGCATGTACCATTAGTAATCCCATTTCCACTCTATCTCCTGAAGCTTCCATTGAAATTAACTTTGATTGTATGGCATGTGCTTCCAAATCTAGTTTTCTTGACTCCTCTATTTTCACTCTAGCCTCATCATATTTTCCTTCTCCTATCAGCTTTAAAGCTTCAAAAGCTTTCCCTTTACTCTCGCCTGATACTGATATTAATCCAAATATGTCTCTTTCTAATTCTGTCATATAAAATTCCCCCTTATACCTCTATAAAATTTACTAATTTATTATAGTTTTCTTTATTAATAACTTTAATCAAACCTATTAAAAGTTTTTTTAAGTTTTCAATATCATTTATATTTCCTATTGAATATGCACAATGTCCATACCTTACCGGTAAGCATAAAACTATTGCCGGTATACCTGACCTTACTAAGTGTGCTTTGCCTGCATCTGTTCCTCCGCTATTAAACATATCTTCCTGTATTTCTATTTCTAATTTTTTTGATTCATCTCTTATAAAATTTATTATTTTATCACTAGGTGCCATCGTTCTATCAAATAGTGTTAACATTGGCCCTTTGCCTATTTGTCTATTATTTGAATGATCTCTCACAAATTCATTTTGATAACATGCAACCTCTATTGCAATTACAATATCAGGATTTACTTTATAAGTTGCAGTTTCTCCACCCCTTATTCCAACCTCTTCTGATGATGTACCAGTAAAGTAAACATCATTATCATGATTAACTTCACTTAATTCCTTAATAACTTCTGTCATTAAAAAGCATCCTAATCTATCATCAAAAGCCTTTCCTGTTACTATATTATCTAATTCTAAAGGTTTGAATTTAGTAGTATATGTAACCATATCACCAATATTTATCCCAAGTTCTGTTACATCATTTTTACTACAAGCTCCTATGTCAACGTATACATTGCTTGCATCATTAGTTTTATCACTATATATGCCGTTTATAATTCCTGTAATTTTTTTACCACTTCTTGTTGTTATTCTAACCTCTTGCATAAATTTAGCTAATGGCTTTACTCTGCCTAGTTCAATTACATGTATCATTCCTTTTTCATCAATACTTCTAACTATAAACCCCACTTCATCCATATGGGCAGCTATCATTATCTTCGGCCCCTCTTTAGTCCCCTTCTTTTCAAATATAATACTTCCTAAGTT
>NZ_JAVXRL010000049.1:0-21616 GCF_036643715.1 Clostridium sp. | reverse complement strand
AATATTTCCTATTGACATATGACAGCTTGTCATATAATATTATTTAAATGACAGGTTGTCATACTAGATAACATACAAAGGAGATAGACTATGAATTTATTACAATTAAAAGACGTAAATAAGTACTACAAATTAGATAACAGTCAAACATTTCATGCATTAAAGAACATAAATGTATCCTTTAATAGAGGTGAACTAGTATCAATAATAGGTGAATCAGGTAGTGGTAAATCAACAATGATGAACTTAATAGGTGGACTAGATTCAAACTTTGAAGGTGAATTATTAATAGAAGGAAAAAACATAGGGCAATTCACAGAAAGAGAACTAGACGAATACAGAAAAAACAAGATAGGATTCGTATTTCAAAGTTGCAATCTAATACCACACTTATCAATACTAGACAACGTAACAATTGCACTAACATTATCTAATGTAAGCAAAGAAATACGTATAGAAAAAGCAACAAAAGTACTAAAAGAAGTTGGACTAGAAAAACATATACATAAGAAACCAAACCAATTATCAGGTGGACAAAAACAAAGGGTAGCAATAGCAAGAGCCTTAATAAATGATCCGGAAATAATACTTGCAGATGAACCAACAGGAGCTTTAGATTCAGAAACAACAGAACAAGTTCTAAACATAATAAAAAACATTGCAAGAAGAGGCAAACTTGTAATAATGGTTACTCACTCAGAAAAAGTTGCAGCACACTCAAGTAGAGTAATAAAAATATTTGATGGTGAAATAGTTGAAGACAAAAAAGGTACTCCGCTAGAAAATGTTGTTATTGAAGAAAATAACATTAAAAAGTCAAAGCAGAATTTAAGCTTATTTTCAGCTATAAGACTTGCAGCTAACAACATGAGACAGAAGCTAAAGAGAAATGTATTAGTAGCTGTAGGGGTAAGTATAGGGATTATGAGTATAGTATTAATGCTATCATTAGGTAATGGACTAAAGTCATACTTCAATGATATGATAAATAGCTTTATGAACCCACTAGTTGTTGAAGTAAATATGAAAGTTGATGCAGATCCAAATGATCCAACAGCCGCAATGAAGGCAATGATGGGAGCAAAGACACCATTTGAAAAGAAGAATATTGAAGAATTGAAAAAGATAAATGGTGTAAAAGAAGTAGAAAATGGATTTAGTATTGTATCAATGTCAGGTAATAACACTTTAACATATGGTAAAAAACAAAGCGATATAATGATGTTAAATAGTATGTCAGATACTATTACAAAAGATAACTTAACAGAAGGAACTTTGCCAGGCAAAAATGAGATATTAGTAAGTAAATTAGCAGCTGATAAACTTGGTGGAGATGTTATTGGTAAAAAAGTTAAGTTAAATGCTTTTGTGGATACAACAGAAGTTCAAGGTGAATTTACTATTAGTGGAGTTTACACAACAGGAAATAAAGATCGTATGTCAGAAACTACAGAAGTAGTATTTATGAATTATAATGATTTAGAATCATTACTTAAAGATAAGGGAACAGAGTTAAAACCAAGCGTTGAATATATTGTTGCAAATACTGAAGAAGATGCAAGCAGAATTAAGACAGAGATTCTTGATCTTGGATATTCAGGTTCAACACAAGAAGTTATGGGTGACCAAATGCTTACAATGCTTAATATATTAACAATTGTTTTAGCTGGTATTGCAGGTATATCTCTAATAGTTTCTTCAATAATGATATTAGTTGTATTACACATAAGTGTAGTTGAAAGAACTAAGGAGATTGGACTACTAAGAGCCATAGGTGCAAGAAGCAAAGACATTAAGAGAATATTCGTTTCAGAAGCGTTTCTAATAGGATTATTTAGTGGTATAATTGGTATAGCTAGTGCATTTGTAATATCAATAGGTGCAAACATTGGATCAATGGAAGCCTTTGATATGAATGTAATAAATATAACACCACTTTATGCTATCTGTGGAATTGCAGTAAGTACTATTGTTAGTATGTGTGCAGGTCTTGTTCCAGCTAGAAAGGCTGCTAAGCTAGACCCTGTAGATTCATTAAGAACTGAATAGTATAATACTTAAGAAAAATATTGATAGGAGAAAATATTATGCCAACTAATACATTCTTTAATTTACAAAAAGATAAAAGAGAAAAAATTATAGATGCATCCAAAAGAGAATTTAGTAAATATAGTTTTTATGAAGCATCAATAAATAGAATTATAAAAGAAGCAGATATTTCTAGAGGGAGTTTCTATCAGTATTTTGAAAATAAAGAAGATCTATTTATATACATTTTAGATGAGTTTAAATATACAATGTTACAATCATTAGCTAAAGATGTTGAGAAGAATAAATATGATATTTTTGAATTTTTATTATTAGTATATGATTTTATTACTGTAGACAGCATGAATGGTAAGGATAAAGAATTTGTTATTACTACAATATCCAATATGGATGTTAAGCTTATGAAACATCTTCTAGGATTTTTAACATTTGATAATTGTCATAAATATAAGTCTTATTTTAGTAAACTTGTTGATATAGAAAATTTAAAAATAAGTAATTTAGATGAATTTATACGTCTTAATAATGTATTAATGAATATAATGATGAATCAAATAGTATTGTTCTTTAATAATATATATAATGAAGCTGAATGTAGAGAAGATTTAATAAGTAAACTTAACTTATTAAAGTACGGAGTATTAAAAGAATAGAATATAATAGAACATTCCCTTGATCTTTAAGGGGGTGTTCTTTTTTTATTTAAAACTATATTTTAAAGATAAATTTTTCAAAATATTTATGGGAATAATATATAAGAGTAGATGAATTAAATTATATTTACCATATTAATTCCATTATTAATGCAATTAAAGTTAGTGCTTACAATATTTATGGCAATTTACTGCGAAATTTATATATTGTAGATTCTGTTAGTAATAGAGTGGGAAATATATCATAATTGAGTTAATCTTGTCCTATCATATGTGAAGGCTTTTTTTGCCTTATGAAATTACATAATGAGATGTATTATAATTATTCTCATGGTTTTAAAATAATTAAACAAAAGATAAGAAGGGAAGATTTAAATGCAAAAAATGACGGAAGATACCATTTATAATAATAGATGGAAAATACTTACATGCATCGTAATAGTAACTTTCATGAACTGTTTAGATTCAAGTATTGTAAATGTAGCATTACCAATTATATCATCAGAACTTGGAATTAGTATGGCTCAAGTTCAGTGGATTGTTACAAGTTACCTTATAGCAATATCATGTATAATATTACTTGCAGGAAGATTCGGTGATGTAAAAGGTAAATGTAATACTTTTAAAGTAGGTATATTTTTATTCACATTAGGATCATTATTATGTGGATTATCACACACATTACCTTTACTTGTTATATCAAGAGTGTTCCAAGGTATCGGTGCATCACTTACAATGGCAAATAGTTTAGGAATAATAACAGATATATTTTCAAGAGGCGGAAGAGGAAAAGCTGTTGGAATATCAGGAGCATCAGTTGCACTTGGTATAATGGTTGGACCTGCACTTGGCGGAATGATAGTATCATTATTAAGATGGGAATATATATTTTTAATAAACGTTCCAATAGGAATAATAGCTTTCATAGCTGCAACGAAAATATTACCTAGAGAAGAAGGTCATAAAGATAAGAAGATAGATATAGTTGGAACAATACTTTTTGCAATATTTATTATTTCAATAGTTTTAGTAACAACAGAAGGACAATTTATAGGATATACAAGTACTCCTATAGTAATTGGATTTATAATTAGTATCGCATCACTTGTATTATTTATAATTACTGAAATGAAAATAAAGTCACCAGTTTTAGATTTAAGTATATTTAAAAATAATTTATTTTCAATCAGTGTATTTTGTGGATTCATATCATTTATAGCAATAAGTTGTTTTACAATATTATTACCATTTTACTTGCAGGATGTATTAAATATGACTCCATTTTATGCAGGAATATTTATGATTATATATCCAATAACATTATCAATAATATCACCACTTAGTGGTACTTTAGCAGATAAAGTAGGATCAGAGATAATTGCAATTATAGGATTATGTATATTATCAATAAGTTTTGTACTTATGGCAACAATACACGAAGCAACACCACTATGGATTGTTGGAGTTTACTCAGTTGTAATGGGAATTGGAAATGGAATGTTCCAATCACCAAATAATACTCTTGTAATGTCAACAGTACAGAAGAATAAGCTTGGTATTGCAGGAAGCGTAAATGCTCTTGTAAGAAACCTTGGTATGATATTTGGAGTAACTATAGGAACAACTCTTTTATATATTAGAATGAGTGGAATGCTTGGATACTCAGTAACTAATTATGTAGAAGGAAAAAATCATGTATTTATAGCAGCTATGGATTTCGTTTATATAGTGGCAGCTGTAATATGCTTTGTTGGAGTTATAGTTAGTGCTACAAGATTTAGAAAAAAGAAAATAGTTAGATAAAAAATAGTTTGTATAAAATACCATTAGTAAAGTGCTAATGGTGTTTTTTTAGTATAAATTGGACTTTTTCCTATATAATAGTTGAATAATTTTAAAAGAAATGATATAATCTCGAAGTCTTTTCATAAAATTATTAAGGTTTAGAAGGACAAAAAGAACAAGGGGGAAAAAGTAAATAGTGATATTCAAAGGGGAAAAGTTAACTACAAAAGTTGCAACAATGATTTTAATTATGGTAGTTGTAATAGATGTTTGCTCTGTAAATATAGTACGAGCTTTAGCAGCTTCTACTGAAACAGAAAAAGGTGAAGTTACAAACATAGATAAAACAAAGGAACGTTGCAACAAAGATATTACACATGTTAAAGAAGAACATAAGGAAACTAACGAGGAAGAGCTTAGGGAAGAATATAAGGAGCAGCCTAAAGTTAGTGAGAAGGAAGAACATAAAGAACAAAAAGAGATACATAAAGATAAACCTAAAGTAATTGATAAAGAAGAACATAAGAAAATTAATAAGGAAGAACATAAAGAACAACATAAGGAAAATTCTAATAAAGAATTACATATTAAGTATTATGCTCAAGATGATAAAGAATACGGGAAAACTGTATATACTAATTCTAGAATGAATGATAAGGCTCAAACAATATCAAATTCTGCATGTGGGCCATCAGCTTATTCAATAGTTGTTTCAACATTAAACAATGTTGATGTAGCACCGCCTGAATTATGTAAATATTCTATAGCAATAGGTACTAGAACTGATAACAGTGGAACGGATAGAAGATTTTTTAGTATTGCCGCAAATGATCCAGATAATCCAAAATATAATTTAAATTATAAAAGAGCAAGTAGTATTAGTGAAGTTAAGGCATTATTAGATGATAATAAACATTTAGTTATTGCTAATATGGGACCAGGTCATGTTACAAGACAGGGGCATTATATTGTACTTGCAGGACATACTGTTATAGATGGAGAAGTTTACTTTAAAGTTTATGACCCACACTGTTGTAATCAGTATTATATATATGATGGAACAATAATAGATACTGTAAAAGATGATGGATTTATATTATTAAAACAAAGAGTTATAGAGGATGAAAGTAGAGCATATTTTGTATTCTCTAGTAGTAATAATCTAGAGCCTACAGAATCTATAAATAAATAAAATTATAAAATCTCTTAGATGTTACATTTATGAAACATCTAGGAGATTTTTCTGTTCACAGTTTGTTTTACAATAAGTATGTAAACATTTTCGGAAAACGTTTTATTAAAATATGTTTACCTAATATAAATTAAGGGGAGAACTGTATGAACATAATAAGCCAATTTTTTAGTATTAATAAAAAGCCTGTTACGGTACCAATAGAGACTCAGAGAAAGCAATGGATAAAACAATTTCTTAAAGCATTCTTTGTTGTATTTATAGTTTATGCTTTCATGTATCTAATTAGAAATAATTTTAAAGCAGCACAGCCACTTTTAAAAGAACAATTAGGTTACACAACATCTGAACTCGGCTATATAGGATTTGGATTTTCAATTACATATGCAATAGGTAAGACACTTTTAGGTTATATTATTGATGGAAAAAATGCAAAGCGTATAGTAGCATTTTTATTATCAATGTCAGCTGCCATGGTTTTAATAATAGGTATTTTATTACTTAATGGTAAGCAACCGTCAGGAATTATATTATTATTTTGGGGACTAAGTGGATTTTTCCAAGCACCAGGAGGTCCAGCGGCATATTCAACAATATCAAGATGGACTCCAACAGTTAAAAGAGGAAGGTATTTAGGTTTCTGGAATATGTCACATAACATAGGTGGAGCTCTTGCTGGAATATTAGCATTATGGGGAGCTAATACATTCTTCCACGGTAATGTTGCAGGAATGTTTATAGTACCAGCAGTAGTTGCATTTATAGTTGGTATTGTATTAATGTTTGTTGGTAAGGATGAGCCAGAAGAATTAGGCTGGAATAGAGTTGAAGAAATATTTGATGAACCAGTTGATGAAGAAAATTTGGAAAGTGAATCAATGACTAAATTTGAAATATTCAAGAAATATGTTTTAAAGAATCCTTGGATATGGATACTTTGTGTATCTAATGTTTTTGTATACATAGTTCGTATAGGAATAGATAACTGGGCACCTCTTTATGTTACAGAACATTTAGGATTTGGAATGTCTGATGCAGTTGATACAATATTCTATTTTGAAATGGGTGCACTTTTAGGAAGTATGACATGGGGATACGTATCTGATTTATTAAAAGGAAGAAGAGCTATTTTAGCTGCCTTTTGTTTAGGAATAACTGCATTTGCAGTATTAGGTTACAGATATGCAACAAGTGTTGCAATGGTAGATATATCACTATTTTGTTTAGGTGCTTTAATATTTGGTCCACAACTTCTAATTGGAGTTTCTATTGTAGGATTTTCGCCAAAGAAAGCTACGACAGTAACTAACGGATTAAGTGGAACTTTTGGATATCTTTTTGGAGATTCAACAGCTAAAGTTGCACTTGCAAAAATTGCAGACCCAAAATCAGGAGGTATAACTATATTTGGTACAAACCTACATGGTTGGAATGATGTTTTTGTAGTTTTCTATGCAGCACTTATTATGGGTGTAATATTACTTTTAATAGTAGCTTATGGGGAAGAGAAAAAGATTAGAAGACTAAGGAAGCAAGAATCTTTATGTAGTTAAGTTGAAACAAGTAAAAAGACTAATGTTTAGTAAAACTAAATATTAGTCTTTTTACTATATAAAATATAAAAAAATAAATTATGACAAAAATAACCTCTTTACAATAGAACATATGTTCGGTATTATTTAATTAGAAACTATTAGTAGAGGGTGTTAAAGTGGAGAGTAAATGTGAAAGGATAATTTTTCATATAGATGTTAATTCAGCATACTTATCATGGACAGCAGCGAAACAACTACAACAAGGTGAAAATAATATTGATATAAGAAAAATACCATCAGTTGTTGGTGGAAATTCAGAAGAACGTCACGGAATAGTTCTTGCTAAATCAATTCCAACTAAGAAATTTAAAATTAATACAGGAGAGCCTATTATATCAGCAATGGCAAAGTGCCAAAATCTTAAGGTGTATCCACCGGATTATAAATTATATATGAGATGTAGTAATGCTATGTATAATTTATTATCTGAGTATTCACCTTTAATTCAGAGATATTCAGTAGATGAAGTATTTATGGATGCTAGTCATTTTAAAGAAGAGTATATGGCTAAAGCAATTGAAATAAAAGAAAGAATGGAGAGCGAGCTAGGATTTACAGTAAATATAGGAATAAGTAGTAATAAATTATTAGCAAAAATGGCAAGTGACTTTAAGGAGAAGAATGCTATACACACATTATTTAAAGATGAAATTGAAAGTAAAATGTGGATACTAAAGGTTAGAGATTTATTTATGGTAGGTAGAGCAACGGAAGCTAAACTTACTAAATTAAATATTCAAACCATAGGAGATTTAGCAACCTATGATTTAAATGTACTAAAACCAATATTTAAAAGTTATGCACTAGTAATTCACAATTATGCAAGGGGTATAGATGATTCAGAAGTTAGAAGTAAAAATTACGTAGAAGTAAAAGGTATAGGGAATTCAACAACTACTTCAAGAGATATTACATCAAGAGAAGATGCACTTAAAATATTATTATCCCTTGTAGAAACATCAGCAATGAGACTTAGAGACAACTCAAGTATGTGCAGTGTTGTATCAGTTTCTATTAAGACTGATAGTTTTATGAGATATTCACATCAGAAAACTTTATACACTATAACAGACTCCACAGAGGAGATATTTAAGGAAATAACTAGTGTGTTTGATGAAGCTTGGAGAGGTGAAGTTATAAGGCAGTTAGGAATTCGGTTATCTAATTTATGTAGTAATGAATTTTATCAAAGAACTTTCTTTGATGATAATAGAATTGATAAAAAGAGATCATTAGATAAGACTATTGATAATATAAGAGCTAAATATGGAGATCAATCTATTGTAAGATCAACATTTATTGGTTCAGACTTTAAGCCGTTAAATGGTGGAGTAGGTGAAGAGGATTATCCCATGATGGGAAGTATATTATAGGAGTTGATTAATTTGAATCCAATTGCAAAACCTGTACAAATGATAGCTTGGTTTGATATGGAAGGGAAAATTAATCCTGTAAAATTCAAATATGAAGAGGAAGACGCAGACTGCAAAGTTGTATGCATTAATAGAATTTTAAATAGAGAATTTGAGAAGTTAGCAGGCAATCCAATGTGGAAGTTTACTTGTAGTAGTATTGTTGATGGAGTAGAAAATACTTATAGTATTAAATATGATTTGATTACAAACAGATGGTTATTATTTTTGAATAAGTAAAATAATAACTTATAATGTGCAAATTTTAAAGTGTTAAAATAATGTTTACAAATAAAATGGAAAAATTAATGTAAAATATTAATTGTTGGTAATTTATTAATAATTAAAACTACTTTACTAAATTATTATGTGCAAAAAACTATTAAAAGTTTTGCAATAGATTAACACTTATAAAAAATAGGGGGAATGCACAAATGATAAAAAATCTAAAAAACAAAAAGACAAATCGGATCATAATTGCACTTACTATAGTATTTAGTATGCTACTGCAATTAGCTCCAATATCAGCACAAGCAGCTGAAATGAAAAATGGGGGAGGTAAATCTAGCAAGGTTAATATTCAAATATTAGCAACGTCAGATTTACATGGAAGATTTTTAAACTACGATTACGCAGCAAATACGAAAAGTGATGGTGGATTAAATCAAGTTGCAACAATAGTTAAAGAAGCAAGAAGAGAAAATCCAAATACTTTAGTAGTAGACAATGGGGACACAATACAAGGAAATTACAATCATCTATTCATAGGTGGAGAAAATCCTATGATGAAGGCAATGAATACAATAGGTTATGATACATATTCATTTGGTAATCATGAATTTAATAATGGAATGGATAACTTAAAGAATGTAGTAAGTCAGGCAAATAAGAATTTAAATGTCTTATGTGCAAACCTTTACAAAGATGGAAAAAGAGTATTTAATCCATATACAACAAGGAATTATGACGGTGTAGAGGTAGCAATAATTGGAGTTGTTACTCCAAACATAGTAAAATGGGACTCAAAAAACTTAGAAGGATACGAAACTAAAAATCCAGATAAAGAAGTTTCAAAAGTTATAAAAGAAATAAAGGCACGTAAGCAAGGTGGAGCAGATGTATATGTAGTTACATCACATGTTGGACTTAATGAAGAATTCGGTAATGGTGATTCTGCAACAGATATAGCAAAGATGAATCCAGAAGTATCAGCAGTAATAGCAGGACATAAACATGATGGTATAGAAGAAGTAGTTGCTGGAAATGCAGTTATAACAGAACCTGCAAGTAACGGTAAGTATGTATCTAAAGTTAATATAGAAGTAGAAAAAAATGGAGATAAAGCAAAAGTAATAAATAAAAGCTCACAGTTAATAAGCACTAAAGGAGTTAAGGAAGATCCAGAAGTAAATAAAGAAATGGAACCTTTTAATAAGAAAGCGCTTAATGATGCAACAACAGATATAGGAAACTTAACTGGGGGAGATTTAGCTAATAAAGATGAAGTTAAAGGAATACCTCAGTCAATAGTATCAGACCAAGGTGTTACAGATTTCGTAAATGAAGTTCAATTATACAATGGAAGAAAATATTTAAAGGCTAAGGGAATAAATCCAGATAACGTGTATCATGTTTCAGCTGCAGCTTTATTTAGTGCAGATGCAAACTTAAAAGAAGGTAAAATAAGCAAAGCTGATATAGCAAATATATATAAATTTGATAATACATTATACACAGTAAAAACAACAGGAAAACAACTTAAAAAATATATGGAAGACAATTCTAAGTTCTACAACAAGTATAAAGATGGTGACTTAACAGTATCATTTGACCAAAATGAAAGAATGTATAAGTACGATATGCTTGAAGGTGTTAGTTATGAAATAAATATAGCTAATGATGTTGGACATAGAGTTCAAAATTTAAAATTCCAAAAAGACGGAAAAGAAGTAAAAGATAATGATGTTGTATATTTAACAATCAATAATTACAGATATAATTCAGGATTAGATGCTGGAGTAATGGATAAAGGTCAGTATGAAAAAATATATGATAGTAGCAATGATGAAAATGGTGAAATAAGAGATTTAATATTAGATTATATAACAAATGTTAAAGATGGAAACATAGAGAGGCATGTAGATAATAACTGGAAGTTAGTAGGTAACAACTGGAATAAAGCTCATAGAGATTTAGCGGTTAAATTAATAAATGATGGGAAAATTAATATACCAGTATCAGAAGATGGTAGAACTCCAAATGTTAGATCAGTAACTTGGGATGATGTTTTAAAAGTACAACCTGAAACTAAATCAGTTAATATACCAATAGTTACATTTAATGATTTCCATGGTTCATTACAAGAATCAGGAAGTGATATTGGAGCTTCAAAGTTATCATATGAAATTAAAAGAGTTAAGAAAGAAAATCCTAATACTATAGTAGTAAGTGGTGGAGATATGTATCAAGGTAGTGCATTATCAAACTTACTTAAGGGAGAACCAGTGACAGAAATGCTAAAGCAAGTTGGATTAAACTTCTCAGCAGTTGGTAACCATGAATTTGACTGGGGTGCTGACTTAATATCAAAATGGAGTAAAGATGGTAACTTTGAATTTTTAGCATCTAACATTTATGATAAAAAAACTGGGAAGCCAGTAGACTGGGCAAAACCTTATGGAATTATAGAAAAAGAAGGAAAGAAAATAGGTTTTGTAGGACTTGCAACACCTGAAACTGCTTATAAAACTAATCCAAATGGAGTTAAGAATATAGAATTTAAAGATCCAAAAGAAGCAGCAAAAGAGTGGACAGATTACTTAAGGAATAAAGAAAAGGTTGATGCAGTCATAGTTTTAAGTCATTTAGGAAGTACACAAGATAAAGATGGTAAAATTACAGGAGAAGTAGAAGATGTTGCTAAAGTGTCTGGAATTGATGCAATAGTATCAGCACATAGCCATCAAAGAGTTGAAGGTAAAGTAAACGGAGTACCTGTAATTCAAGCATATAAAAATGGAAGATGCTTAGGACATATTGATCTAAACTTTGATAAAGAAGGAAAGCTTACTGTAAACACAGAAGTAGATGACCTTTATAAAAGGGTTCAGGATCTTCCAATGGATGAAGAAATGAAAGCTAATTTAAAAGTTTATGAAGATAAATTAGCACCAATTATGAATGAGAAAGTAACACATTTAAGTGTTGATTTACCTCATGATAGAGATAAGGGCATTACAAAACTTGGAGCAACAGTTGCAGAGGCAATGAAAGAAATAACTAATTCAGATTTTGCAATAATGAATGGTGGCGGAGTGAGAGCACCATTATATAAAGGAGATATTACAGTTGGTGATATGTATAGAATATTACCATTTGATAATACAATAGTAACTATGGATATGAAAGGTTCAGACATAGTTAAAGCATTAGACCATGGTATTGAACCAAAAGATATGGGATGGGGTCAACATGCAGGAGCAAAAGTCTTTTATGATAAAGGTGCTAAAGAAGGAAGTAAAGTAACATCAGTTAGATTAAAAGATGGAAGTAAGATAGACCCAAATAAGTATTATAAAGTAGCAACTAATGATTTTATGGCAGCAGGTGGAGACGGATACGATTTTAAAAATGCTAAGAATGTTAAAGATACAAATTTAGTATTAAGAGAAGCTATGAAAGATAAATGGGCAAAAGATGGTATAACACCAGTAGAAAATTTAAACGAACTTTTAGTTCAAGGTAAGGACAATGGAAATGAAGATGGAGAAACAGTTAAAGATCCAAATGATAATATAACAGATGATACAAATAAAGATACAAATAAGGAACAAGGCACTACAGAAACTAATGATGGAAAATCAAAGGATAGTAATGATAAAGATTTACCTAAAACAGGAATGGGATTAGGGGAAAATGGACTTGCTGTTCTAGGGCTAATGGCGTTAATAAGTGGAGTAGCTATAATTAGAAAGAAAGATAAAAAAGTTTCTTAATGTATAATATGTATTTGATATACGGAGTATAATATATTTATAAAACTATATTTATAAGTAGGAGAATTATATATGAAGTATGATAAGTACAGAGAGAATAAAGAAGATATGAATTTAAGAGATCACTTAGCTGTTGATAGAACAGTATTAGCTAGTGAAAGAACTTATTTATCTTATATGAGAACTGTAATAAGTTTTATTGTTGCAGCATTAACTTTATATAAACTATTAGGGGGAGCAGTAGGGTTAATAGTTGCAATAATACTTAGTGTTTCAGCTATATATTTTGGAATAAGAGGAAGAAGAATATATAAAGAAGTAAATAAGGATCTTGAATTTGAAAATATAATATAAAAAAGTAGCTATATCAAACTGATATAGCTACTTTTTTTAGTTAAGATTGTTGATTAGATATCTTTTTACTAACATTATAAATTGTACAAAATGCACCAAATAAAATACCAGCTATTGGATATATAATCCATGAAATAGCCCATATTTCAAAGACAAAACTTATAAATAAATAGATAGCAGTTACAAGTGGCCAGTAAACTGAAGCAACAACACCAATAACACGATTATTTTTACGAGATTCAACGCTATATTCATCAAGCTGTAAAAGTTTCTTATATCCTTCGTTAAGAGAGCCTGAATTAATAAATAAGAAGACAGCTACTGAAACTAGTAAAAGTAAAATAACAACTCCATAAACTGAAGCATTCTCACTAATAGCATCTCCTACTATAATAAATAATGGTGATATTACGCAAAGGCAAACACCTACAATAACCTTTAAAGATATTCTAGATTTTATATTAGCATATTCATTTGTTAAGTAAGATTTAGTACTACTTGAAGTTGTAAATTCTCCTTTTTCAATGAACTTATATTTATCCATGTAAGTTCCTGAATAAATAAATAGTGCAATAGCAGGAACTAAAAGTATGAATAAAGGTGATATCATAACAGCATCAGCAACATTTTCTGATACACCACCTAAAATAACGTTATCCTCACTAAGGGCAGAAAGTAGTACCAATATATTAGCACCAAGAATACAAAGGCATACACCTATACTTATAAAAAAGGAAGTACGTTTTTTATCAGATAAATAATTATTAGTATCTTCTATACTTAAAGTTTTGTAATTAGAATCCACTTTAGTTTGATTAAGTATAGGCTCATCTATATCCAGTTCATTGATTAATTCATCAATATTACCAAACTCTGATATTACGATACCAATAGCTTCATTTTCACTTTTACCGCTAGCTTTAAGCTCTTCATATTTATCCTCCAAATTAGATAGAAGTTCTGATTTTAACTTTTCAATTTCTTGCGTTTTAGGTAATCCTGAAAACACATTATCTAAATAATTTTTTATAGTCTCCATTTTAATTCAGCTCCTTTATAAATTTATTTATTACATCCTTAGTGACTTTCCACTCAATACATTTTTCATTATAAAAATCTATTCCGCTTTGAGTTATTTTATAGTAAGTTCTACGTTTACCAAAGGTCTCATTCCCGGGAAATGAAATAATAAAACCTTTCTTTTCTAGTCTATTAAATGCAGAGTACAAAGTTGTCTCTTTAATTACATATTGATCATTTGTAATTGACTTAATGGTTTTTGATATTTCATAACCATAGGAGTCACCTTCCAAAAGGACACTTAAAATAATCGTATCATTGTAGCCTCTAATAATATCACTGCTAATCAAAATAGGTCCTCCTTTAAATTACTTTATCTATCGTAGTAATTATATATTATCACAATTACTACGATAGATAAAGTAATATTTATAAAAAAAGAAAAAAGGTGTTGTGATATAATATTTATTATTATATAAAAATGAGTACAAACGAGGAGGGTAAGGAATAATGAAAGATAATATATTACCAAAAAAGAAAAATGCATTTATATTATTAATAATTTTAGTTGCTATTTTAGCTGTTGGAATAATGAATGAAGTTGATATTAGAGTGCTTTTATTATTAGATTTAATAGTTACTACAATATTTATTTTAAGTTCTGGATATAAGTTTGAAGTAGTTTTAGATAAGATGAAAGATGGAGTAATTAGAGCATTTCCAGCTTTATTAATATTTTTACTTATCGGAGCATTGATTGGTACCTTTATTCAAAGTGGAGTAGTACCAACACTTGTATATTATGGGCTTAATTTAATTGGAGGAAAGTTCTTTCTGCCACTTGGTTTAATAGTTTGTAGTATAACTTCAATAGCAACAGGAACATCATGGGGTACTTGTGGAACTGTTGGTGTGGCACTTATGGCAATTGGAACAGGGCTTGGAATACCTGCACCAATAATAGCTGGTATGGTAGTTTCAGGAGCATTCTTTGGAGATAAGATGTCACCACTTTCTGATACAACAAATCTTGCTGCAGTTTCAGCAGGAACTGATTTGTATAAGCATATAAAATCAATGATGTATACAACAATACCATCATATATTTTAAGTTTTATAGGATTCACTTTACTTGGAATTAAGTATACAAGTGGAAGTAATATTAATACTGATTCAGTAAATGATATTACAAATTCAATACATAATATTTTTAATATAAATATATGGATGTTAGTACCTATAGTTGTTGTATTAGTTCTTAGTATAAAAAAGGTTGATGCAATAATAGCTTTAACTGTTGGAGTGTTATGTGGAGTACTATTTTCTATACTGTTCCAAGGAAATAATATTATTGATGCTTTAAATGTACTTAACAATGGATATGTAAGTAATACTGGAATTGATTTTGTGGATACTTTATTAACTAGAGGTGGGATACAAAGTATGATGAATACTTTTTCTCTATCATTTATTGCACTTATATTAGGATCACTTTTAGAAACTTTCGGGTATTTGGAAGTTATTATAAAGGATGTTGTTAAAAAGGTTAAATCAGTTGGTGGATTGATTGCATTAGTTATAGGAACTACATTTTTCACTAATATAATAATGGGTGAAATATATTTAGCTATTATTTTAAATGGAAGTATATATAAGAAGAAGTTTGAGGAACGTGGACTTGATAATTCTATGTTAAGTAGAACTTTAGAAGAGGGAGGTACTTTAACTGGAGCACTTATACCATGGACTACAGCAGGGGCATTTGTATCTGGAGTGCTTGGAGTTTCAGCTATATCTTATGCGCCATATGCACTTTTGAATTTGATTAACCCAATTTTAGCAATAATATTTGCTTTTATGGGAATTGGAGTTATAAAGAGAAAATAGAAGGATTGAAGATATCATTAATCTAACTGTAGAGGTGAATTAATGATATTTTTTTATTTAAATGAATAAAGAACAATTAGAAAGGCAACTAAATAAATATAATAATATATTTATTTTAATATTAATGAAATTTTAAATTAAGTGTAACAGAATGCTGTATTTAAATTTAATTTTAAATTAAATTTAGTAAGTATGATTAACAATAACATTAGATGTATATTCAAAAAAATATATTTTGAATTATAAAGATTAATAATGGTTTAAAACTACATAAAAACAAAAATAAATACTATATATGAATCATATTTACAATATAATTCATATATAGTAAAATTATTACAAAGAAAGGGGATGTCCTATGAAAGTATATCAAATAAAATTCAAAATATTTGTATTAGTAGACATAAATTTCGATAATTCTCAATATATAATAAGTTCATTTATAGATTCGGCACTATCAAAAAATGATAAATTGCTAGAACTTCACAAAAAAAATGAATTTAAAAATTATTGTTTTGATTCACCATATCCAACTGAAACAGACAAGCTTTATAAGTCTGGAAGAGTATACACTTTAACAATTAGAACAATAGATTCTAATTTAGCGAAGTTCTTTGCGGAAAATATGGTAAACGAATACAATGATGTGATAAAAGGTTTAACTGCTGAGGTGAGAATATTACCTAAGAAACACTTAGAAAAAATATATTCAATAACACCAATAATAATTAAAAATGAGTGGGGATATTGGAAAGGTAAAATTACATTAGATGATTTTGAAAGAAGATTAAAAGAGAATCTTATAAAAAAATATAATAGTGCTATGAACACAAAAATAAATGAAGATTTTGATTTATATACATCAATAGAATTTAAAAATAGAAAGCCAATAGGAACAAATTATAAAAATATAAAGCTACTAGGAGATAAAATATCTTTAAATATTGGAGATGATAAAATAGCTCAAGATTTAGCATATATGAGTTTAGGAACAGGTTTGTGTGAGATGAATGCAAGAGGACTAGGGTTTGTGAATTATAGATGGCTATAAGGAGGTGAAGTGATTGTTAAATAGTTGTATAGAAGTTTTTAACAATAAGCTCAAAAAATATGGAGATGAGCTTATTACACATAATTATATACCTGCTGGTGGGACTTATATTATAGTATCTCCAAATGGTGATTCTTTTAAAATAAAAGAGATTATTGATATAAAACTAGACAAAAAAACAAAGCAAATTGATAAAAGTAATAGATATATAGATGATATATGTAAGTTTGATTATATTAGTAAATTGAGTAGTAGCGATAAATCTATAGATAAAAAGAAGAAAATCCATAGTAATAATTATTTATCATTCTTTATAAAAAAGGAAAGTTTAATTAATGGTAAACTTACAAATGAAATAATTGATAATTACTATAATATTTTAGCAAATCCATATTTAAAATATTCTAAAGCAAATGCAAAAAAAATATATAAGTCGGTTGAAGAATCTTTAGAAGAAATTGATATATTAAAATTAAAGAAAATACAGGGATGGATTAAAGAAAATATATTTAATTTAGATATATAAATTACAGGAAAAGACTATTTAAAAATATTTTTTGATTATCCATTAGAAGAGTATCAAAGAGAAGGAAAAAGATATTTAATTCCTAATATTTATAATAATAATGATTTTAATATAAATATTAAAGATAAAACATATGGAGTGCCAGATGATAATATTGGATTAAATACTAAGAAACCATATTTGATGAATAAAAGTAGAAAAAGTGAAGTTCCATATATTGTAAGCGAAAAAGAAGTTTTGTTACAAAGAAAGTTTTTTGATCATTTAATGAACTTAGCAACTGTAGATAAATTTAATGTTTATATTAATGA
The DNA here is from genome assembly GCF_036643715.1 of Clostridium sp. GTDB lineage: Bacteria > Bacillota > Clostridia > Clostridiales > Clostridiaceae > Clostridium. Next base: position 3,786 of record NZ_JAVXRL010000049.1, on the reverse strand, counting down.
TGACATAAAAGGTTATAAAAATGGAGAACTTCTTGATGAAGATTTTACTGGAACCTTTTTAAGAATACAAAAAGGTAAGGAAGTTGAAATACATGAAACTGATATTATAACAGGATATAAGTGTAATTTATCTAAAAAATTTATATTTAAAAATATATTAGACATGGATTTAATAAAAACCAAGAATATCTATAAGTATGGTGTAGAGGTAAATACACTTAAAGGGATGCAGGAAATAATTAATGAAGTATTATTTTCTAAGTTTTTAATGAAGAACTATTTTACTGAATCAAAGGATATGTCAATTAATGATATGGCTTTGAAAAGAAATTTACTTTTTGCAAGAGAAAAATTATTTGATTGGTTTTATAAGGGGAATAAAGTAGGTGTTTATAATATTTTAGATGAAGCATCTATAAATTTAGTGAAAGGTGCAATAGAAAATGGAAAACTAATAAATGCTAGTCACAGATTTAATTTAAGGTGGTCATTAAAAAAATATTTTGATGGAGGAAAAGATATGGGAGATACAATTTATGATGTAAGAAATAATTTGAGAGTAAAAATAAATGAAAGTATAACTAGTAAATTTGATAGCGATGAAGAATATTATTATGCAGTTGGGCAGTTAGTAAATTATTTTTTATCTAGGAGCAAGGGAAAGAAGAAAATGCATTCATTAGCGAATCCATTTTTTAATGCAACTAATAGTGAGAATATAAATATAAAGCTTAGAGCTTTATTTAAGAAATATAATTATGAGATTGAAATGAATAGCAAAAGGTTTAATAACCTTTATGGAATGATAGTTGGATATAATACTGAAAAAAAAGTAGACCAAGATTTGATTTTGGCGGGGTACTTACAAAGCAGTTTAATATATGAGAGTAATAAGAATGATGGAGGAGAAATAAATGGATAAGAGAGTTTACGGAGTATTAGGAATTTCATCTATAATGGCAAATTGGAATGCAGATTTTACAGGCTACCCAAAAACGACATCAGAAGGTAATACATTTGGAAGTGATAAGGCGCTTAAATATCCTATGAAAAAAATGTGGGATAATGCAGGTGATAAAGTTCTATATATAAAATCAATGAAACTTTCAAAGGATAAGAAGGATGGCGTTCAATTAATTCCAAGGTCTTTAAAGGAAAGATATGAGCAAATTTTTGATCTACATGACTTGAAAGAATGTAAAGATATCAGCATTATTGTTAAGAATTTATTCCAAGCTGTGGATGTTAAAAATTTTGGAGCGACTTTCGTAGAAGCAAAGAAAAATATATCAATAACAGGTGCAGTTCAAATAGGGCAAGGATTTAATAAATATGAAGGAACTAATCCTGAAGAGCAAAATATTCTTTCTCCATTTAGAGATGGATCAAAAGATAATGCTAAAGCAGATTCAGAAGAAGCTAAAAATTCAACATTAGGATCTAAAATAGTAAGCAATGAAGCCCACTATTTTTATCCTTTTGTAATAAATCCATTAGCATATAAAGGATTTGTTGAGTTAGGATTAACTGAAGGGTATACAGAAGAGGATTATGTAAAGTTTAAGGAAGCTTCATTAGTATCAGCAACATCCTTTGCAACAAATTCAAAAGTTGGATGCGAAAATGAATTTGCTTTATTTATAGAAACAGAAAATAATCTATATCTTCCAAACTTATCAGAATATATTGAGTTTAATAAAGGTGAGGAAAAAAATATAATAACAATAAATTGTTCAGAATTACTTAATTCACTTTCAGATAGAATTAAGAGTATAGAAATTTATTATAATCCTTATACAACTACAATTAATTCTGATATAAAAGGAGCTAAGAAATATAATATATTCACACAAAAAGAGGTGTAAATACATGAAAGTTTTAAAGTTTACACTATCAGGAGAAACAGCATTTTTTAAGAAACCAGATGTGAATTCATATTGTTACTTCACTTATGGAAATATTCATAAAGTAGCGTTACTTGGTATGTTTGGAGCTATACTTGGATATTCTGGTTATAATCAGATGAAAAAGAATGATGTATATCCAGAGTTTTATGAAAGACTTAAATCTATAAGAGTTTCAGTATCACCCAATAATGAAAAAGGTTATACATCTAAAAAAGTACAGATCTTTAATAATTCGGTTGGATATGCATCTAAAGAGATGGGTGGGAACCTAATAGTTAAAGAGCAATGGTTAGAGAATCCATCATGGGATATTTACATTGTAATTGAAAATGAAGAAGGAGAAAAAATAGCAGATAGTTTAATAAATAATAAAGTTGTATATACACCATATTTAGGAAAAAATGATCATTTTGCTAATATTTTAAACGTAAAAATATTTAATAACGTTAGTATTTCAGATAGTTGTAATAAGATTAATAGTTTATGTCCTAAAGGATATTTTACTTTTTGTAAAGATGAATGGGAAGAATGTGAAGAAGAGACATTTAAATATGAAGAGAAATTGCCTAATAAGTTAGATACTAATACAAATATGTATGTGCTAGAGAGCTTTATATATACGAATATGGATGCAGAACAGTGTAATGAAATTGAAGTATTTAAAATAGAATCAAAAAATATAGTGTTTTATTAATAGGAGGGGATACCCCTCCTTTAAATTTAGGAGGAAAAATAAAGATGTATTTTGAAAATGAAATAGTCAATATTGGAAATTTGATAAATAATAAATATAAATTTTATGCACATATTCAAGATGAAAGAGTTGAAACATTAACGGAGCATACTGATTTATGTGTAAAATATTTTAATAGAATTAATGGATCTAAGAATATAGATGTTATATTTTCAAAATTTAAAAAATTAAATTTAAATAATCTAAGTGAAATAGGTAAAGCAGTATATAGAAAGCTTATTGTAAACACTATAACATTTCATGATATAGGAAAGATAAATCCCTTATTTCAAGATATTAAAATGAACAATAAGTTAAATATAAAAGAATATTCGTATGCATTAAATTCACAACACTCGCTAATTTCAGCTGTAATTTATATTGATTATTTTATAGGTGAAATAATGCAACTTGAAAAAAATGAAAAGACTGATTTAGTTACAATTCTATTTATGAATGCTTATGTTATATCAAAGCACCATGGTAATTTAGATGAATTTGCAAAATTTTTAAGTAAATTTAATGACGATGAAGATGGTTTTTTAGCTATAGATATTATTAGAAATAATTATAGTAATATTTATAGTAATGAATTTAAATTAAGCAAAAGTTTAACTAAGAAAATTTGTAAAATAATAAAACAAAATTTACAAAAAAAGAACAGAGAAGAAAGTATATATTTATATACTTATGAAAGGTTACTTTTCTCAACATTAGTAGCCTGTGATTTTTATGCAACATCTGAGTTTATGAATGGTGTTGAATTAGATGAGTTTGGTGATATAAATGCTATTGATGAATTTTATGACATATATAAAAATACTGAAAGATACAAATCTATAAGAAAGTATGAGGAAACTTATTATAATGAAGAGAAAAACTTATTAGAAGAAACAAATATTAATATTTTAAGGACTGAGATGTTTTTAGATGCTGAAAAAAATTTGATGAACAATATAAATAATAATATTTTCTTTTTAGAAGCGCCGACAGGTAGCGGTAAAAGTAATGTTTCTATAAATCTAAGTTTTAAATTATTAAAAGAAAACAACAATCTAAAGAAAATATTCTATGTGTATCCATTTAATACTTTGATAGAGCAAAATATTAAAAACTTAAATAAAACATTTGGTGAAAGTGAAGAAG
>NZ_JAVXRL010000048.1:3029-21728 GCF_036643715.1 Clostridium sp. | reverse complement strand
ATTATATTTTTTATTACACAAGAAAAAAGGAATTATAACGAATGAAACCTACTAGTAGTTCCTAAGAAATAGTGATAAAGTATAGGATAAAATTTACTTAAAACAAGAAAACTATAAATATAAAAGGAGATGATAAATATATAATGAATAAAGAAAAATCAACAATAGTTAAAGGCTTTAACTTTCAAAATACGTATGCTAATCTTCCAAAAAAGCTTTTTTCAAAACAGAACCCAAGCCATGTATCATCACCAAAATTGGCAGTGCTAAATTATAAATTGATAGAGTCCTTAGAACTAAATAAGAAAGAACTAGAGAGTAGTTATGGAATAGATATACTTTCAGGAAACAAAGTTCCAACAGGATCTATACCTATTGCACAAGCTTATGCAGGGCATCAATTTGAACATTTCACTATGTTAGGAGATGGGAGAGCAGTTCTATTAGGAGAACATGTAACTTCAAAAGGTGAGCGATTTGATATTCAGCTTAAAGGTTCAGGAATAACTCCATATTCAAGAGGTGGAGATGGAAAAGCATCACTAGGACCAATGCTAAGGGAATACATTATAAGTGAGGCGATGAATGCACTTGATATTCCTACAACGCGTAGTCTAGCTGTAGTTACAACGGGAGAGTCAATAATTCGTGAAACGTATTTACCAGGTGCAGTATTAACTCGTGTATCTGCAAGTCATATACGAGTTGGTACATTTCAATATATTGCAAGATGGGGAACTGATGAGGAACTTCGAGCATTAGCTAATTATACGATAGAAAGACATTTTGAAAAACAAGATAATGAAGAAAATCCATATCTTTTCCTACTTAAAGAAGTAATTAAAAAGCAGGCAAAGCTTATTGCAAAATGGCAATTGGTTGGATTTATCCATGGGGTAATGAACACAGATAACATGACAATCAGTGGAGAAACAATTGATTATGGACCTTGCGCTTTCATGGATATTTATGATCCTGCAACTGTATTTAGTTCCATTGATGTTAATGGAAGATATGCATATTGGAATCAGCCAGGTATTGCAGCGTGGAATATTGCAAGGTTTGCTGAAGCACTTTTACCACTTTTGCATATTAATCAAGATGAGGCCATAAAGTTAGCACAGAATGAAGTTTCAAATTTTTCAAAGATTTATAAAGATAATTGGCTTTCTGGAATGAGAGCAAAACTTGGAATATTTAACGAAGAACCTATGGACCAGTCGCTAATTGAAGATCTTCTAAATATGATGAAAGAGCATAGGGCAGACTATACTAATACATTCAGTGCATTAACTTTTAATAATAGAGGTTATATAGAACTGTTTGAGACGGATGAATTTAATAATTGGTATAAAATATGGCAGGAGAGACTAACAAGACAAGAAGAGTCTAATGCTGAATCAAAGGAACTTATGAAAAAGAGTAATCCAGTAGTTATCCCACGTAACCATAGAGTGGAAGAGGCTTTAGAAGCAGCTGTTAAAGAAGGAGATTATAGTGTAATGAATAGACTTTTAGAGGCTCTTTCAAAACCCTATGATAATTCCAAGGAACAGAAATATTATTCTAAACCGCCTAAGGAATCAAACTGTAAATACAAAACTTATTGTGGAACATAATATAAAATTAAGAAAACTATAGCTAGTAAAATTGATTAAATTTTACTAGCTATTTTTATTTTTCAAACGAAACTGCATTGGGGTTTCACAAGTTACTTTTTTAAAGGAGAGTTGAAAGTGGCTTTGTGATGAAAAATTTAAATTCATTGCAATTTCTAAAAGACTTTTATCTGTGAATAATAAAAGTCTTTTAGCTTCTATTATCTTTTCATTTAATATATACTGCGAAAGAGTAATTCCAGTTTGCTTTTTAAATTGAGTACATAAATATGAGCGAGATAATTGTAGTTCATTTGCAATATCATTAACAGTAATACTATTAAATATGTTTTTTACAATGTAGTATGAACATTTCTTTGATAGCGGTGATGTTGCTATACAACCATATCTAACATAGCTTACCCGTGATGCAAAATCTAGCATCATTTCATCAATTAATTTTGATATTTTCGCTATATCATTTAAAGATTCAAATTTTTGAATATATAAATCGGAAAGTCCAAATGCCACATAGGTATCTAAGCCGCCTGAAATCGAGGCGCGAGAAGATACAGTTGCACTACAAATACCTATATTTTTCATTTGTCTCAATGTATCTTTTGCCATTTTACCTGCTTTTAATTTAGGAGAGGAAGATAAAATTTCCTTAAGCTGTTCTATTTGGCCATTTTGTATACAGAACATAAGCATCTCCTCATATTTATAACTATCGTAAACATTTTTAGTATTCGATGTATCCTCAGTTGTATTTATGTTTTCTTCAGCATTCCTTTCAATAATACTTTGCTGAACACTATCAACATTATCAAAATGAACATCTTCGATATATAGAGGTTTACCATTTATGGCTGTAGATAAAATTGATAATATTAGTGATACTCGTTTGGCTGTAACTGTAGGCACACAATTAAATTTTTTTATATATTCTCTTTGATCAACAATTGGAACATCTAATAAAAATAATAGTTTATTTAGGAGTAGTTTATCTTGAGTAAGAGTTCCAGATGGTCCAATTATGATTCTATAATCGTCTGTTGTATCAAAATATCCATAGAATTGAAAGAGTGTAGTAGTAATGACACCAGATTCATATGGACTATTTAGCAATTCATCTAAGTGCAATATTATTGGGTCTGGATTTAAGGGCAATATAGAGTGCTGATATAATAATTCTTTATTTTTATAGAGTCTTATACTTAAGCTTAAAGTTTTAGCTAAAGACTTACACATATATTTCATTTCTTCAAAGTTTAACATGAAAAATCACCTTCTAGTAACAATTGTATAATTTATCCAACTTATATACAATATTATATATTAATTTAAATATATAATTATTTTATAATCTATTTTTTGAGGAAAGAACATCTAAACCTCTTCTTTTCCATTAATAGAATATTATAAATTTATATTAAGTGTTTTGACAAATAAGGGGAGGGGCTTTAAATGATTAAAGGAATTATGTTATTAGCTATATTTGTAATAATAGCATTAATAGTTGGAAATTTGGTTTCAAAGCTTAATTTGCCATCAATACTAGGGTGGTTATTAACTGGTATGGTGATAGGACCACATGCGCTAAACTGGATGAATAGCAGTATAATGGATGCGGAGTGGTTTGATATTATAAGTAATATTGGAGAAGTTTTAGTTGGTATGCTAATTGGAGGAGAGTTGTTATTAGAGGAACTTAAGAAGTCTGGAAAGCAGATATTGGGTATATGTTTCTTTGAAGGTATGACGGCATTTATATTTGTTGCAGTTGCGTTTTTTATATTTGCAGGTGTTCCAATATCTATAGCTTTAATATTTGGAGCTATTGCATTAGCAACAGCCCCGGCTCCGTCTTTATCAATAGTTAAAGAATATAATGCTAAGGGACCAGTTTCAAAAACGTTAATACCACTTGCTGCATTAGATGATGTGTTAGCATTAATTATATTCTTCTTAGTTATAGGAGCAGTTACAGGCAGTATGACTGGGGAATCGGTAAATATTGTTTCAATATTAATGATGATAATATTACCATTAGGTATTGGTGCATTTACAGGTATTATAGGAGCTAAAATATTACAAGATAAGATAGGTGAAGAAGGAATAGCTATATGTGACAAATATTCTAAGGTGAAAATTATATTAAAAATAACACTACTTATAGCAATTACTGTTATTATTGGAAGGTATGTTAATTACAATATACTATCAATAAATTTATTATTATCTGGTATAACTTTCTTTACCATTATTGTAAATAAAGTTGAAAAAGAAAGGTTGAAAGAGATAATAGAGATAGTTAATCCTATAATAAGTATAGGATTAGTTATAATGGTAGTAAACTTAGGAGCGCCGTTAGATTATAATTTAATATTTGGTGCAGGTCTTCTTACTGTTATTTATATATTAGCTCGTGGAATAGGTAAAATAGTAGGATCTTACGCAGGGGGTAAGTTATTTAAGGCGGATGAGAAGGTATGTAAATATTTAGGCCTTTCACTTTTGCCACATTCAGGAGTATCATTAATATTTACTGGAATTGCTGTTGAAGCATTATTACCATTTGAACCTGAATATGCTACGATGATACAAGGAACTATTGCAGCTGCAGCTGTTATAAATGAGATTATAGCAGTGTTTTTGGCTAAACAAGCATTTAAAATGGCAGGAGAAATTGGAGAAAAGGATGAAAATCAAGTAAATGAAGAATTAGTTGTAGATGAAGTAATTAACTAGACAACAGAAAGAAAAGGTAATGAGGTGTAAAAGTAGATAATGGTATCTATTTTTGCACTTTTTTTCATAATTATAATAAATTTTAAATATATCATAATAAATATACAAATAATGGAAAATATGATATGATTTATATATCGCTACAATAAACATAATATTTGAAAGGAAATGATTATATGGGTAATGGAGGAGGATTGTTATTACAGTATTAATATTGCTAATTTGTTTAGCTGGGATAAGAATTTATATATGTGACAAGATAAAGCTTGATTACTTCTTAGCAGGTATGTACCCAGTGAATATTGTAACTTTTATTTTTATATCAGTTGCTATTTCTGTTAATAGTAACAATAAAAATACGAGCTTTTTTATTAATTCAATAATGGTTATAGGTATTATAATACTTAGTATAGCAGCAATATTAAGTTTGAAGAATATAAAAAAGCAGTATATAAATAGTAATAAATTAATTATACTTGGTATTAATTTTATATGTGTAGTATCAGTAATACCAGCTTTTTTAATATCAATAATAATGCCTTTAGTAGATATAGGCATATTAATAAGGCATATAGAATCTTTAGGTATTTACCATAGAACATAAAAAAATCATAGAGACTGAAATAAATTTCTTAAGAGTAGTAAATAATAAGGTTTACTACTCTTTTTTTATAGGCTTTACTAAATATTTATATAAAATTTAAGTTTATTTTATTAAAATACAGTTTTGCTTAATAGTAAATTTATACTTGGCTTGTATCATTATATACGATGTATGCATGAAGATTGAAAAAGGAGTATTTAGAACATCTATTAAATTTAAAATAGTAATATGAGGTGATACAGTTTGAAAAAATTTTTAATAATAGTTATAGCAGTAATTGGAGTGGTTGGATTACTTATAGTATTAAATTTCCAAACAATAATTACAAAATATGTTAGTTATAAAGTAGAAAAAAATATTTCGGATCAAGTGAAAATTCAATATGATGATGAAAAGAAAACAAATGTAAAAAATAAAATTGATATAGAACAGTTTAGAGATGAACTTAATAAAATGAATGATTCTAAATTTGAGAAAATTGATAAATTAGTAGTAAATTCAACTATAGAAGGTATACAAAATATGTATGACACAAATAGACTTTCTTGCGAAGAGTTAGTAACATATTATTTAAAAAAGATTGAAAAATACGATATTGATAAACTTAATTCAATTATAGAATTAAATCCTGATGCAATAAAAATAGCAAAAGAAAAGGATAAAGGCGATAAAAAAGGAAAGTTATACGGCATTCCAATAACTTTAAAAGCGAATATAGGAACAGCTGATAAATTACATACAACTGCTGGAGCATATGCTTTAAAAGATTCTATTTTAGATGAAGATTCTTTTATTGTTAAAAGGCTAAGAGAAGAAGGAGCTATTATATTAGGAAAAGCTAATCTTAGTGAATTTGCAAATTATATGACAAGTAAGTCCTCTAATGGATACTCCGCACTTGGTGGTCAAACTCACAATCCTTATGGAAAATATGACGTTGGGGGTTCAAGTTCAGGTTCAGCAGCATCTGTTGCAGCAGGTTTTTCAGTTGCATCGATAGGTACAGAGACAGCAGGTTCCATGGTATATCCTTCAAGTCAAAATTCAGTTGTTGGTCTTAAACCTTCAATAGGATTAGTAAGTAGAGATAGGATAATACCTATAATTGAAGCTCAAGATACAGCAGGAGTAGTAGCTAGAAATGTTAAAGATACAGCATTAATACTCGATGTTATATCTGCGTATGATAAAAATGATATTGTAACAGAAGAAGTAAAAAAACATAAAGAAGATTATACTAAATATATAGAAAAAGATTCTATAAAAGGTCTTAAAGTTGCGATTGTTAGACCTCTTGTAGCTAGAGATGAAGAAGATGAAATTTTAAATAGAATAGGAAAAGAATTTGAAGGGATGGGAGCAAAAGTAACAAATACTGCTTTTTCAAAGGAATCAAATAGTATCGAAATGGGTAAAGCTTTAGAAGTTGGATTCAAATATGATATTAACAAATATCTTAAAGTTGCTAAAGTAAATGGAATAAATAACTTAAATGATATAATTGAATTCAATAAAAAAGATTTGGAGAATAGAGCACCATTTGGTCAAGACTTATTAGAAAAATCATTAGAAGATAAAACTAGTATTGAAGATTATAAAAAATTAATTGATAAAAATAAAGAAGCTGGTAGTAAAGAGATTGATGGTATATTAAAAGACGCAGATGTTATTGTATCATTAAGTAATCAAGCAGCTAGTTTATATGCACCAGCAGGATATCCGGCACTAACTGTTCCTACTGGATACAAAAGTACTGGTGAACCTATTGGAGTTACATTTGTAGCATCTAAATTCCAGGATGGTAAATTAATTGAAATAGCAAATATATATTAAAATAATACTAAACACAGAAAAGAACCGAATTTAGAATAATATTAATCTTAGTAAAAACATTCATCCTAGAAAGGGGTGGATGTTTTTTTTTATAAGCTATTGACTTGAAATTAACATTAGGTTCTTTGCACAATTAACGGAGTTAAAAAAAAGCTTACTCCTGAGATATACAGAAATCAGCTTTTAATAGCAGATTAATATTCAATTATGTCCTTGACATAGGATCCACTACAAATATATCCTCTTTTTTAAATTGACATATAAATATGCAAATGGTATAATCTTAATAATGTGCATATAAAATTAATTATAGCACTAAATAAAACAAATGTCAATACTTTTTTGAAGGGAGTTTTAAAATGAATGAAATTACTAATATATTTGAAAGTAATCTACAAGAAAAATATGTGCTTAATGATATTTTAAAATGTAATGAACTCACAAAAGAATACGGATTAAAGATGAATGAAAAAGAAATAAAAGAACTTATAAAAACAAGGGCAGTAGCACTTAAAACGAGTAATAGGATAGAATTTAATGGTCAAATTATAAATAAAATTATTGAAACTTTTTGTGATTCTCCATATATATCACAATATAATTACAGTGATACAATAAACAATCTTTTAGAAATATTTTATAACTATAAGAATGAGACATTAGATTATATAGGTGATGATGAATTAATAGAAATTATGAAAGAGCATTTTGATAACTATTGCCAAGGGTCACTAGAACTTTTGGAAGGTAAAGTATTATACAAAATAGCAGATAATATTAGAAATGGTATAAAAGATTATGCAAACATTAGTAATGAAAAGGAGTGATAAATCTTGGATGTGAATATAAATATTCAAGGGTATGGGGATATTTTAAAAAATGAGATAAGAGAAGAGTATTTTTTTAAGGATATTTTAATGACTTCTTACAAACTAAATTTATTAGATGATACTGATTTAAATAGAGTAGCAAATGAAAGGTTAGATGTATTAAAATTACAATTGAAATATTATACTAAAAATGATAGTAGTTCAGTTATGGTAGAAGTAGCAGAAAATATTATAAAAGGTATTGATTATACAATAGGAATATATATGAAAAATTTAAATAGCACAGAATTAATTATAGATAGTTTAAAGAATGAATCTTTATCAAATATGCTTGAAAAAGGGTATAATCTGATTAAAGATAAGGTGAAAACTGGTAGAAGATTATTAGATACTATTCAGATTAATAAGCTTAATATTGAAAATTATTCATATAATGATACTATAGATTATGGAATACCTTTATTTTTTCAACAGTACGATGCTTTTTTTGCAGCAAATGAGACTCCAGGGTCTATAGATTATCAGATATGTATTGAAAATATGAATCTTGAAGGTATCGAGTATATAAAAGATTATTTAGAAAAATTGAAATTAGAAAATGAATTTTGTTCCAAATTTAATATTGATGATATTAAGGAGTTATTAAAAGGATATGATAAAAGTAGTGAACTATTGCTTATAAATATATTTGAGTTAGTACTTATAAATGCAATAGGATTGGCTATGTGTGGAAAATATATTACTGATATAGACAGAAAAAATATAAAAGAGAAATTAATCAAATTATCATTAGAAGAATTAAAAGTTGAATTATTAAAGTATGCAAGTATTTGTTTTGAGACTTTAAATATCGGTAACAATGATCTAATAAATTATATTGGAGAGGCTACTAGTAATATAGCTTCATATATAAAAAATTCAATCGAGTTAGATAGGTTAGAAAAGATATTTATTTCATTTAGTGATAGTAATGAAAAAGATTATATAGAATATAGAGATAAAGAAAAGATGAGTAATACTGATTTTAGAAAGATAACTAGTAATATTAGAGAGATTTATTCTATTGAAGATAAAATTACACTAATTAAAAGTAATTTTAATAGCTTAGAAGATTTAGTAGATATGCTAGATAGCGAATGTTTATTTGGAGACGAATTTTATCAATATTTTAAAAGTTTATCCAATATGGAAACAATTCTTCTCTTTAAATATACATTAGATTTAAGTTTTAATAATGACTGTGAAAAAGAATGGTATATTAAATTTAATAAATATATATTAACACTGAGTGATGAAAAGCAGAAATTTATAAAAAATGTTGAGAAGAAAATACTATTAAGTTAGAAAAGCTCACATACAGTTATCGCTGTATGTGAGTTTTATATTTTTACTATTCATTTAATGCTTAATTATATAATTACTTAAAACAAGTGTATAATAATTATCCATATTAATTGATTTACCATCTTTTTGTATAGGGATAATTTATAAAAGGTTTTAATTATAGTTTTAAAAATTTAGGATTAATAATAGTTATTGAAAAATAACAATTATTATAATATAATAGGTAAGAAATAAATAGTGGAGGGGATATATATGGCTGGAGATAGAATAGTATGTCATTGTAGTAATGTAAGTTATATAGATATAAGAAAGGCAATGATTTCAGGAGCACGTACATTAGAAGAAATACAAGAAATAACAGGAGCAGGAACTGTTTGTGGTGGCTGCGTTGAAGAAATTGAAAGTATATTAGCATCAGTTTGTGGTTGCAAGGGAACTTCATTACAAGATGTTGTTGATGCTGTAAAAAATGGAGCAGACACAGTTGAAAAGGTAGGAGAAGTTACAGGCGCAGGTACTGGTTGTGGAAGATGTAAAGCGTTAGTTTCAAATATTATTGAATTAAAAAGATAGATTGATTTTAAATTAGTATAATTTATTAGAGTGGCTTTTGCCACTCTTTTTTTATAAAAATCATATTACAAATTTTGTTAGTTATGACAACTGTTTTATGATATCATATTAATAAGAAAATTTTATAAAGTAATGTAATGGAGAATGATATGAGGATTTTAATAGTAGAAGATGATAACGATATAAATAGTTTATTATATGAAATGCTATCTAATGAAGGGTATGATGTTAAATCTGCTTATTCAGGTACAGAAGGACTATTATATTTAGATAATAATGAATTTGATTTGATCTTACTAGATCTTATGTTACCAGGAAAAGCTGGTGATGAACTAGTTAGTATAATTAGAGAAAAGAAAAATATGCCGATAATAATTATATCAGCAAAAGAAGAAGTTGGATTAAAGGCCAAGCTGCTAAGAGCAGGAGCTGATGACTTCATAAGTAAACCTTTTGATTTAGATGAGGTATTGGCGAGAATAGTAGCTAATGGGAGAAGGTATATTGAATTTTCAAATAATAATGAAGAAATCAATATAATTAAGTATAAAGAAATTACTATAAATAAAGAAACAAGAGAAGTTTTTATAAATAGTACAGCTATAAACTTAACAGTAAGAGAATTCGATATTTTAGAATTATTAATTAAACATCCTACTAAAGTTTTTTCAAAAGCTAATTTATTTAAAAGTGTATGGAAAGATGAATATTTTGGTGATGATAATACAATAACAGTACACATTAGTAACTTGAGAAATAAAATTATAAAAGCAGGAGCAAAATTAGAATATATAAAAACAATATGGGGGATAGGATATAAAATGGATGTATAAATTCAAATTAATACTTTTTTAAGACTTTCTTAGAAGTTATTTAGAAGCCGGTGGCTATTATATAGACAAAGGGAGGTTTTGGAGTATATGAATAATTATGTTATAAGAACTAAAAAAATAAGCAAGAAGTATAGAAAAGAATTTGTATTAAAAGATATAAACATGAATATTAAAAAAGGTGATATTTATGGATTGATTGGTAAAAATGGTGCTGGTAAGACAACTATAATGAGGATATTATCAGGACTTTCAATAGCTAATGAAGGAAGTATTGAATTATTTGGTGAACCAGAATCAATAGTTAAAAGTAGAAAGAGAATAGGTGTTTTAATTGAATCACCAGCCTTTTTTGAAGAGATGGATGTTTATAAAAATTTAGAATATTTAAGAAAGCTTAAAGGTATTCCAGGTAAAGCCTGTATTGATGAGAAACTTAAATTAGTGGGACTTGAAAATGTTAAAGGGAAACAGATTAAAGATTATTCTCTTGGAATGAAACAGAAGTTAGGTCTTGCAATAGCTTTGCTCGGAGATCCAGAAATACTTATTTTAGATGAGCCAGCTAACGGGCTTGACCCAGTTGGAATAGTTAAAATGAGAGAATTACTTAAAAGGATTAATGAGGAAAAGGGAATTACAATATTAATTTCAAGTCACATTTTAAGTGAACTTAGTCAAATATCAAATGTTTATGGAATAATGTCTAAAGGCAAACTTATAGAAGAAATCTCAATGGATGACTTAATGGAAAAGTCAAAAATATCACTAGAGATAAATGTAGATAAAGTAGAGAAATGTACGTGGATTTTAGAGAATATATTAAATATTAGTGAGTATAAAGTTTTAAATAATAATGTCATTAGAATATATGAATGTATCGATAAAGCTTCTATAATAACAAAAGAATTAGCGAAGCGTGATGTATTAATTAGTCAGATGGTTACAAAAGGTGAAAGCTTAGAAGATTATGTGATGAATGTAATGGAGAGTGAGTAAGATGATTAATTTAATAAAGGCAGATTTATACAGATTATTTAGAAGCAAAATTTATAGAAATTGCATAATAGCTAGTACTATTGTAAGTTTGATAGTAATAATTTTATCAATTGCAACTGATGCAGAAATATTCATATTTTCATTTACTAATCCAGAAGGTGTAACTCGTGGATTTAAATTAGGAATAAAACCAGGGGATGATTACATTAAATTTATAGTAAATGCATTATCAGCTGCAGCTTTGATTTATATTATAGGTATTACGTTAACTTCAAGCAGTGTAGTAAATAAAATCAAAAGTGGAATATATAAAAATACAGTATCTTATGGTTATGAAAGATACAAGATTTATATATCTAACTTAGCTGCAATTATTATAGGCCTTTCAATAATAATAACAGCATCATTTTTAGGGATATTGTTAGTTACTTCTGTAATATGTAAGCCAATAAATTTCAGTTATGAAAGTATTTTAATAACTATAAAAACTTTAATATTGTATATAATCATAATATCTTCAATGGTTAGTATATATGCATTTTTAGCTACGTTAATTCCAAACTCTGAAATTATATCAATTATTGCTATGGTTGAAATTATTGGGATAACTATGATTGGAATGATGCTTTCAGATAACTTAAATAAATTTATACCATATTCAATGATAATAGAATTAGGATCAAATCCTCAAAGCAATAACTTTTTAACTTATATTATAAATGGATTAATAATAATTACTTTATCAACACTTTTGGGTGTAGCTGTATTTAAAAGAAGAGAGATTAAATAATTAGGAGGCGAGTAAAGATGATTATTTTAATAATTGGGTTAGTAATTATAATAGTTATTTTACTTGCCTATATTTTTTATATGAAAAAGGAAATGATTAATATATCAAAACAACTTGATGATTATAATGATTTAAAAACAGAAAAAAAGATTGATGTTAATCTTATAAATAAAGAAATTGAACTTTTAGCAAGCAGCATTAATAAACATATTGAAGTTGCAAATAGACTTAGGATTAATGAAGTTAAATCAAAGGAAGAATTAAAGGATATGATATCAAATATTTCACATGATTTAAGGACACCTTTAACATCAATAATTGGATATATTCAAATGCTAAATACTAGAGAAAATAGAGATTCTAAGGATTTAGAGTATTTAAAAAAGGTAGAAAAAAGAGCAAAGGATCTTCAAGTTATGTTAGAAGATTTTTTTATGCTTTCAGTTATTGATAATTCTAATTATGATATGGAATTAGAAGGAGTAAATATTAATGAAGTAGTATTTAAAACAGTAATAAGTTTCTATGAGCAACTTGAAGAAAAAGGTGTAGAACCTAAAATTGAATTAGAAGAAGATTTGGAAGTATTAGGGGATATCAGTGCAATTACAAGAGTTGTAGAAAATCTTATGATAAACGTAATAAAACATTCAAATGGAGAGTTTTCAATAAAACTAAAAAAAGATAAATCTAAAGTTAAGCTAATATTTATGAACTATGTAACTGAAGAAGTTAATACAGATATGATTTTTTCAAAGTTTTATAAAGGCAATGATAGAAGTAGATCAGGAAAAAATACAGGTCTTGGACTTTCTATAGTTAAAACTTTGATGGAGATGATGAATGGCAAAGTATCTGCTAAATGTGAAAAGGGGAAACTTTTTATTACTTGTGAGTGGATTGAGTTATAAGTATACATAAATATTATTATGATAGTAAAGGAGTGAAATATTATGAGTAAAATATTAGTTGTAGAAGATGATATTACAATACTTTCTGCATTAGAATTTACTCTTGTAGATGAAGGGTATGAAGTGAAGTTATGTAAATCAGTTGAAGAGGCAATTAAGGAAGTTAATACAGAAGAATTTGATCTTGTTTTACTAGATTTAATGCTACCTGATGGGAGTGGTTATGATGTTTGCAAAGCTATAAGAGAAAAAAGCGAAGTTCCAGTAATATTTTTAACAGCTTGTGATGAAGAAGTTAATGTTGTAATGGGACTTGAACTTGGAGCGGATGATTATATAACTAAGCCGTTTAAAATAAGAGAACTATTAGCAAGAATAAAAGCAAATTTAAGGAGACATTCAAATCTTAAAAAGAACAGTGACATAATAAAAATAGATGAGTTTAAAATAAATACAAAAGAAATAGAAGTTAAAAAGAATAATGAAATACTATTCTTAACGACAATGGAATACAAGTTACTTCTAAAGCTTATTCAAAATAAAGATACTATTTTAAGCAGAAATCAAATCTTAGAAAGTTTATGGGATGTTGATGGTGAGTTTGTTAATGACAATACCTTAACAGTATTTATGAAAAGACTTAGAAAGAAAATCGAGGATGATGAAAAGAATCCAAAACATATTATAACTGTAAGAGGACTTGGTTATAAATGGAGTAGCACAAAATGAAAATAAATATTTTTAGAAATAAGGAAGTAACAAGTATTTTAACCAAACTTTTTGTGATTCAAATTATATTTGTATCCCTTATTATAGTAGTTATGAATTTCTGTAAAGATGATATTTTAAAAGGTGTAATTGATAGTAAATCGCAAATGGTTGCGGCATTAGTTGAAAAGCATCCAGAACTTGAAAGTGAGATTGTATCGATAATATCAGAAGATGGATCAATAGATGATATTAAAAAAGGAAAAGAGATTTTATCAAGCTATGGATATAGTGAGGATATGGATTATATATTAGAGCCAATTGTATATAAAGCAGAAAGAAGCAGAAGTATACTAACATTTATTTTAATATTGATTATGATAAGTACAAGCTTTTTAGTAATAGTAATTAATATGAAAAAAATTTATATTAAGGTTCAAAACGCGTATAACTATGTTGATAATATATTAAAAGGGGAAAAACTAGAAACCCTTGATTATGAGGGGGAAGGGGAATTTCCAATTCTAGCAAATGAAATTAATAAGATGGTATCAGTTATTAAAAATGATAATGAAATGATTAATAAAGAAAAGAACTATTTAAAAGAAATATTAACGGATATATCTCATCAAATGAAGACTCCACTTACTTCTATAAAAATGATAACTGATATTTTAATTGATAAAGATAATATTAGTAGAGAAAAACAATTAGAGTTTTTAAGTAATATTTCTATTCAAAGCGATAAGATGGAGTGGCTTATATATAATCTTTTGAAAATGGCAAGATTAGATTCTGGAAGTGTAATATTTAAAAAGGATAGAGTAAATTTAGATGATATTATAAATATTTCTATAAGTTTACTAGAACCTAAAATAATAGAAAAAGAAATACAACTTAATATAATAGGGAAAAAAGCAACTTTTGTAGGTGATAAAGAGTGGACAAATGAAGCTATTACAAATATTTTAAAGAATGCAATAGAGCACTCAAACACTAATGGTAAAATACTGATTTCTACAGAAGAAAATAAGATGTATTCAAGGATTGTTATTAAAGATAATGGTGAAGGGATAGATAAAAAGGATTTAGCTAATATATTTAAAAGGTTTTATACAGGCAGAAAAGGATTAAAGTCAGAAAGCATAGGAGTAGGGCTTGCAATGGCAAAATCTATAATAGAAAGTCAGGGCGGATATATATTAGTTAGAAGTGAAAAGGATGTTGGAACTGAATTTGAAATAACATTTATAAATAACTCCAAATTGTAAGTGACACATTTGTCACTTATAGGTTCACTTAAAAGTCACAATAGAAAATTATTATTAGAGTATAAAGTAAATGGGAGTTGATTATAAGTGGAAATTATAAAAATAGAAAATCTAACTAAAAAGTACGGTGAAGGTGATAATGAAGTTGTAGCACTTAATAGTGTTAATTTAACAGTAAATGCAGGAGAATTTGTTGCAATAATAGGACCATCAGGAAGTGGTAAAAGTACATTGCTACACATGTTAGGTGGAGTAGATAATCCTACATCAGGAAGTGTAAATATTAATGGAGTTAATATATCAAAGCTCAATGATGAAAAGTTATCCCAGTTTAGAAGAAGAAATATAGGTCTTATATTTCAATTCTTTAATTTAATTCCAGTAATGTCTGCAAAGGAAAATATAGAATTACCGTACATTATTGATGAAAGAAAACCAGATATCGATTATATAAATGAGCTTATTGAGCTATTAGATTTAAAAGGTAGAGAGAATCACATGCCATCACAATTATCAGGTGGACAGGAGCAAAGAGTTGCAATCGGTAGGGCGCTTGCATATAAACCTACAATAATATTAGCAGATGAGCCAACAGGTAATTTGGATTCAAAAAACACAAAAGAAATAATGAAATTATTAAAGCATTGTAGCAGAAAATATAATCAAACTCTTATAATAATAACTCATGACCTTAATATTGCAGCAGAAGCAGATAGAGTTGTAAGAATTGAAGATGGTAACCTTTCAGATGAAAGAGGTAACTAATTATGAGAAGTTATAAGGAGTTATCAATAAGATATTTAAAAAGCAAAAAGGGGAGGACATTAACTGTAATATTTGGAATTGTAATTTCAGTTGCTTTAATTACAGGGGTATTTTCCCTAGTGGATTCATTTAAAGGTAAAATGATAGAGCGTTACGAGTTAACAAGTAAGTCCTATGCTGATTTAGGTGGAGTAAAAGGTTCGGATGTAAGTAAAATAGTGAATAATGTTAAACTTGAAAAAGCAGCATTTTCTACTGGAATAGGAACTATCGAAAAATATGATAAAAATGCAGATTACAATACAGTTGTTTCTGCAATTAGTCTAGATGGAATTTATTTAAGAAGTTATGAAAACGTAATTTGTGAAGGTAAGGTCCCAAGCAAAGTAGGAGAAATTATTGTTTCAAAAGAATATTTAAAGAAAAACAATAAGAAAATAGGAGATACTGTAACTATAAATTTTAAAGATATTCACAATGGAAAAGAAAAAGAGATTAAAGGAACAATAGTAGCTGCCGAGAATGACCCTTTAATAACATATATAGTTGATGAATCTTTTATTGAACCAAATTCTAAGTATTTACTTTCTTTAAGATATAAAAACGTAAAAGATACTGTAGAATCTGTAGAAGATATAAGAAAAGATTTTGGTATAAGTGAAAGGCAAGTAGATGGTGAAGATAGCCAGTATATAAACATTAATGAAGATTACATTACGCTTCTTGGTGAAAATATAGGGGATGGTAAATTTGAACTTATTGAAACTCTTCAATATATATTAATAATACTTGTTGTAATATCTAGTGTTGGACTTATATATAATGGATTTATGATAAGTGTAAATGATAGAAACAAAGAATTTTCATTATTAAGAGCAGTTGGTATTAGTAAAAAGCAAGTAAAGAAAATAGTGTTAAAAGAGGCTTTAATAATTGGAGTAGTTGGGATAATAATTGGTATTTTATTAGGTATATTAGGTGTATATATTCTTCTTAAAGTAGTAACTATGATAAATATTTTTGGACTCGGAAAAGTAGAGTTTGCAATATCTTTAAATTCTATAATAGGAAGTATTATAATTTCAATAATAACTATAGGAATTTCTATATTTATACCTTTAAGAAGATTATCAGAAGTAACACCCGTAGATGGAATGAAAAATACATTTGTTAATAATGAAAAGATAAAGGTATCAAAGAAAAACGGAATATTTACAAGAATATTTGGATCCCCAGGAAAAATTGCAAATAAAAATCTTAGGAGAAATAAAGGTAGATTTAAAGCTGTAGTGTTAGGGTTTAGTTTAAGCATATTTATATTTGTTTCATTCTACTCATTTACTGAAATTGCTAATAGTGCAATGTTAGTTCAAGATTCAGTAAGTAAATATGAAATCCAAACTAATAGTAATTCAGACATTGGAAAGATCAAAATGATAGATGGGGTAAAAAATGTTTATACTGAATATGAAATAGGAAGC
Organism: Clostridium sp.; assembly: GCF_036643715.1. Classification (GTDB taxonomy): domain Bacteria; phylum Bacillota; class Clostridia; order Clostridiales; family Clostridiaceae; genus Clostridium. The sequence continues at coordinate 4,440 of NZ_JAVXRL010000048.1, read as the reverse complement.
AAAGCTAATAGTAATCATGCTTTAAATATTGATGAATGTAAAATTAAAGGAAATGATATTTTAACAGATAAATTTAAGAATATAACATCACAAGACTTTAGTTACACTGTATATAACACTGATAGTAAAGCGGTAAAGGAAGAAATTGTACGTAATTCTAAGTTGGATGAAAATAAACTTAAGAGTGGTGTAGTTATTCAAAACAAAGCTATCGTATTAGAAGGAAACAAAAAAGTACTAGTTGATATAACTAATTATAAAGTTGGAGATAAGATTAATATTGAACTTAAAATCAATAAAACAAATAATGAAGGTGAAGGAGAGGAGAAGACAATCCTCCTTAAAGATATTGAAATAGTTGGAATTGTAGAAGAAGGTGTTAAGGCAAGTAAAGAGTGGGTAAACTCACCAGTTATATATATGGGGGATGATTTATTCAATAAAGTTATTAATAATTTAGGTGGAGAAAGATCAGGACGTAATACAAAAGTTGTACCGGAAAACGAAATGTTTGCAGAAAAGGTATTTACTGAACTTGATACAAATAGAAATGAGTATAAAGTAACATACCTTATAAGCCAAGATGAGAATCAGAGGCAGTGGAGTAAGATGATGCTTGTATATAAAATTGGTGTATATGGATTCTTGATACTTATAACACTAATAACATTAACTAACATAATAACATCAGTTACTTCAAGCATTGAAGACCGAAGAAAGGAAATTGCATTACTTAGATCAATAGGAACTAGTAAAAAGTTTATTAAAAAGATGATATTTATAGAAAATTTAAATTATTATTTATATTCAATTGTAATTGGTGGGTTACTTGGAATAGCTTCATCAGGAGTAATAACAAAAGGATTTGCATCCATGTATGAGGGTATATATGTATTTCCAATAAAACCATTAATAATATCATCAATTATTTTATTGATCTTTGTTTTAGCAATAAGTAAATATTCCATAAATAAATTATGCAAAAACAGTATTGTTGAAGAAATAAGAGAAGAATAATTTTATAAGATATATGTAGGATAGACTATGAAAAGTCTATCCTATATGCAGTTTGTGATATAAAAATGTAGTTTGTGATAAATATATTGTGTAAAACTTAATTACAAATTATTCTATAAATGTAATTTAAATAAATATAAAGGGGATGTATTTATAATGAAAAAATCTAATAGAAAATTTGTAATTGGGAAAAAAACAACTAAATTAAATTTAATAATAACTATATTAGTCTGCTTAGTTATAAGTTTAGTTTTAAGTAATTTTTTAGTTATAATAACTAACTCAAATAATATGAAAGAAGTAATATTTGCTTTTGTGTTTATATCAATAGTATTACTATATGTACCAACAGTAGCTGTATGTAGAAAACATTGGGATATAACTGAGGATTACT
>NZ_JAVXRL010000048.1:0-3019 GCF_036643715.1 Clostridium sp. | reverse complement strand
CTTAGAATATTATTCTATCACTAATTACTTTGAACAAGTAAAATATGCGCTTAGTATTTTCACAGGAAAAGATGATGTATTTTCTTTCAAAATTAAATTAAATGAAATAGAAAAAATAAAAATTTATTGGACAACAGAGTTAAGCATATACTCAACTATTGCACACCCGATTTTTTTTAATATTTTATTAAAAGATGGGTCAAGTATAAACTTTGAATCACTTGTTACAACATCAAATGAAGAATATTTATTAGCTATAAAGTATTTAGAAAATAATTATAATATTCTAATTGAAGATGAATATAAGCTACTTTATGTGCTTAATGATCCTAGTAAAAACTTAGTGGATTATATTAATGGTATTGAAGATGAATTAAAAAAAAGTGTGGTGGAATAATGATTAAAGTAAATTTGATTTTAAAAGATGCTAAGTTAGAAGGGATTTTGAAACTTAAAATAAAATCATTCTTTACACAGAAATGTAAAAAGGTTCAGTTTGTTAATTCTTTAGAGAATGAGGATAGTAATGATAATCTTGTAATTATATTTTTTGAATTAAGAAATGGTGATGAAATAAAATTAGTAAAGGATATAAAGGATAAATTCCAAAACAGCGCTATAATATTTTTAAGTGAAAAGGATAACTTAGTCTTTCAATCATTAAGTGTACAACCACTTCAATTTATAAGGTTAAGTAAGTTTGAAGAAGATTTTAAAGAAATGCTTATAGCACTAGAAGATTATTTGAATAAAGCAGATAATATTTTAACTTTTAAAGTAGGAACAGTTACTATGAAGCTCAATATAAAAAATATAATTTTTATAGAATCTTACGGGCATTATCTTATAATACATTCTACTACTGGAAATTATAAAATAAGAGAAAGAATTTCGAAAATAGTGGAACGAATAAAGTGCCCACTTTTAATAAGAGTTCATAAGTCATATATCATTAATACTAGCTTTGTTGAGAAAGCATTGTGCGATAAGTTGATATTGAAATCAGATATAGAAATTCCCATAGGAAGGTGCTTTAAGGAGGATGTTATAAAGGGCTTTAGCACAATTAGTAATTAAATAAAAAAGGTTATTTTTACGTATACTAATACTTCCATTTGCCAGAAATGAATTATAATACTATAATGTTAAAGAGAGACACTCCTTATATGTATGGGTTTGCTACTTACATATAAGGAATGTCTTTCTTTATTTTTTGTCAAAAAACAAAAATAGAATAAGTTATATTAATAAATAAATTAAATGAGGAAACGAAAAATTAAAATACCTCATACAAAGGAGAAATATGTTATTTAAAGATTTAAATATAATAGAACCAATACAAAAAGCCTTAGAGGAAGCTGGATATAAAAATCCTACACCAATACAAGAAAAATCAATTCCATCATTATTAGAGGGAAGAGACTTTTTAGGATGTGCACAAACAGGTACAGGTAAGACTGCGGCATTCGCAATTCCTGTATTACAAAACATTGCACAAAATGCAAAGAAGGAAGATGGTAAGAGAACAATAAAAGCATTAATCTTAGCACCTACTAGAGAACTTGCAATACAAATAGAAGAGAATTTCATAACTTATAGTGAGCATCTTGATTTAAGAAGTACAGTAATATTTGGAGGGGTTTCACAAAACCCTCAAACAAGAGTATTAAGAGCTGGAGTGGATATTTTAATTGCAACTCCAGGAAGATTACTTGATTTAATAGGTCAAAAATTCATTGACTTAAGTAGTGTAAAACATTTCGTATTAGATGAAGCAGACCGTATGTTTGATATGGGAATGGTTCGTGATGTTAATAAAATAGTAGCTAAATTACCAGAGGTTAGACAAAATCTTTTATTCTCAGCAACAATGCCAAAAGAAGTTATGAAACTTGTAAATAATATTCTTAAAAATCCAGTAAGAGTTGAAGTTGCACCAGTTTCATCTACAATAGATACTGTTACTCAGGGATTATACTTTGTTAATAAGAAAGAAAAAAGATTTTTATTAGCTCATCTTCTTAAAGATGAAGATATTAAATCACTTTTAGTATTCTCAAGAACAAAGCATAGGGCTAACACTATTGTAAAAGAACTTGGTGAAATAGGAGTAGAAGCTGCAGCTATTCATGGTAATAAATCACAAGGGGCTAGACAACTTGCCTTAAGTAATTTTAAAGAAGGAAAGATAAGAGTTTTAGTTGCAACTGATATAGCTGCAAGAGGAATTGATGTAGATGAGTTATCACATGTAATTAATTATGATCTACCAGATGTACCAGAAACTTATGTTCATAGAATTGGTAGAACAGGTAGAGCAGGACGTAGTGGAGTAGCTTTATCATTCTGTGACGTTGAAGAAAGAAATGAACTTAAAGACATTCAAAAGGTAATAGGAAAAAGCATACCTGTTATGGAAAATATAGACTATGAAAAGTTTATTATTCCTAAGGAAAATGCACCTAAGAAACAAGTGGCTAAAAAAGACGAAAATAAAAAACCAAGAAGAAATTGGTACAGAGATAAGAAGAAAACTTCTAGTAAAGGGCAACAAGGAAACAGAAGAACTGGAAGAAGTCAAAGTGAATCACGTTAATTAAAAGTTTATAGACATAAAAGAATAGGAGTTCAAAGATGAAATATTTTTGAATTCCTATTCTTTATTTTATATATAATTAATAAAAAAAATCATTTGAGAAAAACTGTTTTTAATTTTTTGTGATAAGGTATGTATAAAATTGCACCTATAAAGCACGTTGTGATTTCAGTTATTGTCATAGACCAAATTAAACCATGAAGTCCGAAGAAGTGATTAAGTATAATTACTATTGGTATATATAAACAGCCTTGACTTATAGCCATTATGCCTGTTGCAACACCTTCACCAGATGATTGGTATACTGTCATAAATAAAGTTGTAATACCATTAAACATGGTTGATATTAACATAACTATTAATATATATGAACCTACTTGAAGAATAGAGGCATCATTTGAGAACACTTGTATAATTTGAGCT
>NZ_JAVXRL010000047.1:0-22703 GCF_036643715.1 Clostridium sp. | reverse complement strand
TCATATACATTTTCTCCATCTCCCTTTAGTAAGATGTCAGCAACATTTACAAACAATTTGCTAAGAGGCATTTTAGACTTAGCTCCAATTGAAAAGAGTGCCTCTGGTAGTGGTGCTAGATTATAAATAACTTCATTTTGAAGAAGTATTATACTTTTCAATATGTCTTTAAGTCTTTTATGCCTCTTTCCAAACTTATCTCCATAACTGTAGCCAATATAACAAAAGCATAAGAAAATCATTAATAGTATTATGAATTTAAACATACACATTCACCCTTTCTATTTACTGAGTAAATATTATCTATTGTTCCAACACCAAACCTACTACTAAGTACAACAACCCGCTCTATTATTCCAGAATTAAATAGCTCATTAAAAGCCTTTCTATTTTTAATATCTTCAAAATTAGAACCATGTACTGTAACTACAATATTCACACCTGAATTAAATGCTGTATTTAATGTTTTTATATCTTCATAAGTACCAATTTCATCACAAATAAGCACTTCAGGTGATAAAGACCTTATAGCCATAAGCATCCCTTCAGTCTTTAAACAGTTATCTAACACATCCGTTCTAATACCTACATCCATTTGTGGCACTCCAAGATAACTTGCACCGATTTCACTTCGCTCATCTATTACAACTACTTTCTTTCCTGTTAATCTAAATTCCCTATCTCCAGATGATAATACTCTTGCTACATCTCTTAAAATTGTTGTTTTCCCACATTTAGGCGGAGATATTATTAATGTATTTTTTATTTTATTGTCACTTACTATATATTTAAGTACTTTTTGGCTACAACCGATTATTTCTCTGCATATCCTTATATTAATAGATGCAATATTTTTTATTGTTTTTACTTTATTGTTATCCATAACACATTCACCAGCTAAACCCACTCGGTGTCCACCTTTTAACGTTATGAAACCTTGCTTAATTTCCTCTTCATATGCATATATTGAATAATTAGATATTCTTTGTAAAATATACTTAAGATCTTCTTTAGTAAGATCATAATGAAGTATAATTTCCCTATTGTTTGTATATATAATTATTGGCTTATTTATTTTCATCCTAATTTCTTGCATACCATCATTTGAGTAATTATTAATCATATTCATGATTTTAGGCGGAAAAATATTTAATCCATTTTCATCTTTAACCATCCCACACTTTCCTCCTCACATAGTAAAACTTATTTTATTCTATTTCATTAATATTTATTTTTTTGTGTAATTATTACTCATTTTTATAAAAATATGTAAAATAGGTATAAAAAAAAGAGCTTTGCAAGCAAAACTCTTATAGAAATTATTTTATTACATTTCCACCACAATAAGGACATGAAATATCATTGTTTTCTTCTAATGCTGATACCTCAATAAATATAGGCTTGTTACAATGACTACAATTTATTTCTTTATACTCTTCTTCAATTTCATTTAACTCTTCTAAAGATACTTCTTCAAAAAGCTCATCTTGTATTCCCGATAAATCATCATCTAAATACTCTAAATTTTCTTCTATTATTTCTTGATTAACAGAAATTTCTTCAACTTTATTAGTTAATGTATTTAATATACTACTTATTTTACAAAGTATTTCTTTATTTTCATTATTACTTACTTTATCTATACAACTATTTAGCTCTTGGATTTCTTCTCTTATATGATTCATATCAACACTTCCTTTTATATTAAAATTGCTAAGTTCTATGAACTTAGCAATTAATTAGAGTATTAAACTCTTTCCATATATTCCCCAGTTCTAGTATCGATTCTTATAGTATCGCCTTCATTAACGAACATTGGAACGTTTATTATTGCACCAGTTTCAACTGTAGCTGGCTTTCCTGTATTTGTTGCAGTGTTACCTTTAACACCTGGTTCACTGTGAGTTATTAATAATTCAACAAAGTTTGGTGCTTCAACTGAGAAAGCATCTCCCTTGTAGAACTTAATTATAGCAAACATGTTTTCCTTTAAGTATTTGATAGCTTCTTCAACTTTTTCAAAGTTTAAAGGAATTTGATCGTATGTTTCTTGATCCATGAAGTAGTATAACTCTCCATCTGTGTATAAATATTGCATTTCTTTTCTTTCAATTACAGCTTCTTGGAACTTTGTTGTTGGGTTGAAAGTTGTATCAGTAACTCCTCCTGATATAACGTTTCTAAGTTTTGTTCTAACGAACGCTGCACCTTTTCCTGGTTTAACGTGTAAAAAATCTACAACTGTGAAAACTTGTCCTTCATGTTCAAAAGTTGTACCTTTTCTTAAATCTCCTGCTGATATCATTAAATATCCCTCCAAAAGTATAAATTCAAATCCAAATGTATTATCACAATAAATTCTTATCATATATAATCATAATTTGGTTTCTTCTGACATACAATGTTATTTTATCAAAACTCTCTGTTAAATGCAATTATTACTAGGGCAATTTAACAGTATTTTTATAATAATAAACACTTTTCCTTAATATTATTCTGTATTTATATTATTTTTATACTACTCTAAGCAAACATTTATATTAAATATACCATTTTCATACATAACATTATATTTTGATATACTATATTCTGATAAATTTTCTATGACATATTCTATATCTTTTTTACTTCCGATAATATCTATATCTGCTTTTACTTTTTCTTCATTAAAATCTATATTTTTTATTTCTATTTGATTAAAGTTATTAAGTTCATCAAAAACTTCATTTATTTGTTTTTTATTTCCTTGTATTTTATCACTTTTCACATTTGCACTTATTACCTCTTTACTTTTAGACTCTAATTTTGAATTTTCAATAAATATTGCACTTTGTATAATAAATATGCTTATTAACAAAGTATACATTAAATAAGATTTCTTCATTTTATTCACCAACTGCATTTATATAATAATCATTAATATTTTTAGAAATTTTCACTACTTTTATTTCCTTTTGAATATCTTTTAATTTATCCTCATTTTCTAATAGCAATTCACCCTTATTCTCACTTACTGTAGCTTTTGTAGTATATTCATCTATTATCTTCACCCATTTTATAACATTATTTTTATAATTTATATCATTAACTTCTTCTGACTTTTTAGTTTCTTGATTCTTTGTTTCTTTATCCTTCTTAAAAGACCCTATATTAATTGGAAGTATAATCAAATTACCAATTAATAACAATAAAACTCCTCTTTTTATACTATTTGTATTTTCTTTCTCTTTTCTTTTATTAAATTCATTTGGTATAAAATTCTTATTCACTATTTGCTCCTTTAATTAAAACTAGTTCCTTTTTTGAGAAAGGATATGTTAATATACCTTCTATTAATTGTTTATTTCCACTCTCACATTGTCCTTTATCTTCTATAATACGATTATGTCTTAAAATACCAGAAACAACTTCTAAATAATAAAATTTACCTTCCACATCAATTAATGCATTAAATGTACTATTTTTTATTTTTCTCTTGATTAATTTTATTAATTTAAACTGTATTGGTGTTACTTTTATTTTTTTAATAAACTTTAGTAAGTTATTTATTTTATTTCCACCTTTCATTGCATATATAACACCTTTATTCTCTTTTTTACAAACAACATAATGAAACAAATAATCGGATGTTTTAAATTCTTTTTTTATCTCTTTTTCAATGTATTCTTCTATTTCCTTACCTTTAATAAAATCTACTTCAGTTATATAAATCTCTTCTTCTAAAATTAAAAAATCTCCAAACTTCCTTTTGATTATGTCCTTTTTTATATCTTTTAAATCATTTTTATCTAAATATTTATAATTTTCTTTATAAATAATAATCTCCTTATTTAATTGCATAATTATTTAAAACCTCCGTTTAGGAAAAAGTATTATTGTTTTATTTTCTTTATCATCTTTTGTTGCTTCATAATCGCAGTACATATACTTCTTTTTATTAACTTCACCATATTCTATTTCAAAAAACGACTTCTTCTTTATACATTCATCTTTGCAATTTTCTGTTTTACATTTATTGCTTATATAGCTTAACTTAATATCATTACCGATTTTTTCTTTAAAATCTTTTTCTAAATTTGTAATTTCATCATTTTGCTTACTTTTTAGCCACATAGTAGCTTCATCTATTAGTCCTATCTCTTTTGCAGTTATATCCTTAATACTTTTGCTTGATTTATATTTTGTGCTGTAATTTAAATTCATACTAATTATTTTAGCTCCACCTAACATAATTAGAGTAAATAATAATAAAAGTCCCATTGCATTTATTAATATATAACCTTTTTCTTTTACATACATATTAAGTACTCCTTTTCATCAACTTTCAAATCCATATAAATCAAATTTTCTTTCTTAAAAAAACTACATTTAGATACATCCTCCAATATTAAATTTGAAGTTTTTAACTGTTTATTCCCCGCACTATCATAATAGTAATAATATACTCTTATATTTTTATTCCCTATTTTTATCTCTTTTCCATTAATAAAAACGGACTCTCCAGCAGAATCATTATTAACATTTTCAAACCCTTCTTTTTCTTTAAGTATTTTTATATAATTATTTTCTATAATATAATTTGTATTATCTCTTTCGTTAAATATTTTTCTTATGTTTAATATTGCATTATCTATTTCATCTTCTCTTTTTAATTGTTCAGCTCTATATAATGAGTACTTATACCCATCTATAGTAACATTCATAATTAAGAGCAAAACTATAGATGATATTGCTATATAAGCTATACACTCAATTACCGTATATCCCTTTACTCTTTTTTCTTTTCCATCCATACAGACTTTAATACCTCTTCTTTCAGAAGTTCTTCTTCCCCTTCTCTTAGTATTATATTCATTTTAATATCACTCTCTTTTTCTTCTACCTTTTTTATTGAAATCACCTTATTACTACTAACTCCATTTAATTCTAATATGTTTTTCACCTTTAAGCTTTCAGTTAATCCATCACCAACATTTAAAACTATTTCATCGTTAATAAATCTATCTTTTAAATTTTCTATCTTAACATTGAATTTTAGTTCATTTATTATATTACTCATTAAAATATTATTAGACCTCATATCCTCTCTATTTCGAAATGATCTAAAATCACCTTTATTAATAGAAACGAATATTGTACAGATTGTTATTAATATAAACATAGCTGCAACACATTCTAATAACATACTTCCCTTATTAGCCTTTTTAAAAATTCTTTTTCTCAAAATTTACAAAATCAACTCCAACTCTAATTTTAAAATAATACCTTTCTCTATCCTCTAGATTCTCAAATATTAAAGTTTCACTATCTAATTGACCATCTGATGTTATAGACATTCTAACCTTTCCATAATTATTTATATATTCTGGTATTTTCATGCTTTCTATTACACTAGAATTATGTTCAAGCTTTATTTTTTTAGTTGTATTTTCAATACGTAAATATAAAATTGAATCTCTATTTATAGCTTCAACTTTACTAAGAGATAATAAATTTTCAAAAGATGCAATAAACTCCTCTGTTTCAATATCCCTACTTATTTTACTGTAGTATTTTGTCGAGGATGTTCCAAATGCTAGTAGTATGCTAAGTATTGCTATAACTGCTATAACTTCCATCAATGTAAATCCCTTAGACTTTATCACCTTATGCCACCATACATTCCATCAAACATAGGTAGAACAAATATTCCCAAAAAAGCAACAACCATAAAAGACATTATAATTATTATTGAAGGTTGTAATAGTGCTGATACTTTTTTAAATCTTTCATTGCATCTTATGCTTAAGACTTCAGTTAAACTATTTAATCTTTCATCTAACGATCCACTCTCTTCCCCTAGTTTAATCATAGCTACGGTGTACTTAGATGGTGATATAACATCTTCTATTACTTTAGATAGTAATTCTCCTTTTATAATCCCTTCATTTAACTTACTATAAACTTCATTAGAACTATCTTCCTCACAATACTTTAGTGCTAATGATATATTTATCCCACTAGAAACTATAACTTTAATTAAAAGTATTGTTTCATACTCATTTATATCTTTAATAATATTTACTTTAGATAATATTATTTTAAGGATCTTTTTCAAATATGGTTTTAATATAATTATTGGTAATATTATTCCCCATATGACTATATATAGAAATGACTTAAAAGGGTTTTCATCTATCCATTTAGATACACTTAGTAGGTTTCTTGTTATAGTCGGAATCTCAGACTCCATTGATGAATATACATCTTGTAGTTCTGGAATTATAAAAAGAAAAAAGAATACTGAAATTAGTATCATCGCAAAAATTAAGAATATAGGATATATTGATGCATTTATTATTTCTTTTCTCATTGTATCTTTTCTTTTATAATACAAACCCATTTCTTTAAGTATAAATGTTAATCTACCAGTTTTCTCACCGATAGATATCATTCCAGTTAAAAACTTAGGATATAACATTTCAAAATTTGAGAAGCTCTCACCTAAAGTTTCTCCGCTTTCAATTTCATCTCTTATTATTCTTATACTTTCTTTATATTGCTTTTTTAACGGAAAATCATTTAAAAGTTCTATCGCTTTAGTTATTTGTATACCATCTTCATATAAATTAGCTAAATTATCGCATATTATGCTAATATCCTTATAAGAATATTTTTTTATTCCTTTCATATTTTAAAAGTTCCTCTCCCTCAATAAATCTTTTACACTGCTTATAACTTATTATTCCATCTAATAATAAGCTTTTACACACTTCAAGCATTTGCTTATTTGATAGTAGATCCATATCACTACCTATATCTTTTAATTTTTCTCTAATAGTTTCATCTATATAATGAACAGCACATATAAGTCTTCGCCCTCTAATTCCTGTAAAACTACATTTTTCACAGCCATTTTCCCTATATAGATTATGTTTTTCTCCAAAAATTTCTTTAGAATAACTCTCTTTGCACTCATTACAGAGAGTTCCAACAAGTCTTTGTGATATAGCTCCAACTAAGGAGTCCTTTATTAAATAACTTTTAACTTTCATATCTTCTAACCTAAAGAATACTTCTCTGCTTGATTTAGTATGAATTGTTGAATATACCTTATGACCTGTAATTGCCGATCTTATTGCCATCTTAGCTGTCTCTTCATCTCTAATTTCACCAACCATTATTACATCCGGATCTTGCCTTAAAGTGCACTTTAATCCTTCAGCAAAATCAAAATTAATTTTTCTATTAATATTCATTTGATTTATTCCATTAAGTGTGCACTCAACCGGATCTTCAATCGTTGTTATCTTGATATCCTCATCATTAATACTTGAAATTATTGAATAAAGTGTACTCGATTTACCACTACCAGTTGGACCATTTATAATTACAATTCCATTTTGTACATTAATAATTTTCTTTAAATCTATAAATTGACTATCTAAAAGTCTTAAACTTTCGATTTTATAGTCTAATTGTTCTTTATATAAAATTCTAATTACCATCTTTTCTCCACTTACTATTGGTATAGTCGATATTCTACAATCATAATCTCCCTCTTCTGTGTTTATTGTAATCTTTCCATCTTGAGGTTTTCTTCTTTCTGCTATATCCATATTTCCATTTAATTTAACTCTAGATATAATTTGATTATAATCAGCTATAAGTATTTTCCTAATTAGTGTTAATGAACCATCTACCCGAGCCCTTACATTTACATAATCTTTGAACGGTTCGAAATGTATATCACTCACATTACTTCTTATGCATTCTAAAATAATATTTTCTTCTAAATATATATCTTTTAGATTTGGATATATATTTTTATAAAGATTAACAAATGTTTTTTGTGAAATATTATTGAATACTATTTTTTTACCATATAAAAATTCTAAGTATACCCTTGCCTCTTCATTTTCATCACAAGTTAAAACATAAACACTATCTTCTTCTTCATATAATGGAATTATCTTAAGTTCATTAACTTTTTCTTTTGATATTTTGTAAACACATATTAAATCTAATTTTTTAAGTAATCTTTTCATTATTCCACCTCAGTTAGAGTATTGTCAATTTTTGGAATTATATTCTTATATATAAAAAAAAGCCTTGAATTTCTTCAAGACTTTAGTTTATAGATATAAAGTTATATTCCCCAGGATTAGTGCTTACAAGTGATACCGTACCATCTTTGAATGAAAAAACATTTTCTTCTTTAGATGTACCATTTGTTCCTATGAATAATAAATCACCATTGTCACCTATTGATAATCCTTTATCCATATTTATTTTACTTGGAAAAGAATATACTAATCTTTCATAGGATTTATTTTTAATTTTATATACTGAAGGACTATCTCCTATAGCAGTTCCTATTACATAATAATCATCATTTAATTTTACTACATCTTTAACGTCTTTAAATTTATCTGATATTTCTGTTGCTTTTTTGTCTTCTTTATTTATTACTTTCAGTGAAGTTTTTTCATCTGCAGTTTGTTGAAGAATAATTACATTACCATTATAACCTTTTAAATATTCAGCATATCCACCATCTAACTTATATAACAAATCCTCTTTACCATCATTTAAGTTATATGTGAATATTCCATTTACTCCATCATCTGAAATTCCATAATAAACTAAAGTTTCATCATCAATCCATCCATATAAATCTCCTGAGATTGCTACCTTAGAATTGATTTTAACTTCCTTGTTATCTTTTAATGCAATAATTTTTAAAGAATATCCATCTTCATAGATCATATAAGATAAGTAACTACCTTTATTGGATAATTTCATTGAACTATAATTATTATCTTTTATTTCTTCTTCTTTATTGCCGCTTTTTACATAATGCTTTCCATCTCTTATAAAAACATAATTGCCACTTTCTTTGTTAAATTCTAATACAGCAGCTCTATTTGTTTCTATTAAATTGTACTTACCATCAGATAAATTTAAATTTTTATATTCTCCCTTTTCTTCCACCAGCACTGCCCCATTTTGTACTCCTAACGTTTCTACCTTATTTCCTGTAACACCATTATTAGACAAATTACTTTGACCACATGCAGTTAGAATAAATGAAAAACTTAAAACAATTAATATATATATTTGTCTTTTCTTTACAACATTCATTCTAGTCCCTCTTTTTATTTATAAAATTTCACCCTCGCAAATATACTCTGCATTACCTGTCATATATATACCTTCTTTGCTTACTTCTATTATAAGTTTCCCTCCTGGTAAGGTCGCCTCTACAATATTTTCAACAAGTCCAAATCTATTTAAAGCAGCAACAGTTGCACAAGTTCCAGTTCCACAAGCTAAGGTAGCTCCAGCACCTCTTTCCCAAGTTTCAACATCCACATGCTCTCTATCTATTACTTTCGTAAAATTAACATTTGTCCCTTCACTAAAGTACTTATATTTTTCAATTAAAGCACCTTCACTAACATCATACTCAATATCATCTTTTATTATTACAGTATGAGGAACACCAACTAATAAAGATGTTAAATTATATTCTTTATCGTTAATTATAACCTTTTTGTTTATTAATTCATCTATTCCCTGTAGTGGTATTTTACTACCTTCATAAGATGGTTTACCCATATATACTCTAGCTCCAACTACTTTATTGTCTTCTTCTATTAATGTTATTTCCTTTACGCCATCATCTGTATCAACTTTAAATGTTTTATCTTTTACATATCCTTTATCGTATACATATCTTCCAAAACATCTTATCGCATTTCCACACATATTAGCTCTTGAGCCATCACTGTTTATAATAGTCATTTTCATATTAGAATTATTGCCTTTTCTTATTAATATTAATCCATCTGCTCCAACTCCAAAATGTCTATTACAAACTTTACTTGCAATTGTAGTTTCATTGGCTAAAATTTCATTTTTAAAATCCTCAATAAAAATAAAATCATTACCTATTCCTTGCATTTTAGTAAACTTCATAAAAATTCCTCCTCTGACTATGCTTGTATATTAAATTGATTGTTACCTTTAATTAGTGTTATACTATCCTTAAATTACACAACTGAAAGGATGATATATATGGCATTAGATGGTATATTTTTAAATAATATAATTACTGATTTAAAAGAATATTTAGTAGATTCTAAAATTGATAAAATAAATCAACCTGAAAAAGATGAAATAATTTTAACACTTAGAAAAAATAGAAAGAACTTTAAACTTTTAATTTCAGCTTCATCACAATTTTCTAGAATGCATTTAACAGAAATGCAAAAAGAAAATCCACTTAAGGCCCCACTTTATTTAATGGTTCTTAGAAAATATTTAGTTTCAGGAATAATTACTGATGTTACTCAGAAATCAACTGATAGAATCGTAACACTTCATATCTCATCACGAGATGAACTTGGTTTCGATAGTAAGTATTCTCTAATCATCGAGATTATGGGACGACATTCAAATATAACTCTTGTAAGGGACAGGGATATGAAAGTTATGGAATCCATAAAACATATAACACCTGACATAAATAGTTTTAGAGTTTTATATCCTGGAGTTACTTACGTAAATCCACCAGAATCTTTAAAACTTGACCCATTTAATTTTACAGAAGATGAATTATTAAATGCTCTAGATGCAAACAATAATTCAATTGATGAAACATTCTTTTTGAAGAATTTCACCGGTATCAGTAAACCATTATCAAAAGAATTATATTTCAATCTTTCCAAATCTTATTATAACGCAAAGGATACTGAAAGGTTATACAAATTTGTTACAAATTTATTCGAAACTATAAAAAATAACCCATCTTTTCATATATATGTAGATAAGAATGGAATATTTAAAGATTTCCATTCATTAAACTTCGATACATTTAAAGATGATTTTACAAATATATCATACAAAGATCCATCTAAAATGCTAGATGAATTTTATTATATGAAAGATAAACAAGAAAGACTTCATTCACGATCTCAAGATCTTCAAAAACTTATTCATACAAACATAGAAAGATGTAATAAGAAAAAACGTATTTTAGATGAAACTTTAAGAGACTGTGATAAAAAAAATACTTTCAAAGTTAGTGGTGATTTATTAACTTCATATATTTACAGTTTTAAAAAAGGCGACTCAACAGTTACTGTTCAAAATTTTTATGATGATACATGTCCTAATGTAGAAATTAAAATTAATCCCAATAAGACACCTTCTGAAAATATTCAAATTTATTATAAAAAATATAATAAATTAAAAAAAGCAGAGGAAGAAGCTCATATTCAACTTGAGAAAAATGAACTTGAACTAGAATATTTAAATTCTGTTTTAACTAATATTTTAAATGCGGAGTCTTATGATGAAATAGAAGAAATCAAAAATGAACTTATGGAAACTAGTTATTTAAGATTCAAAAAATCTTCTCTTAAGAAGAAAAATAAATCAAAACCTCTTCATTTTATATCTTCTGAAGGAATTGATATATATGTTGGTAAGAATAACTTACAAAATGATCATTTGAGTCTTAAATTTGCAAATAAAAATTATATATGGATGCATACAAAAGATATTCCAGGATCACATGTAATTATTTGTTCAAAAGAACTACTAGATAAAACTATTGAGGAAGCTGCAGTTCTTGCTGCATATTATAGCAAAGCAAAAGGTTCATCAAAAGTTCCTGTTGATTATACTTTAGTAAAAAACCTAAAAAAACCTAATGGTGCAAAACCTGGTATGGTTATATATCATACTAACTGGTCAATGTTTGCAGAACCTAGAGATATAAATAAAATTAATATTGAAAAAGCTTAAAAAAAGGTACACATAAAATATGTGTACCTTTTAATTAGTCCATTAAGCATTGAAGAAGTGTATCTCCCGCATTTTTTATTAAACTATTATCGAAATATTGGTAATAATAACATTTTATTTTACCGTTGTATAATTTTCTATTTTTTGAACATTTCATTCCAAAATCTTTTTGGAATTGTTCATATGAAGTAAGAACATTAAATTCCCACTCCTTATATTGCTTTTTATACTTTCCAAATATTCCGTAAAGCTCTTTAACTTCTTTTAAATCACTTAATCTCTCGCCATAAGGTGGATTTGATATAATAAATCCGTATTTATGCTTATTTGAAAATCTTCTAAAGTCACTTTCTTGGAACTCTATATATTTATCTACTCCAGCTTTTTTAGCATTGTCTTTTGCAATTCTTAATATTCTAAAATCAATATCATATCCAATAAGTTTTAAATCTTTATCTTTAATAGCTCTTCTTGCACCTTCACGCACTTGATCAAATATATCGTCTGGCATTGATGGCCATGTTTCTGATACAAAGTTTCTATTAAGTCCTGGGGCTATATTTTGCATTATCATACATGCTTCAATAAGTATAGTTCCTGAACCACAGAATGGATCGATTAATGTATAATCTTCTTTCCATCTTGATAAAAGGACCATTGATGCAGCTAATGTTTCCTTAAGTGGTGCTGCACCTGCAAGTTCTCTATATCCTCTTTTATGTAGTCCAGCTCCTGATGTATCAATTGTTAATGTTACTTTATCTTTTAATATAGCAACTTCAATTTTATATACAGGGCCACTTTCTTCAAAAGTATTTATTCCATAAGCTTCACTCATTTGAGTAACTACAGCTTTCTTTACTATTGACTGACAGTCTGGAACACTATGAAGTGTTGATTTTATTGACTTACCAACAACGTGCATAACTCCATCTTTTGGTATAATATCACTCCATTTAACAGCTTTTGTTCCTTGGAATAACTCTTCGAAACTTCTAGCTTCAAACTCTGCCATATTAATTAATACTCTATCTGCAGTTCTTAAATGAATATTAGCAATTGCAATATCCATTTCATCCCCCTCAAAGTGAACTTTACCATTCTCTGTTTCCAAATTTTCATATCCTAAAGCTTTAAGCTCTTTTGCTGTTACGCCTTCTATACCAAAGGTAGTAGTAGCTATTAACTTATAATCCATTTGATTTCTCTCCTTTAAGTTTCATCTATTATTCGTTTTCGTATATTTTAACTGAATCTTCTCCATCGATTTCTTCAATCTTAACTCCAACAACTTCCTCTCTTGATGTAGGTATGTTTTTACCAACATAATCCGCTCTTATTGGAAGCTCTTTATGTCCTCTATCTATTAAAACTGCAAGCTGTATACCCATAGGTCTTCCAGCATCAATTACAGCATCGATAGCAGCTCTTACAGTTCTACATGTATATAATACATCATCAACTAATATTATTGTCTTATCTTTTACATCTAATCCAAGGTCTAGACTTTGAACTTTTGGCATATCATTAGCTTTTGTTAAATCATCTCTATATAGAGTTATATCAACTGAACCAACTGGAACTTCAATACCTTCAATAGCAGTTATTTGTTTTGAAATTCTTTCAGCTAATGGGTATCCTCTTCTTTTAATTCCAACTAGTACTATATCTTCTACACCTTTATTTTTTTCTATAATTTCGTGTGATATTCTAATTAAACTTCTTTTTATAGCTTTATCATCTAAAAGATTTGCTTTTAATTTCATAATTACCTCCTAAAAATGACTATATATTGTCTTTTCTTAAATTTTCTATTAATATTTTATAATTCTCTGGAAGCTCTGATGTAAATTCAATGTATTCATTAGTTCTTGGGTGTATGAATCCTAATGTTTTAGCATGTAACATCTGCCCTTCACATTTAAACTTTCCTTTTTTAAATCCATATACAGGATCACCAACTAATGGATATCCAATAGAAGTCATGTGAACTCTTATTTGATGAGTTCTTCCTGTCTCTAATACGCATTTAACTAAAGTTGTATTTTTAAATCTTTCAATTACTTCAAAATGAGTAACTGCTCTTTTTCCATCTTCAGTAATTGAAATTTTAAGCCTATCTCTTTTTGATCTTGCAAGTGGTCTATCAACAGTTCCAGTATCAGACTTTATTCTTCCTTCAACTAATGCATAATACTCTCTTTTTACAGTATGCTCTTTAAGTTGATCTGATAGCTTATTATGTGCATCATCATTTTTTGCAACAACTAATATACCTGTTGTATCTTTATCGATTCTATGTACTATTCCAGGCCTAATTACTCCATTTATACTTGATAAATCTTTACAATGATATAATAATGCATTAACTAATGTTCCATTATAATTACCTGGTGCTGGATGAACTACCATTCCTTTTGGTTTATTAACAACTATAATATCTTTATCTTCATAAATAATTTCTATTGGAATATTTTCAGCTTCAACTTCTAATTCTTTAGGCTCTTTCATTTTAACTGTAATTACATCTTTTTCTTTAAGTTTATAATTGCTTTTAACTTTTTTTTCATTTACTAAAATACTTTCTTCTTCAATTAATCCTTGAATAAAACTTCTTGACTTTCCTTCAAATTTACTTGAAAGGAATTTATCTATTCTGCTGCCCTTATCTTCCGTATCTATGTTATAAATAACTTCTTCCATATTATTTCATTCTCCTAAATTTTTATTACTTCCCAATTATAATATATTCCTTCAACTTACTCAACATAAAGCTAATATAAAAAACCAGCATTACACACTTCTGTAATGCTGATTCTACTAATCTTCTTTATTTGCAAAGAAACTTTTAATCTCTTTAAGCTCATCTTGTGAAACTTCTTCATTAACCTTTTGTACATTTTCACTTTGATATACTATATCTTTTATTCCAATTTCTTCTTCAACTGGTGTTGCAATAGAATAATTCTTATTTAAATCTTTTTCTAAATCATCAAAAGTGTCTAATTGTGTGTTTATAAAGTTTCTAAATTTTGCTCTAAACTTTATAAACTCTTGTTTAACTCTATCAAATTCATCATTTATTTGAATAACATCATTATGCGCTTTATCTACAATTCTTTGTGCAGTCTCATTTGCATTTTTAACAATTAATTCAGCTTCTTTTTGTGATGAATCCTTTGCTTGATCCGCAGCATTTTGAGCTAATACTAAAGTATTTTGAATTGTTGTTTCTATTTTAGCATAATGTTCGACTTGTTCATTTAAAACTTCTATCTTTTCTTTAAGCTTAGAGTTTTCTTTATATAATTCTTCATAATTATCAACAACGTCATCTAAGAACTCGTCTACTTCATCTTGAAGGTATCCTCTAAGGCCTTTCTTAAATTCCTTATTGTTAATATCCATTGGAGTTAATTTCATTACTTTACACCTCAATTATGTATATTTTTTAATCTCAATTTTATATTTACCACTTTTACTTTGACCACTACATTTACCTATAATAAATTTACCATATTTTCTTATTGTAACCCTATCATTTTCTATTAACTCTAAGCTTTTATTTCTGTTTACAGTATAATTAATTAAAACAAGACCTTCATCAATAAATTCTTGAGCTGTGCTTCTAGATTTTTTTATTAATTTTGCTACAATAGAATCTAATCTCATAGACTGAATCAAAATAATTTCATTTTTAAACTGGTGGTTGATATCTTTTACGTCTAGAGTTACCTCTTTTATTTCACATGAATTTTTTCCTATTTTATCAATGCTCATAACTAAATAATCTGCAATATCTTCACATACTGCCAAATAACAAATATTATCTTTTACTATTAAATCACCAATTTTATTTCTTTCTATTCCAAGTGATAATATACTACCTAAATAATTCCTATGTGATACTTCGCTAAATTTTGATGATGCATCAATTTCAAGCACTTTAACTGGAAAAGATGTATTATATACATTATTAAACGCTATCATACGCCTCTCCGAATCATTAAATGCACCAAAAGTATGCACTTCTAATCCCTTTATTTTTACTTCATCTTCGAAAAACTTCCATATGTTTGGCGGATAAAAATCATTACCAAACATAGGAATATCTTTTTCATATGCAATCATCATCTTTTTATATAAATTCAAAGCATCAATTTTTTCTTCATCTTTAAATCTTTTAGCAATAATTTCTTTATACATATTAGAATACACCTGATGCTACAATACTAATAACTATAGGCTTTAATATGTTAAGTGCAACTATTGCAAAAATTGGTGATATATCTATAGGAACATTACCAAGTAATCTTCCTTGTAGATATCTAAAAGGTCTTAATATTGGTTCAGTAAAGCTTTGTAATATTGCCATTATTCCATTACTTCTATCTTGGATAACCCATGATAAAATACACTCTAATACAATTGCAAGTTCCATTACTCTAAAAATTGAACTAACAAGATAAACTAACATCTATTACCTCCTACTATTTTGACCAATTAAATAAAGCTTTTGAAGTTAATTCACTTTTTAATTCACTTGTTACTTCTACATTTGAAGGAGATAAAAGATATACTCTCTTTTCTATTTCTTGAATATCACCATGAAGTGCATAACAAGATCCTCCTATAAAATCTAAAAGTCTTTGAGCAGTTCTAATATCAAGATTTGTTGTATTTACCACAACGATTCTTCTATTTCTAACTGCATCACAAATTTCCATTGCTTCTTCATATGCTGTAGG
The DNA here is from genome assembly GCF_036643715.1 of Clostridium sp. Taxonomy (GTDB): domain Bacteria; phylum Bacillota; class Clostridia; order Clostridiales; family Clostridiaceae; genus Clostridium. Next base: position 6,162 of record NZ_JAVXRL010000047.1, on the reverse strand, counting down.
CTTTGTGATTAAAACCTTCGCTGAAGCTGAAGTATGAATATTTACTACTTTATTTGATTTCTTTCCTGAAATCACAGGCTCTATACTTTCATCGACTACCATCTCATTGTCTGATCCATCTTGGAAGTTTTCATCGAATTCATCATCTTCGAAATCTTCATCAAAATCTCCAAATCCTAAGATGTTTTTCATTTTTGATATCATATTTGCCATATTCTTCTCCCCCTAAATATTGTAATTTCTTTCTCCAAATATACCCGTACCAACACGAACCATATTTGAACCTTCTTCTACGGCTATTTTATAATCATGAGTCATCCCCATAGATAATGTATCCATAGTTATATTCTTAAACTCTCTCTCTTTTAAATTAGAGAAAATCTCATAAGTTTTTCTAAAGTAATTTCTATTACTTTCTTCATCTCCTTTAGGAATAATAACCATTATTCCTTTCACTTTCACATGATTACACTTTTCAACATTCTCAATTAATTCTTCTAAATCTTCTAAAAGAACTCCACTTTTATTGTCTTCTCGTCCTATATTTATTTGAATTAATGTATTTGCAATAAGATCTTCTCTACTATAAAGTTCCTCAATCTTATTTAATAATTTTACACTTGAAAGTGATTGTATTAAGTGTACTTTACCAACTATATACTTAACCTTATTTGTTTGTAATTTTCCTATAAGATGCCATTTTACGTCTTTGTGAAAACTTTCTTCCTTTCGGACAAGCTCCTGCACTTTATTTTCTGCAAATTCTCTTAATCCAAATTTATAAGCTTCTTCCATTTCCTCAAAGGTTCTTGTTTTAGAAACAACTAAGAGTTTAACATTGTCTGGTAAATCCTTCATTATGCTGTCTAAATTCTCTATAATACTCATAAAAGCCTCCTTACAAGAGTTTTCACTCTTCTTTATTACTATTCTTCATTTATCTCTAATTTCCTCTAAAAATTTTAATTTTTTTATTATTTTTCAATATATTCTTTCATATATTCAGTTGCGCCTAACTTAGGTGCTGCAGGCATTAGTATATTTTCTTTTTTTTCAATTTGTACGGACAATTGTCTAATCATCAGTTCTCTTACATGGCTACCATCTTCTGAAAGGGCTGCCTCTAAAGAATCTGGATCTCCAATTGCATAAATATAAAATGGTGCATATTCTGTTGTTTCATCTTCGAACCCCAAAAATGCCCAGTTGCAAATAACCCCAGTACTTGTTATAACTCTATGATTATTTATACTTATAGCTTCTGCCCCTGCTTTTCTTAAATCATTAATTACTAAAGCCATATCATTGTCATGAAAAATCTTAGATTTAGTTTCAAATTCAGTTTCTTCGCTTAAATTAATATTTCCATCATTTATTTTAAGTAAAATACCCGGACCTTGAACTTCTGTAAGACCAGTTATCATTCCATAATCTTTAAGCTGACTTTTCATACTATCTAAAATGTTGTCTTGCTTTTTATCATCAAACTTATATTTATTTATAGTCTCTTGTATTTCTTCATTTCTATTTTTTAAATTAGAAACTTCTTTATATAAATCATTTCTCTCAGTTATTGCATTTTGATATTCTTTCGCATTAAATCTAAGTGGCGACTCAAATATCTTACTAAAATTCATATTAAATGCTATTAGTAATCCTACGAATATTGAAGCAAAAAATAAAATTAATCCTCCACTAGTTTTCTTCATATATTAACACCTCTAGCTTAGCGAGACTTAATTTTTTCTAAAATTAGCCTTCGAATTATTGCGAAATTATCAAAAATTCTTCCACCAAAAACAATTACAGCAGCAATATATATTGGTATTCCAAGCTTGTCGCCTAAATAAGCAAGCCCTGCTGCAAGTAATGCGTTACCAAAAAATCCTGATATAAAAATGTCTGCCTGAAAATTCTTAGATAAATTAGCCCTTATAGCTCCAAACACGGAGTCCAAACATGCAAGTATTGCAACTGACATATATGGTGAAAACTTATCTGGTATATTTACATCAAACAAGAATCCAAAAATTATTCCTATTAATAATCCTATAAATGGTACCATTAGTTCCCCTCCTTCTTTTCAACCGGTTTTAAGTAATCACTCTTTATTGTTTGAGTTGATTTTTCAATAACTACCTTATCACTTTGTTCTACTTCACTATTATAGTTTTGAAGAGCTCCAAAGTCTAAAGATCCTGGAAAATTTAATCCAACATTTAAACGTGCTTTATCTCCAATTGCTTTAATAACAATTGGTTCTTTTGGACTTACTTTACCAGCTGACCCTATCCAAATGTAGTTACTTGAATTTTTTATACCAGTTTGAGGTGTTATTCTATATCCATTTATTGAAATAGCCTCTGCTTTTGAATACCAAAGAAGATTAACTATGTGAACAAGTTCTTCTTCACTTATACTTCTTCCAGTCTCATCTGCACTTGATCCAAATATAGATGTTTTAGGATTTATCTTTATAATAACCCCCGGTCCTGATACATCAACAAGGCCTAAATGCATTCTTGCAGAATCTAGTTGATTTTTAATTTCCTTACCAACATTACCTTCTTTAGATGCTGCATCTTCAAGCTTTTTTAATTCTTCACTTATTGAGTTATTTTTATTTTGAAGTTCTTCTTTTTCTTTCTTTAAGCTATCTATTTCTGTAATAATATCATTTTTATTGTAACTATCTGAATTACCTTCATTATTTTTACTAAGCAACTTAAATTGATATGCAAGTAAAAAGCCTAGCAGTGCACAAACTATTGCTATAGAAATTTGTGCAGTGGATTTTTTCATTAAAACAACCTCCTCTACTTCTCTTCTTTTAATACCGGTGCTCCTTCAAAACTTAAATCTATATACCCCTTTTTAAAGTTTAACTTTTTATCTTCCATAATATTTAATGCTGTATTAATCTTCTTTGTTAAATCAGTACCATTTCCAACTTTAACTTTTACATCATTAAAATATACTATAATATGACTTAAGTTTGATACATCTACTTTTGTTATTTTGTGAGAAGTACTATTTGCTTTTTTAATATCATACAAAGTATTGAAAAAGTTCTCAATTCTACTATCACCACTAACATCACAATATTTTTGACCTAGTTCTCCACTTTGTTTTTCAAGCCCTATAATTTCAATTAAGCCTTCTGTTTTGAGTTTATCAACATTTTCTAATAAAACTAAATCACTACTTATTACATCGTAATTACTATTACTTTTTATGTAGTACGCAATATTTTTTTCTGTTACTGAAACTTCTAATGTAGCTGGAAATTTTCTTTTAATAGAAATATCTCCAACATACGGATCTGACTTAAGTATTTTTTTCACTTCATCACTTTTTACAAAAAATATATTTTCCCCTTTTATCTCCTGAACTTTCTCAGATATAAAATCTTTAGTAACTAAATGGTCTCCTGTTACACTTACATTCTTTATTAAAAAGACACTTGATTTTGTTATAAAAAGCCAAATTATAATAGCTAATAGTATTATTATAAACATACTACGCTTAATAAGCCTTTTCTTTTTTGCTTTTCTTATGTATTGATTATCACTTGATCCCATACTAATTTAACCCTATCCTCGCTATTTTTTATATATATTAATATAATATCACTATTGATTATTTTTTTCATTAAATTTTTCTTAATAAGGAATTAATTGTTGTTTATATTTACAAAAAACTAGAGGAGAAGTCTTAAATATTAAATACTTCCCCTCTAGCTATTTATTTTATACTTTTTTTTCTGTAGCAACAGCCGGTTCTTTCCGTTCAGTTTGCCTTGAAATGTTAAGTAAAATCCCCATTGCCATTAAATTAATTACAAGAGATGTTCCTCCATAACTTATAAACGGAAGCGGTACCCCTGTAACTGGCATTGAACCTGTTACAACTGCTATGTTTATAATTGACTGAATTGCAATAATTGAAGTAATACCAATTGCAAGCATACTTCCGTATGAATCTTTTGCTTTCATTGCAATTCTAATTCCTCTCCAAACAAAGACAACAAATAGTGCAACTATTATTAAACATCCTATTAGACCTAATTCTTCACCTATTATTGAGAATATAAAGTCATTATGTGGTTCCGGCATATATAACATTTTTTGTCTTGATTGACCAAGTCCAAGCCCTGTTATACCACCTGCTCCTAATGCATAAAATGATTGTATAAGTTGATATCCATCTCCTGCTGGATCTTTCCATGGATTTATAAAGTTAAGCATTCTTTTTCTTCTGTATCCAACACCTAGTGAAAATACTAAGGCTGCTGATACTAATGCTGGTGTTATAACACCAAACATATGGATTTTTCTAGCACCTGCTGCAAAAACCATAATAAACGTAACTATCATTATTACAGATGCTATACTTAAGTTCTTCTCTGCTAAAACTATTGCCGCAAAAATTCCTGCAACAAAGAAGCAAGGTAATACTCCAGTTTTAAACTTCTTTATTCCATCACCTGTTTTTTCTAAAAACATAGCTAAATATATAACAACTACATATTTTGCAAGTTCAGATGGTTGGAATGAAAATGGTCCAAGCTGAATCCATCTTTGAGCTCCATTAACTCCTGGGAAAAGGAAAACTGCAAGTAATATAGGAACTGTCGCTATAACAAGAAACAGCGTCCATCTCTTTAATTTATGATAATCAATTGTCATCATAAACATCATCGCAATTACTCCAAGTACACACCAAATGAGCTGTCTTTTTAAATAGTGCATACTATCATCATATTTAAACATTGAATAATATGAACTTGCTGAATATACCATAACTACCCCAACAGCAAGAAGTAGCACTATAACACAGAATATCCCAAAATCAATTTCACCCATTCTTTTACCCTTGGGTTTTCTTTTTTTCATACAAAACTCCTCCACTATATATTGCTAAAGTGAAATAACTCCTATAATACAAAGAATAACTGTAATAACTGAGAAAATTGTAACTACCTTAGTTTCAGACCATCCTAATTGTTCAAAATGATGATGAACAGGTGCCATTTTAAATACTCTCTTACCAGTTGTTTTAAATGATACAACTTGTATAATTACAGATAATGTTTCAAATACATAAATTCCTCCAACAATAACTAATATTAATGGATTCTTTAAAAATAATGCAATACTTGCAACTGCACCACCTAGTGCTAAGGAACCAGTATCACCCATAAATGTTTTAGCTGGATATGCATTGTACTTTAAGAATCCTAAAAGTGCACCAGTTAGCGCTAATGCAAATACTTCGATTTGATAATTTCCAGCATCGTATGCTGCAATACTAAAGAATATTAAAACAATAACTGTAACAGTTGATGCTAATCCATCTAATCCATCTGTTAAATTAACTGCATTTGTCGCACCTGCGTAATAAATAATTACAAGCGGAATATAAAATAATCCTAAATTAATGTTGAATCCAAAGAATGGAACAACTATACTAGTACCTAAAGTTGTGTAACTATAGTATGCTATTGCTGATGAGAATAAAAGTAATAATATCATTTTTTGCCATGCTCTTAATCCTAAATTATCCTTATGAATGATCTTTAACATATCATCTAAGAATCCTATGAATCCAAAAGCTATCATTGAATATAATATTACCATGCCTTCATCTGATAATTTGTATCTCATTACAAACATTACAATTGTAACAGATATGATAAATATAAGTCCTCCCATTGTAGGAGTACCAGCTTTCTTAAAGTGACTTTGCGGTCCCTCTTTTCTTATATTTTGACCAAACTTAAATTTTGTTAATATCGGAATAAATATCGGTCCTAATATTATTGAAATTATGAAACCTAATCCTATTGCTAAAAGTGTCGCTGGATTTATAAAACTACTAAAAAAATCCCCCATCGTTACTACCAAAGCTTATAAAAGCTCTGGAAGTTCACCTCCTTCGTTGTCTATTATCTTTTTATATTTTTTAATACTTCAACTATTTCTTCAAATTTTTCACCTCTTGATGCTTTAATTAATATAACATCTCCTGGTTTTATTATTGATTCTAAGTCGTTAATTAAATTCACCTTTGTATTATATAATTTTATTTCTTCTTTTTCAAAGCCTTCTTTGAAATCATCTATAAATTCTCCACAAGAAATAAGCATATCTGCCTTTTTAG
>NZ_JAVXRL010000046.1:0-23032 GCF_036643715.1 Clostridium sp. | reverse complement strand
AATCATGTTCTCCATGTATATATTCTCTCCATTTTATATTTTCGCCTTTAATCAAAGGTTTTAAACTTCTACCATCCACTGTTTCTGGTATTTCTATAGAGGCTATATCAAGTAGTGTTGGCATTATATCTCTAAGTTCAACAACTTCATCGAACTCTTGTCCACACTGTACATTTAGTATATTTCCTGGGTCATAAATAATAAAGGGTACTTTAATGCTTCCTTCATAAGGAAGAGCCTTTCTATAGAAATTATGATCACCTAACATATCACCATGATCTGATACAAATAAAATAATAGTATTATAAAGATCATCATATTCATCTAATGCTGATATAAATCTTCTAATTTGATGGTCTATATGGCTTATAGATCCATAATACGCAGCCTTAGCCTTCTTATTAGACTTCTTACTTATCTTACCTTTGGTGCACATTATATTAAATCCAAGCCCTTCATTTTCATCTTCATTCCATGGACTTTCACTGCACCACGCTCCAACCTTAGGTTCTCCTAAATCCTCATTTATATATTGATTATAATAAAATTCTGGTGGATCTAATGGAGAATGAGGACGTACAAAAGACATCTTTAAAAAAAATGGCTTACTTGGATCCCTTCTTCTTAAAAAGTCAATTGATTCACTAACAACCCAATTTGTTGGATGAAGATATTCTTCTAAGTTCCAAGGTCTTGCATCCCATGAGTTTTTATCAATACCAATATCAGTTAAATCAAAATTAATTCCTTTCTTATCTTTAAACCATTTTAAATAATCATCAACATTTTCAAATTGACTTCTACTAGACTTATTTCTTTTTCTACTAAAATCTAAATAACCATCATGTAATATAACATTATTAAATCCGCATAAATTCCTCTCAGGATATACATGCATTTTACCTATACACTGTGTTTGATATCCACCCTTTGTAAATTCAGATGCAATAGTATTTTTATAATTCCATTCTATACCATCTTCATATCCTACTCTCCCATGATTTTTCTGTTTCATTCCAGTTATAACAGCAGCCCTTGATGCTATACAACTTGGAACTGCAGTATATGCTTTCTTAAAATTATATCCAAATTTTGAAAGCATATTTAAATTAGGTGTTTCTATATTATCATTGCCATTTACAGAAATGCAATCGTTTCTCATTTGGTCTACCATCATTAAAATAATATTTGGTTTCATACTTAAAATCTTCTCCTTTAAATATATTTAATTAAATAAAAAACCTCTACTTGGAAATCCAATATAGAGGTTTAAACTGAACTTTAACCTTTTATTCCACCTACATTAATACCTTCTGTAAGTTTTTTATGGAATAGTGAGTAAATTATTATTGTTGGTATCATAACTATTACCATTCCAGCAAACATTGCACCCCAGTCAGTTGCAAACTTTTGGACTTCCATTAAATTTTGTAGCCCAACTGGTAATGTTCTTTTTCCTTCACTCATTAAGAATGTAGTTGCAAGTGCATATTCATTCCAAAATGCCATGAAGTTAAATATTAATACAGTTATTATTCCTGGCTTTGCAAGTGGCACTATAACATTCATAAGAGTTTTAAAGTAACCACATCCGTCAATCATTGCAGCCTCTTCATAATCTTTTGGTATTCCTTGCATAAACCCTATCAGCATATAAGTTGCAAATGGTGTGTGTAGTACTGCATATACTAAACTTAATGCAACTAAATTGTCTAGAAGCTTTAAATCATTTAATACTAAAAATAAAGGAACTATAATGTATACAGCTTGAATAAATAATCCTGCCATATAACTATTTTTTATAAAGTTTGCCCCTATAAACTTATATCTTGATAAAGCATAAGCTGAAGGTACAACTAAAATCATAAGTATTACTAGAGATAAAAAAGTAACAAATATTGAATTTAAAAAGTATCCACCCATGTTAGATTTTACAAAGGCTGTAATATAATTTTCAAAATGAAGTTTCTCAGGTAATGCCCATGGACTTGCATAAAACTCTTTAGTTGACTTTAATGAAGCTAGAACAGTCCATATAAGTGGAAGAATAACTATTAAGCTTCCAATTATTAAAACAATCCTTAATATCCACGTTTTAAATTTATCTTCTTTATTTGATACAGACATAGTTTCCCCTCCTTATACAGTTTCTTTTTTTCTTGATATTTTATTCATCATTAATGCTAATCCTAAAGCTATTACAAATACTACAACACCAATTGCCATTGCATATCCGTAATTTGAGTTGGTAAATGCTTGTTTATACATATATGTTAATAGCACTTCTGAGTTACCATCAGGTCCTCCCTTTGTCATTACAGTTACAAAAATAAAACTCAAGTTAAATACTCCTGTAATATAAAAAGCAAATGTAACTCTAACAATTTCCCAAAGCATAGGAATTGTTACATATCTAAACTTTTCAAAAAATGATGCCCCTTCAATATCAGCAACTTCATAAAGTTCTGGTGATACACTATCTAAACCAGCCATATAAATTACCATGTAATATCCAACAGCTTGCCAAACCATAGCTAGTACTATAGCAATCAGTACCGTCTTTGGATCTCCGAGCCAAGCATGTGCAATTGAGTCGAGGCCTATCTTACTTAGGAAAGAATTTAAAATACCTATTGATGGATCATAAATATAAGTAAATAAAACACCTATTACAACCATTGATAATATGTTCGGGAAGAAAAATACTAATCTATAGAAATTTTTCTCTTTTAATTTTCCTTGAGTAAGTAAAACTGCAAGTAATAATGCTACAATCATTGTTATTGCCGGGAATGTAAGCATTATAATTAATGTATTTTTAAGAGCTTGCCAAAACTTTTGATCTTGAAATAATGTTTCAAAGTTTTTAAGTCCTATAAATTCTGGACTTTTTGATAATCCACTCCAGTTATATAAAGACATACTAAATCCTTTTATAAGCGGATACACTAAAAAAAACAAAAATAGTGCAAAGGTTGGTATAACACTTAAAGCTAAAAATATATTTCTATTTTTATTCTTTTTATTAGTTTTTTTAAGAGATACCGTCTTGTTATTTTTAAAACCCTTCATCTTTTCTCCCCTCCTAATTTCTTTATATAAATGACAAGGGGGATAATTCCCCCTTAAATCATTTTAAAATATTTTATTTCATAGCTTCTCTAAGTTTTGTATCTGATTTTTCTAATTGCTCTACCCATTTCTCTACAGTAAGTTTTCCATTCATAACTGAACTAATTGGATTAAATATTTCATCTTTAATATTTACTTCAGTTTGACCTGTAGTTGCGAATGATAAAGTAATTGGCTTAACACCTTCATTAAATACTTTGAATGATTCATAGTTTGATTTAGGTAAGAATTCTTTAGCAAGTTCTAAACCATTCTTTGTTGGAATTACTCCACCTGATTTTTCTGCATTTAACTTAATATTTTCATCTTCATATTGATATAATAAGAATTTTTTAGCAAGGTCTGCATTTTTAGCATCCTTTGGAATATACATTTGCTCAATCATAGTAGTAACATATCTATCTTGTCCTTCTTTAAACACTGGTGGTGCCATAAATCCAAATGAGAATCCCTTTTCTGGAATTGCATCTTTCATTTCACCTTCGAACCAGTTACCATTTGGTATAAATAAAGCTTTACCATTTAAGAACTCAGTTTGTGCTTGAGTATGATTCATTGCAACAGTACCATTCATTAAGTATCCCTTCTTTGCAATTGTTTCAAATACTCCAAGTGCGGATTTAGCTGCATCTGTTTTCCATGCACCTTCTTTGTAATTTAGTATATCCTTTAATGCATCTTCTCCACCTGCTGAAGCTATAGCTGGATATAACATAGCTTCAGTATATCCAGGTGACATTCCTTGATAAGTGAATAATGCTTTTCCATCTTTCTTTGCTGCATCATTTAATGCATAGAATTCATCCCAAGTTTTAGGTTCTTTTAATCCTTTTTCTTCAAAGTAAGTTTTGTTATACCACATTCCTGTTAAGTTGTAGTAAAGTGGTGCTAAATATTTTTTACCATCTCCATATGGTGAAGTTAGTGAATTATCTAAGAATCCATCCATCATCTTCTCTTTTAAAACTGTTCCATCTGATAATTTCATATCAAATACATCTGAAATATCTGTTAAAGCTTCATCCTTTATTAATGCTTCAGTTAATCCTGATGGATCTCCTGTCTTTAAGTATACAAAGTCTGGTGCTCCTCCAGATGCAATTTTAGGTCTTATAATGTCTCCTATCTTAGGGCTACACTCTAAGTTTACCTTTACTCCCGGATTATCCTTTTCAAATCTTTTTGCTACCTCTTCCCAATATTCTTTACCGAATCCACCTTCAAATACAGCTACATTTAATTCTTTCTGTTCTCCTGCACCTGCATTAGTTTCTTCAGTCTTATTTCCACAACCTGCAAATAATGATAATCCTACTGTTGTGGCTGCTAGAAGAGTTAAAATCTTGATGTGTCTTTTTTTCATACCAGTTCCCCCTTAACATTCTCTATATTCATTTTTAAAGTTTTTAATTGCCTTAAAATAATATTATCATTAATCGTTTTCATAAAGTATAAACGTAATTTACATTAATATGGAATATTTTTACGAATTTATTTATAGCACTTTTTCTTAAATTCACTTGGATTTATACCATAAAATTTCTTGAATAATTTATTGAAATAAAACTGATCATCTATTCCAACCATCAGCGAAGCTTCCTTTATCATTATTGATTTATTTGATAGAAGCTCTAATGCTTTACTCATTTTTCTCTCGTTAATAAAATAAGTAATATTTTTACCTGTTTCATTTTTGAATATTCTACTTAAATAACTTTCATTCATGTTGACCTTTTTAGATAGCATATTTAGCGTTATTTTTCTTTCAATATTTTTATCTACAAAACTTATAATATCTTCAATTTCCTTTCTATATGTCCTATTGCTCGCATCATTTATCCACTCTTGAATACTCGAAAACTCCTCATTCAAGTACTTTTTAAGCATAAGTACATCTTTACTTCCATCTATATTTTTTCTTATATTTTCAAACTTCTCTACATTTTTAAATCCGTTTTGAAGTTCATTACCTTCTATATTTGCAAAAATAAATTTAAATATTTCTTTACTTCTTTTAGGCTCCCCTTCCTCTTTTATAATAAAGGCAATTATTTTATCAACTAAAATGTTATTTTTATCAAATACTCTCTCCTTAACACATTTCACAATTTCCATAGCGCACGGGATATTCGAATAATCAATATTTTTAAACTTTGGCATTATAGCACAATCAATAACAGAGCCCTCTCCTAAGTAAAATCTCCATTGAAACAGATCAAAGGTTTTCCTAAAACAACCATAAATACTATCTATTCCTTCGTATTTATCTGATATAGAACTTGATATTGTAATATTTAAATATTGCTTTATATTTTTCGTAATCTTGTTTACCATATCAATATAGTTTATATTGATATCATTTTTAAAAATAATAATACCACTATGATTTCTTACAAATAATATTTTATAATCTACATCTTTAAATATATTTTCTTCTATTATGTGTTTAATATTTTCTCTAAGTTTTTCATGTTCCTTTATTTTATCTTTGTAAACCCTCTCTATATTATCAACTTTAAAATAAACTATTTTATATCCTTCATTAAATATAGAATATTTTTCACTATTTATAGATTTTTTTAACTCAAAATCTAATTCATCCCCTCTAATCATTGATAATAATGCATTTTTAAAATTGTTATCATCATCTATTTTTTCATAAGTTTTACTCGTCTCTTTACTTTCTATTTTCTTTTTAATTTGAGATATAATACTCTCTATATCTTCTTTTTCTATAGTAACTTTTAATAAATAATCAAATGCTCCTTCTTTCATAGCTCTTCTAACTAATTCGTAATCTCCATGATTACTAAGAACAAGCGTTTCACAATTTATATTCCTCTTTTTCACTTCTTGTATAAGCTCTATACCATCTACATGAGGCATTTTTAAATCTGTTATTACAATATCCACTTCACTCTTCTCAAGTAAGCCTAATGCTTCACAACCATCTTTTGCACAACCTATAATTTCGCAACCTAGACTATCCCAGTTAACTATATTTCGCATAGCTATTCTTACTAACTTTTCATCATCAACAATCAAAACTTTATACATAAATAATCACCCCATATATTATTTCGGAAGTATTATACTTACTTCTGTTCCTTCATTTACTTTACTTTTTAATGTAACTTTACTTTTCAATCCATAAGTTAACTCTATTCGTTCTAACACATTCCTGTATCCAACACCTGAAAGACTGTCATTACTCTTCTTCTTTTTACTATTAACATCAAAACCTACTCCATTATCTTTTATAAGTATCTTAATTGAGCTTTCTGTTTCTTGTATAATTATATGAATGGTTTGTCCTTCTTTTTCTTCTGTAAATCCGTGAAGTATTGAATTTTCTATTATAGGTTGTAGTATAAATTTTATTATTTTGAATTCATACACATCATTTTTAATATTATAAAAGACTTCAAAAGAATCTCCATATCGTAGTTTTTGTATAACAATATAATTTTTAATATTTTCTATTTCTTCTTTAATTGTTACAAACTCATTTGAATCTATTATTGTATTTCTAAGTAATTTAGCAAGAGATGAAAGTCCATTAGAAACTGATGTATCTTCATTCATTACTGCAATCCACTTTAAAGTATTTAAAGTATTAAATAAAAAGTGAGGATTTATTTGAGCTTGAAGCATTTTTATTTCTGACTCTCTCTTTAATTTCTGTTCCTTCTTAACTTCATTTATTAAACTATTAATTTTATCTATAAGTCCATTAAATCTTTTGCTTAATGCTCCTATTTCATCATTACTTTTATCTTCTAACCGTTCTTCAAAATATCCATCAACTACATTATCTAAATTTTTTATTAACTCATCAATTGGATTATAAATACTCTTATATATATATCTTGATAATATTATTACAATTATTATAAATAAAATAGTGCATAAAAATATTATAATAACCGTCTCAACTAGCTTATCAACAAAGCTAGCATACGTAGTTAAATTTACAGCTTTCCAATTTAATCTATCTAGATTATTGCTTTTCGCTATATATCTAACATTATCAATTATTGTTTTATCCCCGTTTAGTTCAATTTTTTTTCTATACTCAAAGGGAACTTGTCCAAATAGATAGTTATCATTTTCATCTAATATTACAATTGCATTATCCTTTTCACTATCTACATTTAAGAAACTTCCCCCAAAAGCTTTCTCATTTAATGCAACGAATATATAACCGTCTACATCTCCATGATTTGAAGATTTTATTGTTCGTACCATTGCAATTATTCCTTCTTTTCCTATTTTCGTATGAAACCAAATTGTTCTACCTGGGTTACTCTCTGCAATTTCTGAATATTTTACTACATCTTCTTTTGGGAAGTACTTAAAACCTTGAGTATATAAAATTGATAAGTCCTTATTTAAAATCTCAACTTCCCCAACACTAGATAAAAGATGTAGCTTAGAATATAAAAAATTATTTAGGCTATTAGAAAACTCATACTTTTCCATCTGACTCATTACTCTATAATTTTGAAGTCCACTATGAATAGTTTCAGACATTAAAACTTCATCTAGCTGTTGTTCAAATTTTTCAATATTTAAAGTTATGTTATCTTCTGCAAGTTTTAACATTTGACCAGAGTAGTTTGATATGTTTTCTTTTATTACACTTTGACTATTTTGCCATGTTAAAATAAATCCTGCTATCATTAAAATTATTGGAACAACAGCGAAACTAATAAATAATCTTTTCTTTATACTTATATTTCTTAATTTACCCATTTTTATCTCCTAATACATATTTTACTTATTAAGTATATCATTTTTAACAATCGTTTACAAAATGTTTAAATATTATATTTAATTTTATAATATTTATTATAAAACAAAATTAATAGACCTATATCAAACTAATTCACATTAGTTTAATATAGGTCTGCTTGAATTTTTTATTTAATATTTACCCATCTCATTTCCATTGGACTTAATTGTAGTTTACCATTTAGTTCTCCATTTACAAAAAGATCTGTAAATTGCTCCTCTCTTGTATTATTTATAACTGCAATTTTATTAACTTCCTCAAATGCAGTACACTCAGTATTAACATTTGTAACATAATACTTTTTCATTTCATCTTCTTTGTTTGCAGCAAAATATATAGCTCTTAAAAGTAATCTACAATTTTGAGGTGAATATGGTAGTCCTGAAAAATACACACTTCTACCATTTCCAAATTTATTTACTACAAGCTGTGAATATTCTCTTTCTCTAGATAATATTTGATATTCATCACCTTTAGCATAAATTCCTGGCATCTTCTCACCAAAATCTAGTTCTTCATTTATATCTTCAAGTAAAAAATGGTCTTTATTAACTTCATTATACTTTCTAGTACTTAAAGAATATCCAATTTCTTTATCTACTCCAAGTATATCATCAAGTTTAAAATAACTACCTTCTTTTTCATATGCAGTTGGTTCTCCAACACCAATGAATCCTCCACCATTATTTACCCATTCTCTTATTTTCGTTACGACATCTTCATCATCCCAATTTTTTCCACCACTCCATGCGCTGTATGCAGTTCCAGCATTTATAACAACTTTAAATTCATCTAACAAACCATTTTTCACATCATCGAAATTAATAAATGATACATCAACTGGCATTCCGCTTAAACATTCAATAACTCCAACATATGAATATATTTCTCTATACCATAGCGCATGTGCAACCTGATTGGTTTGCCATGTCCTAAGTTTTCCCCATGAGTTTAAAACTGCAACCTTTAAAGATGTATATGATTTTGCACCATTTATAGTATCATGAATACTTCTAAACTCATTACAAATCTTTGTAACTTCATCTACAAACTCTGGGAATTCCCTAGTTAACCCTAAGTATCCTCCATATCCAATCCTATCTAATGGACTTCTTAAAATAGCTCTTCTTGCTTGTAACCAATTTTCTTGTCCCTCTTTTACAGGATCTCCAGTTTCATTAAATACATCTGGGAAGAAATATGGAAGAAATCTTCCTTCTGTGTACTTAATTCCTTTTATATCACTTATCATTCTCATAGTTGCCCCATTGCCAACAGACCCAACTACAGAATCTAAACCTATCTCTTCAAAATATTTCCCATAAGGTTCTGTTCCAATCCAATTATCTCCAAGGAACATCATAGCCTCTTTTCCATATTCATGGCACATATCAACCATCTTCTTAGCTAATGATGCTACCCATTTTGATTGAAAATCTATATAATCTATAAATTCTTTTTTCGGAACTCTAAAAGGTGAATTATAATAACCTTCATCAACAATATCTTCCGGTCTTAATTTATAACCTTTTTCTTTATGAAAATCTTCCATAGCCTTTGGACTTACAGATGAGCTATATCCAAACCAATCAACAAACTTCTCTTTTCCATCCTCATTAAAAGTTAATGTAAAATGATGGAAGAAAGTTGTGAATCTAACAACATTTATATCATCATTTTCTTTAAGCCACTTTTCTAAAAGTTCAAGCATATGTTCTTGGCTTTTAGGTTGTCTGCAATCATAAGGAATTTCATGTGGCTTATCCCCCCAGTCATTTGTTATATGATTATACATTTGTGTTGGATCCCATATCATATAAACTAGGAAATTGACTGTATACTTATGCCACGCTAACGCATTATTAATAGTTACAGTTCCTGCCGCTTTATTGAATCTCCAATTATCATTTGAAACTGTCTCACCAGTTGTCCTATCTATAACTTCCCACCAAAGTTTCTCATCATGAACTTTATCAATATCAAATTGATCCTTAAAATATCCTTTAAGTAATTCTATGACAACGCTTTCACCTTTTGCAATAATAGGCTCTGACATTAAATATAATTGTTGTACCTCATCCATATTTTCCTTTATAAATTGTTGATCATTTCTAGTAGTTAAGTATGTACTATAATTTTTCACACCTAACCCTGTTACCTCTTCACTAAGTTTTGTTCCATCACAATCTCTTATTGCATCAGCGCCCCACTTATCAATTATATCTTTTAAATATGCATTCATATTTTTGTCAGTTGGAATAGTTACTCTCCCTTTACTCATATATACCTCTCCTTTAACTTTACAATTCCCTTATATAAAATTCTAATTTAATCCCCAACTTTTATAAATAGATACTTTTTTTATATTTATATATTATTTTTACTTAAATCTTTCTTTATAATCTACCGGTGCTACATTACCATACAAAGTATATGCCATTAGGGCTGCCCCATTCCATGGCTCTATCTCTGGTTCTTTTATAATGCAATTGATCCCATAAGTGTTAAGCATTTCTTTTAGTGGCTCTAATATAAAATCACCTGACTTAAATACTCCACCTGTATAAGATAATATAAACTCATCTTTAAAATTTAATAATGTCTTTAATGCTTTTATATGAAGAAATATTTCATATGCACTTTCTCTAAATATTTCTCTTGAAGCAATACAGCCTTTACTAGCTGCAATAAATGCTATTTTTGAAAACTTAGCTAATTCAGTTCTAGAGAATTTTAATCTATTAAATACAATATCAACTATTTCAAAATAATCTTCTATATTCATTTCCGTCTCTAAAATATCAACAAGAATAGTTTTTTCATGTCTACCATCTTTCTGCTTTGTATACTCATTTATAACTTTAAGACCTATACTATAAGCACTTCCATCATCACCTATCCCAGGTCCCCAGCCACCAACTCGTCCATCTTCTCCATTTTCATTCCTGCCATAAGCAATGCTACCTGTTCCTGCAACAATATTTATACCATTTTTACACCCTGTCCCTGCAGCCCACCCTGCAACAGCATCATTTGCTACTTTAAATGATGTAAATCCAAATACACTATTCATAACTTCATCAATATCATCTTTGTCATTTTTGCTTTCACCATAACCCGGTGCACCTATAAAAATATAATTTATTTCATTTTTACTGATATTTGATTTTTTTAAAATTATATTAAGTGATTCATTAAGCTCTTTTTCCATATTTTCTTTTCCAACTTGATGTATATGAATAGTTCCTCTCTCTATATCACAAGCACTTGATAATTCCTCATTTACTAATACATATCTTGTTTTAGTCCCTCCACCATCTATACCTAAATAATACATACATTCTCCTCCCTTATTACCATATATTATTTGTTAAATTCTATCATATATATAATTTCAGTCAATATACTTTAGTAATGTTCCAAAAATAATAGTACAATCACTAGAAAATATACCATTTTAATTATTTATTATTAGAGGTAACTTAAATACGTAAATTATTTATTAATAGTAGTAAAAATAATACATAGTCTTTATTTTGTTCTATATTTATAATTAGAGTATATTAAAGTGTGTAAAAATTTGGCACTAATAACTATCTAAAGGAGATTTAAATTATGGCTGGATTAGTATTAAAAAATATAAACAAAACTTATGAGAATGGTTTTGAAGCTGTTAAAAATTTCAGTTTAACTATTGAAGATAAAGAATTTATTGTTTTTGTTGGTCCATCTGGTTGCGGAAAGTCTACAACCCTTAGAATGATAGCTGGCCTTGAGGAAATTTCTAGTGGGGAGATGTATATAGGCGATTCTAAAGTAAACGATGTAGCACCAAAAGATAGGGACATTGCAATGGTTTTTCAAAACTATGCACTTTATCCTCACATGACAGTTTATGAAAATATGTCTTTTGGTCTTAAACTTAAGAAAACACCAAAAGATATTATGGATCAAAAAGTTAGAGCTGCAGCTAAAATACTTGACATAGAACATCTACTTGATAGAAAACCAAAAGCTCTATCAGGAGGTCAAAGACAAAGGGTTGCTATGGGAAGAGCTATAGTTAGACATCCTAAAGTATTTCTCATGGACGAGCCTCTTTCAAACCTTGATGCAAAGCTAAGAGTTCAAATGAGAATTGAAATATCAAAGCTTTACAAAGATTTACAGACAACATTTATTTATGTAACACATGATCAAACTGAAGCTATGACTCTAGGTTCTAGAATAGTAGTAATGAAAGATGGCCTTGTTCAACAAATTGCATCTCCAAAAGAGATTTATGAAAATCCTGTTAATATGTTTGTAGCTGGTTTTATAGGTAGTCCTCAAATGAATTTTTTAGACGGTACTATTAATGATACAAATAAGAGCATTAAAATTTTCGAAAGTGAAATTCCTCTTTCTGATGAAAAGTATAATTTATTAAAAAGTAAATCCTCAAGTAAAGATGTTGTTATTGGTATAAGACCAGAAAACATATCTGTATTAAATAGTAATACTAAATCAGATAATATTGGAACCTTCACTGCTGAAATTGATTTACTAGAAAATCTTGGTTCAGAAACTTATATTCACCTATCTAAAGAAGAAAAAAATATTGTAATTAAGTCTTCTGGAACTTTAGATTTAACTCATGGTGATAACTTACGCTTCTCCTTTAATATAGAAAAACTGCACGTTTTTGATAAGGAACGTCAAGACACTATATTTTAAAATAGAAAAGAACTGCTAGAATTACCTAGCAGTTCTTTTTATTTAAATAAATCTTTAAATCCTTTTTTATGATGTCCTTCTTTAGTGTCTTCAACTTTTTCACCTGAAGCTTCCATAAACATCATTAAAGCTTCTTTTTGTTTATCACTTAATTTCTTTGGAATATCAACTATTACTTTAACGTACTGGTCTCCTCTTCCATTTCCATTAACTTTTGGAACACCTTTTCCTTTTAATCTAAATAATGTTCCTGATTGTGTTCCTTCTGGTACTGTGTACTTGACATTTCCATCAACAGTTTCAACTGTGATTTCTGTTCCAAGTGCAGCTTTTGCCATTGATATATGTGCATCTACATATATATCAATACCCTTTCTTGTAAATACCTTAGAAGGTGCAACCATAATTTTAATATAAAGATCTCCTGCTGGTCCACCATTAGCGCCATGTTCACCTTGGCCTCTAAGTGGCATTACATTTCCAGTATCAACACCAGCTGGTATATTAACCTTTATCTTTCTTGTCTTTCTAACTTGACCTTTTCCTTTACATGTTTGACATGGCTCTTCAATAATCTTTCCAGTTCCATGACACTTATCACATGTAGTTGTACTTACAAAACTTCCAAGTGGAGTTTGTCTTTGTACTCTAACTTGACCTGATCCATGACATACTGGACAAGTCTTAGGAGTTGTTCCAGGCTTAGCACCTGATCCATTACAAGTTTCACAATTTTCATTTCTTGTAATAGATATTTCCTTTTCTACTCCTTTAATAGCCTCTTCAAAAGTTAATCTTATTGTATACTCTATGTCAGCTCCTCGTTTTGGTCCATTTCTTCTTGCTGAACTTGAACCGCCTCCGCCGCCAAAGAATGTATCAAATATGTCTCCGAATCCTCCCATTTCTGAGAAATCGAAACCACCAAATCCACCTGCTCCTGCTCCAAATCCGCTTCCATCAAAATCTGCTGTTCCATATTGATCGTACTTAGCTTTTTTATCTGGATCTGAAAGTACTTGATAAGCTTCATTTATTTCTTTAAATTTCTTTTCTGCTTCATCATTTCCTTGATTCTTATCAGGATGGTACTTTATAGCTAGCTTTCTAAAGGCTTTCTTAATTTCAGCATCACTTGCGCCCTTTTCCAATCCAAGGATTTCATAATAGTCTTTGCTTGCCATCTATTTTTCACCACCAATTTTTAGACTTTATAAGAGGGAAGACGACTCTTACCTCTGCCTTCCCTCTACTTATTATATAAGAAACTACGTTATTTTTATAGTCTTATTTATTATTTATCATCTTCTACTTTGAAATCTGCATCTACAACATTGTCATCATGTGGTGCTTCAGCGTTTCCTTGTGCTCCACCCATGTTGCTTGGATCAAATCCTTCTGCTCCAGGTTGTGCTCCTGCATCTTGGTAGATTTTTGATGATACTGCATAGAATTCTTGAGTTAATTCTTCAATTGCTTTCTTAATTCCTTCTATATCATCTGAATCTTTTATCTTCTTAACTTCTTCTAATTTAGCAGTTACTTTTGCTTTATCATCTGCTGATACCTTATCTCCAAGTTCTTCTAAAGTCTTTTCAGTTTGGTATACAACTTGATCTGCATTGTTCTTAACTTCTATTGATTCTTTTCTCTTCTTATCTTCTTCAGCGAACTTTTCAGCTTCTTTAACAGCATTTTCTACTTCGTCATCACTTAAGTTAGTTGAAGCTGTAATTGTAATGTTTGCTTCTTTTCCAGTTCCTTTATCCATTGCTGATACTTTAACAATACCATTAGCATCGATATCAAATGTTACTTCGATTTGAGGAATTCCTCTTGGAGCTGGTGCTATTCCTGATAATGAGAATCTACCTAAAGTCTTATCATCTGCAGCCATTTGTCTTTCACCTTGAACTACGTGAATTTCAACTGATGTTTGACCATCTGCAGCTGTTGAGAATGTTTGACTCTTCTTAGCTGGGATTGTTGTATTTCTTTCTATAAGTGGAGTTGCAACTCCTCCTAAAGTTTCGATTCCAAGTGTTAATGGAGTAACATCTAGTAATAATACGTCCTTAACTTCTCCTGTTAAAACACCTGCTTGAATTGCAGCACCTATAGCAACACATTCATCTGGGTTTATTCCCTTTGAAGGTTCTTTGCCTGTGAAGTTCTTAACTGCTTCTTGTACAGCTGGTATTCTTGTTGATCCACCAACTAATAATATCTTATCTATATCATTTACTGAAATTCCAGCATCTTGTATAGCTTTCTTCATTGGTTCAATTGATCTTTGAACTAAGTCATGAGTTAATTCATTGAATTTAGCTCTTGTTAAGTTCATGTCGATATGTTTTGGACCAGTTGCATCAGCTGTGATGAATGGTAAGTTAATGTTTGTTTGAGTTGATGATGATAACTCAATTTTAGCTTTTTCAGCAGCTTCTTTTAATCTTTGAAGAGCCATCTTATCTTGTCTTAAATCTATTCCATTTTCAGCTTTGAATGTATCTGCGATGTAATCCATGATTTTTTCATCGAAGTCATCTCCACCAAGTTTTGTATCTCCGTTTGTTGATAATACTTCAAATACTCCATCACCAAGTTCTAGTATAGATACATCGAAAGTACCACCACCTAGGTCATATACTAATACTTTTTCTTCGTGATCTGCTTTTTCTAATCCGTATGCAAGTGCTGCAGCTGTTGGTTCATTTATTATTCTTAAAACTTCAAGTCCAGCAATTCTACCAGCATCTTTAGTTGCTTGTCTTTCAGCATCATTAAAGTAAGCTGGAACAGTTATAACTGCTTGAGTTACTTTTTCTCCTAAATAGCTTTCTGCGTCTGCTTTTAATTTTTGAAGTACCATTGCTGATATTTCTTGTGGTGTATATTGTTTTCCGTCAACATCTACTTTAAAATCAGTACCCATATGTCTCTTAATTGAGATTATTGTTTTATCTGGGTTTGTAATTGCTTGTCTTTTAGCAACCTGACCTACTAATCTTTCACCATTTGCTTGGAATGAGACAACTGAAGGAGTTGTTCTAGCACCTTCTGAGTTTGTTATAACAACTGGTTCTCCACCTTCCATAACTGCTACACATGAATTTGTTGTTCCTAAATCAATACCTATAATTTTTGACATAATCTATTCCTCCTTGACACAAACTATTGTTTGTTATACTCATTTTATTTTATTCTATTTATTAAAATTATTTAATTTGCAACTTTAACAACTGAATGTCTTATTACCTTATCTCCCTTTTTGTAACCTTTCATGAATACCTCAGTTACTGAGTTCTCATCAAAGTTTTCATCTTCTATATGCATTACTGCTTGATGGAAATTTGGATCAAAACCTTCTTTTGTTTCAATTTCTTCAACACCTAATTTTTCTAAAGCTGTATTGAATCCTTTAAGAGTCATTTCAACACCCTTTTTCATATCATCAATGTTTCCATCTGCTTCTACAGCTCTTTCTAAGTTATCTATATTAGGTACAATTTCTTTAAGGACGTCTACACATGCATCTGCGTATATTCCTTCTTTTTCTTTAGTTGTTCTTTTTCTGTAGTTTTCATACTCAGCAGAAACTCTTAAAAGTCTTTCTTTTAAAGTCTCAAGTTCGTTAGTTAATTTTTTGTTTTCTTCTTTATATTTCTTAAACATATTTAACTCATCCTCTTCTTTTTTCTTTTCGTCTGAAACTTGAGCTTCTTCATTTGAATCTTCTATGTTTTCTGCATCATTTTCTTCTATATTAATTTCTTCATTAACTACTTCATTTTCATCATTAACTAAATTTTCTTTATCCTTAATCATCTCTTTCTTAGCACCTCATATCTTTTATTTTTTTGATGGCCCTCTTAAAGTGTTGTTTAATTCTTTCATTACTTGCGCCATTATTGCAATTACCTTTGAATAATTAATTCTTCTAGGTCCAATTAAACCAATAGTTCCTTTAGCTCTGTCGCCTAGTGAGTACTCTGCTGATATAACACTACAATCCTTTGCTTCAGGAATATAATTTTCATCACCAATTTTAATAGTTAAATCACTACCAGGTTCTATAAGTTCAACAACACAATCCTTATTATGAAGAAGTGACAAAATCTCTTTTGCTTTATCAATGTCATTGTACTCTGGATAATTAAATATATTTGTAGTACCCTCCATAAACACTCTAGAAGTATCATCTTCTTTTAAACATTGATATAGTGCCGGTAGCATTGCATTAAATACTTCATCATAACCATGTAAATCTACTTTCAAATTGTTTATAACTTCTAAATTAATATCTTCTATTGAAAGATGTACAAGTCTTTGATTTAATATTTTACTTATGCCACTTAAAACTTCCACCGAGGGCGATCCATTTACTCTTATTAATTGATTTTTAATAAGACCCCCATCAGTAACTATAACAGCTAAAAGATTTTGATCATCCATCCTTACTATTTGAATTGACTTTATAGAACTCATACTCATAGAAGGCGTTTTAACAATACACGTTAAATGTGTTAACTCTGAAAGTAATGTACTTGCATTTTTAACAATCTTATTAACTTCTAGCATTGCTGAATTTAAAACATACTCTCTTATCTTTAAGTCTTCTTCCTTACTTAAAAGTGGCTTATCCATCATGCTATCTACATATAATCTATATCCTTTACTTGATGGTATTCTACCAGCTGAAGTATGGGGTTGTTCTAAATATCCCATATCCTCAAGGTCTGACATTTCATTTCTGATTGTTGCAGAACCTACTCCTAAGTCATGATTCTTTGCAATTGTCCTAGAACCGACTGGTTCTCCAGTCTTAATGTAATCATTGATAATAGCTTCTAATATTTTAATTTTTCTATCATCAATAACCATACAATCACCTCTATTTGTTAGCACTCACTACTAACGAGTGCTAATGACTATATTTAAATAATATTCTCGTTGAATATTTTTGTCAACGAGAATATTACCCTATATTTCTAAATTAATGTTAATTAACCTGATTTATTTTAATTTTTCTCTTATTTTCTTCACTTTTCATAGTTATATAATAAATTCACTCATTACCCAATTAGATACTTCTATACCTTTATCAGTTAACAGAATTCTTCCGTCTTTTTCTTCTATTAAGTTTAGTTTTTTGTTTTTATCTATCACAGTCCCATATACTTCCATCATGTCTTTAGAAAACTTTTGTTTAAATTCAGCTAACGATATTCCATCTATTAATCTAAGTCCTAAAAACATGAATTCTTCCATATCTTCTTTTAAAGTATTGTTTATAATACTTTCAGAAACATCTTCATTAGTTCTTATTTTATTAATATATTTTTTAATATTATCAATATTTTTAATTCTTTTTTCATCTATATAAGAACTTGCAGATACTCCAACACCTAAGTATTCATCTAATTTCCAATATACTTTGTTATGCTCACATTCTTTTCCTTCTTTTGCATAGTTAGAAATTTCATATTGTTTATAATTATTTTTTTCTAAAATTTCTTTAGTAAGTTCATACATTTTTCTCTCATCTTCTTCTGAAGGAGTATTAAGTTTTCCATCTTCATATAACTTATAAAAACAAGTTCCTTCTTCTATTATTAGACTATATGCAGAAATGTGCTCTGGATTTAGTTCTACCATTTCTTTTACTGTCTCTTCATAATCTTTAATACTTTGATTTGGCAGTCCAAACATAATATCAATATTTATATTCTCTATCCCAAATGCTCTTGCTCTTTTATAATTTTCCTTAAATTCTTCAATAGTATGTATTCTTCCTATATCTTTTAATAAATTATTTTTTGTTGTTTGAAGTCCCATACTTATTCTATTCATCCCATTGTTTTTAATTATTTTAATTTTTTCATCAGTTAAAGTTCCAGGGTTACATTCAATCGTTCTCTCTGCATTTTCTTTGTAAGTTAATTTATTTAACTCTTTTAGCAATTTCAAAAGATTATCTTCACTTAAATATGATGGAGTTCCTCCCCCAATAAATAATGTCTTTACTATATAATTTTTACACTTATTTCTTATTTCTAAAATAAGAGCGTCTACATAATCATCTTCTAAGCTTTCTATACCTGCATATGATTTAAAATCACAATAAAAACATTTCTGTTTGCAAAAAGGTATATGTATATATAATGCTATCTCTTTCATCTTTGCTTCTCCTTAATTTAATATATTTAAATTTATTATATCAAAAATAAAGAGATAGAACCTTAATGAAACTCATTAAGGTTCTATCTCCTAAAAATATATTATAATAACGCTTCTGCTTGCTCTTCTAAGTGCTTTAAATTTTTTGATTCTGTTTCAATTGCTGAAAAATCATGTATTTCTTTAAAATTATAAAAGAAGTTAGCAAATGCTATTTTTTGAGATCTATTTATATCAAGATCTACCGCAACTTTATCTAAAAAGTCTACTTCAACATCACCATAGTTTCCATCAACTAGCGCAAGACCAACTAATTCGAAATAAACGATTCTTTTAGTTCTCTCTCTACTTCTTTTTAATGTAGTAATTATATTACTATATGGTAATTCACTAATACTATCTTCTTCTAGTTCAAGTTCTCTTCTATAATCATCTATAAGCTTCTTCTCTTCTCTTGCAATTACATGGTCTACATTTGCAAATTGATTAACTAAATTTATAAATGACACTGCTTCATCTCTATTAAATTCTTTTAAAAACATCTCAATCACTCCTTTTGTAAATTCATTATAACCTAAGTACACATATTTTTCACTTATGTTAAGGAAATCTTAAAAAATAAACCCCAAAATTATTTTGGGGTTTACTATAAATTCATTGTATTAATCTACTTTTAATATTGACATGAATGCTTCTTGTGGTACTTCAACAGATCCCACTTGTCTCATTCTCTTCTTACCTTCTTTTTGCTTTTCTAGAAGTTTTCTTTTTCTTGATATATCTCCACCATAACATTTAGCAAGTACGTCTTTTCTCATAGCTTTAACTGTCTCTCTAGCTATTATTTTAGCACCTACTGCGGCTTGTATTGGAACTTCGAATAATTGTCTTGGAATTATTTCCTTAAGCTTCTCTGCAATTCCTCTTCCTTTATGATAAGCTCTCTCTCTTGGAACTATCATTGAAAGTGCATCAACAACATCACCATTTAGTAATATATCAAGTTTACAAAGGTCTGCCTTTTCATATCCTTTAAATTCATAATCTAATGAAGCATAACCTCTAGTTTTTGATTTTAAAGTATCAAAAAAGTCATATACTATTTCATTTAGAGGAATATCGTAGTTTATAACTGCTCTAGTTTCCTCCATATATTGCATATCAATATATGTTCCTCTTCTATCTTGGCATAATTCCATAACTGCTCCTACATATTCAGTTGGAGTAATTATTGAAGCCTTAACAACTGGCTCTTCCATATAATCTACTTCACTCATCTCAGGAAGATTTGTTGGGTTTGTTATATCAAATTGCTCTCCGTCTGTTTTCTTTATCTTATAAATAACAGATGGCGCTGTTGTTATAATATCTAAATTGAATTCTCTCTCTATTCTTTCTTGAATTATTTCCATATGTAATAATCCTAAGAATCCACATCTAAAACCAAATCCTAACGCTATAGAACTTTCTGGTTCAAAGTTTAATGCAGCATCATTAATTTGAAGTTTTTCTAATGCTTCTTTTAATTCTTCATATTTAGCTCCGTCAACTGGATATATACCTGAATATACCATTGGAATAGCAGGTTTGTATCCTGGAAGTGCTTCTTCTGTTTCTCTTGAAGCTTCTGTTATTGTATCTCCGACCCTTGCATCTTTAACTTTCTTAATTGATGCAGCTACATATCCAACATCTCCAGCTCTTAATTCGTTAATTGGTAAAAGTTTTGGAGTAAATACTCCAACTTCTGTAACATCATACACTTTGTTTGTTGCCATGAATTTAATCTTTGTTCCTGGCTTTACAACGCCGTCTATAACTCTTATATAACTTACAACACCTTTATAAGTGTCATAGCATGAATCGAATACTAACGCTTTAAGAGGCGCGTTTTCATCTCCACTTGGTGCTGGAATATCACGTACAACAGCTTCTAAAACATCTTCTACATTTAAACCAGTTTTAGCTGATATCATAGGAGCTTCATCAGCTGGTATACCTATTACATCTTCTATTTCTTGCTTAATTTCATCTGGTCTTGCAGATGGAAGGTCTATTTTATTTATAACTGGACTAATTTCTAAGTTATTATCAAGTGCTAAATAACAGTTTGCAAGTGTTTGTGCTTGAATACCTTGTGTTGCATCAACAACTAATACAGCACCTTCACAAGCTGCTAAACTTCTTGATACTTCATATGTGAAATCCACATGTCCTGGAGTATCTATTAAGTTTAAAATATATTCATCTCCATTTTCTCTTCTGTATACAAGTCTTGCCGCTTGAGATTTGATTGTTATTCCTCTTTCTCTCTCAAGTTCCATATTATCAAGTACTTGTTCTTCCATTTCTCTCTTAGTTAAAGTACCTGTAATTTCTAACAATCTATCTGCTAACGTGGATTTACCATGATCTATATGCGCTACTATTGAAAAATTTCTAATAAAATCTTGTCTATTATTTTTCATATATAAAACTACCCTTTCGTAAATAAAGGCAGTTATTTCACCCCCATATATTAAAGTCAAGCTAAATTATAACACACTTCCTACGGTAGGTGTCAACAATTTATGGGGCTATAACTGCACTTTATTGTTTCTTTTGCTATATAATTTTCGTTATAAATTCTTCTATAGTAGAAAATAACTTTGAAAATGCTTCGAAAGTATTTCTGAATATATTTTTTATTCCATTTAAAAGATTGGATTCTTCTTTAACTTTTATCTTTTTATCATTTACTGATACTATATATTCGCCTTCATCTTCATATATCTTAACATTTGAATTATCTTGTATAAATCCATTGAAATCCTCACCGAACTCTGAACTTACAAGCTTAAAGTTATCATAAGTATTACCAATAGGTGAAAGAGCTTTTGTATTTATAATATTTATATTAATAAGTCCTATAATAGTTAAAAAAGAACTTACTACTAAAAACAATATTATTAATCTCATTCTTTTTTTTCTTCTCATAAATACACCTCATTAAATATTTCTATTATTTAATGATGACCATTTCTCAATATATTTATTCATCTATTTTCCATTAATATATTCAGCAATTATTCTAGCTATATATTTTGCTGAATTCATTGATTCCTCTGACTTATTTATATTAGCTCCTACTTCTATAAGTACAGAATTACTAAATATATCTTGGTTAAATGCATTTATTCCACTATTATAAGTTGTAGTAGGTCTTGCAAATCCTGGATAAAGTTCATTTGTTATTTTAGCTAATTCTTTTTCTACTTTGCTATTTGCAGCAAACTTAGAACTATTTTTTGCATTAACATAACTAATTTTAGCTAAATTTTCACCGTTTACTTTAGCAGTAAATGCATTTTTATTTGCCGGAGTTGCTTTCTTTCTATCAAGACCATCTCTATGAAGGTCTATTACTAATTTAAAACTATCTCCATATTTACTTTGATATCTTTTAACAGTTTCTCTTGATCTATTATATGAACCATTATATGAAAGGTCATGTTTTGTCTTATCATGAATTACTGATATTCCATATTTTTCTTCCAACTCTTTTTCTATTATGTTTCCAACTCCAACAACATTTAAATTTGCATCATCAGTAAAGTTTGAACTCTCTGCATATCCTTCTGATGTATGTGTGTGATAAATCAACACTTCTGGTTTGCCACTATTTAATTCTTTCTTAAGTTCTGGATTATATAAATTTTTTTTCTCGCTATCTGTATATTTTGATACAGAACCATCCGTTAATTCAAAAGGTTTATACTCTACAAAACCACCATCTTCATATTCATTTATTGAGTCTTTAAATATAGGAAGCTCACTTTTAATTAGTTTTAGAGGACTAATATCTTTAAGTCCGACAGCTTCTAAGCAAATATTTTTAATAGAAAAATTATTTTCGTAGTACTCATCTTCATTATAAACTTGAGTTTCTACAATAGGCATTGTGAAATTGAGTAATTGAACGTATGCAAGACCGCCTCTCTCATCGTTATTTGATAGTATATATATGCATCTTGCAAAAAATATAACTATACAAACAAGCAAGATAACTATTCCAACATCCATAGTGCCATTTTTACTTCTTATTATATTTTTCCCTTTCACCTAAAATCCCCTCCCTCTACTTAAATATATATATGAGAGGATTAACATAATTATTATATTTTTTAATTCATAAATTTATTTATATCTTCCATCTATTTTAATCTATAT
>NZ_JAVXRL010000045.1:17821-23410 GCF_036643715.1 Clostridium sp. | reverse complement strand
AGGAAACTCTTAGTCCAGAGGTTGGTAAGTTTTATATGGATATTTCTACTACTGGATTATTTAAAAAGAATTTAGCTCTAGGCCTAGCCACAATTAGTATTTGGACTGAATAGAAAATTATCTTTTATACATATAAAAAATGGACTGTATATAAATTTATTTTTACACAAATCTATACATAGTCCATTTTTTAACTACTTTTTAAATGTTATTACATCAACATTATCCATAATAGCAATTTTGCCTGTCTTTATCATAGGCGCTACTATTTTTATTATTTCATCCGCTCTCTTCTCAGTTGTAACTATATCAATTACTATTGGAAGTTTTCTTGATAATACTTCGATGAAATCTGCATGTATTTCCTTATCTTCTCCGAATCCTTCAATCCCTCTTATAATAGTCGCACCTGATATTTCGCTTGATTTTAATTTATCTATTATTGCTGTGTATAATGGCTTACCATCATATTTATCATTACCCTCAATAAATATTTTAACTAGTTTGCCTTTACTTCTTTCTTCCATATAAAATTCCTCCTATAAGTTAATTTTTTATACCATTACCCTTGCAAGCGCCATTCCTATAATGACACCAACAAAACTCAATACTACATTTAATCCTAAGTTGAAAGCTCCTAAAATATATTCTCCTGAATTTAGCATAGTTACTGTTTCATATGAGAATGTTGAAAATGTTGTAAGTCCTCCCATCATACCAGTTGTTAAAAACAACTTTGTATTTGGAGATACAATAGCTGTATCTAAACTTATTCTCATTACGAAACCTATAATAATTGCACCTAAAACATTTGCTATTAGTGTTCCATAGGGAAAGTCTGCCCCAAAAATTTTAGCTGCATTTACTGATATTAAATATCTTAATGCTGCGCCTATAAATCCTCCGCAGCCAACTATAGCTACCAATTGTACTTTTTGCATTTTTTCACCTCATATTTATAAAAAAAGCTAACCTTCCTACAGACTTATAGGAAGATATACTTTCCCAATTTTTCTGTAGGAGTCATTAGCTTTAAAAGCGGTTAAAGGTTAACTCCATAACCTATGCTTACATATAATATCATAAATATATTATATTGTTTATTTAAGTGTATTTCAATTTAAGTTTCTGTAAATAACATTAATGTTTCACTTATATTATTCTCTAAACTAATATAAATATTTTAAAACAAAAGGAGGAATCGTTAAATGGATAGAAGGCCAATCATAGGCATATCCGCTTCATTGACTATTGATAATAATAGCAAAATGCTTGGACGTAGACTAGTTTCCTTAAGTGAAAATTATGTTAATGCAGTACTAGCGTCTGGCGGAATACCTTTTGTTTTACCAATAAATAATAATTTAGAAATCATCAAAGAGTATGCAACTATAATAGATGGACTAATATTATCAGGTGGTCATGATATTAACCCTCTTTCTTATAATGAAGAACCAAGTCTACAGCTTGGAATGATACTACCTGAAAGAGATATCTTTGATATTTCTTTAGTACAAGAAGTTGAAAGATTAAATAAGCCTATACTCGGAATTTGTCGTGGTAATCAAATATTAAATATTTGCCACGGTGGAAGCTTATATCAAGATTTATCTTTAATGAATAGTAGTTTTATTAAGCATAATCAAGATGCTCCTGAATATGAAGGTACTCATACCGTTTTTATAGAATCACATTCTAACTTACGAAATATTATTGGTGAAAGTATACTTGTGAATTCTTATCATCATCAATGTATCGATAAGTTAGGTAGCGGTTTTAAAGTATCAGCGTTATCAAGAGATGGAGTAATTGAATCTATAGAAAGTATTTCTGGATCATTTAAACTCGGAATCCAATGGCACCCAGAGATGATGGCCTCTAGAAATACTCTAATGAAAAATCTATTTGATTATTTCATTTCAAAATGTAAATAGAAAAATAGCTGTTTCAATATTGAAACAGCTATTTTCTCTATTCGTACTTCTTTCTTTCTATATCGTCTAATCTATCATTTAGATTTTTTTCTATTTCTTCTATATTCTTATTTATTTCTTTTATTTTCAATATTTTACTGTCAATATCAGATATTATGCTTTGAATTTCACTATCATCCATTAGTACATTTTCTTTAATCTCTAATACAAGCATCTCACCAATTTTTTCATATTCTCTTCTTATCTCAACATTAATATCGTAAACTTCATTTTTAAGGTCTCGTATTCTCATTTTTGTTTCTACTTTTAAAGATGTACTTTTTGATAAAGATGATACATTCTTTGTTGCTACATCTGCTATTTCTTTCATACTATCTAAAAAACCCATTAAATTCATCCCCTTAAGTAAATAATATTCTATTATATAATACGGGGATTTAGCTTTTTTTGTTTCTTAATAAAGTAATTATTTTTTAGTGCATCTCCTTGCAAATATCTCACCAATTATAATAGTTATTATCGTTCCTACTAATACCGGTATCTTTAAGCTCATCTCCTCAGGTGTATTTTCAAGAGGAACTACACTTAATATTACTGATGCTACTAATAAAACCATAGGTACAATTGCAATAATTTTTATTTTAGTAGGACTACCACTTACTTTAAATGGTCTATTTGCATCTCCATCTATCTTTCTTAGCTTCAAGAATGCTGGGAAAAGCATTACGTATGATAGTAGTAATGCAACTACATTAAGTCCAAAGAATGCCCAGAAAATATCTTCACTTGGTATAAGTGGAGCACTTACAACTAATATTGTTGCTATTACTCCATTTAAAATGTTAGCACCTTTTGGCATTCCCTTTTTATTTACTGTTGAAAATACTTTTGGTAATGCATTATTATCTGCTGCATACTTTGCAGTAAAGTTAACTCCACTAGCCCATGAAATTAAATTTCCAGCAAGAGTGAACATAAACATTACTCCAATCATTACAACAAACCACTTAGCATTTCCACCAAGTAATAGATTAAAACTATCTATTAGTCCTCCATCTGAACTTAACTCATTTATTGGAACTGCAACGCTCATTCCAAACGCAGCTAATAAATAAAATACTGTTATTAAAACTCCACCTATAATTATTGCTTTTGGTATTTGCTTACTAGGATTCTCCATTTGAGATGCGAAAGATGATACAACTTCAAATCCCATGAAATTAAATATAATTACTGATAAAACTGATAATCCTTTAGGATCGAATGAAGGTAAGAATGTACTAGGTGAGAAATCATTTGCAAATCCTTTAGTTACAGCTACATATATTCCAAGTGCTCCTAGTGAAACCATTATGAAAACTTTAAATACAGCTGATATGTTAAGAAGTAACTTATTATCGCTCGCTGGTGAACTGCATACAAAAACAACAAACCATATAAAAACTAGTTGTATTATAATTGTAATCATTGTAGGCATTTCACTACCAAGTAACTGATTTAATATTCCAGTGAAAAGTACTGCTAGAGATCCTATCCAAAGTGGATAGTTAATCCAGTAAAACCAAGCTACTCTTGAACCCCATCTATCTCCAAAGGCCCTGTTAGTCCAATCAAACATGCCACCTTCACTTTCATAAGTCGTTCCAAGTTCTGCTGTTACAAGACCATAAGGTAAGAAAAATCCTATCGCAATTAATAACCACCAAAAATATTGAGAATTACCTATTGCGGCAGCCGGTGCTGCAGCTTCTGCTACTAATACTATACATACGGCTGCAAGAACCGACTCAAATAGTCTAAATTTCTTTTTTCCATTACTCATTACTTCACCTCATTTCATAAAATTAAGTCAAAAAAATCTTAATTTATTAATTAGTGCACATTGTTTTTTTAAATTTGAAACAATATGCACTAATTATTCATTGTTAATTGTGAATTATCGTTCCACTCTCTCCTGATATAGCAAGTGATGCATTTTCTAAGGATGCAATTATAGCTTTTCTATTTTTATTACCCTTTACAAACTGTATAGCAGCCTCAACTTTTGGTAACATACTTCCTGGAGCAAAGTGTCCTTCTTTGCAATATTTAATTGCATCTTCTACTGACATATCAGTTAAACTTTCTTGATTTGGCTTATTCCAATTAATAGATACTCTATCTACAGCTGTTAGAATAAATAAATATTCAGCTTCAACACTACTAGCTAATTTAGCTGCCGCAAAGTCTTTATCAATAACAGCTGGTATTCCTTCTAAATCTCCATTCTCATTTTTTATTACAGGTATTCCTCCACCTCCACATGCTATTACGATAAACTCATTATCAAGCATATTAAGTATAGATTCCTTTTCTATTATTTCTATAGGTTTTGGTGATGGTACCATCCTTCTATATCCTCTTCCTGCATCATCTTTAAAGACCATGTCTTTATTATTTTTCATTAATTTATCAGCAGCTTCTTTAGAATAATACCCTCCTATAGGCTTCGTTGGATTTTCAAATGCACTATCATTTATATCAACTAACATTTCTGTTACAACTGTTGATACATGCCAAGGCATCCCTTGGTTTTTAAGTTCATTTTTTATCCCTTTTTGCAGATGATATCCTATATATCCTTGTGACATTGCAGTACATTCTGGAAGCTCTACGCTAACTATCTTTTCATTTATTTTACTGCCTTCATCAAATGCAAGGTTAATCATTCCAACTTGAGGACCATTGCCATGAACTA
Organism: Clostridium sp.; assembly: GCF_036643715.1. GTDB lineage: Bacteria > Bacillota > Clostridia > Clostridiales > Clostridiaceae > Clostridium. The sequence goes on along the minus strand of NZ_JAVXRL010000045.1, from coordinate 18,739 downwards.
CTAAAATTTCATTTCCTTTATCAATTAATCCAACTAAAGATTTTGATGCTGTTTTTATCTTATCTTCTTGCTCTATGGGCGTATTACCTAATGCATTACCCCCAAGAGCTACAACTATCCTTGACATACAATCACCCTACTCCTTACTATTTGGTTTTGGTAACTGTTGTGTTATACAATGTATGTTTCCACCACCTAAAAGAATTTCTCTTGCATAAACTCCAACGATTTTTCTATCTGTAAAGACTTCTTGTAAAAGTTCTTTCGCTTTCTCATCCATAGGATCACCAAAGGTTGGATATACAATTCCACCATTAGCTATATAGAAGTTTGCATATGATGCTGCTAATCTATCACCTTCTTCACGTGGAAGTGTTCCATCTACAGTATCAACTCCTTTGCTTTCTTCTTCAGTTATTAAAATTGGTTTTGGAAGATATAGCTTGTGTACTTTTAACTTCCTTCCCTTTGCATCAGTTTCATTTGATAATATTTCATATGCTGACTTTGATATTTCATATTGTGGATCTTCTTTATCATCAGTCCAAGCAAGCAATACTTCTCCTGGTTTTACAAAGCAAAATATATTATCAACATGTCCATTTGTTTCATCATTAAATATTCCGTTTTTAATCCATATAACTTTATCAAGCCCTAAATATTCTTTTAAATTTGCTTCAATTCCAAGTTTTGATAGTTCAGGATTACGGCCTTGACTTAATAAACATTCTTCCGTTACAACGCAAGTACCTTCCCCATCGACATGTATTGAACCTCCTTCAAGTACAAATCCATTAGTTCTATATCTATCTAAACCTTCTAGTTCACATAACTTCTGTGCTATTTGATCATCTTTATCCCAAGGGAAGTATAATCCATCTACTAATCCTCCCCAAGCATTAAATTCCCAATCAACAC